>NZ_CP072164.1:0-455093 GCF_019355815.1 Rhizobium sp. B21/90 | reverse complement strand
TGCTGCTGGCACACAAATCTACGGATCACCTGATAGCGATTTGTTCCCTCGTTTATGAGGGCTATCGTCGGCAATCTTGTCCAGGTGAAATTCAGCTTCTTGAACTCGCCACCGCCTGCCTCTGCCACTATATTGATGTTCGGCGTAAGCAGACCGAATGTGCTATTCTGGAGAGGCGATTGGAGCATGCTGAACGTCTTCAGGCAGTCGGTACACTTGCTGGTGGAATAGCGCATGAGTTCAATAACATTTTGGGAGCAATCCTCGGGTACGCTGAGATGGCGCAAAATACGCAGCGTCGGTCATCTGCCACCCGAAGGCATATTGATCAGATTATTTCATCGGGTCACAGAGCCAGGCTCATCATCGATCAAATATTGACTTTAAGCCGAAAAGTAGAACGCGTAACAAAGCCGTTCAGTGTATCCGAACTCGTAATGGAAATTGCTCCCCTATTGCGAGTAGCATTGCAGAGCAACATCGAGCTGAATTTTGAGTTTGATGACAAGAAGAGCGTAGTCGAAGGAAGCCCACTTGAGGTGCAGCAGATGCTGATGAATCTTTGCAAGAATGCTTCCCAAGCCTTTACCGCCGATGGTAAAATCGACATCATCGTTCGCCGAACTTTCGTATCTAGACAGAAAATACTGGCGCATGGTGTTATGCCAGCTGGTGACTATGTTCTTCTTTCTGTCAGCGACAACGGCGAAGGCATTGCCGAAACGGTGCTGCCCCACATTTTTGAGCCTTTCTTTACAACACGCTCTCGCAGCGGCGGTACGGGTTTAGGTCTTGCCGCCGTGCACGGTCATGTCAGCGCGCTTGCAGGATATATTGACGTTACATCAGCCGTTCGGCGAGGGACGCGCTTCGACATCTTTCTACCACCTTCTTCGAAGAAGCCCGTCAGCCCGGACACGTTTTTCGGCCGCTGTAAAACACCGCGTGGCAACGGAGAGATTGTGGCATTGGTTGAACCGGATTCCGTATTGCGGGAGGTGTATGAGGACAAGATCGCCGCTCTGGGCTATGAGCCAGTGGGCTTTAAGACATATGCAGAATATGGCAATTGGATATCAAAAGGCAAACAAGCCGATTTGGTTCTAGTTGACCAATCGTCTCTTCCCGACAATCAGGGTGCTACTGGCTTGCATGCAGCCTTCAAGACAGCGTCCATCATCATCGGAGGAAGTGACCTTAAAATGTCACTTTCCAGCGATGACATGACGTCCGCGCTTTTTCTGCCCAAACCTATATCCTCCAGGACCATGGCCCACGCGATTCGGACCAAGATTAAAACCTAGCAGTGTACGGAAAAGGCCCTTGCTGTGAACGGACTGCCGTGACTCCATGCCTGAGTGATTGGTCGGCAGGAGCAGGACATGCGTGGCAGTGATATGCAGACGGCGGGTCTGTTTTCTTATGTGAGCTGCGAAGCCCGCGTTCCGACAAGCCATCCGCTGCGGGCGATCCGCGCCATTGTGGACGAGGCGCTGGAAGTTCTGTCGTATGCGGCGTCCACGCCCCATTGATTTTTCAGTTGCAGCGGCTTGATGGTATTGCCTTTGGGGCCGGATGTGAGCTCACCGACGAGTATCTGACGAGCTCATTGTGAGGACTTGATGCGGGCGGCATAGGCCCAAGGCATTAGGGCATCGATGTCTTTGGCGAGGTGGCCGTTTGCGAGGCGGGTGAAGAGGTCGCACAGATAGGCGTAAGGCTCAATTCCATTCATTTTACATGTGCCGATCAAGCTGGCAAACCGGGCCCAATTTCGGCCCCCTTCATCGTGGCCTGCGGATTCCGCTCTGAAGCCGGCCGCCATTCCAATCATTGACCGGCCACCGTTCCGATTTGAAGCCGGCCACCATTCCAATCAATAACCGGCCAGTTACCGGCACTCAAGTTCCCCTGGGTCAGCAACCTTGGCATGTGTCCCCTCGATATCCACGAGGGGAATTTAATGCCTGCAAAAAGAAAGCTGACCATGCGACACATTCGACAAATGCTGCGGCTTGCGGGTAGCGGAACGAGTAGCCGCGAGATCGCGGTGATACTTGGCATTGCTCGGAGCACCGTGCAGGACAATTTGAAGCGGGCTGCGATGGCAGGGCTGAGTTGGCCGCTCGCCAGCGACCTGACAGACGATGTCCTTGAGGCCAAGCTTTTCGTCCACCCCGGCGTCAAGCAGGGCCAGCGATTGCGCCAAGAGCCCGATTGGGGCCCGCTTTCAATAGAGCTGAAGAAGCCAGGCGTTACGCTGCTTATCCTTTGGGAAGAATACCGCAGCATTCATCCAGATGGGTATGGATATAGCCGTTATGTTGCGGCCAAATTTATGTAGTGGAAGGCCTCTCTTGCTCAAGCGCCTCGGTGTCGTGGGGGGCTTGACGCAACATAACTCGATGACTGGGTAGCAAGCTTTCCAATGGAGGTTTGCTATGGATCATACGACTGATGCCGGCCGCTCGGCGGCCCACTATCATGATGACGCGCCGTTTGCCGAAGAGCGGAACCGTTATCTTCGCCACTGCGCGGAACGCGGTGCCACTCACGCTTCTCTCAAAATCAAACGCAACGAGCTGTTGTGGATTGCCCCGCGCCTCGGTCCGAATGCTCCTTCGGAGGGCATCGACATCGAGGTCCTCCGACAGATTGCGATTGAGAGGCAACAGGCGCACGGAGCGCTCACGGCCGCCCGAAGAGTGGTCGATATCGGACGTCCTTGGCTTCGATTTCTTGGTTGGTGGCGAGAACCGAGTACCGGATTCGAGTATCAGGGGCAACTCGAAGAGTATGTGAGATGGATGCGCGATGAGCGCGGCTTCACACCATCGACGCTTGAGCAATGGATCCGTGTGATCGGCAGGTTCCTGCGCTGGTGCGATCAGACGAACCGGCAACTCGGAGATCTTCAGGCGGTCGACATCGACGCTTATTTTGTGTCCCAGGCAACGGGACGATGGTCCCGTGTGTCGGTCGCCACCACTGCTTCTGCTCTGCGGGTATTTCTGCGCTATGCCGGAAAGCGGGGATTATGCGCAAACAACCTGGCCGGATCGATCGATCGTCCCCGGCTTTACCGAGAGGAGTCGCTGCCGTACGCCCCGAACTGGTCAGACGTGCAGCGCATGTTGGCCGATGCCGACACCGACAAGCCGCGGGACATTCGCGATCGTGCAATCCTGCTGCTGCTTGCGGTCTATGGAATGCGGAGCGGCGAGATAGTTGCATTGCGCCTCGATCGGATCGACTGGGCCGGTGGGACCCTAGGGCTTTTCCGTCTGAAGCGCCGCCAGCCGCAGATCTATCCTCTCGTTTCGTCTGTTGCTGAGGCGCTTGCCCGCTACATCGACACGGTTCGGCCGTCGTCGTCGCACCCGGAAGTCTTCCTATGCATGCAAGCGCCCCGTCGGCCGTTGAAGGCGGGAAGCATCTATGATGTCGCGAACCGCAGATTTGTCGCGCTTGGAATCGAAGCGGCCCATCGCGGGGGGCACGCACTGCGGCATGCCTGCGCCTCTCGGCTTCTTGCCGAAGGTCTGTCGATAAAGGAGATCGGGGACCATCTGGGGCACCGCAGCGCGGCGACGACCAGTATCTACGCCAAGGTGAACTTGGCAGCCCTTCGCGAGGTTGGTGCATTCGACTTGGGAGCGCTGCAATGATGCTGTCCAATGTTGTCGACGCGTATCTGGCCAAGCAGCGGTCATTGGGCATGCGTTTCGAGTCCGCCGAGGTGCTGTTGCGCAGATTCTGCCGCGTGATGGGCAATCCCGAGATCAGCGAGATTACCCCGGAGGCGGTAGCCGCGTTTCTCCAAGGCAGCGGATCGCTCAGCGCCACCTGGATGCTGCGTTACAGGGTGTTGAGCGGTCTTTACCGCTTCGCCGTCAGCCGCGACTATCCGGCGTTCTCGCCACTGCCGACATCATTGCCGAAGCTGCCGCCGCAACAGACGCCGTACGTCTATTCGACGGAAGAGCTGCGCCGGCTGCTGGACGCGACCTCTATCCTGAAGCTTGGGCACAGTCCTCAGGTGCCGGCAATGTATCGCACCCTTCTCCTGCTGCTTTACGGTAGCGGTATGCGCATCGGCGAGGCGCTTCGCTTGGTCTTGCAAGACGTGGACCTGACCGAGCAGATCATCACTGTCCGCGACACGAAGTTCTTCAAAACGCGTCTCGTGCCGATCGGACCAAAGCTCAACTACGAGCTGTCTGCGCATATCGAACGCCGGCGCCTTCTCCCTTTGCCGCGTGGGGAACAATCACCGTTGTTCACTACGCGCGATGGCCGGCCGTGGCACTACGTGCGGGTTATTTCCTGGTTCCAGCATGTCCGTCGAGCCGCCGGAATCAGTTGCCCTATCGGGGAGCTTCGGCCGCCACGACTGCACGATATTCGTCACACCGCCGCCGTGCACCGGGTGGTCGCCTGGTATCGCTCCGGTCAAGACGTGCAAAGGTTGCTTCCGCAACTCGCAACCTACCTTGGCCATATCGATATACGTTCGACCCAGCGCTATTTGCACATGACGCCCGATCTCCTCGATGCAGCCAGCCAGCGCTTTGCGCAATATGCAATGGGGGCCGACCATGAAGGATGAGAACCTCCTTGGTCCGTGGATCCGTCGTTTCCTGTTGGAGCATCTGGTCGCCGAACGCAATCTTTCCCGCAACACCCAAGCCAGCTACCGCGACACACTTAAACTGCTGTTGCCGTTTGCGAGTGAGAAAGGAAGTTGCGCCATCGAACGTATGACAGTGGAGGAGTTGACGCCGGCAGTCGTCCGCAAATTCCTGGACCATCTAGAACGTGATCGCCGATGCAGCGAGGCAACCCGTAACCAACGGCTGGCGACCATTCATTCGCTGGCACGCTTCGTCGGCATGCGATCACCGGTTCATCTGGCGTGGTGTTCCGAGATAAGGGCAATACCATTCAAAAAGACAGCGAAGGCCGCAATCGGGTATCTCGAGAAGGCCGAGATGGATGCGCTTCTCGGTCAACCTGACAGGCGTACGCCTATCGGCGCGCGTGATCATGCTCTGTTGCTATTCCTGTACAACAGCGGTGCTCGCGCGGATGAGGCCGCAAAATTGACGATTGGCAATCTTCAGTTGGGCACGTCTCCGTCAGTCCGCCTTCACGGCAAAGGAAACAAGACACGAATTTGCCCATTGTGGCCAGCGACGGCGATATCGCTGGCTCGACTCATTGCCGATCGGGATAGGAGCGATGCGGTCTTTCTGGGTCGGACGAAGGAGCCTCTGACGAGGTTCGGAAATCACCGCGTCGTGACGCAATACGCTGCCACGGCGAGCAAAACCGTGCCGACATTGGCCACGAAGCGCATCAGCCCCCATACGATCCGGCACACGACAGCTGTCCATCTCCTGCGAGCAGGCGTCGATATCAACACGATCCGCGCTTGGCTGGGCCATGTGTCGTTGGATACCACGCACATCTACGCCGAGGTGGATCTCGAGATGAAGGCCAAGGCGTTGGAAAAGGTTGATATCAGCGGCTTGAGAAGCACCCCACGGCAGCGATCCCTGCCGTCATTGATGGCATTCCTGAAAGCATTGTAGGCAACTATCTTATGTGACGGCTTGGGCCAAGGAATCACCGAAATCCTTGGCTCATTCCCTGCTGCCGCAACATAAATTTGGCCGCAACATAACGGCTATATCCATACCCATCTGGATGAATGCTGCGGTATTCTTCCCAAAGGATAAGCAGCGTAACGCCTGGCTTCTTCAGCTCTATTGAAAGCGGGCCCCAATCGGGCTCTTGGCGCAATCGCTGGCCCTGCTTGACGCCGGGGTGGACGAAAAGCTTGGCCTCAAGGACATCGTCTGTCAGGTCGCTGGCGAGCGGCCAACTCAGCCCTGCCATCGCAGCCCGCTTCAAATTGTCCTGCACGGTGCTGCGAGCAATGCCAAGTATGACCGCGATCTCGCGGCTACTCGTCCCGCTACCCGCAAGCCGCAGCATTTATCGAATGTGTCGCACGGTCAGCTTTCTTTTTGCAGGCATTAAATTCCCCTCGTGGATATCGAGGGGACACATGCCAAGGTTGCTGACCCAGGGGAACTTGAGTGCCGGTAACTGGCCGGTTATTGATTGGAATGGTGGCCGGCTTCAAATCGGAACGGTGGCCGGTCAATGATTGGAATGGCGGCCGGCTTCAGAGCGGAATCCGCATGCATGGAGGCGGAAGGCTCGAAGATGCTCGCTTCCTCCCATAGCTTCCTGATTTCAACCGCCGTGGCGTTGCAGCTTTTAACACTGACTCCGTAGGCCATCCGTTACGTCCGTTGTAGGTTGTTGTTCGACCTTATCGCAACTGAGGGCGCTGGGTCGAGTGGCGCTTCAGGCCGACAGCCGCCCAACATGTTGGCAGCTCTGCGCCAATTGCGGTCATTCAAGGGGTGTTATGATTTCGGGGCTGTCGACAACATTGGCGAAATCGGATTTGAGATGGGCCATGGAGACATCAAAAATCACGCGAGCAGACAGATTTTCATCGGGAAGGTCGAAGCCCACGACGGCATCACGGACCACGATCATACTGAACCCAAGATCCGAGCCAACTCGAACGGTCGTGTTAACACAGTAACCTGCAACGGCACCCGTGACGACAAGAGTGTCGATGCGATTGTCCCGGAGATAGTTTTCCATGTCGGTCGATGCAAAGGGCGATGATGTGCTTTTGACAAAAACCGGTTCCCCAAGAAGGGGTTCGAGGCCCGGTATCATCCGTTGTGCTGGTGCGCCTGGGTGCATAGGCGATGCCGGATTGAGGTCGCCATGATGAACATGGATTACCGTATCACCGTTCTCACGAAATTTTGCAGCCAAAGCGGCGATCTTGACGGCAGCACGCCATTGACATGATCCCGCCCGCCATCGAGGCGGTCTTGCGCGTACATCTGCATATCAATGACAACCAGAGCTTTTTTCAAAATGCGTGATCCTGTGGAGCTGCAAAAGCAATAATCGCGCCTATCATGTACTCAGATGTCGGCAAAGGGAAGACAGCGGAAGCAGTTCAAGATCTGATAGCCGACATTCATGAGCCGTTAATCTCGCATATGGACTCTGAATGAGGTAGCATTTTTCGAGGGCTGCTTGCATGAGCACTTTTTTGA
This sequence comes from Rhizobium sp. B21/90, assembly GCF_019355815.1. Classification (NCBI taxonomy): domain Bacteria; kingdom Pseudomonadati; phylum Pseudomonadota; class Alphaproteobacteria; order Hyphomicrobiales; family Rhizobiaceae; genus Rhizobium; species Rhizobium sp. B21/90. Next base: position 447,936 of record NZ_CP072164.1, on the reverse strand, counting down.
GCAACGCTGAGTTAGTTGCTTCGTTCAAATTCCGGCCATCAAAGATCAAATCGCTGGTTAGGGAAGGCCGCATGGCGATGGTGTGGCTAGCAATCACGGCTCTGACGACTGGGTTCCTCGTTCCCCATATTTATCGCAGAAGCGTTGACCGCCACTTTCACGATCTGCTTCGAGCTGAGCTCTATCGAATTTATCTGATACTTGCAGGCTTCGGTGTTGGTCGCCTGATCAACCTCGGTCTCAGCCGCCGAATCCGCTAGGAAGGTTCTATCAGACGGACGGCCGCTACCGGCCCCACTGCAGTTCAGAAAACAGGCAGCCGGTTTTCTTCCTCAAATTCCGTCATCGAATGGTCCAATGCGCCTTTGAAACTGGTCAGCGCGACCGCAAGCGCGTTCGGATCGTTCACCTGCTTGCTGCTAGTGGCGGCCTCCGCAATGCCCGCAACCTGGGCGACGACCTCTTGGGCCGATGAAAACCCCACCTGCAGACGGTTGGCCTCGTCCTCTCCCTCGTCGACCTCGATGTCACTCGCCTCAGACGAATTGCCGCCGGGCGTAAAAAACAAGCCATGCTCCGCCGTTTCGGAAAGTCGGGCTGCGATGACAGCCCAGCGCGCCTCAGAGATCGCATTGCGCAGTGGCCAGACCGACGCCAGTGCCTGCTTCCTCATGCGTCTGTCCTGACCGCCCAAGCGCCCTCTCCCACCCTTGAGTTTTCCGATCGTATGAGGTGCTGTTCTCAGCCAAAACAAGAGATCGGCCGCCGGCTGGTCGTCCAGGGCCGATACCGCCGATCGAAAGACATGCATGAGCAGCGCGGGTTCGACGAATACGGCGCTCGCGTGCTCCAGCACGACCATCTCGTGGTCAACCCCCACGGGTTCCCGCTGCTCGGCGTTTGCAGCAGGTAATTCCACGACCTGCGCCGGCGGCTGAGGCGTAAACAGCGGCCACTCTGCGTGGATCCTGATCTCTGGGATCACAAGCTTGCTCTTCCATCCTGCGACGTCCCGCCGTCGCGCGACGAACCGCACATCGCTGTAAAAGTTGAGCTTGTTGAGAATGGCGCCATAGCCGCTGCGCACCTGCAAGATCGTATGGTCATCATCCAGCCGCTGAACCGAGCCGGGATCCATCAGCGGCACCAATTCAAACCGGCCGCTTGAAGCCTGCTTTCCGAACAGAAGCCCTGTCTGCCTTCCCCAGCCTTCACGTTCCACATATTTGCGGCCAAGGTTGTCGGAGACGATCTTGGCGGTAGCGTCGTCGCCAACAGCGATACTGAGCTTCACGTCCATGTTGCCGAGCAGCGCATTTCGGGTCTGCTGTCCGTAACGCTCATCGATTTGTGGAATGTTCTGGGCGACGAGGGCGATCGTTAGTCCGTAGCCCGCAACCAGGGGAGCGCGTTTGACGATCTCCGGCAACCGCTCGAACTGGTAAAACTCGTCAAGCATCATCAGGATCTTATGCGGTTCATCGGGTGCCGGGAGCGATCGCAGCATCACATCGTGGATTTGCTGGATCAAAAGCCGGATGATCGGCTCGACCGTCGCGAAGTCCGACACAGGGGCCGCAATGAACAGCGAGAACGGCTTGCGACGCAGGCCGCGGATGTCGAAATCGCTTGCTGAACAGGCCTCGGCCATCAAAAGGTTGTTGAAGGCGGCCAGTGCCGTTGTCACGTGACTCTCGAACGAGGGCCGTTGTTCCTCGTCACGCGAAAGGTGCTGGCGAAAACTGCCGAGAATAAACTGATCGAGCTTCGGTTCTTTGTCGATGATATCTTTCAGCACGTCCGAGAACGGACGGCCGGTCGAGAAGAGCCGCAGCACGGAGCGTAAGTTTCGCCTGCCCTCCATTGTGCGGGACTCCAGCACATAGCCGAGAGCGCCTGCGAGCAGTCCTCGTGCGGTCTGTTTCCAATAGGCCTCCTCCCTGTCGCCGATCGGCAAGAGGCTGGCCGCCAGATTGACCAGATCCGTCGAGCGCTCAGGCCATCCACGGACGAAGTCCAGCGGGTTCCAGCGATGCGAACGAGTCGATCCCGGCGCAAAAACAAAGCACTGTTGTCCCATGGCCAGACGCGCCGGTCCGGTCAGCGTGTAGTTCTCGAGCTTGACGTCGAGCACTACGACCGATCCCTCGTATTCGAGCAGGTTCGGCATGACGAAGCCGCGGCCCTTGCCAGAGCGAGAGGGCCCGTTGACGAAGAAGTGGCTTTCGCCGCTATAGCGGACGTCCACCGCCAAGCTACCCTTGCCGAAGGTGCCGAGCAGGACGGACCTGCCAGGCACGCCGCCCACTAGCCCCGCGCGCTCCAGATCATTCAGCGTTGCAAAGCGGGAGCCGTCGGCGGGTGGCCGGACTTGCCAGGGTCGCTTGATTGCGAGCGTTATCCCGACAGTGACGACCGCACTCAAGGCTAGCGTCGACATCGTCGCGAATGACATCAGCTTGGTGACAACAGGATTGCCAAAATAGACCCAGGCTTGTCTTATCGGCATCAGCACGTCGCCGCCGGCAAAGCTCTTCCACATTGCCGAGCTTCTCAGGGAGAAATACGAGGCTGCGGCGTAGCTGGCAGACCAGGCGTAGAAGGCGGCCCCGACACCCACGACCGGACCTGCGACGAGCACTACCGCCTTCTCGAAGCGTCTCATCGACCGCTCCATTTGCTGAAGTAAATCTCGCGAACGCCGCGCTTCATAGTGATGGGATCGCGAGCCACCTGGATGACGATCGGCACGACGAAGCGTACGAACTCCATCAGCTCCACCTTGGTCAGGGCAAGGCCTGCCTGCATGGTCGCCATCGCCAGGCGCTCATAGGCGCCACGCGGATTGTCGGCATGCAGCGTCGAGATGGAGCCTGGATGCCCGGTGTTGACGGCCTGCAGGAAGCTGAAGGCCTCGGCGCCGCGGATCTCGCCCATGAAGATGCGGTCAGGCCGCAGGCGAAGTGCCGCCTCGAGGCACTCCTGGATGGTGGTGCGGGCCCTGCCCTGTCCACCCTTTGAGGTCACCAGCGCCAGATAGTTCGGCTGGGAGGGTTTGAGCTCGCGCGTATCCTCGATCGATATCAGCCGCTCCCACGCCGGCACGTCCTTCAACAGCCCGTTGAAAAATGTGGTCTTGCCGCTCGAGGTACCCCCGGAAATCAACATCGTGACGCGATTTTCGACAGCGAAACGGAGCCACTCACGCCGTGCTGGCGGCGACGGGTCCACCAGGCGCGCGACCAACTCGTGTTCGAGATCGCTCAAACCCTCGGCATCAGGTACTCCGACCCCGCTCACCTGGATACTATCGAGACCGCCAAGCGCGAGATAGTCGTCGAGCGTCATGTCGCGGATCACCTGTTTGCGGATGGCAAAGGCTCCGCCCATGACGGCCACGGGAGAAAGCACTGCCTGGAAGCGCTCGCCATGGGGCATGGCAGCTGACAGAAGCGGGGTCCCCTCGTTGACGCTTTGCTGTGTCGTTCCTGCAATCATCTGCGCCAGCGCGGTAATCGCCTTCGCATCGAGCGCAGGCACGTCGTGTCGGCTCATATGACGGCTGTCGAGGCTCTCGATCCAGATTTCTCCTGGGCGATTGCACATGATTTCGATCACGGCTGGATCCTCCAGCCAGCGGCGAATGGGTTGAGCAGTCTGCCTGACATAAATGGGCAAGCTGTCCCACAAGGACTTCGAGCGTTCGCCCTGCGGCGGTTGAGGCTCTATCACGTCACGGGCCGGGCTTTGCGACCAAATGCCGTATCTGCGCGCGGCGAAGGTCATTGACGGCTTGCCGGACCGGATCGGGATAGAGCGAGGAGAAATCGAGATCCTTGCGCACGAACACCATGATCTCGGTTCCCTGGTCGACATAGATCGTCGGCGGTATGCTGATTGAATCCTTCAGCGCCATGTTGGCCATCTCTGCCATGGTCTGGGACAGGGTTTGTTGCGCCTGGCTCTGCGCGTTTGAGCCTGATGAGGAAGAGGCGGAACTGCTGGACCCGTCGCTGTTCAGGCCTGCAACAAAGGAGGAGACGCCTCCGACCATGCTAAGCACGGCTGCCGCACCAAAGCGCTCGAGGTAGTGCTTGTCGACGAAGCCCGCGAGCCCCGAACGTCCAAGGTCGTCCGTTCCATAGGACCCGAGTGCAACGGACGTTCCGTCACTGCGCAGCGCCCGCGTCCAGACGACCAGCACCCGCGTCTGGCCGCGCGCCATACCGCTTCTATATTCGCCCGTCAGCATGGTTCCCTTCGGCAGCAGGATCCGCCGGCCATCGAAGGAATAGACATCGGTCGAGATAACGGCTCTGACCATGCCGGGAAGGTCGGACTGGATTGCCGTTTCGAGCACCCCACGGATCAATGTTCCCTGCGGGATCAAAGCGTCGATGCGATCATTGCTTGAGGCTGTCACTGTCGCGACGTCTTCGGACCCGACCGCCTGCGCGAACCTGCGGTTCGGGTCCTCGTCGGCACTTGCGCTGTTACCGCCGCTTTGCGCAGATGAGATGCCAGCAGCAGACGTGCCACTATCTCCCCTGGTAGATTGGTCGACGACCAGCATGTTCGAGCGCAGCCGCGCCTGGCGCAACTCCTCTTGTTTCTTTGCCCGCTCGGCCTCATCAGCGGCTCGCCGTGCCGCCGCCTCGTCTATAACCGGCGGCGCGACGATAGGGGCGGCAATAGGAGGTGGCTGGACGACCGCAGGTGCGGGTGGCGGTGGTGGCGCAAGGACCAGCCTGTTGTCGGTGGGTGCTGGTGGCGAATTCTCCGTGTCGAAGTTGAGATGCGCGGCGTGGCTCGCCGTCTTGAATGCCTCGTTGGTATCCGTCTTCTTCGCTCTATCTGGCTTGATGATGCTAACATAGCCGGCATAGGCAAGGACTACCAGGGCAACGGAGGCGAGAAGCACCGGCATCAGCCTGCCTCTCCTCGCATCGGGGGACCGCGCAACAGTCTCGGTAATGCGCGCCTCTTCTTCGAAATCAATGGCCATGGCTGATCTCCTGCGGCTGACCGTCTGACCATTTGCTTTCTTGCGGTGGCGGCGTGCCGATCGGGGGCTGCAGGTTGAACACACAGGTCGCGACACTGCCTGATCGCAGGGTCCATTGGCGCGCCACCTTGTCGATGACGATGTAGTCGCCCTCGCGTCGGTAGTTCACAAGAGACTCCCTGCCATCGGACTTGACGGCAAAGAACGCCGGGACTTCACCACTGAATTGGAAAAACGTCTTCGTGCCATCGTCAAAAATTGACGTCGGCCTGGCATCGACAGCACCTTTATATCCATAATCATAATTTATGCGGCCAGGGTTTGCCAAAGCCGCCCGAATGTTGGGCATGGCGGCATTCTGTCGGGCGGCGGCCAAGAGGTTGGCGTCCATGGTGTCGTCCGGATAGGAAAAACGCAGCTTAATGACCGCAGCTTTGGTGTTGCCGGGTTTGGCGCCGTTGAGGAAGAAGGTGTAGACCCGCTTCGACGTCACGACGTTCATGTTGGTCTGTGCGTCGGGCTGAAGCGGCTTGATGAACAGGAAGCGCTTGGATTGATCCGGGACGGCCTGCCAGGCCAGGCTATCGCCCATGGCGACCGTTGCGATCTGTTCGTCGTCATTAAAGACGATCATCGTCGACACACCCATCATGCCGGCGAGATAGACGACGTTGTCCTTCTGGAAAGGCACGGTACGAATGCGTGCGTCTGCCCTGACGGATTGCGGCTGCACTTCCGCCAAAACGACAGGTGGGCGCGCGAGCATGGTGATCGCAGCGATACTGCCGATAAGAAGATGCCGTGTCCTCACTGGGCCTCCTCCCCCACAGTGACTGTCTCCTGGTCGCGCCTATACTCGGTCACCTGGAAACCGAGGGGATTGTCGAAGCGCCAGTCGTTGCGCATCGGCTCGGACGTATATTTGAAGCGGACATTGGCGACCCAATGGTCCGTGACAGTAGGCCCTGACGTGCCGGAGCGTGTCGTCGAAAAGCGGACGGCGGCCGTGTTGTCGTTGAGGAAGATGACACTTTTGACGAACACGGTGATTTCGGTGTTGGGTCCGTAGACTTTGACAGGGTTGTTGAGGTTCGCGCTGGAATAGGTATTTGCGAGATCGGCGGATGCTTTTCCGGTCGAATAGAGCGATGCTAGGTCGAAATTGTCCCGCAATCCCTTTGGATCGTAGGTTTCGCGAGCGCGGATGAAGCGTACGATATTGGCCCGCGTTACCGCTTCGTTTTGCGTAAGATCACCACGCTCCTGCAGCGGTCGGCTGACTTCCACATAGCCCGTTGTCTTGTCGACCTCGAGGACGACGACATCGAAGGTTTTGAGCGGCAGCAGCATCCAGAGCAGACCGATCGACGTTGCCAAGGCTATACCGAGCAGCACCGCGACTGTCCTCCAGACACCGCGAGACATTGCGACTGACCGATAGACCGAGCGCTCCCATCGTTCTCCCTCGCTATAATAGCGGGGATCAATCCCTCCCTCTGACGCGTCTAGCGCCCCCACCCCATTGTCGTTTTTACCCATTCATGTCTCTCCAGGATGCTTATTTGCGGGCGTTGGCGGCGGCAGCTCGCACCTGGGCTGCTGCGGGATCACCATCGCCGATCGTCGCCGGCGCACCGGGCCGCTGGTTGAACAGATATCCGCCAGCCTTTGCGATGCCTTGTCCGGACATGGCAGCCGCTCTCCAACCGAGCCTCACGGTCGTTGCCGCCGCCGCCGCACCGAGGGCGTCAATTCTGGGTCCCCCGCCGGCAATCGCCAGCGCGATCGAGATCGCATGGGTCAAGAGGAAGGCCGTTACGATCGACATCAGCATGAAGGGAGCCAGCGTTGTCATGTTGGCCGCACTGGCATCGGCAGTCAGCGCATCCACCCTGGCCTTCAGCAGCGTCAACATAAATCCGAGGATCACATAGACGATGATTGGCAGAAGCGCGTAACCCGCAAGACTGGCAATCCAGCCATCCACCACCCGCGACGTCAGATTGAACAGCGCGCAACACAGAACGATTGGCCCGATCGCCAGCAGGATGAACATGGTCATCTTCCCGATCATCAGCAGCGTGACGGCGATCGCGCATAAAATACAAACGACCGCAAGCACGACGATGGCAAGGATGTACATGCCAACGGCCGTGATACCACCGGCATCCACCATGGTCTTGACGACGGCAATCCCGCTGTTCCAGATGTCGGTCAGACCCTGCGTCACAGACGATCCCGAACTGCCGTCCCCGCCGCAATCGCTGCCGCCGGTCGACTGGCAAACAATCGTCGCCATCCCATCCGGCGCTTCCAGCAAGGGCTTGACGATCAGCGGCTGATAGGTGGCCCATGACACGATCAGGCTGTAGCAGATGAACGCCCGACCAAATCGCCAGACGAACGTGCCGGCGGTCATCTGGGCGCGACCGAACAGCATCTCATAGCCCCACCAGACGACATAGACGGTAAGCCCGGCCAGGAACAATGGCCCGAGATAGCCGGCAAGCGTCGTGTACATGGACTGCACGGCGCTGACGCCCATGCTGTCGATCTTGCCGAACAGAATGTCGAACGGGTTCATGCTCTCGCGCCGCTCAAAGCATGGTCACACCGCTGCGATCATCGTTTCCGACGACGCCGCGCTGACGAACCATCGGCCCGCAATGATCGTCGATGCCGCCGGCATAAGCCTGCGAGAATAGGATGGAGCCTATCCCCGCCGAGCACGGCGCCTTGAGTTCCTTATGGCCAGCACATCCGGGCAATGCGGTAAAGGTCGCAACCACGAGCGCAAGGCAAACGGTTTGGCCCACCCGCGTTATCATCTCATCTTCACTGCCCAACGAAGGAGACCTCATTCGGGTGGTAGGTCATGAATGCAGATGTTGCCGCCTCCGCTGCCAGCTGGCGCATCTGTTCGGCATTCAGAGCAGCGTTTCCGGCGTTGACAGCTCCGACGAGCTCGTTGACGGTTTGTGCGGTTTGGGTCTGCACTTGCGAGTTTTGATCGATGGAGCCCTTGATGTCGGGTGCCGATCCGATTTGTCCCTGGACAGCCTGAAACGCGGACGATCGCTGTTGTGCACTGGTCTGCGTTCCGGCAATCGACGCCGTCAGCGCTGTCGCCGTGTTCACCAACCCCTGATAGACCTTGTCGCCGCGCGTCAAATTTGCGCTTGCCATCTCGCCCGACAAGGACCTGACGAGATTGAGACCGTTCAGGATCGTTGCGGCCGTATTGCCGAAGGAACCAAGATTGCCCCAGGACATCTGACCGCTGAGCAATGAGGAAAAATCGGGCGCATTGCCGATCGAAAACCCGGAGCCAAGGGCCGCACCGGCGATCTCGCTGGTCGACCGGTTTCCGGTGACCGCCGCAAGTGTCCTGTTTACGGTCTGCAGGATGTCGCTGTTCGACGACATGATCTGCGCGGTGTTCGACGCGGTCTTCGTTGCCTGGGACAGGGTCGCCTCGTCGATGACGGGGACCTGCGCAAAAACACTGCCGCAGGGAACCACCGCCATGAGCAGGGACAGGGCATGTCTGGGCAACATCTTCAATGGCTTCATCGTCTGAACTCTCCTACTCATTGCCGTTGATGAACGATACGGAGCCCGGATCGTAGGTCATGACTTTCGATGCAGCGCTTTCCGCTGCTGCCTGGTCGACCAGTCGCTGGTTTCGCAATCGAACCGTTGTCGTCGCCGACTGGATCGCCTGGTTCCAGATCTGGGCGCCCGACAGGCGCGCGGTGGTGTTCTGGTCGAAGGCGCCCTGCAGGGAGTTGGCATTGCCGATTGTCGCTGCCTGGTTTTGAAGTGTCGAGGTATTGGCGCTGATCGCGGCAGCCGTTGCGGCGAGCGCGCTCACCACCTGGCCGATATTCCTGGTTTTCAGGGCCTGGACGCTTGAACCGGTGGCCAGAAGGATCGACAGGTCGCTAGTGCCAATTGCAGTCCCGGAAAGCGGTGACCCGGAGATGGCCGCACCTGAGATCGGTGGGATGCCGGCAAGATCCCCCTTCGCCGTGACACTCGACGTGACACCTCGCGACGGTGCCACGGAAGACTGTTTGAAGGTCCGTGCGCGTTGCACGCAGACGGCCGTCTTCGTCTCTTCGGTCGTTCGCGCGGCGTCGTTGACCGGCACCTGTGCCATCGTCGGCGAGATCCCCGACATCGCCACCAGTACCACCAGGCACATAGAAGCGCTGAGATTTCGGTTCCGGACGCTCATCTCATATCACCTCTTGCGTCCGGAGGATTGTCAGGCTCCTGGCTCCAGCCACAGTAATAGGGCAGCCAGAGCTCCGGGGCGTCGCCGTAGCGACGACGCAGACGCTCGCATTCGGCGACCGTTTCAGCCCTGCCGGACAGCACCTTGATGAAGTCCGGGAGTGCGGAGAGATCAAGCCGCGCGATAAGGCTGTCGTGGTCGTGCTTGACCAGGAACTGACGGCTTGTCGACGCGGTCGACCTCACCCACTCAAATTCGGTTTCCGAAAGTCCAAAACCTTTGACATAGCTCTCCCCATCCGCCTTCGGGTTGGGGAAGAAGATGGTCGTCGGGCTTTGCTCGAGCAGCGTATGGGCGATCCGCGATGTGGTGATATCGCGTGGAGATTGCGTGCCAATTCCGACAATACCGTTCTTCTTGCGGATGGTCTTCAGCTGGTCGTTGATGAAGGCGCCTGCCCGGTCGTCGCTCAGGAGTTTCCAGCCTTCGTCAACGAAGAGCATCATCGGCCGCTCGCCATCCAGCATCTGGCCGATGCGAAAGAAGATATAGCCGAGCGCCACTGTGCGGACTTCCGGATCATCGAGGACGGCGGTCAGATCAAAGCCGAAGATGCCGCGCTCGCCATCCCAAAGATCCACCGTGTTGTTGAACAACCATCCTCGGGTATCGCACCAGGCCTCGAAACGCGACGCCAGATCGTCGGGCCCGGCGGCCTCGCCCCCTCGCAGCAGATGGACGACGTCCGAGAACAGGCGCTCCCGGACCGGCACGCTGAATATCTGCTCGACCGCTCGGTAGAGGATTTTCTCCTGCTCGGCCGACAGCTTTTCGGCATCATCCTTTGGGCGAACGAGATAGCTGAGGAGGTCATAGACGAACGCCCTGTTATCAGGAATGTCTGGAAGTTGCAGCGGATTGAAACCGGTTGGAACGCCGGGTTGCAGCACCTCGTACTGACCACCGCAGGCACGAATGAAGACCTCCCCACCACGATCCTTGTCGAAAAAGGCGCATCGAGGTTGGGGTCTTGCCCGCATTGCCTGCGACAGCAAAAACAGGAGCGCCACGGTCTTTCCCGAACCCGTCGGGCCGGTGACGATGAAATTGCCGACCTCACCCTTGTGGAAGTTGAAGAAATAGGGGGTCATCGACGTCGTCTGCAGCAAGGAAACAGCCGGTCCCCAGTGATTTCCACGGGGTTTTCCAAGAGCAAAATTATGAAACGACGCCAGTCCACAAAAATTGCGCGACGAAATCAGCGCGCGACGTGCGATATAGGAGAAGTTGCCCGGTAGCTGGGCGTAAAAGACCGGCTCGCTGTTCAGATCCTCGCGCACGACCACCATACCGGCATTCTGCAATTCCTTGGTGATGGCCTGGGCGCCGGCCTCGGTCTCCTTGATCGAAGCCCCTAACGCCATCACCGACAGATGGTGATAGCCCATGACGGCGCGGCCGTTGACCAACTCATCCCTGGCAATCGAGATAGCACTTCCAAGGCTCGTGCCACGCTCATCCGAAACACTGATCTGACGCTCTATCCGATCCATCTCCGACAGGACTGGCGCACGATCTTGCAAGGCGAAACTTTGCGACAGGATGAACTCGCCCGGGACCTTCAGCAGCCCGTCGATCATGCCAGCCGCGGTGTAGGGTGGGTATTCGCGGATCGACAACATTGCGCCGAACCGGGTTTCGATGTCGCTGGCGCCGCGCATTTCGAAGACACGGCGGCCGAAGGTGATACGGCGGGTCGGCAGATATTGGTCGAGAGGCATGCGCGGCAAGGCCATGGCGACTGGCTCGCCGCCGTTAAGCAGCATCGCCAGGAACTCGAGCGGCTCGGACGCCACGTGCCGCTCCCGCGCCACCACCTTCAGGACCCGGGCGCCGTAATGTTCCATTCCCTTGACGATGTTGGCGACATGCTCGCGCAGCTCCTGGCGGGCCTCCAGATCCATCGCCCGCTCGGATACACCGGACGCCTTGCGCAAGCGCGATAAGATCTCGTCCGCCAGTCCGACCTTGCCCTGGAAGCCCCGCCGGATGATCGTCAGGTAGAGCTCGTTCAAATACATGCTGTTGTCTTTTAGGCTCAGCATGTAACGATCATTGAGAGCCCTGCAGAATGGGATATCGAACGTACCACCGAGTTGAGGGGGAATACGACGCCGCACGATGTGGGCGTAGGCTGCAAAACGGCTGTCTGCGAGGGCCCGAACCAGCGTGTTGCGCGCGGTCGCCTCGACATCGATGATTTGCTGATCGGCGGTCTGGTGACAGAAGCCATCGATCTTGATGATCGTCAGCAGCATTCCGTCCTTGGTTCGCAGTGTTTCCTCGTCGACATGCCTGAGGTAGGGGACATGCGCCGAGATCGGCTTTTCCCGGGCGCTTTCGGCTCCAAACCGAAGATCCTTGCGGATGGACTTTTGCATCGCTGCCTCCATCAGGTTGGCTCCCAAGAATTACGGTTCATAGGAATTGCCGCCCCAGAAGTGACGGTTCTTCGTCCAGGGGCATTTGGCGATCCGCACGAGAGCGACGTTCGCCAGGTGCGGATCGCGCACCGTGATCACGTAAGCCGCGGCATGCAGGGGCAGGAAGAGAAGAAACATCGCAAGGTTCTTCGTATTGAGGAACGTCATGACGACAATCATCAGTTCGCCGACGAAGACGCCGATCGGCACGCCCCAGAACATTCTCGGCCGTGTGAGACCGAGAACAAGCGGCGCCACTTCCGCCCTTACCTCAGCCTCGCTCATCAGCCGCCCAATCCGGAAGACATGGACTGCACGAGCTGCGAGCCGCCAAAGATGAAGGCGATGCCAACGATGATGGAAAAGCACCAACTCCAGGGGATACGGCTCGTCAACGCCATGTAGCCAACGGCAGCACAGGCGATGGTCGCCGCTGTCGTCGCGAACGTTCCGGTCATGAAATTGAGGAGTGTCGTGAACACCGAATTGATCGGCTGGAAGATATCGCCGGCGGCATAGGCTAGTTCGACATTGCCCATCATCACAGCGCCGGCGACCCCTGCCAGCACCAAGATGTTTCCGTTGATCCGTCCGGTCGACATCACCGATCGGGCGAGATTGTATAGCCTTGTCTTCATCTGGGGCTCCTTTCTTTCCTGACTACTGCACGTACAGAACCGAGCCGCCGATCCAGTCGTGATCGCCGGCTTGCGGTCTGGTTTGATGGATGGGGGTTGGCTGCTCGGAGGCTGGCGTTTGCGCCAGCAGGTCCACGCCGGCAGCAGCAACGGCTCGACTGCCCGCAGCGGCGGCCTTGGCGGCCCGCTTGCCGCCCTTCAGGTAGTTGTCAAAGCCGTAATAGGCGTTGGTAACCAGTGCCGTGTAGGAGACGGTCTCGGCAATATCCGGCACGCCCCCTGCGGCAACGACACGACCCTCTCCGGCATTATAGGCCGCAACCACGAGCATAATGTTGCCTCCAAAGGCAGCCGTCAGATCCTTGAGGTAGCTGACGCCGCCCCGAATATTCTCGGCCGCGTCGCAAATATCCGTCACCTGATAGCGCGCGGCGGTCCTTGGCATGAGCTGCATGGGACCGCGCGCTCCCGCGGTCGAATTGACGTGGGCGCCGAAGCCGGACTCCTGATCGGCAATTGCCAGTGCCAACCTGGCGTCGACCCCCTGGCGCGACGTTTCCCTGGTGATGAGCTGGCGAATGGTCTTTGCATCCACCGCACCGTCAGCGCAGTCGGAAGAGACATTGACTGTGAACGCGCCCGAACTGGGCGATGCATCGTTGGCCAAAGCCAGACAGGGAAAGACGAGGTTCACGACAACGATCGCAGTGCGCATGGGGGCTATGGACATTTGCGTTTCCCGAGTTATAAGTGCATATATATAAAAACATGATAACAACGCAAGTGCCTTTGTAAAATGCCAGGAGCGCAGATGTCATCGATCGCCAGATGCGGCATTTTTGCCTCATCCGTTCTTGCCGTCTGGCTTTCCCAGAACGTCGCGGCTGACGCCGCGGAGGCGGATTGGGGCTGTCAGATCGTCCTTTGCGTGGCAGCGCAGACGCCGAGCTGGCATGGTATCTCCTACTGTGTATCGCCAATGGAAAAGCTGATTGCCGCAATGGCGTTGCCCGGCTTTTCCTGGCCGGCCTGCAAGGCAGCCGGTACCGGCGCGCCTGGCTTTGAGGCATTCGAGGATTGCCCGAGTGGCTATGTCGAGGCAGACGACCAATCCGGCCATGGCGGTGACTTGGCAAGCTATTGCGCCAAGTACACGATCGAGCGTGGCGAGCGGACCGAGATCGATCGTCAGCCACGGCCGCGAAGGGCCAGACCCTGGTATTTCGACATCAGGCAAAAAGACGGCACGTCCACACGCGCATGGTTTGATTTGCAGAAGTGACAGTCAGGGCGCGCCTGCTTCGCCGGAGTTGTTTTGAAAGGAGTACGCCGATGGGCAAGGAGATCTGGTTTTTTCATCGCCTGGGGCCAATCGAGATCGTCGCTACCACGATTGCAATCAGCGGCACGGCGACGATCGCCGGGATATGGGTCACAACGGCTCCGAAATCCGTCTACGCCCACCCGATGGACAACCTCGCATACACGTTTTTGGTCCTGGCTCTTTATCTGCTCTTCAATGCAGTGCTCGTCGGGCTCTGCTGCGCGGCGGCGCTCTGTATCCTCAAAGCTCTGTACGCCGCGGCCAGCACAAGTCTTCGTCTTATCCGCACGGCTCTGATCCAGCCAATCCTCCTGGTGCGCGCTCTTACAGCGTTCGTCGACGCGATGTTCGACAAGTCCGTAGCGTTCCGCCGGCGTCTCACGCGCTAAACATCCTCTTGAGGCTCCCAGATGAAACGCACCCTTGCTGTCCTCGCTCCGCTCCTGATCCTCGCCCTTACCTTCACCGACCGCGCCGCGGCACAGGGTGGACACACGCTGGCGCTTAAACTCACAACCAGGGATGCCAAGCATGATCCTGATGGCATCTGGACCGACGACGATCTTGCGAGCATTCGCCAGCTCACTGGACAGGCCAAAATCTACACCGCGCGTATCACCACGCCCTCGGGCATCTGGCTATTGTCCCAGACAAACGGCGATTGCAACTTGCAAGGCATGTGCACGGCCCTTCTGGTGTTGATCAGACCCGATACGCAAGCAGCGCAATCGCCGCGACCGGTGCGACCGGAGCGGATGGCAAATCCGCAAATGCCGCTCGGTGGCACCGCTATCCTGTCGCCTGATGCCGCCACACTCACAACCGCGGAAATTGGCGAGGACGGCAAGGCGTTTATCGGCATATATCAGGTTGGGCCAATTCGATGATATCTGTTGCCCCCTCCCCGGCTGCCGACAACTGGCAGCCGAACAGACAGGATCTCCTGGCAAATCTTGGGCTGTCGCTCGGTTTTGCAGCATCACTGGCATTTGCCGGCGAAAGCGCTCTCAGTCTCTTGAACGCCGGAATGCCGGCCGGATGTGCCGAATACGCGTCCAACGTCAGTCATAGCGAAGGGAATTTCAACAGTGTTTCCCCCGTCGTCAACGGGACGCGCTGCTATGGTGCATTTCAGTTCTGCGATAGCGGGACGTTGCAAGCCTATTGGGACGGTTCGCGCGAGGATTTTCTAAACAGCCCTTCAGCGCAGGTCGCTGCCTGGGAGCGTTATCAACGCGGCCAATGGAATGCCGCCCAGAAAAACGGCATGACGAGCCTGATCGGGCAACAGGTCTGCTATCAGGGCACTTGTGCCACTATCTCGCAGTCCTCGATCCTCAAGGCCTGTCAGTTCGGCTGCGGTACTGGCGGCAAGCTCTATAATCTTGCAAAATCCGGTCTCGACTGCAACGCGGCCGGGACGCGCGACGGCGCCGGGACCAGCGTCTGCGCCTACCTCATCTCCGGTGCTGGCTACAATGTCAGCTGTATCACCAACTCCAATGACGGCGTGGACTGCGCGCCGATTTCGGCAAAGGAGGTGCAGGAATGACAAGGCCGAGACCGGTAGCGAAGATACTGCTGGTTGCCCTGAGCATCTCGATGGCGATACCGAGTTCCATATTGACCGCCGAGGCGGCCCAACCATCATCCCATGTGTTTGCAGTTCCGCAGACCGGCGTCACCTTTCTGACCGGGGATAGTTGGCAACAGGCGGGCCAGACGATGCGCCTCTACGGCGTTCAGGCGTGCATCCGTGGAACCACCTATACCGACAATTTTGGCCAGAAGCAGGACTGTGGCGCCGTCTCGCTGGCGATGCTGGCAGCTATCTTCAAGGATACTAAACCAACCTGTGCTCCGCTCGCCCAAGTAGCAACCGCTGCCTCCACCCAGCCCTCGACCGTACTCGTCATCTGCTCGGCGCATGTCGGCAGCAACGCGCTCGACGTCGGAACCATGCTGATCACGCAGGGGTTTGCTTTTGCCGCGCTCACAACCAGCGGCAAGGCAGTCTATATGCCCTACGGCATTGAGGAAGGGATTGCGCAGCACTCGCGTGCCGGGCTCTGGGCTTACCCCGACATCCCGTATCCCAATCATGTGCTGTTCTCGAATCCCGCCAGACGTGAGTGACGGGAGCACAGCCCTTGCCCACTATCCGCATCTATTCAATCCAAAAAAAGAGGGAGATCCCAAATGCCTGCGAACGTATCAGAAATGACGAATTACGTTGAGTTTGCCAACGATGGAAAAATCCTGCGAGGCAACATCGCTTCGATCGCCTATGACATCGATATTGCCGGCGAACCCTACAAAAGCGAACATCCGAAAGCGCCGGTTTATCGCTTGTTCTCTACAAGCCCGCGTGGTCGACGGGTCGAGATTGGTGGTATCTGGAAGAAGCAGAACCAAAACGGCGGCGACTACTTCACCCTCACCGTCAACACCGGCTATGGCAAGCTCAATGCCAATCTCGGCCGATATCCCGGCCAGGATGACGAAAGCCTCATGGCGATCATTCCGTGGGACTGATCGGTTAAACAGGTTTGCCACGCAATGCCAGTCACCGTAGCCGCGATGCTGGAGGGCCCTGATTTTGAGGTCGGCGTGCGGAACCGACGCCGCGATGGCGGTTGTCAGCCATAAGGAGTAGGATGGCGGGCGGCACTGTAAACTTAAGCCGTGACACCGTTCTATGGGCCTGAGGGTCTGACTTATGCGGCGTCGGGCACGCGATTTGGCGCCATGTTTGCATGGCTACTGATCGCAGTTCGCGGTGGTGCGCAAATGGAATATCATAGCGGGGAACGTTAAATAGATTGCTATTCGAGTCGTGGATGGAAACGAAACGGGAAGCTGGCACGCTGACTTGGAGCGCTTCATGATCCTCTCCTGTAAGGATTATGGCCTGTCTAAATACGTTGTCGACCGCTGCCCGAAGACCTCGGGCAAACGGATCGTCAAGCCTCGCTCTTTGTCCTTTCCGATCCTGATGTCGCCGACAAGAACACCCTTGATACCGATTACGCCTTGGCAATCAAATGCAGGCTCGCATCACTCGGCGTTGATGACCACGCTCCCAATGAAGACGAAGAAAGTCAAAAAGGCATGGCAAGCGCGACGGCTGACATCTTGATGTAACGGAAGTCGGCTATCGATAGCGAACGAGATAGTTACCTCCCGTTCCCCGCTATCTCGAGTTCCTTACTGACCCGCCCTCGCGCGGGTCTTTTCTTTTTTGGGCAAGGGACCAGGCAACCGGTCGGATCACGGACGCCTCAAACCAGCGAAACCGTCTTCGCCTGGAAGCATACGACGCAGTTCGGCAAGCAGATTGATTAGTGGGTGCGTGGAGACAAGGTCGACAGCGGCTGTGATCGCCCTGCGTCCATGCGCGCTATCGATGCGCGCGCCGCATTCGTCGCAATAGGCGGTCACAGCCGCGATAACGGCCTCAATTTCATGGTTTTCAAGACTGATAAGAGACTGGAGCATTTCGAATGCCCTCCGCAACAAAACGCTGGAATATGTTCGGTTCTGACAGTTGAAAAGTAGGTCCCGTTCGGCTCAGGGGAATGGCCCGTCCGTGAAGTTTTTGCGATGTTGACACGCGCCTGAGAGTGGAGACTGACGTGACGCGCTTCGCGCTTCAGCCAGCTTTCACGAGCGCGCCCTTTGGAGTTGGCGCGCTCTGCCTGATGTGCGGTGCAGGTTTCACAAAGTCCCGGACAAGGATTTCCGTAAGATCCCATGGGGAGTGAAGAGCGGCCGTGACTCTGGCAAAGTGAGGCTGCGATATCGCACTCACCTGATAGGGGACGCTGTTATGGAAGCTGTCGCTTCCCAACCGCAAATGCCAGCCGTTATCCCACTGATCGTGGCGCGATTTTCATCTCATTTGGAAATCAGCAGCGCGACCTGGCTGGTTACATCTTTGTCGCCAGGCAATGGAGAGAAGATGTCAAAGCACTCGGTAGATGGTGGTGATGGGCCCGCATTGGCATGTCATTAGAGCGGTTCATCGGTCCATCAACCGCGGTGCAAGACTGCAAAATTGGCTCTGTGTGTGTCCACTCACGGCCGACGATACATGTCATGCGCCTCTCCTGACCATAGGGAGACTGCGCCGAAAATACCGTCAGAGATAGGGGGCGGATCTTGACACGCGCAAGCAGGCCTTCTGCGTCACGCAGATTCCTGCGGTTCGCGGGGTACTGGCTCACCATGGTCCGTTATCAAGGTCCCATTGAGATGATCGATCTCGTGCTGAAGACATGTGGCAAGGAGGCCTTCGGCTTCGAGAGTCTCCTTGCCGCCACCCAGCGTGTCGTATTCGACGGTAATCCTCGCTGGCCTGACGACGTCGACCATGGTGCCAGGAAGCGAAAGGCAGCCTTCCCTGAAAGTCGAACATTCCGTGGACGTATCGACAATCACTGGATTGATGAGAACCCGGGCATCCCGACGCGCCTCCTGGACGACCCCGACGTCGACGACTACAACGCGTTTCAGAATGCCGATCTGCACAGCCGCCAGCCCCACACCAAATGCGTTGTACATGGTTTCCAGCATGTCATCGATTAAAACGGCCGTCTCTGCGGCCTGGGGGTCAACCGCATCCGAAATCTGACGTAGTGCTGGGTCAGGTATTGTGATTATTGTTCTTGTAGTCATTTGAATCTCCAATCGTCATCGATCAAAGTGTGTGTTAAAATTAGGAGATGGAGAGGGTAAATTTCTTGTGGGTTTAAGATATGCTCCTTGTCCCGGTTTAGTTGTCACAAGACAGACTGACCCGGCATCCGTTCGTTTTAGGCGCTGTATGCGCCAGATTTTAGGTCACAATGTTCAAACCAGCGCCGGAAGTATTAGACAAAGCGGCGGGGATTCGACTCTTTTACAAAAATGATTTTTTGACCATGTAGTACGAGGATAACCTCACCACTTGAGATGGAAGGCACATTCATGATCGAATGATCTATTTCCGCTCGCTAGCCCTTCTTCAGCGCTGCCTTTACAGGGTTTGCCATCAAGAAATCCGAGATCTCGCTTTCGCTCATCGGGAAGCTGATCAGGAAGCAACTTGCTGTACTTGAACTTCGTGCTTTTTTGGCTCCCCGAGCCAGACATCAGTCGTCTTACGCCAATGGCGAATAAACCCCAATTTTGTCGCATATTTCACCCATGCTACTGTATTGCGCTGCAACATACCAAATCTTATCACGAATTCGTGAATTGGCAAATGAAGATTCTATGAAGCTTTATGTATCTGATTTCGTTGAATTTGTCCGTTCAATGGGTGGAATTTTCTCACGGAAGACTACATGTTTCCCGAATTTTTAGCCCGCATTCAGCTACCTGGCCTTTGGCCAGTCCGACGACGTTTCCAAAATGTGGATAGCTCGGCAGCGAGCGGCACTTCAGAAATATCGCTGTCGAGAACGAGCGAGCCGCAGACAAGCTGCCCAACCGGCTAATGAATGGTCAACGCCAAGCCAAGTTGTGCATAGATAGACGGCCATCCGTCAGTTCGCGGAGGGTCCCTTTTGCGAATACCTGAAGGCATCTCCCCCGGGACCACTCGACTACCGCTGACGCGGCTTGTGCGAATGTCTTTGCGTTTCCTTCTGCATCTTAGCGATGGCGTCCTTCTCTGCCAGAAGTTCTTGCTGGGCTTGCCGTTGGCGCTCGATTTCAGGCGACTGGGTTACGTCGGCTGGAATGGGAGTCGTCGGGTTCTGGTCGATAGCCTGTTTGGCCCGCGCAGCGGCATTTGCTTCGGCCTGCGTTCTATATGCGCGGTCGTCTCCGCCACCGTCGATCGGCCGCTCGTTGGTGGCGGCAGTGCTTGCGGCTTGGCGCACCTCCCGCTCGGCCTCGACATCGGTGCGCTCGCGTATTGTCTGAAGGGCGATCGCGATTTCTACGTCCGTCTTTTGACCTGGCCCCTGGACGCTGGAGCTCTCGGCAAGGGCAAGTCGACTTTCTTCGCTAATCTTCTCTTGTCGTCGGCGTTCCTCCGCTTTTTCCCGCGCGGCCCTCAATTTGTCCTGTAGCTCGGGATTGCCAATTTTGAAGCCATGTTCAGCCGCAAGCTCGACAGCGAGGGCCTTCTCGCGCTCGGATCCATTGACCGTGATCTTGTCCCACCTTCTTGCCGCCTCGCGCATCGCCGACAGCATCGATCCACGATCACTATCGGCCGGCTTCACCTTCTCGCCCTCGACAATCGGCGCCTTGGGATCAGTGAGGGGCGGCTGTGGGGCCGCCGGTCCGACTGCTTGAGCTTGGGTTTGGGTTTGAACCTTGGCTTGCCCCTCCATACTGGCCTCATCGATGCTCACGCCAGCTGAACTGCTGCCCCGATCAGCGCGGTCTTTGGTCATTTGTGCTCGCGTAGCGACCAGCTTGTCCTGCAGCTCGGGGTTAGCAATTTTAAATCCGTATTCTGCAGCAAGCTCGACGACCAGCGCCTTGTAGCTTTCAGTGCCATTGATGGTCAGCGCCCCCCATTTGCGGGACGCAACCTGCATCGCGGCCAAAACCACCTGCCGATCCTTCCAATCGGCAATCTCCACCCTGTCGCCGTGATCGGTGAAAGCGACCCTGCCGGCCTTGCCGCGATCTTTGCCATGACTGTAGCGGATCGTCTCGCCGTGCTCTTCTGCCACGAATTCGTGGAACTCGTGTCTCACAGGTGCCACGAAGGTCTCGCCTTGGACCAAACCCCGTTTTTTCTCGATGCGCTCCTGCGTCGCCAGCATATCCTGCTGGGTCTCTCGAAGCTTGCCGCGCAGCTTTTCGATCTGGGGCTGCTGTGCTGGTGAAAGATGCTGTTTGATCACCTCCATCTGGGCGTCCATCTCCGCAAATGAAGCGGTCATCACCTTCAGGTTTGCCATGTCGTCTGTCTCCTTTGGCGTTCTGCCTTCCCGATATGAAATGGATTGATACTCCCCGAACTCGCGCGCCATCGCACGCACCGCCATCTCACCGCGGTCATGGAAATGGAGGACGCTTGCCGTTACCACTTCCGCCGGCACGAACGGGCGCATCCTGTCGGCAAGGTTTCGCGCGACGACGAAGTGGTCGTTACCGCCACCCAGCGCGGGTTGACGGCGCGCCGGCCTGATCCGATGCATCTCGGTCGGCCGAACATCGACAAACCCGAGCGTTCCGCCATACCGACGTGCCAATTCCGCGGCAGCCGAGAAATCGCGGGTGAAGAGTGGCACCGACGACCGCGTTCCAGGACGCTCCGCCCGGTAGAGCCGCAACACGCCAGCATCTGGCGCAAATTGCGCAGGCGACCGCAAAGCCATGGCCGCCGCGTCGCTCCAGCCGCTGGCTGCGGCGGCGGCATGACGCTTTCCTTCTTCCCGTATCGGAATGTGGACAGCACTCGTCCTTGCCGCCTCGACGCGCCGGTGCACGTTTTGCGATGCGACGCCTCGTTCCACACGCTGGATGTCCTTCAGCTTATACCCGGGAGGGTTTGCCCGCTCGAACCGGCTCATCGCGTCCATGGGAATGTTTCGTTCACGCGCCTCTTCGGCCAGTGTCTTGCGCCAGCGCCTGAAATCTTGGATCCGCGGGTGAAGACGCTGGCCGGCGTCCGAGAGCATCTTGATGGCGGCATGAACATGAAGATGCTGCCGATCCTCGTGAAGCACGAAGGCATAGCGATGCCCGGCGAATTCCCTGGCAAGCGTTGCACGCACGGCATCGACGAACCGATCCCTTGGCGTTCCCGGCTTGGCGCTAAAAATGACGTGGGCGACGTCACGGCGCTCTTGCGATCGTAGGTCGCGCTTCCAGTCCTTCGCCTCCTCCAGCGAACTCGCGCCGGTGCCGACCACCACATCCTCGCCGAACGATCCGTCCTTGTTCAGGCGAACCGAGCGCACGGCGTGGTGCGTTCCCTTGCGAACCTGAGCTAGGTAGCGACCAACGCCTTCCACTCCGTGCGCAAAGCCATGGACTTCTACTTGTGCGCCAGCGCCGAACGACGCCTGAAGCAGCCTGTCGAGCTTGCTCAGAGATTTTCGGTTGTCGTAGATACGCTGCGCGCTTGCTTCACCGGGATGGGGACGGGCTGCAGCGCTGAGAACCACTTCAACAGATCGTCCCTTCCCTTTAGCATCGGGCTCGCTCCCCCATGCGATGCGGTGGCCAGGCAGCGCCTGTTTCAACGCCTCGCCCACAGCCTCATCTGAGTGCGATCGTACGAACAATCCCAGCCGCAGCACATCCTTTGACGGCTGACGCCCGTATTCTTCTGCCCATTCGTCGGCAAGCGCCTGGATCCAAGATGCGCCTGCAACCTGTTCACCGGTCTCGCGTTCGACGGTCAATTCGCCATCACGGCTCTGATAGGCAAGAAGTTTGCGGACACGGGCACTTCCGGCAGCAAAACTCACCAGCTTGACCACTGCCGGCTGTGACCCGGCCGCAACGCCCAGGCGCTCGGCCAGGCCGGTAGTCCGGATCGGCGCGGCTCTCGCAGCACCTTCGCCGGTATTTGAGCCAGGAGCAGCCTTTGCCCTCGCAGGTGAGCTGGCATGTCCCGCCGCCAAGGTGCCAAACCCTCCGCCTCCCCCGCTAACGCGGCGCTTGCGTCCTTCATCCTCCAGCTCCATCGTTACGGGCATGAACCCCGTACGCGGCCTGCTGCCCGTATAGGGCGTCCCATCGCCCCTGCGGCGCTTGCGCTTTGGTCCGGGCTTCTGGCGGATTTTGCGGATAGCAAGGCCATCGAAATCCTGATCCTGGAAAGTGGCGGACGCACGCCGCTTCCGCCGCCGCTCGATATCGTCCAGGACACCCAGGAAAGCATCGACTTCAAACATGACTGCCCACCAGGCGCCGCGCACGCGCGCGGCTGCTTGCACGCAACGCGTCAATCTCCCGCTCGTGCTGCACGACAAGCCTGGCAAGTCGTTCCACACCGCCATTCAGATGTTCATATCCGGGTACGCGACCACTGTTCAGCGCGCGCGCAATCTGGTTGAGGTTCACCCCCACTTTCCGAAGCTGAAACACGGTCGCCTTGAGCCGTTGCGCCACTTCGCCTTCAAAGGTTGGCCCAAAGCCTCCGGCTTCGCGCGCCAATCGCCGCAGCACTTCGCTGGTGGGGAGTGCAGCCTCTTCCGCGAACTTCGTAAGCGCCGCAAATTCCGCTTCCGACAATCTTACGCGCACCGATCTGTTCCGGCTTGGCCGCCTTTGTGCAGTCGAGGTCTTGCTCATCCCTTCTCGCTCCGGTCGCCCTTGGCGACTGCCGGACGAGCCCGTCAGCCCATCGGGCACATGTCGGTTTTCGTACACCGAAAACTGCTATCCTGCCAACCATATAATTCTCTTTTATCGTTTATATTCAGATACTTATACAACTTCAGTCACTTCAGTCACTTCAGTCACTTCACACAGTGGTCCCACTTGTGGCACCTTCTCCACCCGTCTCCCTCACGCCACTTCTCTCACTTCTGGTCCGCACGCCGCCTCTGTCAGTCCCGTCAGTTCGAGGACCGCCACCCCTTGCGCCACTGATGGAAGTGGCGGATCTCGTCAAAGTCCTTGAACGATCAGAAGCGAGATCACGGAAACAACTTCCCCTAGTGAGACCCCCTCGGCTGTCTATGGGACTTGCAGCACTGCTGGTCGTGCTTAAACGCCTCCCACTGGCTAAGGCGCGGGGGCTGCGTTCAGTGGTGCAAGCGAGCAGGCTTGCAAAAGCGATCGCCTATCTGTATTTGCTATATAACTAGTCATTCACCGCGACATGAAGATCCTGAAAATGACCATTATCGCTTTGGCAAATTCCAAGGGCGGCGTCGGCAAATCGACCCTGTGCCTCCTGATTGCCTCCGAACTCGCGGAGAACGGTGCCAGTGTTCTCGTCATCGATGCCGATCCCCAGCAGTCCTGTCGTCAATGGGTAGACCGCTGCAACAGCGTCGGCACACTGCCATCGTCATTGTTGGTCACCACAGCATCCTCGCCGCATGACCTGAAATTCGCCCTCACGACGGCGACCGCATCCATCGTCCTCATTGATGTCCAGGGTTCGATCAACGATCTCCTGATTGCCGCTATTGTCGCAAGCGACATCACGCTCGTGCCGGCCAAGGCCAACGTGATGGAAATGATCGAGACCGTAAAGCTTTTCGAATGGGCGAAAGCCAGCCTCAAACGCGCGCCTCTCAAGCTCCTTCTCAATCGCGTCGAAGGCATCGACACCAGGACGACAGCATTCCAGGACGCTGTCCAGATGATCCGTGACAACAAGCTTCCAGCCCTTCCCACCTTCGTTCGCGCCCGAAAAGTCTACGAGCAGTTTTCGAAAGAGGCCGGTTCGCTTGCGCGGATCGGCAATGACCCTGGCAAAGCCGATCAGGTCGCCAAGGCACGCGCAAACATTGTCAGCGTCATCGCCGACATTACGAAGGCCATAGGCGAAGCTGAATGAGCAAACGGAGGAGACCTTGAGCGAAATTCCGCCACTGCAGAAATCGCGTCGGAACCTGTCGGATCTGGATTCCCTGATCGCCGACTCCATCGGGAAAATGGCTTCCTATGGAGAAATGCATGGACCACCGAAGTCCAACGCGGCGGTGGGCGAGCCGCAATCTTTTGAGCCGCCACCGCAAACGATCCAAGCCCATCCTAACACGGTCGATGACAAGCCGGAGCGGTTTCAGATATGTCTCTCCGGCACGGTGATCATCGCTACAAAGCTGGAGGCGCTGAAACGGAGGACGACGGCCGGTGAGATCACTGAACGGGCGCTCAGGTCGTATCTGGGGATGCCTCCGAAGATCTGACGCTACAATGAGCGCCCTATTGTCTCTGGCAATGAATATGCCTGGAGATCGGCATGTGACGCAATTGCAATCCGCGTCGTTGATCAGGTTTCCCACGAGCCTCCGGCAAACCCTACAGCGCTTTTGGAGGCGCGGGTTGCCTCCGGCTGCTGCATTCCTTCGAGCCCAAATGCCCAGCATTTGTCACGAACTCACTCCGGCCGCTGACGCGGCTGGAAAACCCTCATCACCTGAATACCTTCGTGAAAAGAGACCTTGGCGCTCGTGAGCCGAATTCGACAAGAAAGCGCCGGCGTCCTCCACCAAGTATGAAAAAGGTGAGGTGTCATTTGCGCGTATCCAAAATCCGCCATCATATGGTTGCTTCGTTTCAACGCCGAGAGAAATTATGCAGGACTTCACGATGGGCGCTATCTCCGCTCAAGACATTGTCGACACTCTACGAGATGGCCTACTGGTCCTAACCAGCGATCTCACGGTCATTTCAGCCAATCGCGCATTCTATGCGATGTTTAAGGTGAGCGAACCGGAAACGGTTGGTCGCAAGCTTAACGATCTGGGAAATCGACAATGGAATATCGATGCATTGAAGCGTTTGCTTGAGGACATTCTCCCCACGGAAAACTCCGTCGAAGGGTTCGAGGTCGATCACGTATTTACCGGCCTCGGACGCAAGGTGATGCTCTTGAATGCTCGAAAGGTGGTTTGTTCGGGAGATAGTTCTCATTTTCTACTGCTGGCAATCGATGACGTGACAGAGGCGCGGGTCAGTCAGATCGAGGCAGAGCGAAATTTGCGCATCGCCCAAAATATCGTTGACACGATCCGGGATCCATTGGTCATCCTCGAGTCCGATATGTCCGTGGTGACAGCAAGCCGCTCTTTCCTCGCTCTTTTCAATGCCACCGCAAGCCAAGTTGTCGGGAGAAGCCCTCGGTCAGGGACAGTGGGATACCTTTGCCCTGCGCAAATTATTGGAGCGTGTGGTTCCTCACGAAGAAGCAATGGACGGCTTCCTGCTCGAAGACGATTTTCCCGGAATTGGTCGCCGTATCTTCAAAGTGAACGCCCGCAAGGTATATCGTCCAGGCAATCATAAGACACGGTTGCTGGTCGTGTTCGAAGACGCGACGGACGAGGTCCTGCTTGACCGTCACCGCGATATGTTGGCAGCCGAGCTGGCGCACCGGATCAAAAATAGTCTTCAGATCATTTCCGCGTTCGTTGCCTTTGAACTGAAGCGGGCAGGCGAACCCTGTGTTCTAGGTTACCAGGCAATGCAGGCACGAATTTCAGCGGTCGCTCAGCTCTACGATGTAATCGCCCAATCGAGCAGTCTTGGGCCGGTGCCGATGCCTTCCTACCTTGAGGGCATAAGTGCAAGTGTCCAATCCAGCCTGTTGGGACAATCATCCGACATTACCGTAACATCGGCAGCAGAGCCCCTCAGTATTCTACCTGATCACGCTGTCGCCATTGGGTTAATTGCAAATGAACTCGCGACAAATGCGATAAAGCATGCCTTCCCAAAAGGTAAGGGCGAAATTAATCTCGGTTTTCACAGGAGAGATGGTGAAGTCACGCTCACGGTCAGCGATAATGGATCAGGCCTTGCGTTGAAGGTTGAAGGTTCCGGTCTCGGCTCCCGGTTCGTTGAAGCCTTTGTAAAACAGCTTGGCGGTACGTTAGCGACTGCCAGTAGCCCGAAAGGGACAACATTCACGGTTCGGTTGCCGACCTCAATATTGGCTGGTGCCTAGCCCCTCCTTTAGACGATCCTCGACAAACAATCGCAGCAGAGGAAGTGCTAGAACGCCTTCGCAATAAAGTCGAAAACCCTTTACCGGAACCGGGCAAATAGGAGAGGCGGTCCGGGCGCACTCGCCCAACAATCATCACGCCAGCAACTCAAACTGGTCGCAGACCCCATTCGCGCTCAAATTCGTCGTCAGTGTCCAGCGACTTTTGTACATCTTCGCCCTTCGCTTTGCCGGGCGATGTTTCAACAGCGACCGATGAGACGATGCTGAGACTGTCGGCAAATTTCCGTCCCCTGCTCTCAGCTAAGGCGTAGTTCAGGGTCACGCCTGTTTCGAGCCGTGGTAATTTTGCTGCCTCGACGCTCTTAAGAGGAAGATAGACGTCGGCTCCACCTTCATCGGGAATGATGAAGCCAAAGCCCTTTGCTACGTTGAACCATTTTACCTTTCCAGTCGGCAAATCCACACTCCTTTAAATTAGGGAATTTCCACGATCATGTCTCAATGCAGCGGGCTCAAAGGAGCTGTTGGAGCCGCAATCTACAGCGATAAGCCTTGCAGCTTCCAATCGCAATATTCTCAACTTAACGCCCGATTTTCAAAGAGTTCTCGGCCATTGCTCGGTTCACGATGTCGGTTACAAAGGGCCCCTTGCCTCCCGTGTAGTGGTCCCAATCGTTGATCGCCTCGGCCGCCAGCCTTTGTTTCAAGGTAGCATAGGTTGCTGCCTCCTCTGGATGGCGGCGCAGGTAGTCGCGAAAGAGGATTCGGTGCAGATGGGCGGGATGCTCAGGCGCAGATAGATAAAGCCTCTGACCGGGAGAGACTTGGCTCGTGGTAAACACCCACCTGTTATCCTGATACAGTTCGCCATGGAACGTGTAGTCGCCCGTTGCCTGCATTCGTGCAATGCCCTCTAGGATCTCGGCGGGCTGACGAAAGATGATGTCGATGTCTATTTTCGGTTTGGCGCAAAGACCGGGTACGGACGTGCTGCCAATATGGTGGATCTCAGTAACTAGGCCCAACAGCAGCAGTTCTATCCGCGCGCGAATCTCCTCGAATAGCTTTGGCCATGCTGGATCGTAATCTACGACTTCAATGGACTGGCGTCGGATAAAGCTCATGCCGTTTCTCCATCTCTCGGACGATGCCGTTTTATGATCTCGGCCACAGTGTTCTTACTGATGGCGAGGTCATGCGCGATCCAGCGGTAGCTGCGCCCTTCTGCAATCATCGCCATCACTTTCGGCGTGAGGCGGTCCGACTTTGGGCGCACCCCAGTCTGTCGGCCGAGCTTTCTGCCCCGTGCCTTCGCTGCTGCCAGACCGGATTTGACCCGTTCACTGATGAGATCACGCTCGAATTCGGCAATGCCGGAGAGAAAGGTCGCCAGCATCCGGCCGTGCGGAGACGACAGGTCGAACGCCATGCCGTTCATGGCGATAACGGACACCTTCCAGCTTTCCAGCTCGCGCAGCGTGTTGAGGAGGTCGATCGTCGAGCGCCCCCATCGAGAAAGCTCGGTCACGAGAACGACATCGATCTGCCTGGCCTGGGCAAGCGCCATGATCTTGCGGCGTTCGGCCCGATCTAGCTTCGCGCCGGAACCTGTTTCTTTGAAGATTCCAGTGACGTCGTAACCGGCGCGTCCTGCAAACGCCGTCAGGTCACGCTCCTGCCGTTCGCATGACTGATCGGCAGTGGAAACACGGCAATAAATCGCGGCGCGCTGTCCCAATTGAACCCTCATGGATTTGGCTGCCGGAAGGCCTTGATTTGTATGGGGCGATTGTTGTCCAAAACAGACTTTACTTCAATAGGGACAATCAGGATGCCGAGACGACATATTCTCACCGAGCGACAGCGCTCGGCACTGCTTGATCTGCCCATTGATGAATTGTCACTGCTTCGGCATTACACACTGGGCGACGACGATCTTGGACACATCCAGGAACGCCGCAGGCCGGAGAACAGGCTGGGGTTCGCCCTACAGCTTTGCGCGTTGCGATATCCAGGGCGGGCGCTGGCTCCGGGTGAGGTGTTCCCGCATGAGGTCCTGTCGTTCATCGGGACACAGCTTGGTGTCCCGGCCGATGCGCTTCTCACCTATGCTGCCCGGCGGCAAACCCGCCAGGAGCATATGGAGGCGTTGCGTGAGATCTACGGTTATAAAACCTTCTCGGGTCGTGGTGCCCGTGATCTGCGGGACTGGCTTTTCGATCAGGCGGAAGATGTCCGCTCGAACGAAGATCTTGCTCAGCGCCTGGTTGCACGTTGTCGTGAAACTCTGACGATCTTGCCAGCAGTATCGACGATCGAGCGACTATGTGCGGACGCGCTGGTTGCTGCCGAACGGCGTATCGAGACGCGGATCGCAGAAAAACTCGATAATGACACACGCGAACGGCTTGATGGGCTGCTGATCGAACTGCTCGATGCCAATATCAGCCGTTTCATCTGGCTTCGCCAGTTCGAGGTCGGCAACAATTCCGCAGCGGCGAACCGGCTGCTCGACAGGTTGGAATTGCTGCGTAGCCTTGCTCTTGATCCGCAGATCCTCGTCGGTATCCCGCCGCACCGTGTCGCACGCCTGCGTCGGCAAGGCGAGCGCTATTTTACCGACGGCTTGCGGGACATCAGCTCGGATCGGCGGTGGGCGATCCTGGCCGTCTGTGCTGTGGAATGGGAGGCGGCGATCGCCGATACAGTGGTCGAGACCCATGACCGGATTGTGGGAAAGACCTGGCGCGAGGCGAAACGGCTACATGATGAGCGGATTGCCGATTCCAAGGCAACTGTCAGCGACACGCTACGCGCCTTCACCGCACTGGGAGCCTCCCTGCTCGAAGCCCGCAATGATGGTGTTCCGCTGGAAATGGCGGTCGCCAAGTCGGCGGAATGGGGCCGGCTCGAACAACTGGTCGCGACCGGTTCCCAGCTCAGCAATACGCTGGCGGACGATCCATTGGCTCATGTCGGACAAGGATATCATCGCTTCCGCCGCTATGCGCCGCGCATGTTGCGATGCCTAAAACTCCAGGCAGCAGCGGTCGCCCAGCCCTTGAGTGCGGCGGCAAAAGCCATCGGCGAAATGCAAGCGTCACCACCGGCGACCGACAACTTCTTGCGGCCGAATTCGAAATGGCACCGCCAATTGAGAGCACAAGACCAGGGCGACAACCGACTCCGGGAGGTGGCGGTCCTGTTTCACCTGCGGGATGCTTTCCGATCCGGTGACATCTGGCTCGACCATTCGCGCCGGTATGGCGATCTCAAACTGGTGTTGGTGCCGATGGTTGCGGCACAAGCTAACACAAGACTGGCCGTGCCCCTCGATCCACAAGTATGGCTGAGTGATCGAAAGGCTCGCCTGGCCGACGGCCTGAAGAGACTTGCACGAGCAGCGCGCGACGGAACCATCCCTCGTGGCAGCATCGAGGATGGAACGTTGCGGATTGACCGACTGACAGCGGCCGTTCCGGACAGCGCAGAGGAGCTGATACTCGATCTCTATCGCCGGATGCCGCCAGTTCGTATCACCGACATCTTGTTGGAGGTCGATGCTGCGCTTGGGTTCACGGAAGCCTTCACTCATCTTCGAACCGGGGTTCCATGTGGTGACCAGATCGGCCTGCTCAATGTGTTGCTTGCAGAAGGGCTGAATCTGGGACTGCGAAAGATGGCGGAGGCCACGAACACGCATGATTACTGGCAGCTCTCGCGCTTGGCTCGCTGGCACGTCGAAAGCGACGCAATGGACCAGGCGCTGGCGATCGTGGTGGCTGCGCAGGCAAATCTACCAATGTCCCGTTTCTGGGGCATGGGAACGACCGCATCGAGCGATGGCCAGTTCTTTCCTTCGGCCCGGCAGGGCGAGGCCATGAACATGGTCAACGCCAAGTATGGAAATGAACCCGGCCTCAAGGCTTACACTCACGTCAACGACCAGTTCGCGCCGTTCGCATCACAAACTATTCCTGCGACAGTCAGCGAGGCCCCATACATCCTGGATGGCCTGCTGATGAATGAGGCAGGTCGGCAGGTTGGAGAGCAATATGCGGATACGGCAGGGTTTACTGATCACCTGTTCGGGACCAGTGGCATGCTCGGATACCGCCTTGTCCTGCGCATCCGCGATCTGCCCTCGAAGCGCCTTTACGTGTTCAATCCAGCAGGGACACCTAAGGATCTGCGCAAACTGGTCGGCGGCAAGATCCGCGAGGAATTGATCATCGCGAACTGGCCCGACCTGTTTCGATGCGCCGCGACCATGGCTGCTGGCAAGATAAAGCCGAGCCAGTTGCTCCGCAAGCTTGCCTCCTATCCTCGCCAGAACGATCTGGCGGTTGCGCTGCGTGAGGTTGGCCGCGTGGAGCGGACACTCTTTATTATAGAGTGGATCCTCGACACGGACATGCAGCGGCGTGCTCAGATCGGCCTCAACAAGGGCGAGGCCCACCACGCTCTCAAGAATGCGCTGCGTATCGGTCGCCAGGGTGAAATCCGTGACCGCACCACCGAGGGCCAGCATTACCGCATCGCCGGACTGAACCTGCTCACCGCAATCATCATCTACTGGAACACCCTCCATCTCGGCCAAGCGGTCGCAGAGCGCCGGAATGAAGGACTTGACGTGCCGCCTGAACTTCTGGCGCATATCTCTCCGCTGGGTTGGGCACATATATTACTGACCGGCGAATATCTCTGGCCCAACGCCGCAACAGCTTAGAGTGTCATTTCGCCCCCAGCCGGAACCGACCCCTATCATGAGCTGGTTAGCCTTGGTCGTCAGAAATAACGATAATAACCGGATTGGGCCGCGAAAACGCGCCAGGAAAGTATGAATTATTGAAGCATCATTTCTTTGATCGACCGAACCACCGCATCTGGATTGTAGGGCTTCGGCATGAACCGTGCCCGCACGGGTAGGCTGTCAACACCGACTGCACGATGACCGGACGTTACGATGATGGTAATTGGCGGCCACCTGTCCCGAACCGAAGCTGCAAGCTTGAGGCCGTCTACTCCGCCCGGCATGTCGATGTCCGTGAACATCACTTCGATACGCGAATTGGCGATTAATATCTCGATTGCAATACTTGAATTCGCTGCTTCGAACACTTCGAAACCCGCATCTTCGAGTTCATCGACAATGCCCATTCGAACGAGGGCCTCGTCTTCGACAACCAAGACGGCGGTTCGGTGAGCAATCATGATTTGAAGTTTCTGGTTGGCCAGATCCTGTTGATAGAGGACAAAGCTAGACATTTTCGCGTCGAGTTAGCAAAGTTTGGCTGTTAGTGTGCACACAACGCCTCCCGAAGGGTAAATGATCCGTACGTCGCCCAAAAAATCGGCAGCAAGCACGCGGGAAATAAGCCGCGACCCAAAACCTTTGGTCGTTGGCTCGGACACGGCCGGTCCTCCGCTCTCCTGCCAGACGAAATTGAGATCCTGTCGTCCGTCTGATGCCTTTGCGAGATGCCAGGATATTCTGACGCGGCCGGCGTCGTTTGAAAGTGCGCCATATTTGGTGGCGTTAGTGGCAAGCTCATGCAAAGTGAGCGCCATCGAGAGGCTCTGCTTCGGCGTCATCTCGAAGTGAGAGCCATCGATATCAAAACGTCCGTCAGATCCGCCATGGGGCGCAAGTGCCGCTCGCAGTGTGTCATGGATGCCCGCGCTTTCAAATGTCGTGGCCATGAGCAAGTTCTGGGCCTGCGCCAGAACGTGTAAACGCGCGTTGAATGTCTCTCGTCGGTCTGCGATATCATCGCCACGCAATGTTTGTGTCGCTATTGCACTGACCATCGCCAGGAGATTTTTGATCCGGTGCTGCAGTTCGCCACTGACCAACTGCTGGCGCGCCTCATCATCCTTTCGGTCCGTGACATCCCGCACTGTGCCCACGAATTTCGTCAAGCCGTCGAACGTAACAGTTTTCGCTCTGGCATGAACCCAGCGGCTCGGCATGCCGGGGCGTTCAAGCATTCGATACTGGACGTCGAGGATACCACTGCCACTTGGATCGAGGGCCTGCGCCGCTGACTCGGCAAGAGCCAGCCGGTCATCGGGATGAACGCGGGATGTGAAATTGTCGAAAGTCGCCTCTTCATCAGCCAAACGATGGAGCAACGTCCTTGCCCGTTCGTCCTCCTTGATATCAACGAAATGTCCATCGACCACCGTGCATTCCCAAACGCCCATTCCTACTGCGTCAAGCGCAAGCTCGAGCTGAAGATCCTTTCGGCGGAGCGCAAGTTCGACGTTTTTCAAGTCCGTGACGTCGCTTCCCTCCACAAATATCCCGGTAACGACGCCCTCCGCGCTGAAGATAGGCTGGTAGACAAAGTTGAGGAATGCCTCTTCATAGGGGGCGTCTTGCGAACGCTGGATCGCAAAGCTGACACTGCGACCAATGAACGGCTCTCCCGTCACATAAACCTCGTCCAACGGTTCAAAGAAGCCTTGTCCTTCAACGTCCGGGAATGCCCGGCGAACCGGCACGCCAATCAGGTCGCGATGCCCTACAAGCTGAAGATAGGCCTTATTGGTAATCTTGAAGACATGATCGGGCCCTTCCAGAACACACATGAAGCTCGGCGCATCGAGCAGCATCCGCCTTAACGTGTCGGCCTCGGCTTTGGCTGCTTCCTGTTCGGCCGCAATCAGTTCTGCAACCTTCGCCTCTGCGGCATGACCCTCGCTGATATCACGAGAAATCGAGAGGAGTTGGGTGGGCCTGCCGCCACTATCGACAAGAGGCAGGACTTGGACATCCCAGAATCGATCGTTACCCCGCGCCGTCTTGGCAGAGCCTGTGAAGCGGGCCGGACGCCCTGAGGCAGCGATTGCGACGGCATTACGGGCGGCGACATTACTCTCGTCCGCCCAGAAATCGGGCCACGGGTAGCCTTTCAAGGAATCGAAATCATCCACCTCCATTACGCGCTTGCCGCCTTCGGACATAAAAAGGAGATGTCCTTCAAGATCGAGGATCTTGATGCAATCATCTGAGGCGGAAAGCACTGCTTCCAACAGCGCCACCGGGCTCACACGCTCGGTGGCGAGGGCGTCGGTCAGTATTTCAACAGGCCTGTCATTGTTGTTGGAACTGGACATAGACGAGCACGGCCTTCGAGGAGAAACTCACGCAATCTCGGTAGCAGATGCAGTTGCGCAAAGACAGGCCGCTGGGTTGGTTGGACTGCTTGCATGGCTCAACTGAGAATCAGGCTAGCCATTTGCAGCTCAACGCGCTGATCGGCACATCCGCGCGGCATTTAGCGCAGGTTCGATCGAATACCGGGGTGGAAGTCCAAATCAGCGAGAGCCATCTTTTAGGTGCCTTATTTGGTGGGTTTGCTAGATTTGCTAGGTTTGAGGGACGGTGTATTACCTGGTGAGCTTTTGTTATCACGGCGGCGCTGATCCGGTTTCCCTGTGGATTTCGCTATCGGCTTTGTTCCTGGTTTAAGTGCCATGAGTGCTCTCCTTTTTTGTTTTAAGAAAATAAGCCTGCGCATACCTTCTGACGGGGCTTAGAACACAGCAATACTATTTAACAGTCCATACTAGTTCTGGCCGAAGTCAAGGCCCACCAATGGATATTCATACAGTAGCAACACCCCACGAAAATCGGTAGGCCAGGCCGAAGGCACTTTGCCTCACTGTCCCTATCAGTGGCCGTGAGGGCGATCGGGTTATTCCGTATGGACGAAGTTTCTGAGAGCCTACTGTCGGCAAGGATTGGCGTCAGCCTCGGCCGGTCACGTTGATTGAGGTGCTACCGTCTGTTTCAGGAGCAAAGCCTGCTCCCTGGGCTGTCCTTCACTACCAGGGCGGCACACCGACCGGCAGCTCTCTGCGCATTGCTGCCGTTTGTCTAGGATGCAGCGAACGACGGCCTTCAGGACGGTTCGGGAGCCGTATTAACGACCGATTTGCAGGTGCATTGCTGCCGCAGCCCCGCTCAAGGAGTCGTTTAGGGGCCAGTGCTCTTTACGAAGGCAATATCAGCACAGCAAAGTGAATGCTTGCACCGGAGGGAAGCCGCGTCGGGGGGCGACTTCCCTCGCCTCCCCTCAGAGCGTCATTTTTTCCTTCGGATGCGGGCTGTCCTCGTAGGCACCCCAGATCGACTGGTCGAAATTGATTGTGGCGCCTGTCATCAGGCCGCTTTCCTCCGACGAAAGATAGGCGCAGGCGCGGGCAACTTCGGCCGGGTCGACGAGGCGGCCGAAGGGCTGGCGGGCAGCGGCGTCCTTCAACCAGTCGGCAGGCGCGCCGTGATATTCCCGCTGGATGCGATCCTCGCCGTCGCTCGCCATCCAGCCGATATTCAAGGCATTGCAGCGGACGCGGTTCTTGAGGAGACCGAAGGCGACATTGCGGGTCAGGGTGTCCAGAGCGCCCTTGGAGGCGCAATAGGCAGCGATGAAAGGCTGGCCGGCCATCGAGGACATCGAGGAGATGTTAACGATCGTGCCTTCGACGCCATCGCGCAGCATCAGCTTCACCGCATCCTGGATCAGGAAGAAGGGCGCACGGGTATTGATTGCGAACATGCGGTCGAACAAAGTCTCGTCCGTGTCGAGGATGGTACCGCGATCGGTGATGGCAGCGACATTGACCAGCGCATCGATGCGGCCGAATTTTTCATCGGCGGCGGCGATGACTCGGCGGCAGTCGGCGACCTCGCCGAGATTGGCGGCGACAAAATGCACCGGGGCGCCGTAGCGCTCGTTGATTTCACGCGCCTTGGCCTCACCCTTGTCTCGGCTGCGGCCACAGATGACCAGGCCATTTGCACCTCGCTCGGCAAACAGCCGGGCGACTTCCGCGCCCAGCCCCTGCGTGCCGCCGGTAACGACGGCGATCTTGTTGTCTAGCCTTCCCATTGTGTTCCTCATGCCCTGCGCTTGAGGGCCTGTGTCTCGACGGCCGCTAAAAAGACATCAGGTTCCATCCCGGCCTGCAGCGCTTCCTCCATCATGGTGCTCTGCGTCTTCGGCGCAAGGCCACCAACCGGCGGATTGCTGTCGAGATTGGTAGGGAAGGCGTAGCCCTCGGCGGTGGCGGCGATGGCATTGGCGGCTTCGGACAGGGTCAGTGATCCAGATGTCCGAGCAGCCAGAAGCGCCGGATAGACGGCCTTGCACATGGCATCGCGGTCGACGGATTCCATGGCGCGGCCAAAGGCTGAGGAGACCTGCAAAAGGTTCACCATGCGCCAGATGTCCATGGAGACATTGTTGCCGGCGCCATGCATCAGCGCTGGACTGAAGAACACGGC
This sequence comes from Rhizobium sp. B21/90, assembly GCF_019355815.1. NCBI lineage: Bacteria > Pseudomonadati > Pseudomonadota > Alphaproteobacteria > Hyphomicrobiales > Rhizobiaceae > Rhizobium > Rhizobium sp. B21/90. The sequence continues at coordinate 412,362 of NZ_CP072164.1, read as the reverse complement.
GTCACCCTTGGCGAGAGGCAATTGCACGTGGTGTTCGGCAAATACGGCCTGGAATTCCGGACGCCCGAAGGCAAGGTATCCCTCGAAGAAGGATTGCGAATAGGGCAGGAATAGCGTCGGCCCGCTTTCGATAGGCATGTCACAATGGGCAACCGCACCCTGCAGGGTAAGCACCGGCGAGATCGCGTGGATATGGCCGGGATAGGCCTGCATCTGCTCTGGAGACATGAAGCCGAGATGATAATCGCGATGCGGCACCTGCGCCTTGCCCCCGGGGTTCACCCGGTTCATCTGTGCGGTCATCTGGTAGCCCCGGCCGAGCCAGGCTTCCGACGCCATGGCGATCGCGTCAGAGGCGTAGTAGCGGGCAAAATTCTCAGGGGCGGCCAGCGCGTGTTTCTGCAGCGAGTTCCAGATGCGATCATTTGCGCCGGGCTTGGCGAAATGGTCGGCGGCAGCTCTGCCACCTTCCTTTTCTGCCGCGACGATGGCGTTGAAGACATCAGTCGCGCCGTCGACGACAGTCAGGTCGGCAATGGCCCGCTTGATGACGATGACGCCGGGGCCGGTGGAGAAGGCTTCGATCCATTCCGCCATCAATTCGAGGCGGGCATCCGGGTCGCGAGCGATCTCGCGGACCCTCGATCCATCATAGATCAACACGTTCTTCACGACGCCGGAGGCAAACGGCCAGTCGTGCGGATTCGTGGTCCGTGCCACCAATGCCTCGAAGTCGTCAATCTTGCCACTCTCCTTATCGAGCCAGACTTTTTGGCGACGGCGGCTTGTCAGGGTCTGCGTATCCATGGTGTTCCTCCCAATATTTCTCTCCGGACTTGACCATAACCAAACGTACTGGGAGAGATGAGCATGAAAACACCTCAAAAACACCTCAGGAGTGGATCAATGGCTCCGCCGTTCCCGCTAAAGGACATCGCCCTGCAATCGAGGCTCAGTCTCGCGACTGTCGACCGGGCCCTGCATGGCCGTGCGCATGTCGCGCACGCCACGGCTCTGAAGATCGAGGCAGCGATCGTGGAACTGGAGCGGCAATATGCCGACTCACGCATCGGCGGGCGGCGCCTCGTCATAGACGTGGTGATGGAAACGCCGCAGCGATTTTCGAATGCGGTACGCGCGGCCTTCGAGGCCGAACTTCCCGGCATGAGGCCGGCTTCGCTGTCGACCCGTTTTCACGTGGCCGAGACCATGGAGGAGCGCGATCTCCTTGCTATCCTTAATCGCATCCGCCGGCGCGGCAGCCATGGTGTTGTCGTCAAGGTGCCCTCGACACCAGCGATCGCGCATATGGCAAGCGAGTTGATGGCAAGCGGCATTCCCGTTGTGACGCTGGTGACCGATCTGCCCGTGCCCGCCCGCCAGGGTTATGTCGGAATGGACAATCGCGTAGCCGGTGCAACAGCCGCCTATATGGTCGCCCGCATGGCGGGGCAGGCGACAGGCAAGGTGTTGCTGACGCTGTCGAGCGCTCGTTTCTCCGGCGAGGAAGAACGCCACCGCAGCTTTCGCGACGCGCTTCACAAGGACGCACCGCATCTTGGCATCACGACTATATCAGAGGGGTTCGGTGTCGACCGCACGACGGAAAGGCTGGTGAAGGCGGCGCTTGTCGCCGATAACGATATACGCGCCGTCTATTCAATTGGCGGCGGCAATCGAGCGATCCTGAAGGCCTTCGCCGAAGACAGGCGCCGGATCGACGTCTTCGCCGCCCACGATCTCGATGCCGACAACCGCAGCCTGTTGACGCAAGGCCTTCTCACTTTCGTCATCCATCACGACCTACGCCAGGACGCCCGCAGCGCCTGCCAGATGGTCATGGCGCATCACCGGATGCTGCCGAGAGATTTCCAAGTGGCACCGTCGCGGGTCGCAATTGCCACGCCATATGAAGTGTTCTGAAACAGAACGATCATCTTATTATCGCTACCAGCCGCATGTCCGGTTTTCGGTTGTCTTGGAATTCTGCTCTATGCCCGAAACGAAGGCGCAAAGCTGCCATGGGCCACAGCCGCTGTTATCAAAAAGTGGAACCAAGATTTCAGGTCTTGAAAGGATACGAACTGCGACCCTGTAATTCCCAGAGCATAGGTCTGAAATAACTCAGAAGCGAATGTCAGCCTTGCTCGCATCGAATAACCGATACGGGAGCGGACCGCCCACTATGCATTTGATTTTACGGAGAGCTGCCTCTCTGCAGCCTGTCCCCTTGGGAATGCCAATCTCCAACAGCAATTTCCTAGCCCATTTGTGGCTTTTGGCACGGGACGTCAGCCGCACGATATGGACCGCCCGGCGAGGAGCGGAGCGTACGCGGTAAGTCGGTGGGATATGAACTCTGTGAACAGCCGCACGCGCTTCGTTTTGCGTGTTTCCCCCTGCGTGAGAAGCCAGATCGTTGCACGTGATTTCAGATCGATGCCCGGAACTCTCGCCAACAGGTGATCGGCATCTCCGACGAAACAGGGCAGTTTGGACATGCCGACCCCTTGCCTTGTCGCAGCGATCTGCGCGTCGGCGTCCGGCGTTCTGAACGGAACCCCTGTGGCGCGAACCTCCCCATCGTTGACCCAGTCCGGAACAGCCTGACCGCGGATGACGATGGGCCGGATTGGATCCGTCGCATCCGCAAGCCACGCGGCCAGTCTATCGCAGGACATATAAACACCCGCGAGCAGATCCGGACCTTTCAGGCCATGAAGATTGAGCGGCAGGGTCTTGCGATCGGAGACCATCCGGATCGCCACATCCGCCTCCCGGTTGGTCAGATTCACGACCTCGCCGGTCGATACGATCTCCATCTCGATGTCCGGATGCAGACGCGCAAAATCTGCGATATCCGGCATGAGCAGGTGTGTCGCAAGGAACGGGGGCAGCGTCACCCGCAGAAGCCCGCGTACGCTCTGATCGCGCCCGAAGACGCGCGTCTCCAGTTGGTGCGACGAGGCTTCCATCTGGTTTGCGAACTCGAGAACCTCCTCGCCCGCGGCCGTCAGGCGATAGCCCGAAGGCAGCTTTTCGAACATCTGCGCCCCGAGGTGCTCCTCGAGCTGAGCAATGCGTCGCAATACGGTCGCGTGGTTGACTCCCAGGTTCTTGGCGGTAGCCCGCACTGAGCCGCCACGCGCAGCGGCAAGAAAGTAGCGAACGTCATCCCAGTCGATCATGGTTCATTCCCGCGCCGCGTGGGGCGGCTTCCGAATACAAGTCTACCATACTGAGCGGGATTGCGCGTGATCGTCGCCGCGTTCGATCAGGTAAGTGGATCGTTTTCGCACCACGGATGCGCGCGATTGCGCACTCACCGCCTGACGCCGGCGAACCCATATCGAGGCTGTCGGAGGATGTCTCCGCAAAGCAATGACCCGAGACGCGACACAAGGAATGCATAACATGACCAGATTGAATGGAAAGACCGCCGTGATCACGGGCGGCGCCACCGGTATCGGCCTTGCCGCTGCAAGGCGATTCATTGAGGAGGGTGCCTTCGTCTTCATCTACGGCCGTCGGCAGCAAGCACTCGATGCGGCTGTGGCCGAGCTTGGACCCAACGCCCGCGCGGTGAAGGGCTCGGTCTCCGATGAGGCCGACCTCGACCGGCTCTACGCGGCAGTGAAGACCGAGCGCGGAAGTCTTGACATCGTCTTCGCCAATGCCGGGGCCGGAAGCCCGCTTCCTCTCGACCAGATCACCGCCCAGCACATCGACGAGACCTTCGACACCAATGTGAAGGGTACGATCTTCACGGTCCAGAAGGCGCTGCCGCTGTTGGGCCTGGGCGGTTCGATCATCCTGACGGGATCGAGCGCCGGCAGCACAGGCGCTCCCGCATTCACCGCCTACAGCGCCAGCAAGGCAGCCGTGCGCAATCTCGCACGGACCTGGGCGGAGGATCTGAAGGGCACCGGCATTCGGGTCAACGTGCTGTCGCCCGGGGCGACGGCCACCGAACTGGCAAAGGAAGCGCTCGGAGAGGAGGGCCAGAGGGCCTACGGCGCAATGACCCCGCTGCAGCGCATGGCCGACCCGGCGGAGATCGCAGCCGTGGCCGCCTTCCTCGCGTCAGACGACAGCAGCTTCATGACCGCCAGCGAAGTCGCCGTCGACGGTGGGCTCGCCCAACTCTGACCCCGGCGCGGTTCCGTGCCTTACTCACACACAACGAAGGACAAAGATTATGAAAGCACTCGAAGGTAAAATCGCAGTCATCACGGGCGGAAGCAGCGGGATCGGCTTGGCCACAGCCAAGCGTTTCGTGGAAGAAGGTGCGCAGGTCGTGATCATTGGGCGACGCGAGAAAGCCTTGCAAGAGGCCGCGGCCCTTATCGGGAAAAACGTGACATCAGTCGTGGGCGACGTCTCGCGCCTGGAGGATCTGGACCGGCTCTACGCCACCGTGAAGGAGAAACATGGTCACATCGACATCCTCTTCGCAAACGCAGGCGCAGGGACAGTTGCGCCGCTCGCGGCAGCGACCGAGGCCCATTACGACCAGACCTTCGATGTCAACACGAAGGGGATGTTCTTTACGGTGCAGAAGGCCCTCCCTCTTTTCAAGGACGGCGGTTCGATCATTCTGAACTCGTCGGTTTCGAACGTAAAGGGATTGCCGGCCTTCAGCGCCTACGCAGCAAGCAAGGCGGCTGTCCGCAGCTTCGCGCGGTCCTGGACCATGGAGTTGTTGGACCGAAAGATCCGCGTCAATACGATGAGCCCCGGCGCCATCGAGACTCCCGCCCTGGCGACAACGACCGGCCTCACCACTGAGCAAGCCGAAGCGGCGGTCGCCCAGTTTACATCCCAGATCCCGATGGGTCGCAGGGGCAAGCCAGAGGAAATCGCGGCTGCGCTCACCTTCCTCGCCTCCGACGAAAGCTCCTACATCACCGGTATCGATCTCGCCGTCGATGGTGGTTGGGCGCAGGTTTAAGCTGGCATCAACACAGGATCGGAGAAGCATTATGAGCTACGCAATCATCGGCTTCGGCAATATCGGCCGAGCTCTGGCCAAGGCCTTCGCACGCAAAGGCATCGAAGTGACCGTTGCAACGACGCGCGACCCGGAAAGCTTTGCAGTCGATGCGGCCGCGATCGGGCCGAAGGTCATGGCCAAAACACTGGCGGACGCCGTCAAGGCCGACGTCATCTTCCTGGCTGTGGGTTTCGAAGCGCACTCGGACGTCGCAAAGACGCTTCCCACCTGGCAGGGGAAGACGATCATCGATGTGACCAATGCCTACGGTGTGCCCCCCGAGGAACTCGGGGGACAACCGTCTTCGAAGTTCGTCGCGCAAGCCTTCCGTGGTGCAAGTCTGGTCAAGGGTTTCAACCACCTGGGCGCTGCCACTCTTGCCCAAGATCCAGCCGCACAGGGCGGCAGACGAGCCGTGTTCCTGGCGAGCGACGATGACGCTGCCGCAGACGAAATCGGTAAGCTTGCGGAACATCTCGGTTTCGCACCAATCAAACTCGGCGGGCTATCGGAAGGCGGGCTGCTGGTCCAGGCGCGCGGCGATAGCTGGGGTCATCTGATCTTCAAGGACCTGATGAAATTCGACGCATAAAGCGACGTCCCATGGACAGGGCCACGAGGTGCGGACCGGATCGAGCATGATCCGGTCCAGCAAAATGGAGACAGTCCTATGAGCATTCAAAAAAACATCCAGACCGTGAAGGACTTCTTCGCCGCGATTGGCCGCGGCGACCGGGAGGCTCTGCTGGCGCTGGTCGCGGAAGATATCGAGTGGATCATTCCGGGCAAGGACTGGCCGCTGGCCGGCACCTACCGGGGGCATGCGAGACTGGCAGATCTGCTGGAGACGGCCTCCAGGTCGATGGAAACCTCCACGGAACCCCGGGAGTTTGTCGCACAAGGAGACCGCGTTCTCGTGGTCGGTTTCGCCACCGGGAAGGTCAAAGCCACGAACAAGCCGTTCGAGGACGACTGGATCTTCGCCATCACGATCCGGGACGGCAGACTGACCAGCATCCGGGAATATGTCGACACGCAAGCACTGGCCCAGGCCTCGCAGGTGGACGCGTCCGGGGCGACATAGCGCAGGCCTTCTCCAACCACCGGCTTTCACCGAAGGTGAATAATCCCCAACCGTAAAAGGAGTTTCCGATGTACGAGCAATCCAAACTATCCGAGTTGGTCCGTTTCGCACGCGTTGATGCGGGCGCGACCGTCATTGACGTTTACCCAGGCGACGGCGACTGGACGCGTTTGTTCTCCGACATCGTCGGAACCGAAGGTCGAGTCACCAGCTTCGTGCCGGCTGAAGTCGCACACTTCAAGAACGATCCGGTCGGCCTCATGCGAGCGCTGGCGCAAGAGCCAGGCCGGGAAAATGTCGAAGCCGTCTCGGCGAACCTCGTGGCGATGCCGGAGGTCACACGGCCAGCGGATGTCGTTTGGCTGCACCTGTTCTACCACGATCTCCACACCGCTCTGATGCAGTCAAAGGGCGCGACGGCGGCCGACTTCAATCGGGCTGTTTACGAGCGGCTGAAGCCCGGCGGGTTCTACGTCATCGTCGATCACGCCGCCGCCGCCGGACCCAGCACAGGCGATGCCCAGTCATTGCATCGCATCGACCCTGCTTTCGTGCGCAAGGAGGTAGAGGCGGCCGGCTTCGTGCTGGATGCGGAAAGCACCATGCTCGCGAACAGGAACGATTCACACGCTATCAAGGTCTTCGATCCCTTGATCAAGGACGAGACCGATCGCTTCGCATATCGGTTCGTGAAGCCCTGACAGAAGCCGGCGCCAACCTCAAGTTACCCTCCCAATGTCAGGATACTGCTCAACTGCGCCAGTCTGCAGCAACGTCAGCTTTCGGAACTCGCTGGAGAGCCTGCAAAGGGTAAGCTTGCGGGCGCATTGCGCCCACCAGCATTGGCATAGGCCAGTGGTATCTCTGATGGCATTTCTGCTAAAGCAGGGAAGGAAATCGCCCGCGATGTCACCAACTGCCGAAGTGTGTGAAAGGCTCAACGGGCTGATGGGCCCCTCGCTCATCGACCTGTTGTCTAAAAGGAGGAGCGCGAGGATGAGCACCGACAGGGAGACTGTGCGGTCCTATGATGCGGTAGCGGCGGAGTATGCTGCCGAGGCCGCAACGATGCCCGAGTGGGTCGCGACAGAGATCGATGTGTTCGTGACCGAGCTGGGTGGCTCGGGCAGGGTGCTGGAGATCGGCAGCGGTGGCGGGCGAGATGCACTTGAGCTTGAGAAGCGGGGGATTAGTGTCCGGCGCACCGACATTTCGAAGGGCTTCGTCGAACTGCTTCGCGGGAGTGGCTTCGAGACCGACCTGTTGGACCCGCTGACCGACGACCTGGCCGACCCGCAGCGTCCCGGCACGCCGTACGACGGGATCTGGGCCTGTGCCTGCCTAATTCACGTCTCGCACGAGGATTTCGGCGCAGTGCTTAGACGGCTTGCCAAGGCGACCCGGACCGGTGGGCGCCTGCACGCCTCGGTCAGAGAGGGCGACGGCGAGGATGTATCCACCCACGGCAGCGCCGCAGCACCGCGGCATTACGCCGAGACGTACTGGCGCGAGTCTGGCCTGCGGTCCGAACTCACAGACGCGGGCTGGATCGTCAGCAAGGTACGCCAGTGCGTCGGAAAGCCCCATGATCGGTGGCTGAGCGTGCGGGCGAGCCGGGCGTGACGCTCACAGATCAGGGGAATTGCTCCTTGTGGCGACTGTGAAATTCAGGTGATCCATAATGCCCGCTTCTGGGTGAAGGTAAAACCTGCCCCTATGGCCGATATGGGGCGCAAGGTCGTCTACCAGCTTTAACCCCAATTAGCGTTGGCACTGTTCCGGACGGCTTCTTCGCCTTGAAAGTAGTCGGACCGTCGGCTTGCGCCGTTGGGTACGCGATATTCTCATCGCACATCGACCAAGCTTCCGTTCCCGGTTCCTTTGTGAAAATTCTCACACCCCTCGAAATCAATCTAGGACTTCGAGCAATTTCAATTGGATAAGACTTTCAGCACTGGCGACAATTGCTTCTTCGCTTGTGCGTGGCTTCCACCCTAGCCTCTGCCTCGCCTTGTCACTGCTGGAGCGTCTATGGCTTGCGCTACGTGAGGAAGAGGCACCGCGACCGGGAACTCTGGCGGCGAGTTCGCCAAAGTGTTCGCGCAAAATGCTTGCAACGTCCACCAGAGACAGCGGCTCGCCGCTCACGGCAATGAAGCGCTCGCCCGCCGCGGACGGATCAGTCATGGCCCGTAGGTGCAGGTTGGCCACGTCGCGCACATCGATCACACCAAACCACATGTCCGGCAACTCAGGTGGGAACGCCCCGTCCAGCAGTCCTTTGACGATCTGAATTGACGTCGAAAGCTGAGGGCCGAGCACGGGTCCGAATATTCCGGTTGGGTTGACGACACTTAGTTCGGGTGTTCCACTGTCCTTCACAAAATCCCATGCAGCGCGCTCCGCGATGGCTTTCGACAGGATGTATGGCTGATTTGGTGCATCGACCGGCGTCCAGTCGTCCTCAGTAAAGATATGGCTAGGTGCCTCTGGGCCGTACCCAACGGCGGCAAAGGAGGATGTGAGGACAACGCGCCTCGCGCCGGCACGACTGGCTGCGCGAAGAACACGCAACGTTCCGTCACGCGCCGGCACAATCAGGTCATTCGGATCGTCCGGCTGGGCTGACGGAAACGGAGATGCAGTGTGCAGAACATAGTCGCAGCTCGCGACAGCGTCGCTCCAACCTTCGTCATTCCCCAGATCAGCTTCATAAAATGCGACCTCTTGCTTCGGATCGACACCGGTTGCCGCGAGCATGGCGCGGACTTCTCCTGCTTTGTCGAGACTGCGCAGCGTCGTGCGAACCTCATGCCCCGCGGCGAGCGCCGCTACGATGCAATGGCTGCCAAGGAACCCTGAACCACCCGTTATAAGAATCTTGCTCATATGATTTTCCATACCTTCACTTGTCCTTGCGACAGTCATTGCGAAGCATATGAAAATTGGCAAGTAGGATGAATTTTCAGAGGTAGTATGAAAAACCAGACCATAGAGCCGCGGATATATGGCGAAGATTGCGATGGCTGCACGGGACCCGAGCCGATCGACGTGATGCGCTTCCAGCGGGCGATCCGGGCGATCACCGGTAAGTGGAAGATCGAGATCGTCTGTAGCCTGGTTGCTGGGCCGATGCGTTTCGGCGAACTGCGCCGAGCGCTTCCGGGTATCACTCAGCATATGCTGACCGAGCAGCTTCGCGACCTCGAGCGCAACGGCATTGTCATTCGCACCGCTTACGCGGAGATACCTCCACGGGTCGAATATGCGCTTTCGCAGGCCGGTATCGACCTCATGCCGACCTTTGCGACCTTGCGGGACTGGGCATTGCGATATGAGAACCAGTTGGCGGGCTAGCTACGCAGATGCACCGTGTCACGTGCGTTTGCTGAGGGCGTCGCGCGGAAAGCCGGCAGCGAGGTGGTCGATGAGCGCGCGGACGGCAGGTGACAGGCCGCGTCTCGTCGTAAACACCAGATGCACGATGCCTTGTAGCCCACCCCAAGCTGGCAACACGCGCACAAGCTTTCCAGCCTCCAGCGCATCGCGGCAGACATGATCGGGCAGCAGCGCGATACCCAGGCCATTGATTGCAGCATCGCGCACGGTTGCCATATCCTCGCATCCCATGCGCGGCCGGACGCGAACGATATGCTTGTGCCCATCCTCCGCTTCCAGGTGCCATTCGAGATCGTCCGACGCATGGTCAGTTGCCAATGTCGGGAAGGTGTTCAGATGCTCGATGTTGGCCACCTGACTGGCAAGTTGAGGACTGGCAACCAGAATGCGGATCGAGGCTCCCAGCGACCGCATGGTCAGGGCTGCATCCGAGGTAAGGCTGGCGCGGACGCGAAGCGCGAGATCAATGCGTTCTTCGATCAGGTCCACCGCCCGGTCGGTTGCCACCAGCTGAAGCCGCACTTTCGGAAAGCGTAACAGGAAGGATGACATCAATGTCGAAATGGGCGCGACCATCCCTGTTGGGCAACTGAAGCGGATGCGGCCATGCGGTTCAGTTTGCGCCTGCGCGACCAGCGCTTCCGCCTGTTCAGCTTCCGCAAGTATTGCTCTGCATCGCTCGTAGAATGCCTGGCCAGTGTCAGTCACCCGGAAGCGGCGGCTCGTCCGTTCGATCAATCGCAAGCCCAGCCGGTCCTCAAGGCTGGCAATCCTTCGACTAAGTTTAGACTTCGGCTCACGCAGCGCCCGTCCTGCGGCGGCAAAGCCGCCATGAGCGACGACTTTGGCGAAATAGGCGTAATCGTTCAGATCAATCCGCATCCAGCGTTCCTCCCATGGAACGGTACGTGTCAAACTCGCTGACTACAAGCCTCATCGTCCATCTTCCATATTCAGAAGCAACGGCACTTCGCCGGTTTTGAAGGAGAAAGACGATGACGAACAGGTTCAACAACAAGGTCGTGGTGGTGACGGGTGGATCCAGCGGTATCGGTCTCGCCGCAGCAGAAGCTTTTGCTGCAGAGGGTGCTTCGGTGTTTATCACCGGGCGCCGGCAGGAGGCATTGGATGCCGCCGTGAAGCAGATCGGCGGCCGCGTGACGGCAGTGCGGGGCGACATGGCTGATCTCGCCGACATCGACAGGCTTTACGACGCCGTCCAACAGAAGCACGCACAGATCGATGTGCTGTTCGCCAATGCCGGTGGCGGCGAGATGGTCGCGCTCGGTGCGATCACCGAGGAACATTATCAGCGCACGTTCGACACCAATGTGAAGGGCGTCCTGTTCACGGTTCAGAAGGCGCTACCGCTTTTGAAGGACGGTGCATCCGTCATCCTGACGAGTTCTACCACCAGCATTTCCGGCACACCGGCCTTTAGCGTCTATTCGGCGACCAAGGCCGCGGTGCGCAACTTCGCCCGCAACTGGATGCTCGACCTGAAAGATCGGCACATCCGCGTCAACGCGATCAGCCCCGGCGTCACCGATACAGCCGGTTTGGATGAACTGTTTGGTGGCGGCAACCAGGCGCAGGGCACAAGGGATTATCTCGCGAGCCTGATTCCTGCCGGACGGGTCGGCCAGCCGGAAGAGATCGCCAAGGCTGTGCTGTTCCTTGCCTCTGATGACGCGAGCTTCGTCAACGGTATCGAACTCTTCGTCGATGGCGGCCAGGCTCAAATCTGAAGTCACACGTGTCGCCAGGAACCTCGACACAATACCGTGGCCGAGGTTCGGCGTCCTCTCAAGGAAGCATGTCATGATACAGTCTAACGAATCCGCAGAGCGTATCCGCGAGTTGCTCGACCGGAACCTCCAGGAGGTCTTCGGCGAAGGCGACAACGACCGGCGGCGTGCCGCGATCGGCGAACTCTGGGCAGACGACGGCGTCCTATACGTTACTCCCGGTGCAATCATCGGCCACGATGCGATTGACAAGTTCGCTGGCGACCTAAGAGCCACGCATCCGCACTATGTCTATGCGCCGCACGGCAATCCGCAGGTGCTCCACAACGCCGGACGGTTGGCTTGGGGTTCGGGGCCGCGCGGTGAGTCGCCCGAATATACGGGCTGGGACGTGATCACCGTCCGCGATGGCAAGATTAAAGCGCTGTACGTCTTTCTCGACGAGACCTCGGATGAGTTTCGCCGGGCCAGCGGCAAAACTGCGAGCTGAGTTGCTCTCTTGGGCCGGCAGGCATGCCGGGCGAAGACGGCTGAGCGAGCGCGATCCTTTAGGATGGACTGACGGGTTCGGCCCAACCGGCCTCTCATCGATGCCCGGCCTTCCGCATGCAGTAGAAAACGCACCCTAAGGAGACGCGAGCAAAATCCCTTGCTCGCGTCTTACGCCTTGATGGGAAGCGAACCCTCGACCCGTGTCTGAGATCTATTAAGTGATTGATACAAAAGGAAGCGTGGTTCGTACGGGATATCGGCGGTCACGTAAGCCCTCATTATGGAATCCGCGCAGTTTTCGAGCTCCAAGACCCATTAAGATTAGGACCAGCACGATACACCGGCGCTATAGCTGCTCGAGCATTCTGACTTTCTCCATCAGTTGCGCTTTCATCTCTGCCTTTCCGACGCCAGAATGGGCGCGCCGATGACAGTTCGGGCAAAGCGCTACGACAGACCGCGGATCATCAGGTCCGCCATCACTGACGCGCTGAATATGGTGTGGCTCGAGATAGGGCTCGCCGTTTTCACGAAGAAACGGCGCTGCCTTTCCATCATACTCGCACAGACCATTCGCTCGCCGAAAGACATAAAGGGCAACATCGCGGCTGCGCTCGTAAACCGTTGACGTTTGTGGGCGACTGGGCACGCTTGGGCGTGCGGCGTCATAAGCTCGTCGGCGCAATTCTTCCAGGTTGAGGTCCGCAGCGGCTAATCCAGTAGGTAAATCAACCTGCTCGCTGACAAAATCATCGATATTGTCGAGCGGCCAGAACCGGAAAACAAAGGCATTCCGGATATTACTGTCTTCATCCGGTGCCTGACGGATTTCATACCCCGAGCATACAAACTCGCCCAAAAAGCTATAACCATCACCTTCATTTCTAAAAAGAAGAAGGCTCTTCGAGTTCGCTGAATGGTTTAGAATTGCTTCGTTACCCCGCGACATAACCATGTCGCCCCGCCGTCCAGCACCGAAATACTCGAAGCTACCGTCAGGCAACTCAAGGTCCTCGTACCCATGATTTCGACCTTTGGATCCTGTCGTGGCAATGACGAGGCTGTGGCTTGCCGGGGTTATGATGCCACCCTGTTCTTGGCCACCAAAATGGCCATGAATGTCGAGTTTCCGACTATATTTCCGACCGCGCTCAAAACCCCAAGTCATAACAATCTCCTCGCCTTTTCGTCCGTAGTGTTAGCGGCCAGAGGTTGCATTCGCGTAAAGGGGGCGTTCAATTGCCAACCGCTCCTCCCCATGTGTCAAATCGCTTGCAGATTATCGCACCGACGTTTGGTGTCGTGAGCTGGTTGGAACGAGGCAACACATTTTGATTGGATCTCGACACCGGTGGGCAAAGCTTTGAATATATTTCTTCCCATTTTCAAGTAGTACTGGGATTTTCGCGGATATAAGTCTCGATATATTGAAACACCTTTTCCGCACCGGCATCCGTCTCAATCATATCGATTGGTCGCAGCCCACCGAGATGTGTCACCGCACTACGAGCCCATTTTAAGATTTCTCCATCGGTATTAAGCACAGGCTTGGCGATTTCGAGCATCTTCGCGAGATGATGCGGCTTGGCGTACCAAGAATACGGCTTGACGCTGGCGCGGCGACGACCCGGAATGACATCTGGCAACTGCGAGGCTCGCAACTCATCCTCGGATATGTGCCGCCTGACCCAGTGGGCAAGCTTCGCCAATGATACATTAGCCTCCCGTTCAAGATGGCCGCCCTCTCCAACTTTTCGAGTCGGCACAACAAGTCCACGGACGATATGCGGACATCGCTGCTTCAGCATCTCCAGCGCCGGGGCGAGATCCGTGTCGTTGGTGACAAGTACCACTTGATCGATCTCTCCGCTTAGCGCGTCGTCATAGAGTTGGAGTGCGAGGTTAACGTCGGATTGCTTCTCCTCCAGCTTCCAAACCTGCATTTTTTCGCAGTCCCGCGGCCAGCGCTTTGGATCGTCGGCCGGAACAACATGCTGGTTAGCCTTGTAAAGCGAATAGCTGCCCATTACAAAAGATAAGCGACCGCCACAATGCGTCGTGAGCGCGTTGTGATACTGAGCCTGCGACGAAACCGAGTCGTCGCCTTTTGCTGCACTTTCGATAATCTTGGCGGTAAAATATTTGATCGCGCAGTCACGATGCAGAACCATAGAAGCCGGTTCCGCTTCAGCGCTTGGGCGGTAAAGGATTGTCGGAAGAATATGGGCCTCAAATAAGGCAAGAACGTCGAGCCACTTAAAAGCAGTTTTGCGTAGGCAGCCGTAGTATAAGTTATAGCCGTCAATATAGACGCGCGTTCGTAGTGCCGGCACCCTTGCCCCCAAAGACATAAAAAAACCGGCTTGCGCCGGCTTTTTCCCCCACCCGCCCGGAGCGCAAGTCTCACAGGATGCTGGGTTAGTTGTTGGTACAAAATATAGTTTGGCTTGATCACATAGTCAATGGGAATGAAGAGGGCAGGGGCTCATCGACAGAATGAAACGCCTTTACAAGGGCCGACGGCGTCACCAACAGAATGCGGCGCTGTCGATCAAGATCGCAACGAAATGGCGTTCTTGATAGAGCGGCCGGCATTCGGCATAGCTAAGGGGGTAAAAATTGTTGACCATATCGGGTTAAATTTCGCAGCGCCAAAAGTTTTGAATTGGCGCTTCAAAAGGGCTCGCCTAGTCATTGCCGGACGAGCCCTTTTCTACCTCAAACCGGATATCCGCCCCCGCGGTACGCAGCTGTCTGCTCAAAATTCTCCAAGTAAAACTTGATATGCTTCCTTTCGACGCCGGCCGGTGAATTACCACGCGACGGCCATGTACTATCCATCAAAAAACCGAGTCGATCGAGCTAGGCTCAGGACTCGTTAAATCAGATCTAGAAGATGACGGCGGCGGCGATGCATATGCTTGAGAAGAAGGTGTGAGCGCAACGGTCGTACCGGGTGTGAATTCGCCTCCAGTCCTTGAGCCTGCCGAACATGTTTTCGATCTTGTGCCGCTTTTTGTAGAGCGCTGGATCGTGCGGGATCGGCACCTTGCGGTTTGCCCGTGATGGAATGCAGGCCGTTATCTTGCGTTGCGCCAAGGCGTCTCGAAACCAGTCGGCGTCATACCCTTGTCGGCAAGAAGCGTCTTTGCCTTGGGAAAAGCATGCAGCATCCGCGCGGCACCTTTGTAGTCGCTCATCTGCCCTTCGCTCAAGAGCAGGATCAGTGGCCGACCGTGACCATCGCAAACAGCATGCAGCTTGGAGTTCAACCCGCCTTTGGTGCGTCCGATACGTCGGGGAACATCCCCTTTTTTAGCAGGCTGGCTGCGGTGCGATGGGCTTTCAAATGGGTCGCGTCGATCATCAATTGCTCAGGCTTGCCCCCTTTTGCTGTCAGTTCGGCCAGTATGCGATTGAACACCCCGAGCCTGCTCCACCGGATGAAGCGGTTATAGATCGTCTTGTGCGGCCCATACTCTTTGGGAGCGTCACGCCATCGCAACCCATTGCGCAGAACGAAGATAATGCCGCTCAAGACACGCCTGTCATCCACGCGCGGAACGCCATGCGATAGTGGAAAATAAGGCTCGATACGGCGCATTTGCGCGTCTGACAAAAACATCAAATCACTCATGGCGGTCCCTCCGTTCGATCCCAGTGAATCAAAACCGAGGAAACCCCGCAAGCTATTTAATAGGTCCTGAGCCTAGGTCGATTCAAAGGTCTCGTTGGACGCAACAACATGCTCCCGCACATCTCATCGCCGTTGCTTCAACCGAATATCTGCGGGGCCGTCCCCTGCCCGCCTCCCCCACGGATCTTGCGGCGCTGGATGGCATAGCGATGCGGTCTCTGCGCACTGGTCGGATTGCGCCGCGACTGATGAGAAATACGTCCGGAGAGGAGCAGGCGGTTTCGCTTAAGGAGATCATTGTGGTGAACGATCCGGCCGCAATGCGGGCGGCGTCACTATTGGGATTGGGCGTTACGTTGATCGACAAGGCAGACGCCCTTCCCCACCTCGAAAGCGGCGAACTTCCGCGGCTGTTGCCGTCATGGTGGATCGACGCCGGGCCAATATCGATCTACTATGCCAGCAGAAATCTCGTCCCTTTGAAGACGAGGGTCTTCGTCGATTACGTGGTCGAGGTGTTCCAGCGGGAACGCTATCCGGAACGGTTCGCAGGAAGCCTGGGATAGACGCGAATTGCCTTCGCCTTGAACCAGTTCGAACCACCGACCCGGCAGTTCTGAGCACCGAGAACAAGGCTAGCGAGTTGGAAAATTGCCTAACCAATCCTACGCGCCACATAAAACACGAAGAATATAAACCGCTGACTGGGTAGTTGCATACGCAGCTCAGCAGGGCGTGGCTTTAATTACCGGTTCGCGGGTGTCGGAAGTTCTGCCAACACGACCGCTTGCAGTAAAATCTATAAAGCGGTGGACCGCAGCAACGACCCTCTCGTCGACCAGAATGGCAGCTGACCAATTTTTCCCTTCTTTCTATGTGATATATGACATCGCGATCCGATGACGCGAACCCAGACCAGGTAAGCTGCACGATTTGCGCGCACCCACATTGCTTGCTTCCCTTGAACGCATGTCGCCCCGCCCGCCCATCGCTTGCGCTAATTCGTGAGCAATGCCTGAATTAGAGAATATGTTGCCTTCACGCGAGCTTCGTTCGGGTAATTTTTGTTTGCGAGGACGACGACACCTATCCCTTCGCCCGGCAACATAGCGATGTAGCCGCCAAACCCGTTCGTTGAGCCGGTCTTGTTCAGGATCACATTCCTCTGGGGAGGAAGCGCTGGACTGATACCTTGAACCGGCTGCGGCTTCATAATGAAATCGGAGCCATTGCCGGACGTCATGGCCTGCAGATCGGCGGGCCATGGGTATTGTTCCCAGATCATATCTTGGGTGAAAAAGGCAGTTTTGTAGTGGCCCTCCTGGGTTCGCTTGACGGCCTTGCGGAGGTCTTCGGGGGCATTCCCCTGTCCCAACTCCACGTCAAGAACTGTGAGCATATCCCGGACACTCGACTTCACGCCGTAGGCCTCGGAGTCCAAGACTCCAGGGTTGACCCGGATTGGTGCATTGGTCTTTCGGTCATAGCCGAAAGCTTACAGGTTCAAGTCACTCTTCGGGACGTCTATCCACGTATGATGTAGCCCGAATGCGGGGAATAACATGTCTTGTAAGGACAGCTTGTAATTGGAGCCCATAGCTTGGCCGGATATATAGCCGAGCATCCCAATGCTGATGTTAGAATAGCTTCGTGCTCCCGGTTGTGGAGGATGCCAACCCTTCAGCCAATTCACCAACCCATCGACATTCGATAGATTGTCCGGCACCTGCAATGGCAGACCGCCCGAATGGTGTGTTGCCAAATCCATGAGTGTAAGCTTGTCACCAATTGAACATGCGTCGTCACAGAGATGGTGTGCCACCGTGTCACCGAGGCTGAGCTTCCCGCGTTCTTCAGCCAGTGCTGCAAGCGTCACATTGAAAATTTTGCTCATCGAGCCAAGTTCGAATAGCGTATCTGGCGTAGCGGGATGGTTGTCGGCACGCGATGCCAACCCGACCGCATAAAACTCATGTTTCCCGTTCCGGGTAACTCCGACCACAAGTCCCGGAATGTCGTATTGCTTTACCAACGGTTCGAACGCAGCTTGCGCCACTTTAGCAAACCCGTCGGCCTTCGCAATCGAGCCGGCTGAGGCGAGTAGAGCGATAGAGAACGCGATCAAGTACGAACATTTATTCATTCTATGCTCCACATCAACATCCCCCGAGTGGGACTCGCGGGGATATTCCCATCCTTAAGGCAAAGTTGTGACGATGTCCGATGCTGTCGCACTTCTACCCTTTCTGCCGCATCAATCGTCTTTGAAAAGACCAACGCAGATGGTCTAGGTGCGAGGCAGACAGCGCTCTGACGTCCTTTATCGCTTTTTTGGGCACGATAAATCGAACGCTCCCAAGGACGTTCAGCCAGGATGATCGCGTATGGGTGGAGACGGGGCTAAAGTATGTCGATGATCAAGCTCTGGTGCGTGGGTTGGATACCCCATTCCAGATCATGCAAACGTTAGGCTTGGGCAGCCTTCTACGACCGGTGTCATTTCCAATCGCGCAATGTGGCCTGTCCTTTAAAGCCTCTTTAGCGCGTTCCACTCCTCCTTGGTCTGCGTCTTGACGTCGAACTGATCACGCGTCCGGGCATAAGTGTGGCCGCCCATCCTTCCCACAGCATCCATCAGTTGCTGATCAATATGCAAATTCGACGGATTGACGGCATCGCTGCGGATATGAACCCCCAGAACTTCCCCGAGGATGATCTCGCGGGCCGGACCGACCTGCAACGTCGTGTGCCGGCGGCATTCCAGCGCCGCGGGTGCCGCCAGAATGCGCGGACTTCGAACCATCTGCCCTGGTGCTGTCGCCAACTCCGCCTCCGACATCTCATCGACCTCGGGTCCGAACTTGATGGCGCAGACCTCCATCTGTGCCACCAGGGCATCGTCGACGATATGAACGGTGAACTCTCCGGTCTCGCGGATATTGCGCGCCGTATCCTTAAAGCTCATGTCGGAATAGTTCTCGACGCCGATGGCGACGATCGCCGGATCGTGGGTCAGCACATTGAAGAAGCTGAACGGTCCGGCATTGGGCCGACCGTCTTTGCTCAATGTCGTGACCAACGCGATCGGGCGCGGAATGACCGTCCCGATCAGCAGCTTGTATCGTTCCCGCTCGGTGAGTTTTGCGAAGTCGAAATGCGTGTGTTCCATGGGTCTGCTCATTCAAGCCTCGGCGGCAATGCGGTGGGTTTCAAGTGGGGTGTGGCGGCTGAGGTTCTCAAAACCGTCCTTGGTGACGGCATACATGTCGCCGATATTGCAGCCTGCCGACAGGGGTTCGAGCCACTGGGAGTGGAGCACGAAGACCATACCCTCCTCGAGACGATCGTAGTTATGCGAAGAGATGTTGAAGCTGTTCTGGCCGCCGGCCATGCCGACGGAGTGACCGAGGTTCGGATTGTGCGGGCCTTCGGTTGCTGGATAGACATGCATGAGCTTGCGGCCCTGTGCCTCCCAGTCGAGATCCTTGACGTACTGGCTCGGGATCAGACGCGCACCGCCGTCGGGCATCGGCGACCAGTTGTAAGGCATCGTGCGCGCTTCTGGAGACGTCAGCATGCCACGCTCGATCATCGGCTCGAAGGCGGCGTTATTGATGTCGCGCATCAGCGCACCGGGCCTGATCAGCTTTCCGGCGCGCTTGACGCCCTCGGTGCAGGCGGAGAGAACGTCCTCCTGCTTCTGCGTGATGTTACCGACGGCGATCATGCGGGCGGTCTGGGCGGTATAGCCGCGGTAGGTGACGTTCGAGATATAGAGATTGATCAGATCGCCGGGACGGACAACATGCCCGTAAGGCTTGCCGCAATGGGTGCCGAACTCGTTGATGCCGATCTGGTAGCCGTCGCCCGTCTCGCCGCCGAGGGCAAGCTGGGCATAGCTGAAGGCGGCGTAGATTTCATGGTCGGTGACACCGGGTCTGGCGACATGGTAGGCGGCTTGGGTGCCGATGCTGATCAGTTGCGCGGCGGCACGGAACATCTCGATCTCACGCGGCGACCTGACCTTCTGCATGCGGTCGAGGACGCCGTTGTCGGCGACGAACTTGCATCTGGGAAGCTGTTCGTCGAGCGCTGCCCAAAATGTCATTGACGTCCGATCGCCGATTCTGCCGATCTGCCCCTTGGCACATCCGACCCTCGCCAGCACCTCGGCGCATTTTTCCGCCGTCTTGATGACGGAGTCGCCGGGGCGATCGGCATATTCACGACCAATCGGGCCGATCTGCCAGATTTCGTCAACGAGGACCGGTTCCCCGCCGGGCGGCAAGAGGACGGACTGCGTGAAGAAGGACAGGAGCACCATGGCCTTGTCCGCATCCGTCGGAATGATCAGCACGCCCTCGCGCATCCAGTCGCAGATATAGCGGAGATAGGCATTCGAGGTGTGGAACCAGCCGACGCTGCCTGTATGGACGATGATGGCATCATGACCTGCCTCGACGGCTTGGCGTCGGATACGGCGGAGGCGCTCCTCGAACTCCTCGACGGGAAGCGGCATCGGGCTCGAGAATTCGAAGTCCGGTTCGAACTCCGCCATCAGCGATCCGATCCGGTTGCCTGCAGTTTTGGGGCGCATGGTCATGGTGTGTTACCTGTCAGTTCGAGTTCGATATGTGTGAGCTAGACTTGCCGCTGTGGGGCGAGGACGCGTCTGGCGACGAGCAGCCCCACCAGCGTCACGGCGATCAAAATCCCGGAGATCGCAGCGACGCGGACGTCGAGGGATTCCTCGATCAACGCGAACATCCTGAGCGGCAGGAGCGTGGTCCGGGCGTCGGCAAGGAAGAGCGAGACGGAGACGTTGTCGAGCGACTGGATGAAGACGAGGAACGCACCCGCCAAGATAGCCGGCATCAAAAGCGGCAGCGTCACCCGCCGCAAGGTTGTGAACCAGTTCGCGCCCATGACCGTCGATGCCTCGGCAAGAGAGGGATTGATCCCTTGGGCAACGACGGAGGCTGCACGATACATCAGCGGACCGAAGACCACGACATGGCCTGCGATCGTCAGCCAAAGCGACGGCCGCAAACCAATGAAGTTGGCAACGATCAGTGCCGCCAATCCATAGACAAGGCTGGGCAGGACAAGCGGTGCCAGAAGAAGTGGCTCGATCGTGCTGACGGTCCCTCGCTTCATTCGCGTCATACCGATGGCGGCGGGAACGGCGAACAGCAGCGAGCCGAGGACTGCGAGGCCAGCGATCTTCAGCGAGTTCCAGGCAGCAAGTTGTTCGGTCGCCGAGCGGACGGGATCGAGCAGCGCCTGGTACCAGCGGAACGAAAACCCTTGTGGGGGATATTTCAAAGTTTGGCCTGACGTAAAGGACATCATCAGGGCAATGACGATTGGCGCGATCAGATAGATGACGCAGAGACCGCCAAAACCATAGACGAAGACGCTGTAGAGAAGTGCCGGGATGGGATTTTCTCGACGATCAAGCATGGCCGACCAACCTCCTGTGACGGGAAATCATGGTGAGAGCGACAAGCAGGCAGCCCGTCGACAGCAGCAGCACGACGGCAATCGCCGAGGCCAACGGCCAGTCGAACAGCGTGCCAACCTCGCGGTAGATCAATTGCGGCACGTAGACGTTCCGCGCGCCGCCAATCACCGCCTGGGTCACGAAGGAACTGCTGGTGCTCGCAAAGACCAGGATCCAGCCAGCCAGCAATCCGGGGAGCATCAGCGGTACGAGTACGGTTGCCAGGATGCGCCATGGCCCAGCGCCGGACACCTGTGCCGCCTCGGTGAGCTGTTGAGGCGTCCGTGACAAAATGGCGATCAAGGGCAGGATGATCAACGGCAGGTCGATCTGACACATCGCCATGACCAGACCGGTCTCGGTAAACAAGAGGCTGGTCGGCATGCCGGTGATGCCAACGGAAACGAGTGTCTCGCTGATCGGACCCTGGCGTCCAAGAATGACGATCCAGGCGAAGGTCCGCACCACGTTGCTGGTCAGCATCGGGATGAGAGTGAGGAAAATCAGGACCTGCCGCAGGTTCCGGCCACCGTGCCAATAGAGCAAGGCGATCGGAATCCCGAGCAGCGTCGTGCCGATAACCGTCTCGACGCCAAGCCGCGCGGTGTTGACGAGGACCCGGAAATTGAAGGAATCGCCGAAGAAGCGAGCATAGTGTTCAAGACTAGCACCGCCGGGACTGACGAAGCTGAAGCCGACAAGGACGGCGAGCGGCGTTGCAAAAAACACCACCGAAAGCAGAAGCATCGGTACGACGTATGGGAAGCCGCTCGCCTTCATGATGTCACCTCAACCGGCAACGAGTGCGTCGAACTGGCGAATCCAGTCCGAGCGGTTCTTGTTGATGGCGACCCAATCGGGATAGACCATGGTGGGGAGCTGTTCGCGGGTAACATAGGCCGCAATGCTCGGGGTCAGCTCGACATCGCGGTTGGTCGGGAACATCTCCGTCGGCGGCTCCTTGAGCAGGTCCTGGGCGGCTTTCGAGATGGCAGCATCCATGTAGGCATAGGCTGCCTCGAGGTTCTGCGAGCCCTTGACCAGGTGGATGTTAACGGGGGCTGCGGGCGAGCCCGTTTCCGGATGGACGAACTCGGCGTTCAGACCAAGGCTCTTCAAGTGCGCCACATTGTTGGTGCTGCACATGAAGACGGCGATCTCGCCCTGCTGGAAGAGCGTCATCTGGTGGTTGGTGCTATCGACGACGCCCTGGCGCTGTTCCGGGCTATCCTTGAACAGCTTGAAGACGGCATCCATGTCGTTTGGGCCAGTGCCAAATATCTTGGCAATCTCGGTATAGGCCATGACGGCAGTGTTCGACGCAAACCCCGTCCAGGAAACCTTGCCCTTGTAGGCCAGGTTCTCGAAGAGATCGCGATAGCCCTTCGGCTTCGGAACGAGGTCAGGATTGTAGGCGATGCCGTTGACCTCGATGGTCACGGTCGGGCCGTATTCGCCCTGGAAGGACTTGTCGAGCTTGTCCCAGTTCTTGAGCTTGGTCGGATCAATCTTCTGGATCAGGTCATTGTCGACGGCCACTGCCATTTGGCCCGGCGACATCAGCAGCGTGTCGTAGGGAGGGTTGCCGGGACTTGCCATGACCTTGGCAAGCTGGTCCTGTGCCATGGCCGGCGCAACAGTCAGGTCATAGCCGGCGCTCTGCAGCATCGGAGTGAGAACGGTGCGGTAGGCGTCTTCCCAGCTTCCGGGAAAGGTTGCCGCAACGGCCGTACCGCCGGCTGCCTGCGCGAAACGCGGAAGCATGGCGGATGCGGCGGCACCTGCAGCCAGGAAGCCGAATGCACGACGGGTCATTTGAGCGTTCTTCATCATGGTCACCTCTGTTGACGTGGTCTTCACTGGACGTTTTCGGATTGGGCGGGAAAGACATGGCACCGGGATGCATCGATCTTGGCAAAGAGCTGCGCGCCCCGTTCGGGGATGCTGGTGGATGGGCTTCTGACCTCGGAGGCCCGCAGGTTTGTGCCGTCCTCAAGCAGAAGGTCATGAACAAGGGTCGGACCCAGGGGCACCGAGACAGTCATGCGGGCGGGCAGTGAGTTTTCGGTCGAGTGTGGGGACAGGCGCACCTCTTCGGGCCGGAAGGCAACCGTCACCGGGGAGCCGACGGTAAACTTCAGGCGGCGTGGAAGGCGCAACGTCCTGTCCTCAGCGAGAATGATCACCGTGCTCTGGTCCCCGAGTTCCTTGACCGTTCCCTGCAGCAGGTTTGCCTGGCCGATGAAGGTGTTGACGAACAGGGTCTTCGGCCGATCGTAGACGGCCATGGGCGTATCGATCTGCTCGACATTGCCCTTGTTCATCAGCACCAGGCGGCTTGCCAGACTTTGCGCCTCTTCCTGATCGTGCGTGACGATCAGCGTGGTGATCCCCAGGGTCTTCTGCAAATGCAGCAGTTCCACCTGCAAGTCGAAGCGCAGGGCGCGATCGAGAGCCCCGAACGGTTCGTCGAGCAGGAGGAGCGACGGCCGCCCTGCAATGGCGCGGGCGACGGCGACGCGCTGCTGCTGGCCGCCGGAGAGCTCCCGTGGCAGGCGATTGCCGAAGCCGCCGAGCCGCACTAGCGACAGCATTTCTTCGACGCGAGCCTTTCGTTCCGCACGCGGTACCTGCTGGCAGGCCAGCGGGTAGGCGATGTTTTCAGCAACCGTCAGATGCGGGAACAGGGCATAGTTCTGAAAGACCATGCCGATGCCGCGGGACCGGGCCGAGAGATGCGCGAGATCGGTATCGCCGAGAACGATTTTGCCCGCCTTCGGCAGGATCAGGCCGGCAATCGCCCGCAGGACGGTCGACTTGCCGCAGCCGCTCGGGCCGAGGAGTGCGACGATCTCGCCTGCCTCGATATCGAAGGAGACGTCACTGACTGCATTTTGGCCGCCGTAGCTGTGCGTCAATCCCTGGACGCTGAGGCGGGTCCGGTCAGAAGTATGCGAGGTGTCCGACATCTGGCTTCCCTGCGGTTGCGCGGCAGCAACATGTGGCTCGGTGCTTTCCGACGGCAGGCGGAAGGAAAGCTTGGAGGGCAATGTTGCAACGAGGTTGTTCATGAGAACCAGGCTGCAATGGCTGTGCCAGTTTCGAGGTAGCGGGTGTATGAAAATCACAAGCCGCTGTTATTGAAACACATTATATGATTTATATATGTTCGAAAATTTATAATTATATACATGCACGAATTTGTGCGAAGCGTTCTTTCGCTCAAACTTTCAGCAAAGCCGCGCAATTTTTAAGCGAAAGAAGCGAGGTATTCGCTTGCTCAAACCCGCGATTCTGGCCTTTTGGAGAAGACTGGCGTGTGTATGAGCTGTCAAAAACCTCAAACTTGACCAATACGAGCCTAAAAAGCGAGAGACTATGAATATCATCAAATTTCAACGCAAATATCGACCATTATTTATGCGAATATCTATGCGAAACTATATGGGAAAGATTGCCATAAGTCCGATGATTTAGATATAACCGTTAGATATCAAACTCCTGATCCCTCGCCCCCTATGACTGGCACGACGATTGCATCGATGATTTCAGCATGTCGCGCCAACAGGAAACTGCAAAGGGGATTCCATGAGAAGCGTACCGGGACATTTGAAGACAGGATTGACAAGGGCAGTCGCCACTCTGATCGCTACCTTCGCCTTTGCTGCGCACGGTAGCGCACAGGAGATCGACGTTGCCAAACTTCCCGGAGTCACGCTCACGGTAAAGCTGGCCGACATGCTGCCCGCCGCTATCAAGTCGTCTGGCACACTCAAGATCGCGACTGACCTGACGCCACCCATCAGCTTCCATGGCGAGGATGGCAAGCTTATCGGGATCGACGCCGATATCGCCGACACGCTCGGGGTCATCCTTGGAGTCAAAGTTCAGATGACCGACGTCGGCGCAGGGGCTGCCATCGTTCCCTCTATCCTGGCAAAGCGCTTCGACATGTCCATATCGGGGATCAATGACGATCCGGAGCTGGAAAAGCGGCTCGACGTTATAGACTACATGTATGATGCCACCACGATCATGACCATCAAGGGCAATCCCCTTGGCATCAAGTCCATGGCGGACCTCTGCGGCAGAAAGGTAGCCGTGCCGGTCGGCACATTCCAGGCGAAGATGGTCGAGGCAGCGTCAGTGAAATGCGCGACCCCGATCGCCATCCTGTCGATCCCCAAAATGCCCGATGTCCTCCAGGCCGTCCGCACGGGTCGCGCCGATGCCACGGTCAACGGCTACGCCACCAGCGTCTACACCACTGAACACCAGACCGGAAACGGCAAGGGCCTGCAGGCGCTTCCCGATATACGCCTTGCCACCGGTTACCTCGGCATGCTGGTCGCCAAGGATAGTGAAGGCTTGCGCGATGCGGTCGTTGGCGCGCTGGAGCAGATGCGCGTCTCCGGTGCTTACGGAGCGATCATGAAAAAATGGGGTCTTGAAGCGCTGGCCGTTCCGACCGTGAAGGTGAACGATGCAACCAGCATGCCTGCGGATTGAGCCGATGGCCCTGTTTCGCGCAACACCCGCAACGCTCTATCTTGCTCCGCCCCCAACACGGTCGATCCAGTGGGGCCAGGTGGCAACAGGAACGGCTGCAATCCTGGTGCTGGCCGTCCTCGCCTTTATCGTCGCCCAGAGCCAGAGCGTGCAGTGGTCCGAGGTTCCCCAATACCTGTTCGATCCGTCCATTCTGAGCGGGGTCGTGCTGACGCTCGAACTCACCGTCGCCGCCATGGCATTCGGGATCGTGTTCGGATGCCTTCTGGCCCTGATGGCGACAAGCCAGAATTTCGTTCTTAAGGCGATCACGGCGGCCTTCGTCTGGTGGTTTCGCGGCGTGCCGCTGATCGTCCAGATATTCTTCTGGTTCAATATCGCCCTGTTCATCCCGCAGATCGGCATCGGAACGCATGTCATCTCGATCAACGATCTCGTCACGCCATCGCTGGCAGGTTTCCTGGCCCTCGGTCTGCATGAGGCCGCGAACATGTCGGAAATCATCCGCGGTGGTCTCGTCTCCGTCGATCGGGGCCAGCGCGACGCCGCGGCCGCCCTCGGTCTGAAATCACGGCAGACCCTGTGGACAATCATCCTGCCGCAGGCGGCACGCCTGATCGTTCCCCCGACGGGAAACCAAGCGATCGGCATGCTGAAGGCCAGCGCCATCGTCTCGGTCATCGGCATGCAGGATCTTCTGACCCAGGCGCAGGCGATCTACGCCCGCAACTTCCTCGTCATCGAAATGCTGTTCGTCGCCTCGATCTGGTACCTCGCGATCACAAGCGTAGCCTCCATCGGCCAGCATTTTCTCGAGCAAAGCCTTCTGCCGAAGGATCGTACCTCGGCCAGAAAACCCCGAACCTAGCGATCGCGAGCATCGCCGGCCATCGGAAATCACCAGCTGCACAAGATCATCAAGGATCGCCATTGAAGCGCATCCGACCAGGAAACGACAAGGAGACTGCCATGAAACTGGGAATCGACGGACTCAAACTGCCGGAGGTCAAAAAACGGGGTCCCCTCGCCAGCCTTGACCACGTCAAGCAACTCGGCCTTGAGGGCATCTTCTTCAGCACCATGCTGGACATGAGCCCCGACCTCGACCTCGGCCTGCTGGGGGAAATCCGCGCCAAGGCCGATGAACTCGGCCTCTATCTTGAAGGCGGTGTCGGCAAGATCAACCCCTACTGCAGCGCCGAAGCGCCGGAATTCCGGGCAATCGGCGGCGGCGACATCATCGCCGGCTTTTCCCGCATGATCGAGGCCGGGGCCGCCGTCGGCTGCTTCGAGCTTTGGGTATCACCGGGCAACTTCAAGGCCGTCTATCCCGGCAGGCTTGCCAACGACCGCTTCCGCACCGACGTCACCTGGGAAGAGCAGCTCCTCGCCATGGAGAAGGTTCTCCGGAAACTCGCGCCCGTTGCCCGCGCAAACGGCGTCCATCTCAACATGGAGACCCACGACGAGATCACCTCCTTCGAAATCCTCCGGCTGATCGAAAACGTTGGTGCTGACGTGGTCGGCGTCGTGCTCGACACCGCCAACATGCTGCAGCGCGGCGAGCATCCGGTCTTTGCCACCAAGCGCCTCGCACCCTTCGTGCGCCAGACCCATATCAAGGACGCCTATGTCAACCGCGCGCCGGGTGGCCTGGATTTCCAGACCCGGCCCTGTGGCAACGGCATCGTCGATTTCTCGGCGATCATCCCCATCCTCGCCGAAGCCAATCCCGCCTTGAACCTGTCGCTGGAAGTCGCGCAGTCGACCGATGACAACCGACGCAAGGCCAATCCGCGCCAATGTATCGAGATCGAAGATCCGATCTGGCGGGCGGCCCACCCGGACCTGACGGCGACCGAGCTGGAGGCCTACTTTGCCATGATCGACGCCTATGACGTGCGGGTCCGCTCCGGCGAAGTCATGGATTGGCAAGCCTACGAGAGCAGCAAGTACGGCTATCCGACCTACGAGACCCAGTCTTACGGTTTCAATGAAGCCATCGGCTTCATCCAGGCATCGGCCAGCCATATCGAGTCGATCTGCATCGACAAGGGTATTCCACTGTCCTCGACGGTCTCGCGGCAGAAGGCCGCCTGATACAGCTGGATGCGCTGGCGATAGTCTCGCCAGCGCAACCGCACCAGGACTGCCGCGCCGGCAAAGCTGTTTGCGCAAGAAGATAATTATGGAAATAATTATCGCAGGCGAATATCTGATCTGAATGATCTGCCGCTCTCATGTCGATGGGCAGGCACGACCCGGAGACCACCATGAAGAAGACGCGCCGCCAGAGCGCCAAGTCCATTCCCGCCGGCACCAGCCCCGTGGATGCCAGCGACAGCAACGACGATATTTCCGAGCGTATCCGCACGACGCTGGCAAACGCCATCGGCGAAGGCGCGCTGAAGCCGGGCACGAAAATCCTGGAAGAAGCGATCGCCGAGCACTTTGGCGTCAGCCGCACGGTCGTGCGCGGGGCACTCGGCGTTCTTGAAAGCGACCATCTGCTGGAGCGAAAGAGAAACCGAGGCACCTTTGTGGCTGAGCCGAGTATCGAGCAGGCGAAAAGCCTGTTCGAGGCACGCCGCAAGGTCGAAGGGCTTCTGCTCGATTTCGTGGTGGAGCGGGCAACGGACGAGCAACTCGATGCGCTGCAGAGGCTGACGGACGAGGAAGAACATATCCATCATCATGGCGATGAGAAATCCAAGACCGTGCTGTCAGGCAAGTTCCACATCGCCTTGGCGGAGATTGCCGGCAATTCGGTTCTGACCGAGATGCTGGCCAAGATCGTGGCGCGTCTTTCGCTGGTCATGGCCCTTTACGAGGAAGACCGAAAGGATGATTGCGGTGCGGACCACCACCGCATGATCGTGGCGGCGGTCAAGGATAAGGATGCCTTTAAAGCGAAAGAGCTGATGGACCATCACCTCGCCGACATCGAGGGGCGCGTGAAGTTGACGGAGGGACAGGGCGACCGGCACACGTTCCTGGCGGTGCTTGAAAACTTCTCCTGAGCTGTGTCGCCAGTCATCCTTCGGCTGAATTTGATGTAAAGTGCCGAGGGTGGACAAAACAGTCGATTGCGCTTGAATGGATTCGAACCTGCGGCATCTCATTTAAGCGGAGATAATTTCCGCTTAACGGGCCCGCTCACATGCGCTCGCCTTGATGCAGTTTGAACCGTCGATCGCTCTCCTATGGAGGTGTTTTCTAACAATATCAAAGCCCTGAAGCGTAAGGCTGAGGTGCGGAACACCGGAAATTTAGCTGGTTTATCACATCAGCTTGCGCTGTGACCGAAGATAGTCCGGACTATTGTATGGTTCAGTATTTGTCGCAAAATGCAGAGGGTCTGTTGGCCTTCATTCGCTCGAGCGAACACTGAGCGCTGCGGATTAACGGGTAAGCGTGATAGGGCTAACGGGACGGCCCCTAGTGGGTTCAGGATTACTCACCTTGATGTGAAGGGATCCGAACCGCTAACCCGCAAAGCATGAAGTCAGCATGGTTGGATCCCACTAAGTATGATGCTTGCATTGAGTTCGTGGAAAGGCGACTGCGCATAATCGCCGCAAAGCATAAGCCGGATTATCAGCGATCTGACCTTCCCAAGAACTGACAAAAGCCGACCGTGGCATCGTCACCAAACATACGGTCAGGCGACCCCGTGCTGTCAATTTCACCGTTTCTCATAAAAACAATCCGGTTCGATACATTACGAGCGAAACTCATTTCATGGGTAACCACCAGCATCGTCATTCCCTCTTCAGCCAAAGTCCGCATGACACGCAAGACATCGCCCACCAATTCAGGATCGAGCGCCGAAGTCGGCTCGTCGAACAGCATGACCTTAGGCTTCATGGCCAGTGCTCGAGCAATCGCTGCCCGCTGTTGCTGTCCGCCGGACAAATGGACCGGATAGGCACTTCGTTTGGCGTAAATCCCCACTTTCTCCAATAGCTGTTCTGCCTCTTCCAGACACTCATTCCGCGGTCGCTTCAGGACACGAAGCGGGCCTTCCAAGACATTTTCCAGGATTGTCATATGCGACCAAAGATTGAACGACTGAAACACCATGCCAAGTTCGGATCGCACCCGGCAGGCTTGTCGAGAGTTCTCTGGGACGGTTCCACTCCGTTTCTGCAGCCAGCGTATCTGTTCACCATCTATCCAGATCTCGCCTTTGTCGGCGAATTCAAGGAGATTGATACAGCGCAGTAGCGTAGACTTTCCCGATCCTGATGCACCCAGCAGCGAGATAACATCGCCTTGTCGGGCCTCAAGTGAAATCCCGCGCAAAACCGCGTGGCTTCCAAAGCTCTTATGCAAATTGTGAACTGAAAGGCGCAACGGCTGTGTCATCGATTGCCTGCCGCTGTGACGCCAGAGAACTTTACGCGATGTTCATCCGGCCGAGCGCGATGATGTGCCGAGAGACGAAACTCCAGCAGGCTGAAGAGCTGCACAATAATTAAATTTAGGACCAGATAAATCACAGCCGCACACAGAAAGACCTCCATAGTGCGGTAGCTCTGAGAGATGAGCCGCTGCGCGACACCGGTGACCTCCCAGACAGTCACCAGGCTCGCAAGCGCAGTCGATTTCATCATCAGGACCAGTTCGGTCGAGTACGAAGGCAGCGCGTGCCTCAATGCGATGGGGGCGATGATACGTCTCACCAGAAGAAACCCAGACATGCCGATTGCGCGGGCCGCCTCGATCTCCCTTGGCGAAACCGCGCGAATGCTTCCACGGAATATCTCTGCGGAGTAGGCTGCATCACACAACGCCAGAGACAGGACGGCACAGAAAAAAGGCTCTCGCAGGACAGGCCACAGAAAGCTGTGGCGGATTAGTCCAAACTGACCGAGACCGTAAAAAATTAGAAACATCTGAATAAGCAGTGGCGAGCCACGAAAGACGAAGACATAGCCCTTGGCGAAACCGGAGAGGAGCCGATTGCCGGAAAGGCGCATCCAGACGATCAGCAATGCAAAGATGCATCCAAGGAACACAGACAGCAAGAACAGGGCCAAGGTCATTGGCAACGCCTTCAGCAGGGTTCCCATTGTCTGGTATAGAAACGCGAGATCCATTATTTTCCCCTTAAGCGTCGGTAAGTCGGGAAGGTTGCATACTGCGGTTCGCCCGCTTTTCAGCGCGAGCAAAGATGTTGTCGGAGAATGCCGTAAGGAGGAGGTAGATCGCACCACCTGCGATGAAGAACGTAAAATACTGACGCGTGGAGCCGGCGGCGATCTGGCTCATGCGCAACAGTTCCGCAAGCCCGGTGACCGATATCAGCGCAGAATCCTTCAAGCTCAGTTGCCAGACATTGCTCAGCGCCGGAATGGCAAGTCGCAGGACCTGAGGTACGATGATTCTCCGGAAGCGCAACGCCCCAGACATTCCGATTGCCGTGGCAGCCTCGAGTTCGCCTTTCGAAAGTGCGAGATAGGCGGCGCGGAAGATTTCTGCTTGGTAGGCTCCACATATAAGCCCGACCGCCACCGTGCCTGATAGAAAAGATGGTATGCTGACGAAGCCGTCATATCCGAACAGCTTCGCCACATAGGATACTGCCGACGATCCCCCGAAGTAGATCAGATAGATGATCAGGAGTTCTGGCACCCCTTGGAAGATGATCGTGTAGCCCTTTCCAAGCGCCACCAGCGCCGTGTTGCCGGACAGCTTGGCTGCAGCAATCGCGGCTCCAAGGAGAGCACCCATCAACACAGCGGTAATAGTGACCGCAAGTGTCATGAACGATGCAGTCAGAAGCAGAGCTCCCCAGCCATTGGGGCCAAATCCAATTAATTGCCATGAAGACATGGTTCGACGTGTCCTTTGATGCCGCCCAAAGGCCATTGAGGAACAGTTTGCCGCGACGGACCTCTCGACCAAGCTTTTGTTGGCCGAGAGGTCACATCATGGGCTTACGGCGAAACGTCAGCTGCAAACCATTTCATCGAGAGTGTCTTCAGGGTACCGTCGGCAATAACGGACTTGATCGCAGCATCAAACTTATCGCGAAGATCCGTATCGCTCTTTCGCAGTCCCAGGCCCTCGCCGTCACCCCAGATGGTGCCACCGATCTCTGGGCCGGTGAAGGCCAAAATGCCCTTGGCCGCATCAAATGCGGTCTTGAAATAGGCAGTGTCGTCGAAACCGAGATCGATACGACCGTTCTGCAGGTCGAGGTCTCGCTCACCGCCTGTCTTGTATTCTCGAACGGTGGCGACCGAACCGAAATTGTCATAAACAAATTTAGCGTAGACGGTTGCAGCCTGGATGCCGATCGTCTTTCCCTTGAATGTCGCCTTGAGGGCATCCACGTCTTTTACGCCGGTCTCGCCGGGCATCATTTTGATCAATGTGCCCGTACCGGGGGCCTTCATCAGGTCGCTGTCGGTCGCGGCCGCAAATGATGCCGGCGTCGACGCGTACGGAACTGTGAAGTCGATCGTTTTTTTGCGCTCATCGGTGATCGATAATGCGTCCATGATCACATCATACTTACCGGCGTTGAGCGCCGCGATCATCCCGTCCCAATCGCCGGTCACGAACTTGCATTCCAGCTTCGCGCGTTCACATACGGCCTTCATCAGTTCGGGTTCGAACCCGCCGAGCGAACCATCCGAGTTCGTCAGGTTCCACGGCGCATAGGCGCCTTCTGTGACGATTGTGACGGTCTTCCAGTCTTTGGCCATCACCTGGCCTGAACAGCCGGCGAGCACGATGGCGGCGGATATCAATGTCACTTTAAAATTCATTTGGTTCTCCACTCTGGTTGGCAGTTCTATCGCAACCGGTCTTTGGCGCCGGATCTCGATCATGTGGCGGTCAGGGACCGCCACAAACTTTGAAATCTGTGAAGTAATGACCGATGATATCTATCAACCGGCCGTCAGACCGCCTTCTTCATTGCGGAACGATGGAAGATGACGGGGAACCAGTCCTCGCGTAACTTTTGGCCTTCCTGCATTTCATGCCCCGGAAACGGAGGAGATGTGCGGCCCGGCCGTTCGACATAGCGGGCGTCATCCCCAACGAGTCGGAGAGAAAAAGCTCTGCGACGTGCAGCCGAATTGTTGCCTCTTGCACCATGCAGAACTTTGTAGTTGAACGCGACCGCGTCGCCTGGTTCCATTTCCCATTCCCTGATGTCCATGCCCTCCGCTTCCGGATCAGGCACCGCCATATATTGCCCCTCGCCGGCATAGAAGTTTTGCTCGGAAAGCCAACGAGTTGGCAGTACCGGCTTTTCCCAAAGATGGGAGCCCGCAACACAACGAAGCGAAGCTTCACGAACAGGATCAAGTGCACACCAGAAGCTGACCGTCTGGCTGCCTTCCACGAAATAATATGGTGAGTCCTGGTGCCAGGGGGTTGGCTTGGAGGTACCAGGTTCCTTGACCAAGATATGGTCGTGGAAAATCTGTACCCCTTGAGACCTCATAAGATCTGCGGCCACTTCGCCAGCGGGCGCGTTGAAAATGACCTCTTCGAACTCTGGAATGCGGTTCCAGTTGCAGTAGTCATCAAAAAAGCGGCCCGCATCGCCGGTCTTTAGGTTTTCCGACGCAAAAGGACCAGGCTCTGACATGTTGCGCTCGATACCGGCGCGCAAGGTCTCGACATGATCCTTGAAGAGGCCGCGGATTATCACCACACCGTCGCGTTGGAAGCTTTCGATATGGTCTTGTGTTAGAAGCGGATGTGCCATTTATGCCTCCCAGTTAGGAACAATTTGAGCATACCGTTAAAAAAACGCCATCTTCCAATACTGTCTTATAAATAGGCAATTAGTCTGATGCTATATCTTACCCTTAGGCAGTACGAATACGTCTTGGCGGTGGCTAAAGCCGGAAGCCTTTCTGGCGCGGCTGTTCAGCTCAATGTTTCCCAACCCTCGCTGTCGGTGGCATTAACCCAAGTTGAGGAGCGCCTTGGCCAGAAGCTTTTTCAGAGGCGGAAGGGCGCGCGCATCACCCTGACGCCGGCCGGCGAGAGGTACCGGGAGGGTATTGAAGAGCTCATCGATCTAGCGCGAAAACTTGATGACCCCGAAGGCCTGCGGCAATTCACCAGTGGCCGCATTACCATCGGCTTCTTTGACGACTTGGCGCCCTTTTATCTCGGGCCTCTGCTGAAGGTCCTGTCAGCTGGCTTACCTGAGGCCGACGTTCACTATCGTATTGGGGGATTTACGCAGCTAGCAAAAGAGATGTTTGAGGATAGAATCGACCTCAGCGTGACCTATGATCTTGGGTTCGATACCAGTTTTGAAAGACAGGCGCTGATCAAGCTGGGCCCATGTGCACTCGTTGCCGACGAAACGGAGTTGGCCGGACTATCGGCGATCAGTCTTCAGGACCTGGTCCGTTTCCCTCTCATACTTTCAGAGGAAGGCCTGTCGATACGACATGTCCTTCGACTGTTTCAGAGGATAAATGCCAAACCGACAGTTCAGCATAGGGTCCAGTCCCTGGAGGTGATGCGGAGCCTCGTTGGCGGCGGCGAAGGCATCGGCATTAGTTATACGGTCCCTCCCTACGCGGAGACCTACGATGGGAAGCGCATTCGGGCCATTCCAATCATCGAGGAGTTTACAAAAGAGCCGATCATTCTAATTCGCAGCGGTCTGACGCCCGCGACTGACCTGGAGCGTCGAGCAGCGGAGACTATACTTCATTTCTTCCGCACCCATGAATAAGTCAGTTGGCGTAAGTGCTTGACCCAAGGTGACAGCAGAACGGAGGCTACCGTCTAATAATTCGGATCACGATACCCAGGCCGTGAAGGTAAAGAAAGTTGAACCGGTCTGCTTTCGTCTTTCAATTGCACACCCGTCAGACCTAAAGCGATGGCGCGCTCGACCAGCCAACTCAGCTTGAACGCGGCAGCCTCCGGGTCCAACCCTCCAGATCTGATGTTCGACACACAATTGCGATCGGCATCCGTCCTGTACGGGCCAGGCTTCCAGGTCAGGTAAGCGCCGAGACTGTCTGCGGCGGAAAGCCCAGGGCGCTCTCCGAGGATCATGATGGATGCGCGGGCGCCCAGAACTTTGCCGATCTCGTCGGAAAGTGCGACGCGTGCCTGGCTGGCCAAGACGAGCGGCCCGATAGAGAGCTTCATGGCTTTCAAGCGTGCCACCAGGCTGCGCAAAAGGGTTGCGGCGCCTGCCTGGACCGCGATCGACGAAAGACCATCGCCGACCACTAAAAGGATATCGTGGGGGCGCCGCGAACGGGCTTCCAGCAGTTCCCGCGAACCTGTCGAGAGGCGGCGACCATAGTCGGGGCGCCTGAGATAGCTCTGTCGGTCGGCGGCGGCACTATCGACCCTCACCATCTCCAAGCGCAGCCCGGCGCAGCTCTGCTCGAGGACGTCGAAATCAAGAGGCAGGTGGACCGCGTCGCGGGCCCGGGCGTGATCGAGCGCGAAGCTCAGGACCGAGCGGGTCGGCATGCCGGATCCCGCTCTCCCGAGCGCCAGCCTGGCACTGGTCACTCCCGACGGCACGTTGAGCCGGTCGGGTATCACGGCGGACGATGAAAATGCTTGCAGATCCTTGTCGTCGTTTGTCATGATACGAGCCTGACCATGTCCGATATCAGCGGATTGTCTTGTCCCATCGGCGTCAGCCGTCCCGAGGGGTCGGTCATTCCCATCTTGTCGAGCCACTCTGCGAATTCAGGCGCGCGCTTGAGGCCGAGCTGATCGCGGACATAGAGCTGGTCGTGAAACGACGTCGACTGGTAGTTCAGCATGATATCGTCTGCGCCCGGAACCGCGATGATGAAATTGCTGCCCGCCGTACCCAACAGCGTCAGCAGCACGTCCATGTCGTCCTGGTCCGCCTCCGCGTGATTGGTGTAGCAGATGTCGCAACCCATCGGCACGCCGAGCAGCTTTCCACAAAAATGGTCTTCCAATCCGGCACGGATGATCTGCTTTCCGTCGTAGAGGTATTCCGGCCCGATGAACCCGACCACGGTGTTCACGAGGAGAGGCGAAAATGGTCTGCAGACCGCGTAGGCACGGGCCTCGCAGGTCTGTTGATCGAGTCCATGGTGGGCGTTGGCCGACAAGCAGGATCCCTGGCCCGTTTCGAAATACATCACGTCCTGCCCGACCGTTCCGCGAGAAAGCGACATGGCTGCCTCATGGGCCTCGCGGAGTATCGACAACGAGATCCCGAAGGAACTGTTCGCAGCCTCCGTCCCCGCCACGGACTGGAAGACGAGATCGACGGGCACGCCTTTCTCGATCAGTCCTATCGACGTGGTGGCATGGGTGAGGACGCAAGACTGGGTCGGAATATCGAAACGCCGGATAAGCTCGTCCAGAAGATGAACGATCTCTGCGACCGCGGCAGGCGAATCCGATGCGGGATTGATCCCGATCACCGCGTCGCCGCAACCGTAGGCCAATCCTTCCAGGGTCGTGGCGAGGACGCCGCGTGGATCGTCCGTGGGATGGTTCGGCTGAAGTCGGGTCGCCATCGTTCCCGGACGGCCGACGGTGCTACGGTAGCGTTTGATGACGCTCGTCTTGCTCGCGACCCGGATCAGGTCCTGGTTGCGCATCAGTTTCGAGACGGCCGCCACCATTTCGGGCGTGAGCCCCGGCGCAAGTCGCGTCAGACGCTCTGTCGTCGCATGATCGGAGAGGAGCCAGTCACGGAAATCTCCGACGCACATGTGGGAGACGGGCGCGAAGGCTGCGTCATCATGCGTGTCGACGATCAGACGGGTGATCTCGTCGTCATCATAGGGGATCAGCAATTCCGCCAGGAACGTCTTCAACGGAACATCGGCAAGACATATGCGTGCCGCAGCACCCTCCTCTGCCGAACCGGCCGCCACGCCTGCCAGAAGGTCTCCGGAGCGAAGCGGTGTCGCCTTTGCCATTAGATCCTTCAGGTCCCGGAAAGCCCAGGTCTGATTTGAAAGAACGGTTTTATAGGCCACGGTTAGCTCCCAATCTGTCAGGCCGCCAGCATCGCGCTGACCATGCGTGCCGTTCTCGGCGCCAGCGTCAGACCGATATGCCCATGACCGAAAGCGAAGATGACATCCTTGCCACCCCGGGATGGACGAATGACGGGAACCGAATCCGGCATCGATGGCCGGAATCCCAACCACGTGCGGCTTGGTTCGCCGAGCTCCGGGAAGACCCGACGCGCGTTGGCCAGCAGGACCTCAAGGCGTCTTGGATTGGGCGGAGCGTTTATGCCACCGAGTTCGACGGTGCCGGCAACTCGCAGGCGGCCTCTCATCGGACAGAAGTAGAAACCATGATGGGTCGGGCACACCGGCCTTTCGACAGGCATCGTGTCCATGTCGAACTCGAGGTGATACCCCCGCTCGGTATCGAGCGCCACAGGCTCGCCGAGCTGCCGGGCGAGATTGCCGGAATAGGCACCTGCGGCGATCACGGCCGCGCGTGCGTGGATAATATGGTCCGGTGCAGCCATCTTCACGCCGTAGCGCTCCCGCGATATCGTCTTGACGGTGTCGCGAACGAACTGAACGCCGGCCCGCTTAGCCGCGGCCGCCATCTCGGCCATGACCATGCCGGGATCGGTGAAATTGATTGCCTTCGGAAAAAACAGGCCTCCACCCTCCACCGGCGGCAGATGTGGCTCCAGACGTCGAACCTCGTCCGGATTGAGCAGTTCCTGCGAGATGCCGTACTGCCGGCGAAGGGCGATGTCGGAAGACGCCGCGCTGAACGACTGTGGCGTCTGGTAGAGGTAGAGGCATCCCTTTCCGCTTAGCAGCGCGGATGCACCGATCTCCGCAGCCATATCAAGCCATTCCGTCGCAGCTTCGGACAGGAGGTCGGCAATACGGCTGGTATTGTCCTTGTACCTGTGCGGCAGCGACTCGTAGGCAAAGCGCATCAACCACGGGAAAAGAGTGGGCAATGCCGCCTTCCGGATGGAAAGCGGACTGTCTGCATTGAAAAGCAGCGAAGCCAGGTTCTTGAGGACGGCGGGTGTGCCGACAGGGAGTATCGCATAATCTGCCACTGTTCCCGCGTTGCCGTAGGATGCTCCCGAACCCGGTTCGTTCGGCTCGATCAGCACGACGTCGCGGCCATCGGCCCGTAGCCTGATAGACGTTGCCAGACCGATCACGCCGCCGCCGACGACGGCGATATCTGTTTTTATGATTTCCATCAAATCTGCTTTTGCCTCGGAGGAAGGGACTTCACAGCCCCCGCATACCCGCGCCTGGACGTTGCAATGACGCGATATGCTTAAAAGATAGAGAACGGGGGCTGTGATATCAGGCTATGCCCCGTCCTATTGCGGCCTAGCCTAGGGAGGCATAGCGCGCGACATAGGCGGCGGTTCGCGCTTCCTTCGGGTGGTCGAGAACGTCGCCGGGCGTTCCCTGTTCGATGATCCGGCCACCGTCTATGAACACCACCCAATCCGAGACTTCCTTCGCGAAGGGAAGTTCGTGGGTGACCAGGATCATCGTCATGCCGTCGGTCGCAAGCTCGCGCATGACCCGGAGTACCTCGCCGGTCGACTCAGGGTCCAGCGCGGACGTCGGTTCGTCGAACAGCAACACCGTCGGATCGAGCGCCAGTGCGCGCGCGATCGCGACACGTTGCTGCTCGCCACCCGACATCTGTTCCGGATAGGCCATGGCACGTTTGCCAAGCCCCACCCGTGTCAGGAGCTTGACCGCCCTCTGGACCGCCTCACTCTCGTCAATCGCGGCGGCATGCATCTGGGCAAGAACCACGTTCTCCACGGCGGTCAGATGCGGGAAGAGGTTGAACCGCTGGAACACCATGCCGACACGCTGCCGAAGCTTGGCAAGGCTGCGACAGGTTATTTCTCCGTCCGAGAAAATCGTCTCGTCACCGATGGTGATCGTTCCGTGATCGGGACGCTCGAGAAGATTGACGCAGCGCATCAGGGTGGTTTTTCCGCCACCGCTCTGCCCGATGATGCTGACGATCTTGCCGGCAGGAACCTCGAGATCGACTCTGTCGAGCACGAGACGGCCGTCGAAGGACTTGCGCAGGCCATCGATCTTGATGGCCGGACGGACGAGCGACTGCTCCGCTCCGGGAGCGATTTTTGTCAGGGTCGTCGTCATGATTGGGACCTCCCCTCGGCAAGCAGGGCTTTCGCGAGCTTGAGACGACGCCTCCTGCCCAGGGACAAAGGCACGCCGGCATGGATACTGCGTTCAATCCAGAGCAGGCACTGCGAGACCGGGTAGCAGATGGCGAAATAGACGGCTGAGATCACCAGGTACACTTCAAGCGCGCGGAACGTTTCCGCAGCGATTAATTGTGCCTGCGTCATCAGTTCTGCGGCGGAGATCGTCACCAGAAGCGAGGTCGACTTGATCAGATCAACGAACATCGTGTTCGTTCCCGGCAGCGCCAGTCGTACGGCTTGTGGCAGCACAACATGGCTGAACGTCTTACCACGTCCGAGACCGAGCGCCTGAGACGCCTCCTGCTGTCCCCGATGAACACCGGCGATGGCCGCGCGAAAGATCTCGGAAAGATAGGCGGCATAAAAAAGCACCAGACTGAGCACGCCCGCCTCGAATACCTGCAGTTTCACCCCGACAGTCGGCAGGCCGAAATAGGTCAGGAAGATGATTGCCAGAAGAGGAACGTTCTTGAAGATCTCGGTGTAGAACGCCGCGGGTATCCGGAAAAGCCGCGAGCGATTGAGCCTCATCAGCGCCAGTCCCAGTCCGAGAACCGTCGCACCGACGAAACTCGTTACCGTGTAGCTGAGGGTCTTTAAAAGACCCCCAGCGATGCTTCCGCCATAGTCGCCCCAGGAAACCTGGAACATGTCCGTGAATGATGACAAGAGCGTCATGCCGCGACCTCACTTCTCGATCGAGGGCGGGTTCCAGTCCGCAGGACGGTCGAGGCCACGGCGTTGAGCCGCCATTTCGGGCGACGGAACCAGGAATTGCTTGGGGTCGCCGCCCCACTTCGTGATCAGGGCAGCCAGCGCGCCGTCCTTGTACATGGCGTCGATCTGATCCGAGATGGCCTTGGCGAGCTTCGGCGACTGCTTGGGTAGATAGAAGCCGGTCATGTAGGAAGCGAAATACTTATAGTCCGGATGGGCCGCGAGCTGCTCGGCTGTCGGTGGCTTCATGTACTGGATGCCGACCTTCATGTCGGGGCGCTGCTGCTGCTGGTAGGTGATCAGCAGAGGATCGAGAAAGCCGACGTCCAGACGTCCGGCCGCGATATCCTGGAATACGCTGTCGGCACTCGGGAACGTATGCGGCTTCGCGTTGGGAACCTGTGCGATCGACTTCGCCCAGACATAGCCGGTCACGGTTCCAAGGTCTTTGCCTTCGAGGCTTGCGACATCCGGGAAGCTCGCGGGCGCTTTAACGGCAAGGGCTGGAGGGGAGTAGTAGGGAGGATCGGTGAAGAGGCCGACTTTCTGACGAGCTTCCGACCAGGCAATACCGCCTATCGTGATGTCGGCACGCTGGGTCTGAACGGACGCCAGCATTCCGTTGAAGTCGGTCACGCTGACGTCCATCTTGAGGCCGAGCTTGTCGGCGACGGCCGCAAGGATATCGCTGTCGAGGCCGACGAGCTTGCCGTCCTTCATAGCCGTGTAGGGCATGTAGGGCTCGATCGTTACCACGAGCGTATTCGGCTTCAAAAGCTCGAGGTCTTCGGCGCTGGCGGTCGCCGGCATGGCCAACGTCACCATTGCCAGTCCAAGTCCTGCCAGGGCGATAACGCCGCTTGCCATCGTGTTTTTCAGAAATTCAGCACTGTTCATTTAAAACCCTCTCTTTTTGCTTATATATTGCTGATATATTGACCATATATGCGTATGATGCGAAGTCAAGCAGATTCGTTTCGTGCCTATTTTTTGGGCCGAACTGCCATTGAAGATTGAAATAAGAACAATGAAATTGGAGAGATGCCAGACATGGCGGCATTTGACGCGGAATACGAAGAGACAGAATCGACT
Source organism: Rhizobium sp. B21/90 (assembly GCF_019355815.1). Lineage (NCBI taxonomy): Bacteria > Pseudomonadati > Pseudomonadota > Alphaproteobacteria > Hyphomicrobiales > Rhizobiaceae > Rhizobium > Rhizobium sp. B21/90. The sequence goes on along the minus strand of NZ_CP072164.1, from coordinate 371,984 downwards.
CTCGCCGAGAGGACTTACCTTCGGTTGCGCGATGACATCATAACAACGGCCATCCCGCCCGGCACGCTTCTGCGCGAAGCCGAGCTCATGAAGCGCCTGGACGCAGGTCGGACACCCGTGCGCGAGGCTATCCAGCGGCTGCAGCACGACGGCTTCGTGTTCGTGAGTGCGAGGCGCGGGACCTTCGTCAGCACGATCGACATCCACGATCTGACGGCGATCTACGAAGCGCGGGCAAGGATTGAGTCATGGGCGACACGGCTGGCCGCGGAGCGCCTGCGCGAGTTCGAGCGGATCGAGGCGCAGCAGTTGATCGAGGAGCTGAAGCAGACGACGGGTCCGATGGCGCTGGAAGATATCCTGGCCCTGGACCGGCGCGTCCACCGCTTCATCTACAAGGTGGCGAAGAACCCCTATCTCTCCGACACGCTGGATCACTATCACAACCTCTCGCTACGGATCCTGTACGTGGCGATGAAGCGGTACCCGACGTTGGTGCCTCGTCTCGAGGACGTTCTTCGCGAGCAGGTTCTGATGCTGGAGGCGGTTTGCTCAGGGGATGCGGATCGGGCCGAGAAGATCGCTATGGACCATGTCATGATCTTCGAGGTGGAGGTCCGCAAGGTGATGTAGCGGTTGGTGGGGCCTTGGTACAGCCGATCGATGAGTTAACGTACCGCGGTCGGGTCTATGTTGGATCTGTTATGCATTGGAAACGTGAATAGGCGAAACGGAAGTTTTCTGCGACTATCGTCGCATCTGGCGCAAACCGAACGGAGGCGATGAAGGCCGCGTTAAAGGGTCGACTGGCGAATGGGCTCATTACAGACGAGAACACGGCCCGACTTTTGCTGGAATAATACCAGAGAGCAAGGAGCTATCATAACGCCCCCTTTCGCGTCACAACAAAATGCGTACGCCTTGAACCATATCGAACCCACGACCGGCATTCCTCGGACGCGATACCTATGATACCAAAATGAAAATCTATCTCGTCCCGAGTAACGATTTTGCCAGCTCAATTGGCGTTACATGGCTGGCACGGCATGCCATAGCTGCCGTGCCCGGATTCATTAAATTAGCTCCAGGCGTGAAGCGGTGGGTTCTCGCCGTTGAGGAAGTATTTTCCGAGTATTGAGTATTTCCAGCGAACTGGGTCGTGTAGCGTGTGGGTGCGGGCATTGCGCCAATGCCGATCCAATCCATGTTCAGCGAGCGTGGATCGCGTTCCGGCCAGCTCGAACAGCTTGTTGGTGGCCTCGATGGCGATCTCTGTCGACATTATCTTCGCCTCGGCTGTCGCGATCTGCGCTTCGACGACTGTTTCGACCGTCGGATTTGCGACTGCCCGATCGATCGCGTAGCCGGCTTTTTCGAGGAGAGCCTGTGCCGCATGCAGGCGCAGCGTCAGGCTCCCGATGGCCTGGATCGTATAGGGATCGTCCCATGCATTGTCGACGCCGCTGTCCACCCAGGCACGGCTCTTCGTGCGCACAAAGCTGACCGTTTCATCGATTGCGGCCTGGGCGATGCCCGTATCGACCGCCACCTGGATGATCTGGAAGATCGCACCATCCGCAGTCGGCACTTCGTAGCCCTTGTATCCAGGAACGAGATGCGACTTTGGAACCTTGACCCTGTCGAGCAGCACCGTGCCGGAGAGTGTGGTCCGCTGGCCGAAGGATGACCAGTCGTCGATGACCGTCAGCCCGGGCGCATCACGCTCGGCAATAGCATACCATGCCCTGCCCTTGTCATCGAGGGCGACGATCGGGACGAGATGGGCAAGCAGCGCGCCGGAGGAATAGAATTTCTTGCCGCTGACGACAACGTGGTCGCCTTGGTCGACGAATTTCGTCTCGAAGTCGACTGCCCGCTTCGACCCGTATTCGGAAAATGCGTTGCCAAATCGAATACCCTTCAGCACCTCGCCAAACAAAAATGCCTGCTGTTCCTTGTCCGAGACGGTGCGGATGGCGGCAACTACGCCCAGATGGTTCTGCGCGACCTGTCCGATGGAGGAATCCGCTGCAGAAATGATTTCGATGACTTTTGCCAGCGTGGCGTAGGATACCTGCGGCCCGCCAAATTCCTTTGGCACGTTGATCGACCACAGGCCGCTTTGCGAAAAGGCGTGGAGTTCGGCGACCGGCCATATCCGCTCGCGATCTCGCCTGGCGGAATCCTTGACGAATTCGGCCGCCAGCGCCTTGGCAACCGCAATTGCCTCCGCGTCGTTCGCGATGATGTGCGCCACTGTGTCCGGTCGTGGTATGGCCGGCACGGCCTTGGCGGCATTCTCCGTATTGACGGTCGAGAGTGTCATTGGACGTCTCCTTGATGATGGCCGGTCGTATTCAGACGACGGCGGCGACGGGGTTCTGGTTGTTTGGGGCAGTCGAGATTGCCTTGTGGCCGAGGTAGAAAGTCTTTACGTCGTCCCGCTCGGCCAGCTCCCTCGCCTTTCCGCTCAGCACGGTTATGCCGTTTTCGAGGACGGACGCTCGGTCGGCGAACTTCAATGCGACGGTGGAATTCTGTTCGGCCACGAGCACGGATAGCCCAGTGTCTCGGTTGATCTGGCGCAGCGTCCTGAAGATGCTTTGAACAACCAGCGGGGCCAGGCCCATGGAAGGCTCATCCAGCACGAGCAGGCGCGGCCTGGACATCAATGCCCTGCCGATCGCCGTCATCTGCTGTTCCCCGCCTGAGGTCAGGCCCGCCAGTGTCCGCCGTTTTTCCCTCAGCCGGGGAAAGTGGGCATATACCTTTTCGAGGTCCTCGTTGATTTCAACCCGTTTGCTGCCGCGACCAAGGCCGCCGCAGATCAGGTTTTCCTCGACCGAGAGGCTTCGGAAGCAATGCCGGCCTTCCAGCACCTGAACAAGGCCGTTGCGAACGAGTTCGGAAGGCTTGATCGTGCGGACATCGATGCCCTCGAAGAGAATCTCGCCATCGGTGATCTGCCCTCTTTGCGCCGGAAGGAGGTTCGATATCGCCTTGAGCGTTGTCGACTTTCCGGCGCCGTTGGCGCCGAGAAGTGCGACGATCTCACCGCGTTCAACCGTCAGGTTCACGCCGTGAAGAGCTGAGACGGCATTGTTGTAGGTCGCCCTCAGATCGGAAACGGTCAGGATGATGTCGGTCACGATTGTCTCCTTCGAATTGGCGAGCCTGTCGACGGCCGGGCAGGCTCGCTGCCCGGCTGACAAAAAGGCGTTGACGCCTCAGTTCGTTGCAGGCGTTTCGCCTGATGTCCGAACCGTGATGCCCTTTTCCTTGGCATAGGCTTCGGATGACTTCTCGATGATCGGGCGCAGCAGTGCCCAGTCCGGAGCTATCCAGTCGGAGACGACGTTCCACTTCTTGCCGTCCCACTGCTGGAACGTCACGTAGCCGTTGCCCTCGTGGTTGTCCCAGGTGACATCGATCGAGTGAAAGAGATCCTTGGCGCCGAGCGCTTCGACGCGGGACGGATCGAGTTGCAGATGTTCGAAGCCCCAACGGACCTCGTCGCCGGTCAATGTACGATTGCCGAACTTCGCCTGTGCAATGCGGATAGCTTCCACATTCAGAATGCCGTTGACGATGCCAAGGTTGTGATAAACGGAGCCGATGCGGCTCTTGTCCTGAAGGTTGCCCTTACCTGCATCATACACGGTTTTGACGATCTCTTTGAGGACGGGGTACTCGGCACCTGATGCCTGTGTTGTGATCGCCGTATAACCCTTGGCAGCATCGCCGGCGGGAATGACGTCCTCTTCCGAATTCGACCAGACGTTCCCGACGATGTGGTCCGCCGGGAAGCCGACCTTTGCGGCGGTCTTCAGGGCAACTGGGTTCATGACGCCCCAGCCACGCAGCACGACGTAGTCGGGTTTGGCGCGGCGGATCGTTAGCCATTGCGACTGCTGCTCGTTCCCGGGATGGGGCACTTCGATCTGCTGCAGGTCGAACCCGTATTTCTTCGCGAGCAGTTCGTAGATCGGGATCGTTTCCTTGCCGTAGGGCGAGCCGTGGTAGAGCACGACGATCTTCTTTCCCTTGAGGTTGTCGAGGCCGCCAAGTTTGGAAGCGATGTAGTTCACGATACCGGAGCTTTCGCTGTAGGGATTGAGTAGCAGCGGAAAGACGTAGGGGAAGACGCGGCCGTCGGTGGAGTCCGTGCGGCCGTGATTGATGGTGATCAGCGGCACCTTGTCCTGCGTGACGCGGTCGATCATGGCATAGGCAATGCCGACGGATAGCGGGTTCCAGGCGGCGGCGTCTGGGTGGCTCTTCTGGCGCTCATAGCACTCGACACCACGCTCGACCTCGTACTGAGTCTCGCATTCGTCCCAGGTGAGCTTGACACCATTGACGCCGCCATCGCGGGTGTTGATCAGGTTCAGGTAATCGATGAAACCACCGAAGAAGCCAGTACCGCCGGCCGCATAGGGCCCGACGCGGTAGCTCTGCAGCGGGAAATACTGTTCGTCGGCATGGGCGGCGGGAAGCCCTATGCTCAGCGCAATCCCGGTCACCATCGCCGCGAGTTTGAGTTTACTGAAGATCGTCATTTCGGGCACACCCCTGGTATGGATCGGCACGCCGCCGCTCCTGGTTGATGGAAAGCTTGAATTGTTCTGTTTGTGGCGGCGACTACGCGCCTCGGAATACGGTGCCGATGCGCCGTCGACCTCTATCCGAAAGCGCGGCTAGCCCATCCGGCTCAAGCACGAGGAAGAGAATGATTAGAGCTCCGAGAATGACCCGCTGGCTCATGTCGAGAACGCCGGAATCGAAGACGTCACCGAGGAAGAAGGCGCCCAGCCGCGAGAGGATCAGGGGAAAGACAACGATAAGTGCTGCCCCGAAGAACGCTCCGCGCACCGAAGCAAGCCCGCCGATGATCACGATGAATAGAATCTGGAAACTGCGATCGAGATTGAAACCGGCGGGCTCGACCGTCTTAAGGTAGGTGAAGGCCCATAGCACGCCTGCGATACCGACGATGAAGGACGAGATGGCGAATGCCAGCAGTTTGGTCTTCAGCACTGGCACGCCGATGATCCGTGCGGCCGTCTCGTTGTCACGCACCGCAATGAAATTACGGCCCGTCTGGGACGCCACCAGCCTGGCCGTCGCCCATGTGATCAGCAGCACGATCGTCAGCGAAAACAGGTAGCGACCGACAGCGCCGTTGAAAGAAAGGCCCGCAATGCTCAGCGGCGGCGCATCGATGACGCCCGACGCGGAGTCGTTGGAGAACCAGCTGAACTTCGTCAACGCCCATTGCACGAAGAACTGCGCGGCAAGGGTCGATACCGCAAGATAGAAGCCCTTGAGGCGCAGGCTTGGGAGGCCGAAGACAAGTCCGATCGCGGCCGCTGCCAGTCCCGCCAGGGCAAATGTCGCGATCAACGGCAGACCGGGAACCCGGAGATTGAAGTTATAGGCAGCAAAAGCGCCTGCAGCCATGAAGGCAGCGCTGCCGAGCGACACCTGGCCGGCGTAGCCCGTCAGGATGTTCAACCCGAGTGCCGCCAGGCTCAGCGCCAGAAAAGGCAGGAGGATGGCTTCCAGCAGATAATTGTTGCCTACCAGTGGTACAGCGACATAGGCGACCAGCAGCAGCGCGATCAATGGAAGCCATCGCGCTGTCACCTGCGGCAATCGCCTCGTTTCGGAAAGTACAAGGGCCATGGGGTCAAACCCTCTCGACGAGTTTCTGACCGAATAGGCCAGAGGGGCGAACAAGAAGAAATCCAAGCGCGACCACATAGGCAAACCAGCTCTCGATGCCGCCGCCGAAATAATCACCGATATAGACCTCGGCCAGCTTCTCCGCCGCCCCGATGACGAGGCCGCCGACGATCGCGCCGAGGATCGAGTCGAAGCCGCCGAGAACCAGCACCGGCAGGGCCTTCAGAACGACCAACGACAATGAAAACTGAACTCCCAGTCGCGCGCCCCACAGGAGGCCGGCGACCAGCGCTATGAGCCCGGCGGCCGCCCACACCGTTGCCCAGATCGATGGAAGCCTTAGTCCCACCGCCAGTGCCGCGAACTGGTTGTCGGCAACGGCGCGGAATGAAAGGCCGATCCGCGTATAGCGGAAGAAGATGGAGAGCAGTGCAACCATGGCGGCTGCGATGACGGCCGCAAAGATATCGAACTGGCTAACCAGCACGCCGCCGAATTCCAGCGGCACATCATCGATCCCGAGTTCCAGGCCATGAACCTGCGTGCCCCAGATCAGCTGGGCAGCCCCCTCGATGACGTACGACAGTCCGAGTGTCGCCATGAACAGAGTGATCGGCGGCTTGTTGGTGAGCGGCCGGAGAACCGTGCGCTCAATCGCCAGGCCAAGCAGCACCATGATCGCGAAGGTGATGAGGAAGGCCAGCCAGTGAGGAATTCCCCGCTCGACGAGACTGACGAAGGTCAGGGCGGCAAAGAGTAACATGGCGCCCTGCGCGAAATTCAGCACGCCCGATGTTTTGTAGATCAGCACGAAGCCGATCGCCACCAGCGAATACATGATGCCGGAGAGAAGCCCACCGATGAGGACTTCCAAAAAGAATTGCCAGTCGAAATCCGCCATCAGATGCCCTCCCCGTCCTCGTTCTCGGGAGCGACACCGAGATAGGCGTCTATCACGCGCTGATCTGAACGAATGGCATCCGGCGTTCCGTCGGCGATCTTGCGCCCGTAGTCGAGCACGGCGATATGGTCTGACAAATCCATGACCACCCCGATGTCGTGCTCGATAAGGATAATGGTCGTTCCGTATTCGTCGCGAGCCGCGCGCACGAAACCGGCCATCTCGACTTTTTCCGTGACGGTCATTCCGGCCATAGGCTCGTCCAGCAGCAGGATGTGCGGCTCGGCTACCAGTGCACGGGCCAGTTCCACCCGCTTCTGGAGCCCATAGGGCAATGTCGACACCAGGCGATCGCGGACATGCGTGAGATCTAGGAATTCCAGGAGACGATCGGCGCGCTCATGACTGTCGCGTTCTTCCGCCCGCGAGCGACCCAGCCCGGCTATCTGGCCGACGAAGGTCGAACGGGTCTTGAATGCCCGGCCCGCCGTGACGTTCTCGATCACGCTCAAGCCCTTGAAGAGGGCGAGGTTCTGGAAGGTTCTGGCGACGCCGAGATGAGCCAGCCTCTGCGTTGGTACCTGTCTGTAGCCGACGCCGTTGATATGCACATGACCGCGGACCGGGCGATACACACCGCTGATGACGTTGAGCAGCGAGCTTTTTCCCGCACCGTTGGGCCCGATGATCGCGCGTATCTCTCCCGAAGCCACCGACAGGTCGATATCCGTCAGGGCCGTCACGCCGCCGAATGAAAGGTTGATGCCGTGCAGTTGCAACTCGCCTTCGCGGATCGCGGCCGGCGCTCCCGCAGCCTCTGCGCGGCGCTCGATCTGTTCAGCCGATATCGCCCTGAAAGAGGGGGCGGCGTCCATGAACAGCTCCAACGGATAGGTAGTGGCGTACATTTGCGGCTTTCTGGCTGGATAATCGATGGCTGGGGGTCGCACGGGTTCGTTCGCCGACCAGTCGATCGGCGTTGAACGGGTCGCCTGCCGGCGACCCATTGCAGTGAAGCTAATTACTCGGCCGCGATGGCGGGTGCGCTTTCCCGCGCTTCTAGCTCGCGAACAAGCGGGAGCACTTGCTTGCCAAAATACTCGACTTCCTCCTGGAAGTGCAGGAAGGCAAGCAGGATCAGATCCGCGCCGGCCCGCTTCAGGGCGACGATGCGCTCGGCCACCTGTCGCGGCGTTCCGATGAGGTTGGAGCGAAAGCCGTCATTGTACTGAACAAGGTCGTCGAAGCTCGACTTGGCCCAGTTTCCTTCGCCTTCAGGAGAAGACTTGCCGGCGTTCTTGACCTCGTGGCCGAATGCATTGACGGCTTCCGGGTTTGCCTTTTCGATAATCTCAGCAAGTACGGCTTTGGCTTCCTCTTCCGTTTCACGAACGATTGCAAAGGCGTTGACGCCGACACGGACGAAATGGTTGTCGGCTCTGGCCTTGCCCTGGATGTCGTCAACCTGCCTGGCAATCTCTTCCGGTGTATTTCCGTTGGTGAAATACCAGTCCGACACGCGGGACGCCATGTCTCGGGCTGCGCGCGATGATCCTCCCTGAAAAATTTCAGGCTGCGGATCGAGCGGCTTGGGCTTCAGCGAATATTCGTTGAAACGATAGAAATCGCCTCTGAATGTAAAGTTGTCTTCTGTCCAGATGCCGCGCAGCGCACGGATGAACTCTTCCGATCGGCGATAGCGCTCGTCATGATCGAGCCAATGCTCGCCGATGGCGTGGAACTCGCCGCGGAACCAGCCGCTGACGATGTTGACCGCGACGCGCCCGTTTGTCAGGTGGTTGATGGTCGCAATCTGCTTGGCCGCGAGAGCTGGGTTCCATGGCCCCGGCAGGAGGGCGGCGATCACCTTCAGCGTCGTCGTGGATTCGAGCAGCGAGTGGCTGAAAGCCACCGACTCATGCTGGAATTCTGCGCCGTAACCGGCGGTGAAGCGAATCTGGCTCAAGGCGTACTCAAAGCCGCTGGCCTCGGCGATTTGCGCAAGTTTGCGATTGTACTCGATGGTCCAGCTCGTCCGCTGTTCGATGTTGGAAATGACCAAGCCGCCCGAGACGTTTGGAACCCAATAGGCGAATTTGAGAGCGTCTCTTGACTGCGACATAACTAGCTTCCTCCGGTCACCTGCGCCGTCGATGCGGCGCTATAAGCTGTGGAGGCTATAATCTAGTAAAATAATAGAGTTTGAAAACAAACTTCTCCCAATAGTTTCTGGAAATGGAGTTTCTTCAGGCGCTTTGGTCTCGCAAATTTTGGAATAAAAATCTAATGAACGAGTCTGCAGGATACGAACTTCTTTCACTGATAGGCGATATCTGCGTAGGCGTAAGGTCGAACTTCTCATAGCTTCCGTAGGGTTAGAACACAGGCTACGTTTACCGTGTTTTGAAGGGAACCGAACCGTCGACCCTATAATTTTTTAAACTCGTAGTGTCCGGATTTCACATATGTTTCAACAAGTTCGTTTGTATACGGGCGCCGCTACGATTAACGATCCGGAAACCACCGACTACATCTCTCGACGCTACGGTACGACCACGGTCGAGATCGACCGGGTCAGCCGCAGATATGAAATCACGCGTCACGCAGGGCCGCGTTCAACCTGCTGCGGCTAAGACACCTGCCGAACAGAGTTTAGGCTCGTGACGCTTTCTCCCAGAAGTACCGGGCGCCTCGTCCCATGTCGTGTTTGAACTCCGCCTCGCTCATTTTCTCGTGGCGGGCGTCATAGGTCGCACTGTTATGATTATAGGGCGAGCTGGTGCTGAACAATACCATCGTGCCTTTCAGGTACCTTACGACGCTTCTGGAACCCTCTGGAAGCTTCCGCTCGTGATCAAAGCGATACTCGTAAACATCGGGATGGTCATACTGTCCGGGAAGAAGCTCGGATAGATATTCCAGGTATCCTTGCGACCCGACAACACCGAGGCCTGTAGCGGCGACGGGTTCTGCCTCAAGACGCAAGTAGTCCCAGTTCGGGTCAAGACCAAATGACACATAGGTGAGCTTTGTGGGCTTCAACAGAACCGCGAAGTCTGTGTCCAGGTCGATGAACCCTGGTTCCGCAGCGCGCCGAATGGCCCTTAACGTCATGCCGCCGCCATCGGGGAAAAACAGATGATTGAGACTGGGCACTTTGGCGATCTCGGATAGCACTGTGACGATCGCGTCTGGGTCAGTCCAAGTTGCCTCCTCCGGCGTCTGCCGGGGGAAGAACTTCTCGGCAAACTCCCTCCACTCGTAAGCGTTCTGCAACTGAAAATCATCGATAACCTTCAACCATTCGGCGAGCCGCATCACAACCTCTGTGATCGATGGGCGTGCGAGCGGGTCGTGCTGAGTGCAATCGGAGAGCAGCTTGTCCAGGACCGTCGTGTATTGGCCACCCATGAAGTTCTTCAGGCCCACGTTCGACTCGGCGATGTACGGTCCATCAAAGCCAAGGGGCTTTCCAGTGAGAAGGATCCAAAGTGTCTTTGCGAATGAGAAGACGTCGGCAGGAAGGCCATCTGCACCAGCCGCCTCTCGCCGCATCTCCGGCGCCATCGTGAACTTTGCGCCCACATCGCGCCTTTCAGGTGTGATCGGTGCAAGATCTGGATATTTGACTAGACCGAAGTCGGAAAAGCAGAGGCGCCCATTGAGGCCGAGAAGGTTTTCAGGCTTGATATCTCTGTGGGCGATATGAAGACCATGCAGATTTTCCAATGTTTGGCCGAGGCGAACGAACTCTGTAACGATGGCCTTGCTATCGGCATTGTGAAAGAACTCCCTGCTGGGTTGAGCGACAGGCATTGCGTACCAGGGTCTTGCGCCTTTGCCTTTCGAAAAATCCGACTCGAGCATCGGAATAATCCCGTTCATGTCACCGAGCTTTTGAAGCGCGGAGATCTCATTGCGAAATCGCCCATAGGTCTCATCTTTGAGGTTGCGGAGGATCTTGATGGCTCCTTCGTAACCATCGCTATGTCGCGCCATCCAGACGTCGGCGTTACCACCAGCGTCAATATTCTCGATCAGCGTCCACGATGCGAAAGAATCTCCAGGTTTCGGTTGGCCGCTCATGTGATCTCTTTCGATGGAGTAAGGTTTGGACTGCAATATAGCCAGTTCGTCGAGTCGACAATTCAGGCGTTGCACCACCCGGCACAGGTCCACGTCTATCCTGGGGCAGGGAAGTAACCGAAGCCTCGCGCCGTGACCGGGTGTAAGCCTTGCTGAAATGACTGCATCCTTGAGAGGAATGCCCAACGTCATCTCCGCACAGTTTCCACCCTAGTCCACTTTCCGATACCTTCCTCGTTCCGAGGACGGCCTACAACCGTTAAAAACTTGATAAAATTGCAAGATTGGCCTTGTCCACAGCGACCAACGCTTTAAAGTTGCACGTTGAGCAGCAACTGACAGTAAGCTGTGAAACATTTGGAACGAGCGTGACTACGCGTTTGGGCCGAGTTGCGGCGCGAGCAGGATCAGGAGGTGTATTTGCGGCAGAAGTTAGAAACATGGCTGTCTCGAAACGTGCCTGATCGCGCCATCAGTCAGGCTTTCGACTTGCCTGCCGTCGTCCTCACTACAGATGTCGGGCTACAGCGTAGTGAAAACCAAGACCGGGTGGCTGCCCTATCCATGGAAGACACCAATGGCAATCGGCTCCTCGTAGCAGCCGTGGCCGATGGTATGGGCGGCATGCGCGAAGGTGCCAAATGCGCCACGCTCGCCATGACCAATTTCCTTATCACCCTTGCAACGCATCACGGCCCTGTCCAGCAAAAAATTTATCAAGCAGTATCCGCCGCCAATGAATCGGTATTCAGATTTGCGGGCGGCAAAGGTGGCGCGACGCTGTCTGCTGTAGTTTTGGGTGGCGGCGGCGCTGCATTCGTCGCTCATGTAGGCGACAGCAGAGTTTACAGCTTCGGCCCCAACATGCGCGTCGAACGGCTCACGAAAGATGACTCCTTAGCAGAAGCAGTTGGTGGGCACGGGCGGGAACTCCTCCAATTCATTGGGATGGGGCCAGAAATGCAGCCGTTCATAAGCGAGATTCCTAGTGGATCAAAAAATCTCGCGATCACGAGCGACGGCATACATTATATCGAAACACTAACGCTGCAAACGGTGTTGGCTAACTCGCCTACTGTTAGAAGCGCCGCAGAGCGGCTTTCCGCACTAGCGCGCTGGTGCGGCGGGCCTGACAATGCCTCTGGCGCCTTCGTTGACCTTTCAATGTTAGCTTCGGAAAGCCCAGCAGTTCAGCAAGACCTTCTGCAAGTGTGGGATCCAAACGGCAGCCTCTGTTTTAGTCTGGAGTCGGCGGGTCCGGCCGCGTCAAGACCTTTCTCTCAGGCGACCCTAACGACCCGCGACCGCATTGAGGATGTGGATAAGACCGCGGGAAGACCACAAGTGGCCACACGCAGCAGCAGGCCTGCAGGCAACAAGAATAAAAACAACAACAAGGGCAAGAAGAAGGAGAGCTTTGCGAAAGAGGACATTCAGCTCGAGATAAAAATTGAGGGGAATTTGGGAGAGGACAGCGGTGATAATCACGAATAGATATCAGCCCACTGGTAATTCTGACGCTGGAGGAATGGGCGAAATTCTTGAATGCACAGACCTCCACCTAAAGCGGCAGGTGGTCGTAAAGCGACTTCAGCTGGGTATAGATGAGAGGCGCTTGCTCGATGAACAGAAGGCCTTAGCCAAAGTCCGTTCCAAGCATGTGGTTCAGCTACACGATATCGTGGATATCGGAACTCCTCAACGGCCTCAAAAAGCAATTGTGTTGGAATATATAGCTGGCGCCAATCTCGCTATCGGCGCATTTGCCCCGGATCGCAACTACCTCGGTGTCATATGGCAAATCGCTTGCGGACTGAAGGATATTCACGATGCGGGGGTGATTCATCGAGACATCAAACCGAACAACATCCGCCTAGACAGCGAAGGCGTTGTCAAGATCATCGATTTTGGACTTGCCCGATCTCGCGACGATGCTCGAACACGGGGAGTAGTTGGAACCCCCGTGTTTATGGCACCAGAACTCTGGGGCAGCGACACAGTAAGCTTCAACAATTCGATTGACGTCTATGCTTTCGGCGTGACGGCGCTGGCCCTCTTAAATCAACATGTTCCGGCTGAGCTGGCCGTAATGCCACCAAGACCAGTGTCTGTTCCTGCGCTGGTGAGCGCATTCCCGACGGTCCCGAATGAGATAATGGCGACACTCGTTGCTTGTCTTGATCATGCCTCGGCGAAACGCCCGACAATGGTCGCAGTTCAAAGGATAATTGAACGCAGATTGCTTGAAAACGCACACCGCGCGCTCGTCGTCATGGACGGAAAGATACACCAGCTGGACGATAAGCGGCGGAAGATATCACTCAACGCAGGCACGGTCGGCGCTATAGCAATCGAATACAACGGCTACGAATTCGTGATTATTTCTGTAAGCGGTAACGTTTTCATCAACAACGGAGTTGCGAATTCCGGCTCCCCTATGCCGGGATGCTGCGTGATAACCTTCGGGGTTGGTTCAAACCGGAGATTTGTCACATTCGATGTGTCGCATCCAGAGGTCATGCCATGAGAGTAGATCAGGTAATATCGAGTCGATACCGCATTAAAGGGACGATCGGCAGTGGAGGGATGCAGGATGTATACCTTGCCGAGGACCAGTTGTTAGGCGTCGACGTTGCGCTAAAGACGCCGCAGCCCGGGCAGCAGAACAAGCGCTTTTCGCAAAGCGCCATCATTGCCGCCAAAGTTAACCACCACAATGTCGCAAAAACGCTCGACTATATCGAAGAAGATGGAAGGTTGTATCTTATTGAAGAATATGTTCCAGGAGAAACACTTGATAGCAAGTTAGCTCGTTTTGGCGCAGTCGACCCACACCTTTCTGCAAGAGTCTTTCATCATTTGTCAAAAGGTGTAGCAGCATCACATCACGCGGGCGTGGTGCATCGAGATCTTAAACCAAGTAATGTGATTGCGGAGCCCGGGGTTAATCTTCACCACTTAAAGATCACCGACTTCGGGATCGCCACGCTTACCGCAGAGGTCTTTGCTGACGCTGCCAAAGATGGTGATCTCACGCGATCAACATCTGGCACGATTAGGGGGGCTCTGCCGTTCATGGCGCCTGAGATGATGTTTCGCGCTCCCGGCGATCATCCCGGACCTGAAGCGGACATCTGGTCGCTTGGAGCGATGATGTTCAAAATCATGACGGTCATCTACCCGTTTGGCGTCTATTTACAGGCAGCCGTCAATGTGCAGACACGCAATCGTGCCCCATGGCCAGCCTTTATGACGAGTAACGCTCAATACCAGCCGCTTGCCTTGGAACTGCAGTCCATCGTCGAGGCGTGCCTTTCGTACGCACCCGACGACCGGCCTACCGCAGACGATCTTGTCCAACAAATTTCGGGCGTCTGCTACATCAATGTCCATCGAAGTGAGGGGGAAATAAACAATCTTATCCAGAATGGATACAGTGGCTTTATCGACGAAGGGGGTGCCCCAGTCTTTTTTAGTATGGAGAGCGTTTATGGAGAAAGGCGTCCCTCGGTGCGAACCAACAGCAGAGTTTGTTATTCGAAGTTTCCTGGCTCCCCACGGCATCGTGGCCATCCGATTGTTGTAATAGACTAACTGCACGCATTACCGATTCACCGACACGGCAATGGCTATATCTTTGGGGTTGGCCAAACCAAGAGACGACGCAATCAACGCCGCTTTTGTTGTGAAAATTGGGTTTTGGTGCCTAAACCAAGCCGTAAGTATTTGAATACCAAATTTGCTTTCGTCATACTTAGTCGATCCAAGACGATGTGGGGAAAAGGTGGGTCTAGCTCCGAGAACAGATCATACCGCAGCACCGCAAGCGTCAGGCTATCTCCTGCAGCTTGAACGGGCCCTGTACCACCTGAGCCGAGCAGATCATGACGTGACAATTGCGGTCGAGCGTTTCGACGACGTTGCACAGCTCAAAAATGGCCTCCCAGTTATTCAAGAGCAGGATAAGAACAGTGTTAAAAACCGAACTGATTTGCTAGGTGATCGGAGTACGGCGCTCTGGCGAACCCTTCAAATTTGGTTGCACCAGTATCGCGATACCGGACTTTTTTGTGATCGATACCTACTCGTGACAAACGTAAGGATCGAAGACGGTGTAGCCTCTATGTGGAAGGGGAACGCTGACACCACCGCGACTCCGGCACATATAGTCGAGGCACTCAGGACGATCAGTAAGACGAAGTCGAAAGCCAAAATCGTCAAAACCATGCAGGATGTTTTGTCTGCTGACGACATCGTTCTGACAATGCTCGCCAGCCGCATCGAACTCATTGATGGTTTCACTCTCGCAAGTGCCCGCCAAGAGATGATAAATGGCTTCGCGCTTCACCCAGGGTTGGATCAGCAACAAATACTCGATTTTCTTTTGGGTTGGGTGACGCGGGTTCTCAAAGAAGCATGGGACATGGGTCAGCCCGGATTAATCTCGCGGCTGGCGTGCATTCGACAATGCCGCGAAATCGAGGCGTCACTCGCCCGGCAGAGGTTCTTACCTCGTGCAGCACGCGATGTGTTGATCGCAGTCAACGAGCGAAATCGAGCACTAGCTCGCCCATTCGCTGAGCACCTTCGACGAATCGAAGCGGATGACGATGATCTTTTGCAGGCAGTCGAACATTTCGTACAGTTCAATATTGAGAAGCACCGACTTAGCGCAGATGGGGATGTAGCGGATCGAGAGTGGCAAGATCGCGGAGATCGGCTGATCACGCGATGGCGCAATATAATGAAGAATACGACGCGAGTGCATCGCGATCTTAGGCCTGTGGAGGTAGGCCAAAGGATCTTATCGGAAGCGACGTATTTCCATTGCGAGCCGCTAGGAGGCCAAAGCTGCAGTGAAATCTATATGACATCGGGCCATTATCACCGCCTCGCCGACGATGACGAAGTATGGTGGCATCCAAGCTACCGCACAACCGGAGAAGCTTGATGCGTGCAAACCATGAAGAACTCATATTGCGTAACCCAGTACTTGGCGCGTGCCTATTCTGGCAGTTTGCTAAGACATTCGCGGAGAGTCGCGACGACTACTACCCCACCCTCCCTCTGTTTTTTATCGTAGAAGCAATGCTTTTCCATAAGCCAACTGTCGACAAAGCCTATCGCATGAACTTTGAGAGCGGGATCCTGAAAGCCATCTCCGACCGACCAGACATAATTGCTGGTCTGCAATCTCGAATGGAAAATTATTCCAAATCCACATTGCTGACGCTCCAAGTCGCTGCCAGCGCCAAGCTTTTGTCTCGCGTCGCAAGTGACGGGATGCCATCATTTAGGGCTATTGGGAACGAACTTCCCCGAGAATTGCGGAGACCAGAGAGCCCGGTGACAGAAATGCTGGCCGCCTCCAAACGTCTAGGTGCGTGGTTTGCTTCAGAATCGTCTTTGACAGTCCAACGCCATCTTAGGGTGGAGTTTTAGATGAAGCTTTTTATCAAACAGATAGTCATCTGGCCTGTTGATCTAAATCATAAGCCCCGTGTTGTGGACTTTGATATCGACAAGATCAGCGTCATCAGCGGGTGGAGCTCAACCGGGAAGTCGTCGGTCATTTCGATCATCGACTACGTCCTCGGTGCCAAACATTGTACGATACCCGTAGGAGAAATTAGAGACCATGCCTCTTGGTATGGTCTACTCTTGGAAACGAGCGCCGGTTCTATAAGGCTTGCGCGTAAAAAACCCGATGGCCGGCAGGTAGACAATTCGTATTGGCTCCAAGAGGGCCCCGATACTGAGGCCCCTCTGCCGATCTTGCCGGTGGCGACGACAAATGCAGATCGTATCCGTGGGATGATGGACGCTCTCTCCGGTCTATCGGACTTGCGCCTAGATCCCGAGCAGACGCGAGGGTTCACCGAGCGCGCGTCGTTTCGCGACATGGCGGCGTTCAATTTCTTGCCGCAACACATCGTGGCAAATCCGTACACTCTCTTCTTCAAGGCGGACTCCAGCGAGCACCGGGAGAAGCTTCGAAACGTCCTACCCTTGGCACTAGGCATTATTTCGAACTCCGACATTGAGCGGTCCCATCGAATACAAATGCTCCGAGAGGAAATACGGAAGCAGGAGGCCGATCTACGTACTCGACGAACGGGAGTCGAGAATTGGCGTGCGAATGCGACGGGAGCCTTCTACCGAGCGCAAGAGTTAAACCTTTTGCCGCCAGGAGACCCGCCTTCTGATCTGAGGGAGATTGTTGAGCTACTACGGAAAATGGTGGACAACGCGGGCGCGGTGGTCCCTGCGGCTGGCCGCGTCTCTGCGTCAGTTGAACGCCTCGAGGCTATTCGAAGCCAAGAGAAAGAATTTGAATCCACGATCTCATCGCAGCGTCGTCGCCTACGGCGTCTCAAGAGTTTGAGACGATCAGTATCCGATTACGCAGCTGTCCTTGAAGACCAGCAGGCTAGGGTCAAGGGATCTGGTTGGTTTCTCGAGCATGTCGAAGCTAGTGCATGCGTTTTGTGTGGATCTGCCACGACTGAAGCGCATACTCACCTCAAGGAACTGGTTGGACCAATCCGCGAACTTACGGAGCTCACCGCTGGAGCTGAAGCAACGTCACCTATGGTTGATAGCGAGATCATTGGTATTCAGCGCGGCTTGCTGGCAGACGAGAGGGCAATGCTGCAGCTTCGGAGGACGCGCCAGGAGTTTGAAGCGACCGTTGAATCTGAGCAAGGTCATACTCAAACCCTTGAAGGCGTTTACCGATTCCTCGGAAGCACCGAGCAAGCGCTCAAGATTTTGGGCGATGTCGAAGGCGAGGACGGGCTCGTAAAAAAAATCGCGGATCTCGAGGATGAGTTAGAGCGCCTGAAGAAGCAGTCGGACGATAAAACGCGAAGAGACCGGGAAGCCGCCGTTCGCAGAGCAATCTCGGACTACATCGCGAAATTTGTCGGTGCTTTGGCTGTCACCGGCGCGACAGGTACCCCGCTGCTTGATGAAAAAGAACTGAACGTCAAGTTTATGCGCGATGGCGCAAGTCGCCCCGACTTCCTCTGGGAGATCGGCAGCGGCGAGAACTGGATGGCCTATCATTTGGCGGCGCTTCTGGCCCTTCATGGGATATTCCTGAGGCGTAAGGGAGACAATCCCGTGCCTACATTCCTAATTATCGACCAGCCCAGCCAAGTCTACTTTCCCAGTGATACGTTCGAGGAGTTTATTGAAGGGAAAGCCAGCAACAATGCGACCTCGCAGCGCCGCCCGCGTCGTCATCTTGACGACTTGGAAAGCACCAAAAGCATCTTCAGTGCCCTTTCCCGTGCTCAAAAGAGCTTCAAAGGCCGGCTTCAAATTATCGTCCTTGACCACGCCGACGAAAAGGCCTGGGGTCAACATGATAACATATTCGAGGCCGGCAACTGGCGTGGGGAGAAGGATTTCTTGATTCCAGTATCGTGGTTGCCTTGACAAGCGCCCTAGAGGATATTGGCTGGTAACTCAAATAATAGCCCACGCTCGAAACCTCCCCCTTCCCGTCATCTCCCTGAGCCCCAACTCCAAAACAATTCGCCGCGCCGCCTGCGGCGTCACATCAAGCGTATTGGCCACCATCCCGGCCGACACCAAGGGCCGAGCCATCACCAGCTCGACCAGCTCCGGCAGTTTGGAAGACGGCCGCCGCCCGTGCATTTTTCGGTCCATCATCGTTTTCGCCAGCGTCAGCCGGTCATGCTCTTTCAGCCCAACCTCGGCGGCGGTCAGAGGCCATTGTGCGATCGACAGATGCGCTTCTCAGTCCGAGGCTTGCTAGTGGCCAAATGGGCGTGAGTGATGAAGCCGGCGGATTCACGATCGAGGACGCCCGCTATCCGGAGATCGTAGCGTGAAGAGGTTGAACTTCTCTTTCGCCTTTTTCGATTACGTGTAGGAGCAAAACAAGATGCTCATCAAGTTGGTCAATCGCTACAAGCCACTGCTGCGCATTCATTGAAATAATACTGCTTGCCACCTGGGCAGCGAAATCATTGTACTGCATAAGAAGTCTCACGAGATGGATACACGTTGGGCCCGCCACATCGCCCAAAATGAAAAGCTTGTCGGTATATCTGTCCATCATTGCAGGAATCGGTAAATATGTTTTGTACTGAACGGTTGCGGCAATCGACTGCCCAACCAATTGGCCAAATTCAGCTTTAAGGCCCGCGATGTTAGCTCTGGCCGTGTCGACACTTTCGCGAAGCATTTGAATTTCTGGATAAATGGCAACAACGAGTGATTTGATTTCCAGTCTATCTCGCCGCCTGACAACCGCGTCAGACCTGACAATCGCGATCACACTGATCACAAGTGCGATAAGCGCTGCTGCGGCTTGGAGCCATGCAGAGAGAAATTGAGGAGTGACAACCCATCGATCGAGAACGGCTGACATTTATGTTTTCACTCCTGTACCAAGTTTCTACCATGCTCGAGCGTCCGAGAAGGGCGTGAAGCCTTCTTCACAAAACATGTCCAAGTTGTATGCAAAATACCATAAATTTTATAATGGGGACGAGGAGCGAAGACCAACAGTTCTCAGATAAGAAAGCCAATCCTGTGAATTCCCGCCACCCCCTGAGACTCTTTTCCGATTGTGCGGTAATCTCTTGTTAATGTCTGAGGGGGCAAGGGCGCATGAACACGATCGGCATCGACCAACTCGAACCCAACCGCTTCTACTGGGCCCGCCGTCTGATCGCAGATAGTGCGGCAATCTCGGAGCCGAACGATATCGAGGTTGTCCAGATCTCAACGGTGTTCGGATCGGCGACGGAGTTCTGGACGGTCGCGGTCATGGCTAGCGATGAGCATTTCGACCTCGCCGCCATCGAATTTTTCCACAAGGTCCCCTCGCCGCCGATATCGGAAAGTCGTCGCCCGAATTTGTACGTGGGGCAGATTCGGTGGCAGCGTTTCGGCGCCGGGCCTAGAAAGTGTGCATAACCGCACGCGTTGATAACTGTTTCTCGGCTTGGGGGATTCCCTGAGCGGGGCAAATCATGATTCGATTCCATCATGAAGAAACGGCTCCCCTCCCCCGAGCATGCCGACACGCTTTCGCTGAATGCGTTGCGCGGGCTTGTGACGGGGCTGCTGGAACGGTCGCTGCAAGCGGAAGCCCGGCTCGAGAAGCTTGAAGTCGACAACATCCAGCTTCGCGAAGAGAACGCCGCCCTTCGCCTGGAGAACACCCGGCTGAAACTCGAGAACCAGCTGCTGCGCGACGAGATCGCCCGGCTGAAGAACCTGCCACCCCGGCCGCCGTTTCGCTCCTCCGGCATGGAGAAGGCAACGGATGCCAAACCCGGCGACATATCGGCGGATAAGAAAAAGCCCCGTGGCCCGAAGCTGGATGTGAAGCGGGTGAGCCGGCAGGAAGTCCTGCGCGTCGATGCTCCCGTCGGGTCGCGCTTCAAGGGATACAGAAGCATCTATGTTCGCGATCTGGTGATGAAGGCGGAGCTTGTGCATTACCGCCGCGAATGCTGGCTGACGCCGGACGGAAAGACAATTCTTGCGTCCTTGCCGGCGGGGATCACTGCTGGCTACGGCCTCAACCTCAGGCGTCTTTGTCTGATGCTCCATACACAAGGGCAGGTGACGACCGGACGCCTCACGACATTGCTGAACGATATCGGTCTCGATATCTCAAAGCGCCAGGTGGTGCGACTTGTGACCGGGCAACTGGATGGCTTTGCAGCCGAGGATACGGCGGTGCTGCATGCCGGGTTGGTATCGTCGTCTTACGTCACTGTTGACGACACCGGCGCCCGTCATTGCCATAATAACGGTTACGCCACACACATCGACACCCGAACTTTAGCGTTTTCCGCACGACGAAATCGAAATCACGGCTGAATTTTCTGTCGCTGCTACGCGGCAGTTACCAGGATTATGTGTTGAACGACGCTGCTTTTGAATACTTGGAAGAACGCCGTGGTGGGTCACCGTTGACCGCCGGACTGAGGAGTTTTGAACCGCAACACTTCAGCAACCAGGTTCCGTTCATGACGCATCTGGCTGGCAAGGGCGTCGACATTTTTGATACGCAAGCCGTTGGCCTGCTTGCCGAAGCCGGGCTCTGGGGTGCCATCCGCCATCATGGTTTGGTGGGTGACATGGTGATCGTGTCCGACGATGCCGGCCAGTTCCGCGTCGGCAATCATGCCCTCTGTTGGGTGCATGCAGAACGTCTGGTGCAAAAGTTGATGCCGGCAAACGCAAAGGAGGAGCGATGGGCCACAGTCGTCCGCGATCTCATCTGGCGATACTACAAAGCTTTGAAAGCCTACAAGCAGAACCCTACCCCAGCATCCGCTCCCGCATTCCGACGACGGTTCGATCGGATCTTCACTCTACGCACCGGTTATGAGGCCCTCGACAAGCTTCTTGAGCGGCTGCATCGAAGAAAGAACGAACTCCTGAAGGTGCTCGACTATCCCGACATTCCGCTGCACACCAACGCATCGGAAAGCGCCCTGCGGACGATTGTGACCAAGCGGAAGATCTCTGGCGGCACGATGAGCCGAGACGGTCGCATTGCACGCGATACAATGCTCGGTCTGATGCAGACGTGCCGGAAGCTCGGCATCTCATTTTACGACTATCTTGGCGACCGGCTCGGCATTGGTGGCGAGGCCATCCCGCAATTAGCAGGCCTTGTCGCGGCGAGAGCCTGAGCGTTGCTAACGGCTGCCGGGCTTCGTGAATGGCAGCACGCGCCCATCCTTGGGCGTCAAGTCCTCCAAAACATTCCGCCCGATCAGCCTAACGAGCGTTGGTGAGACATTCCAGTGCTTCTCGTCATCAGAATGGATCGTCACGGTCTTGCGATTGCGACGGATGACGATACCCGTGATCGTTCTGCCGTCGTGTGTCTCGAACATCACAGCACTGCCGATCTTGATCTGCTGCAACGCTTGGTCTGTCTTTTGCCGATGCAGAAGATGAAGCCGTTCGACGATACGCTCGTTCAACGCTAGCAGTTCGGTCTCATCGAGCGTGTCGATATCGATGTCGGTCATGGCGCAGATCCATCCTCCAATGGCAGTCTTCTTCAAGCACGATGCCGATTATGATAGAAGGAAGTCAGCGACACAATTGCCTGACAAACCGGCAGCGCCACCAAATCTGCCCCACGTACCGAATTTGACGGTCATTTCGCTTGGTTCGAGACGCCTAGGCAATTGATTATATTAAATAGAACGTGTTTGGCGGCATTGAAACCGGCATTCGCTTCCGTAACCAATTATTAACCATAACCGCGCCTCTCACCTTCGATAAGTATCCCTTATCGATGGAGGTGGTCGACTTGAATCGCAAAACAACGGATTAGATACGTGCACTATCGATCGGCCGTCAAGACCATCGATCCGCAGGTTTTATGACCGTGTGGTCACTCTCAAATACCGTCATCGATCGCCGCGCCGACGAAACTGGACGAACTGTTGACCCACCAGGACATCGAAAAGCTGCGCCAAATGGTCAACGGAGCATGGGGCATATCAACTGCGCGCTTACCTCCGACCTCGCCTACGGGCCTAGTCGCTGGCCGCGACCGGCGCCTCCCTCCCCTGTCCCGCGACCGAGGCGCTGCTGCTGAAATTCGTCGTCCACCATCTCTAGCTACCCGATCAGCGCGACATCGATCCTCACCGCGCGGTATGCCAGCCAATGACCGGCAAAACCTGCGCTACCAGCGGTCCCTTCGATCGTCGGGTCCGACACAGTGCGCCGGCGGCTTGCCAGTCGTTTACATTGGCGAAATGGCGCGTCTTCTCCCCTCCGTCGCAGAAGGCCGCGATACGCCACGATGTCCAGGCGACGCCGTGACCAAGGAAACGCTGCCCGGCGTCTCATAGCCAAGCGGTGAAGGCAGCCGGTGGCGCCCTAGTATCGAGCACTGCGACGATTGACCCGGCTTTGGGCAAATTGTCAATTCTCGATCGGAACGAGAGTCACGTCGAGATGAGATCGCAGCCCGATTGCAGTCCGACCGCGTGTAGAGGGCCTCCTCCGAAGAGGCGGCCCTGTGACGCTCAGATGCCCAAGCTGCCCGAGATCACCTGCAGGAACTCATTCGGCGTTACGATATCGCACGCCTCTCACGCGAGCGCTGACATTTCGGCTATTAAGATCGTCTCAAATTGGCATCTCGATACATGGCCTGTTCGTCGTCCCATATGTGGACGGCCCCCGCTTGCAAGTGTTTTCTGCAGATATTTGATCGGATCGCTTGCTTCCATATGTGCGGCCTTTGTGTGTGGTCGCACATGACCACTGGCCAAGATGATTTCCGCAGCGCGAGTTCCTAACAGTGCGACGACCTTGACGGCCATTGGAACGAACGGATTGTCACGCGCCTCGGATCGATCGATCACATCATCTGCTTCTTTCTTGCAAGTTCACAATCAGGCCCAACTCGGGACTTTATGGACAAGTTCGTGGGCTGCTGCGGTCTTTCGGCATCAAGAATTTGGCTCGAGCCGAAGGTAAGCAATTCGACGATGAAGTGCGATCTTTCTGCAACCGACACGATGATCCTTATATCGGCATTGCGGCACTTCTTGATACGCTCGCAGGGGTTTCGGTGGAATTGGCCCGCCTGAATAAGAAGGTGCCGCAAATGACGGCCGCATCAAAGCGTGCTGGCATCTGATGTGGTGCGTAGCGTCGGACCGCTGACCTCCCTACCCTTCGTGGCGCGGCGGAAAATCCTGCGACGTTTTGGAAAAAGCCGATCCACCTTTCTTACGTTGGCCTGACACCAAAGTACCAGTCGGGCGATCGAGATGTGACAGGCTCGATCTCCAAACAGGGCGACGATATGTTGCGGCACTATCACTATGAGGCAGCGGGTTGTCTCCTGACAGCGGTGACCGCGCCGTGCGCCTTGCGAAGCAGGGAGTTGAAGTTCGCGAAATGTTTGGGTCCAAAGCGGGCGCGATCGGCGGTGGTACGCAAACTCGCGGTCTTGCTGCTTGGCTTTGGAAGAGCGAGGATCATCTCCAAGCCGTGCCGAGCGGCAAAGCCTTTTACAACCGTTTTTTTGAAGTTCATCCGCGGATAAAGTTATGGAATGGCTCGCCCCTCCCTCCCACATCGTGCATTTTGCATTTTGCATGAAGAGATTTAACAAGGAGCAGAGCAATGCAGATAGCTGTGTTAGGAATTGATCTTGGAAAGAATAGCTGCAGTGTGGTTGGACTTGACGAGCGTGGGCAAGTCGTACTTCGGCGACGGTTGCGTCGAGAGGGTGTCATCAAACTCGGCTCAACTCTGCCGACGTGCATAATGGCGATGGAAGCGTGCTGTGGCGCCCACCATGTTGGTCGGCAACTTCAGCTTCAAGGTCATGATGTTCGTCTGATGTCACCCGAATATGTGCGTCCTTACATAAAGGCTCAAAAGAATGATGACCGCGACGCAGAGGGAATAGCTGAAGCGGCTACGCGTCCGACGATGCGTTTCGTCGAAATCAAGGACGAAAACCAGTTGGATATGCAGACCCTCCATCGTGCGCGTGACCGTCTCGTCGCGGAACGGACTGCTTTGATCAACCAACTGCGGGCGATCCTCTTGGAGCGCGGCCTTACCGTTCCGCAAGGTCGTCGTAAGCTCGAGATCTGGCTTGACATGAAAACCGATGAAGGAAAGCCCGCCCTCAGTCGCCGGACAATAACCCTCACCATGCCGGCTTCTAGGCACTATCCCCGGCATTGGACCTCTGAACGCAACTGCGTTGGTTGCGTCAGTTGGGGATGCGCAAACCTTTGGACGCGGCAGAGACCTGGCGGCTTGGCTAGGCCTTGTGCCACGACAGATAACAACCGGGGGGAAACCGAAATTACTTGGTATCACCAAACGAGGAAATGGATATCTAAGAAAGATGATCATCCACGGCGCGCGCGCAGCTCTTCCAATGCTTTCCAAATCTGCGACGCCTCTTGGCGACTGGTTACGGGGTCTACTTGGTCGCGCTCACAAGAACAAAGTGATCGTTGCACTCGCAGCAAAGTTAGCGCGTATCGTGTGGGCTGTGTTGCAAAGCTGCCGTCCCTACAAAGAAGACGGCTTGGGTTCGGTAATCCAAGCATAACCAAATAATCAGCAACGATCGCCGCTGGCGGACGCTGCTGAAGATATCTGCATGTGGTTGTGAAAGATGGCCTGACTGTCGAACGGCATTTCGAAATCCTGGTTAAAAAAATGGTGCAAGCCGCCGAGGAAGTTATGAGGATCGAAACGCGCGGAGCTCCATCTTGGCCAGGGTTTTCCCTGAGACCGGATACGTTGGCGCAGACTTGTTCAAACATCGATCATAAAGCGCTTGCAGACGGGGCGAGCCATACGTTTTTAAAGGCCATGAGGGACGTGACGGGACCGGGTCGGACGAGTATGAGACAGTTGGATGCGGATCGAAGACCGCGTTTATTACACTGCATCGGCCCCTGGATATGACGCGAAAAGCCCCGGATAGTGGCGGCGAAAATCCATAGATCGCACAACGAAGTGAACAATGGGACGCTTGTTATGCTTCAACCGGATTGGATAGGGAAAAGCGAAAGCATCCGGACGCAGCAACCAAATGTATAGAACTAATTTTGACCCGATGCGAGACATCAATCAATGCGGCGTTCATTGCCTAAACTTAGTTCTTTCTTTCTGCATTGCTTGAGTTATTGTCGGAGGGCCGGGCGAGGTTCACTCAGGAAGTTGTCGATTGAAATGCCCCGGGCGGAGATGCCCTAATGCGGAATTATCCAGGGCATCTCTTATGGAGCGCGCGGCAATACCCGGCGCGTGTCTTTTGAAGCCTCATCCATTGGCTTAGGCTGAAGCGAGAGGTATCCGGCCCCTACGCTCCTTCTATGACGTACCGGCGGGTCCCCGAACTTTACAATTGTAAAGTCCTTGTGCGAGTTACGCGCGTTAATTTCTGCTTAACGAAAAATCCCTTGAAGAATCGGACTCTCTCTGTCATCCGTGACGGTAATGATCTCGTTTAGTGATCATAACCGTCAAGAGGACAGAATGCTTCAACCGGCTTCTCAGAACGTCAGAGATACGGCATCGAAAATCGGGGTTTACACTTCGAAGCTCTCTGCAGAACTCAACGACATGCGCGAAGCCGTCTATCCGCCTTCGGCGCAGAAGACATTCGCTCGGACATTTTCTACACTTGATCTTGTTCGGCTGTTAAATGTTCCTGAAAGCACTCTTCGACAATTGACAATCGAAGGGAAGGGGCCAGTGCCGGAAAGAGCGGACAACAACCGCCGCACCTATACCGTAAACCAGGTTAAGGAGCTGCGTTCGTTCCTCGCTAAACTCCGCCCTGACGATGCCGGTGAACTGTTGCCTCATCGCCGCAGGGGCGAAAAGCTGCAGGTCATTGCCACAGCCAATTTCAAAGGCGGCAGTTCAAAGACGACGACGTCCATTCACCTAGCCCACTTTCTTGGCCTCCAAGGTTACCGTGTTCTTTGCCTTGACCTTGATCCACAGGCGTCAATGACAGCACTCTTTGGTATTCAGCCGGAATTCGATCTCGGTGAGAACGAAACTACTTATGCGTCCATAAGATATGACAATGAGCGCCGGTCCCTAGCCGATATTATCAGACCGACCTATTTCCCGGGCGTTGATCTCGTGCCCGGAAATCTCGAGCTGATGGATTTCGAGTTTGACACACCGTCTTATCTGACCTCGAAAAACAGGGATGATCTCGGCCTCTTTTTCGAGCGCCTGAGCAATGCTCTGGCTCGTGTCGATGATCGCTACGATATCGTAATCATCGATACACCCCCGTCGCTTGGATACTCGACGCTGGCAGCACTCTACGCGGCAACATCTTTGATCATTACGGTTCATCCCGCGATGCTTGATGTCGCCTCGTGCAACCAGTTCCTCATCATGATCTCTGACCTCTCTGAGGTTCTCGCGCAGTTCGGCGCGAAGTTCGAACATGATTTCTTTCGGTTCTTGCTGACACGTGTAAATCCAAACGATGGTCCGCAAAAATACATGTCCGGTGTCATGCGCCGGCTATTTGGCGACGACGTTCTGGTTTCGGAAGCGCTTGAGTCTACTGCCATCGCCGGGGCAGCGGTTGCTAAGAAGACCCTTTACGAACTGGAAGCCGGGGAAGTTGGACGAGAGGCACTGAAACGGGCCATCGAAAGTGCCGATCGCGTCAACTTCGAGATTCTTGATCTGATCCACAAGGTTTGGGGACGTATCCGATGAAAAAGAGCATCCTTCAAAAAATGGCTGACGCCGAGAGCCGCGGCGGTTCCATCACCAGTGCCGAACCGTCAGAAAAGTCCTTGCCGTCCCGGCGCCATTCGTCGCCCGTTATTTCGAATGTTGGCCGAGCACTGACCCAACTGAGCGAAGACAGCATCATCTCTCTCGATCCCAATAAATTGGAGCGTTCTCCGTACAAGGATCGTTTCGACAGCGATGAGGAGGTGGAAAAGGAGCTAGACGCTCTCAAGATGTCGATAGTCACTGAAGGGCAGAAGATCCCTGTGCTAGTCCGACCGCATCCCACCAAAAGCGATCACTATCAGCTTGCATATGGGTACCGTCGTTGGGCAGCGATCAAGGCCATAATGGCGGAAACTGAGCGGCCAGAGAGCATCAGGATCAAAGCCTACGTCCGCGAGTTGACGGACCGCCAGTTGGTTGAGGAACAGTCCCTCGAAAATGGTGTCAGGGAAAACCTTACCTGGATTGAGCAAGCTATGTGGGCCGTCCAGCTAAAAAGTGCCGGGCTGTCCCATCGCGCGATATGCCCAATCCTTGGTCTATCAGAGGCAGCAGTGTCTCACCTCTTTCGCGTCACGGATGTGATCCCAGAAGACATCGTTTTCGCGATCGGTAGAGCCAAGGGCGTCGGACGGCCGAAATGGACGGCGTTCGCGGACCTATTGAGAGATACAAGCAGAGTAGAGCCTGTTCGCAGGTTTATTGAAACAACCGCCTTTCAACAGGCGCACAGTTCAGAACGTGTCGCACTTGCAATCCGCGCTGCCAGCGGTGCGCTCGATAAGTTAAGCGAGGCAAGCCAGGAAGAGATGCGCGATTTTGCCGTCGGCGATAGGCTGTTTGGCCGCATGAAACGCACTTCTTCTGGAACCACCGTGACCATCCCTAAGCAGGAACACGCTTTCGCGCGATGGCTAGCAGAGCGAATGCCGGATCTGCTGCGCGAGTACAATCATCAGGACAGCTCCATTCACTGAACGGTGTGGCTGTCATAAGATCAACCGGTCGAGAAGGAGAGACCGTTACAAAAGAAAAAGGCCCCCAAAACGTTTCCGTCGTGGAAGCCTCTCTCAATTCCTTAAGCAAGATCGAGAATCGCATTTCCATGAATCCCAGTCAAGTGTCTTTGGCATCGTTTTGGTGAGCGGATTTCTTTTGCCTCAAGAAAGGTGACGAGAAAATGCAGACGGGAAGTGTGACGACGCCCTTTGGGCGGCGGGCCATGACGCTTGGCATGCTGGCAAGCCAGTACAAGGCCAACGACATCGTGCCGGAACAGTCGGTCGACAAGTGGAAGATCTTTCGTGCGCTCTGCGAAGCAAAGCCGCTGCTCGGCCTTTCCGACAGGGCGCTGGCGGTGCTGAACGCTCTGCTGAGCTTCTATCCGGGCAATGAGCTCAGCGGAAAGCACGGCCTCGTGGTCTTTCCCTCCAACGCCCAGCTGTCGATCCGCGCCCACGGCATTGCGCCGGCAACGCTGCGCCGCCATCTGGCTGCCCTGGTCGAGGCCGGATTGCTGGTGCGCAAGGATAGCCCGAACGGCAAGCGCTTTGCGCGCCGGGACGGGGAGGGGGAGGTCGATCAGGCCTATGGCTTCAATATCGCTCCGCTGATTGCTCGTGCTGATGAGATCCAGGCACTGGCAGCGCAGGTCACCATCGACCGCGCCCTGTTCAGGGCGATGCGCGAGCGCCTGTCGCTCTGCCGGCGTGACATTGCCAAGCTGATCGAGACCGCTCTGGAAGAGGGTGTGCCGGGCGACTGGACGATGGTACATGGCCATTTCCGCGATCTCGTGGCCAGGATACCGCGCTCTCCCGACATCCATGACATCACGCCTATTGTCGAAGAGATGGAGATGCTGCGCGAGGAAGTACTCAACCTGTTGGAAGTTCGCATAACTGTTCAAAATATGCACGGCAATGAGTCCCAAGCTGAGCGCCACATACAGAATTCAAAACCCGAATCTAGCTCTGATCTTGAACCAGCTTCGAACATGAAGCAGAGCGAAACATCGGAAATCCAACCACAGGCGCCGGATATGCCGATGGGACACACCGCTGCAGCGGATGACAGCGGCGAGCGCAAAAGCGTGACGGATGGCCATCTTGTGAAACCGCGAAGGCTGGCTATGGCCGGCGGAGATCAACCGGGGCTGAAGGCGTTTCCGCTCGGGCTTGTGCTGCAGGCCTGCCCGGAAATTCTGTCCTACGGCCCGGGCGGCAGTATCGGCAGCTGGCGAGACATGATGGCGGCAGCCGTCGTCGTCCGCTCGATGCTGGGGGTCAGCCCCAGCGCCTACGAGGAGGCCTGCGTCATCATGGGGCCCGAGAATGCAGCGACCGTCATGGCCTGCGTGCTGGAAAGGGCCGGCAGCATCACGTCGGCCGGCGGATATTTGCGCGACCTCACCCGCAGGACAGAGCGCGGCGAGTTCGCCATCGGTCCGATGCTGATGTCGCTCGCAAGGGCCAATGCCGGCAGACGCGAGCGGACAGGGTGAGGGGGAGGGGTGGAGTGACCGGGGGATACAGCTGATCGTCTCTCAGAACCAATCGGTAACGCTTCTGGCTAAACTGGCGAAGACGCCTCTCAAGCTAGGGAGAGCGCCAGTGTTAGCCATTGAGCCGCTCAGCGCAAATCGTTGCGATGATGTCCTGAAGTTGCTTGATGTGATCGACAAGCCAATCGAGTTCTTCCTTGGCGACCTCTTCGCGTACCGAACGATGGAGAAGGTTTCTTTCTCCTGCCTTCCTTCGTCAGAAACGTGATCTGCCATGCATCGCCGCTCTCTGTCTCGACACGCCGCACGCCGGAAATCCCTCTCTGGTTATTCCTGCGGATCTGGACTGCCTGATCGTGATTGGTGGGCGGCGGCACGGCGGAGATGATGGCGTCACCATAAGCACGCGCTCGCTCATAGCTGGCCTCAGATGAGCCGTAGATGCTGTCTTTGAATAGTCTTACAATCTTATGGCCGCTCGGCGCAGGGCGATGGACCAGTCGGCACCGCGCAATGGTTTTCTCGAGTGCTCTTGTACAAAAGGAATGCGTAAGAAAACGACCGGTTGAAAGCGTGTTTTATGGGATAAACGGAGCCCCACCAGACTCGAAAATCGAAGTTGAACCGGCATCTACCGTGAGCTGCCTGAAACGTCCACTGGTGGCCATCTGTGGCGGAAATGCCTGAAAATAAGGAGATCGGAGGAGGGGAAGGCCATGAAGAGGGCGTCGCGTTGGTTTCCCACTGAACAACGGTTATCGTCAACGGGGAAAGAATACTCAGGCCGCCTGTGCTCCGTCTTCTAGGACAAGCGTTTTTCGTGATCTGCTTTTCGCGGCTTGCTCCCAAAGGAAATCACCGGAGAATGCGATATGCTCCCATCCGACAGGTGAGGTATGCGCCATCATCGCGTCGTCCACGACCTTACCGGTCGAACGTAGATGCGCAAGCGCGTCGGCCATATAGGTCGAGTTCCAGTACACGATCGCGGCGATGACGAGGTTGAGACCGGAGGCGCGGTACTGCTGGGCTTCGTGGCTACGATCGATGATACGGCCTTGCCTGAACGTGCAGATGGCCTGCGTAAGGGCATGACGCTGCTCGCTTTTGTTCAGTCCGGCCTGGCAACGCTGGCGCAGTGCCGGATTCTCCAGCCAATCCAGCATGAACAGGGTCCGCTCGATTTTGCCCATTTCCTGAAGGGCGACATCAAGCTGGTTCTGACGCTCGTAGGCAGCGAGCTTTCGCAGCATGGCCGAAGGTGCGACGTGGCCCGATTTCAGAGAGGCTACGAGCCGCAGCACATCATCCCAATGCTCACGGATAATGTCCGCGCGGACCCTTTTTCCGAGAAGGGGCACCAGGTCCGGATAGCTGCCGGTCGGTTCGATCGGGATCAGGCGCCGATCCGGGAAATCGCGCAACCGCGGGCAAAACCGGAAACCAAGAGCGGCGCAGAGCGCGAAGACGTGATCGGTTGCTCCACCAGTGTCGGTGTAATGCTCCGAGATATTGAGACCCGTGCCATGATGCAGCAAACCGTCGAGAACATAGGGGGCTTCATGGGTAGCGGCCGAGATGACCTTCACGTGGTAAGGGCCATGCTGGTCGGACACGTGGGTATAGAACCCGAACCCCGGATCGACGCCGTATCGGGCATTCACATCACCGCCGGTCTTTGCCCGCTTTCCGCCCCGGAAGAATTGACCGTCTGAGCTTGAAGTCGTGCCATCGCCCCAGACCGACGCGATTGGCAGACGGTGGTGCGCATCGATGATCGTTCCAAGGGCAGCAGCATAGGTATCGTCCCGAATGTAGGCGTCCTTGGTCCATATCAATTGATCTCGGGTGATGCCTTCGCTGGCACGTGCCATGCGGGAAAGGCCGAGATTGGTGGCATCGGCGAGGATTGCAGCCAGCATTGCGCTGTTGTTCGGGCATGTTTGTCCTGTTCTCAGGTTCGTGAATGCTCCAAGGAAGCCGGTCTGGCTGGCGACCTCGTGCAGCAACTCGGTGATCCGTATACGCGGCATCATACCTTCGATCTGGCTGACGAGAGTTTCCGCGCTGGCGGGAGCCGCGGACTTTAAAGGAGTAATACTAAGGCGGTTTCCATCGAAGTTGACGCCTTCGACCTGGCTTTTCTGGAGACGCTTTGAGAACCGTTTCAGCCGCCAGTCCAGTTCGCGCCCCCGCTGTTCCAGCCAATCGTCAGCAGATGCCGGCAGCCCCAAATCCTTGGTGACCGGCGCAGCCATTTGCGGAGGCAGGAGATAGCTGTCGAAGCGGCGATACGATGATGAGCGCTCCACCCAGACGTCGCCCGACCGCAGCTTATTGCGTAGATGCGCAAGTGTCGCGATCTCATAAAGCTTACGATTGATCTTGCCGTCTGCTCCGATCACAATCTTCTGCCAATCCTTTTTGAATGGCATAGGCGCATCGGCCGGTAACTCTCGCTTTCCGGTGCGATGGGCCTCTCGTAGCACCCTCACAGCCGAGATGGTCCGTGCGCTGCCTCTACCGGCATGGAATTCAAGCGCGTTGATCAACCCCGGCGCAAACTTTCGCAGTGTCGTGTAGCGGTCAGCGGCAACAATCAGGGGATCCTGATCCGCAGTGTCCGCCATTTCTGCGACTTCGTGGCGCGCTCGCAGCAGATTTGCCCAGCCGACCGATGCATTGATCGTGTCGATCGGATCGCTATCGGTCTCGATGGCATCCGCCAACGCGTCAATCGTGCCTCGAAACAGGCGCATCAATCGGGACACATCCTTCGCCGTTGCCTGATACTTCCGGGCCTTGGAGTTCTTGGCGCGAGTGAACATCGAGCCGATCAGCTTGTCGGCCATATCGATCGCGGCATCTGTCAACCGTTCCTCAGCGTCGATCAGGAACGCGACCAATGTCGCCCGCCGTCGTGAAAGGGTGTAGCGCTCGATCATATACGACGGCGACATACGTCCCTCACGGACGAACTGGCGATAACGGTCGGGATGCAGGGCAGCACTGTGGGCAGCGGGAATGCTGATCGCGCGGACAAAGGACAGACGTTCCAGGATATCGCGGACGCCGTCGGCTTTCGCTGCGACGGGCAATGCCTTCAGCCACGCCAGAGGCGATAATCCGTTCTTGGGATCAATCTGAACGAGGGAATCGAGAATGTCGAACTGGTGGGCGGTCAGACCGCCGATAAGCGCTTGGCTGGCGTGTTTACGAGCTCGCGCCCTTCCAGCAATTCCCGCCCTCTCGATTGTCGAGATCGTGGGAAGCACGATCCCCGCCTGCCGCAATGTCGTGACAATGTGAATGGCGATCGGCATTCCTTTATCTGTCGCCGCCGCGGCGACCGCTCCCGCTTCGATCATCATGGTGATATCGCTACTTTCAGTCACCCGCAGACCCATCATTCGGGCCAACTCACGCGCATGGTCCGTCATCGTCTGACTTCGAAAGCCGTAGTTCGCAATAACACTATCCGGAACATCAATCTGCTCGGCCACGAAGGAAATCATTGAGGCTGGGATCTTGCCGAGGATCCGCGCAAGAGGCACGCCAGGATGACGAAGGGTGCAAAGCTGCAGGGCGAAGCCGAGCTTATTGTGATCCTCACGCCGATCCCGGATCAAGTCGAGGTCATCCGGCTCAAGGGTGTAGAGGCGGGCAAGGCCGTCGCGGTTTTCGGGAATCGATAAGAGCTGTCGCCGTTCATGTTCGGTCAGAAGTTCATGTTTGCGCATCTCTACCCCGCTAAATCGTCCATAAAAGGGCGTGATATTCTATGGACAGCGGGGAATAAAGAGACGTATTCTATGGACGATTTTTCAATAGCGGAATGAGGGCGGTTGTCACCGTCCACAAGACGACCGTTTCGGAGACGCCATCATGGGGGCAATTCTCGGCTATGCACGTGTCTCGACCGGCGATCAGGATGTCGCTGGTCAGACCATGCGCCTTGAGCAGGCCGGTGCGATCAAAGTCTTCACCGATGTGAAGTCCGGAAAGAGCATGGACCGGCCCGGTCTCGCCGATCTGATCGCCTATGCTCGTGCTGGCGACACACTGGCGATTGTTCGGCTCGACCGCCTTGGTCGGTCACTGGCCGAATTGCTCGAAACTGTGAAAATGCTGCGCGGGTGCCAGATCGACCTGCTGAGCCTTGAAGAGAAGATTGATACGTCGTCGGCCGCCGGCGAATTGATCTTTCACGTATTTGGCGCCATTGCCCATTTCGAGCGAAGGCTGATTTCGGAGCGGACCAAGGATGGCATCGCCGCAGCACGGGCAAAAGGAAAGTTACCAGGGCGGCAGCCGCTCGACATGAAGAGGGTCGAGGCAGCGATCAAACTCATCGAAGCTCAAACATCGCCGGCCGAAGCCGCAAAACAGCTCGGCCTAGGACGATCGACGGTCTATCGCGAAATGCGTCGCCTGGGTGTAAGTCGTTCAACAAAATAGAGAACTCTTGGATTCCGACCTCGTCAATACAAGAGTTAAACGCGTTCGATTGGAGATAAAATGCTCAATCCATGGCCTTCAGATGCCAAGTTTCAAATGGGTGACTATGCCGCAAAGAAGGGCCGCGCGTCGTGGCGCGGCAAAATTGTCGGCTGGTACCGGACTGATTTGACCAACCTTGGGTACGCAATTGAAAGTTACTTCGAGCCGGGATCGGTACAAATTTATCCTGAAACAGCGATCGAAATGTGGATGCCGCCACGCTCAGATTAATCTGATGATCCCAACGCTTAGCGTTGGCTAGCGGGAAACGAACGCGATGTCCTCCGACTGTCCTCGGCAAGTTGGAAATCATCATTGATCAAAGAGCCAGACTCGCATGTTCACAGTTGGCAGCGGGGGAATGACATGACTGTCAAAGTGCGGAGAACTCGCTCGAAAGCCTTCGTGCTGCATGCTCCCATGTCAGCTGAAGTCTCAAGGCCTTCCGTAAGTCTGCTGCACGCTGGAAAGCCTCCTCGCGATTGAACAAGGCGGCGTCAACCTTCTCAGCCCAAGCATTTCTTGTTTCCTCTTCGGAAAGATGAACTGGCGCGATACAGGATTCTACCAGCTCTCGCGATAGCCCATCGTTCGTGACGGCTCCACGCAGATAGTCGGCCAAGCCACTTGAGCTCGAGATAACAACGGGAACGCCCGCAGCGATTGCTTCCAGCCCGGTAAGGCCAAAACCCTCTGCCACGGAGGGCATCAAGATCAGCGCGGCTTTCAAATAGCCATTTGTGAGTTTCAGAGGATCTGTCGTGAACGAGCGGGGTTGCACAAACTGGGCGTAATCTGAAAGCTCCCCGATGCGGGCAAACTCGGCATTCGCATCTTCCGAAAAACCACGCATGATCAGGACTGGGAGGCCGTGCACCGTCCACTCGCGCCCGTTGCCCACGATTTTAATGACATTGCATGCCAACATGCCGCCTTTTGCGACCGCATCTTCCATGCGCGCTGACATGATGCACATGTTAAGATGCAACTTCGCAGGATCTGGATTGAGCGTCAGAAGATCAGGGTTCAGGCCAGGTACTAAAACACAAACCGGCGGAGGGTCTATTGCTTCCGCCAGAAAGCTTTTCTGGATCCGCGGGCCAATGGCAACCACTAGATTTGCCGCGCCAGCGAGGTCCAGTTGGTTCTGCAATTTTGTCTCGCCCCCGAGAACGTTGCGAGGTCGATCAGCTTTGGGGCTTTTCAAGCCTTCATTCTCTTGCGGGATCGTGTGTAGGAAGTGCACGTACTTAGCGTGAAAACGCGTCGCAAGAGCTTTGGCAAAACGACCCGTAATGTGATCATGTCCGAGGACAAGCTCTGGCAGGCCGCCAATATCTGCGGCTTGGCAAAGCAATAGTCGGTCGATGCCGGAGATACCAACAGATTCGGGACACGCGACCAGGTTCACCTTTACACCGGTCGCATCATTTATTTCAGCTTCTGTGGCATCTGGAACCAGGCAGATAACCGTGTGACCTAAGGCTGCCAAAGCTCTGCAAAGTTCTCGATTGAGAGTTGAGATGCCTCCGTGGAGGGACATCCACTCAGACGCCACCGCTAAGATGGTTTTGCGCTCCGCTTCAGGAAGCGCTCCCGCCTCTCGGACCTTCGGAGCGGGAACATCAATCTCGATCTGACCGTCTGCCAAGGCGTCAAGGTGGGATTTTCTTCCGCGATCAGCCTGCAATTCTTCTGGCGCTGATTGAAGCCCCATAGTGGAGATGCGTGCAAGGACATCCGCTGGATCTTCCCGTCGAACATGGTTTGCGCGGACATTCCGACGCGCTTCCTCAATTGACCATTGCAGAGCCTCATGCCCATCTGGAACCGCGTGTTTAACTCGGTGCAGTTGTTCAAGCGACACGTTCGTGCCACGCCCTACGAGCCTGCTAAGCAGAATACTGCGTAGCTGTTCGACAAAATCTGGCGACCGCAGAAGCCGCCCTCCAGCCTCCTGGGAAGGGCGCTCTGGTAACAGAGAAACTAGGTCGATATATCCTTGGGCGAGGTCGTACTCAGACAAAACATCGAGCTTCGGTCCTTGATTGAACGCCACTTGTTCTGCAAATTGTGCCCAGATCGCCCTTGCAAGTTCTTCGTCTTTACCTCGCAGCTCAAGGAGCTTCAGCCAAATTTCTTGTGGGTCGCGGCGCAATAGTTCGACCGTGGCCTCCGCGATCAACGCAGTTTGCGAGGGCTCCGGTGGTGTGTCACTTCCTGCCTTTTCCAATGCCGCGATGACGCTCGCTACCGCCTGACCGTCACCGTTTCGGACGAGAAAACCCAGTATTGACGGCGTCTCCTCGTGGCGCGTGAGGTCGTGCGATTGGTCGAGGTCCCGGAGGAAGCTTGCCAAACGCGAATCAAGTGCCCACTCCAACAGATCGAGCACACGAGAAGAAAGACCCTTTGAACCACTGCCAGTCGCAATTTGCTGGACTGCAAGCATGACCGCAGCCGGAGCTTTCCGATAAGCCTCCCGGACGAGATGGCGCTGCGCATCATCTTGGTTGAAATCATTTCCAAGGAACCCGACCGCAGCTGGAGACCAAGTGGCCCAGGTCTCGTCACTCAATGCAGCAAACGTGTCAGGAGCATTCTCCCAAAGTAACCGCAGGGCGCGCAAGCCAGCATTGGCCGGTCGATGGCTGGTGTTGGTGCCGAGCCAACTTGTCTCAGCAAGAGGTGACTTCACGAGATAGTCTGATGCGGTCCGTATAATCCTTGCCTGCTGGCTCGCTTCAAGTGCGCCCCAGCCGGGCGTCTGGGTAAGATCCGACATGAACTCAAAGTGGGGATCGAAGCTGCCTGTCGGTTCCTGGAAAAGCTGGAGGTTGAGCTGCCACCAAAGTTGTGCGTCACCTGCTTCGATCCGGTTGAGCAGCTTTTCGATACCGTCCCTCCAGGCGGACGATTTCAGCTTTTCGGATGCTCGGAGCCCCTCAGCATCGCGTTCCCTTTGGAATTTTTGGCGCATGTAGTCAGACGCCGGAGAATCTAAAGTGACTGAGTAATGCGCAGAGAGGGTTTGTTGCAATGGTGGGATATTTAAGGCGGCATTCCACACCTCTTCCATCGTATCGATCGGCAATTGCAGACTCAGCTCAACGATGATGCGAGACAGCGCGAGTTGAAGGGAATCATCGCGAGTACCAGTAATCTTCGCCAAGTATTCGCTGAGATCGTTCGGTACAAGTAGATCTGGGAGGGTTTGAAATATGAGGATGACGCTACGGAGTGCATCTTGGCTTCGCTGAAGAATTTTGTCCACGAGCGTCGCACGCGCCAGCGGAGCGTTCGGCCAATGCGAAGTGCGGTCTCCTCTCTCAATTGTAAAGCGTGCCACATTGCGATCTGCGGCAACGATGAATGCGGCCATCGCATCTGCAACTTGGGGCGCTGCGACTTGGCCCGCAGATGCCCAAAACAGTCGTGTTCCAACGGTTTCAAGATAATTCTGTCCGTCGTCATCGGCGTCCAGCCTCAGATTTAACCACTCTATCGTTTCGAGGGCCTGCTCCGCTGTCATCTCTGGCGCTTCGAAACGGGATAGAAACATCTGGTATGGGCCGATCAGATTGCTTCGCTTAGGAGCCGTCAGCGCGAGGAGCAATTGCCGGAAGGAAAGGCTGCCGGGCCAAGACGCTTGCAGGACAGTGCCACGTAGGCGATCGTCGGTGTCGCTCGTGAGATCAGAAAAAAGGATCGGAGCCAGAAGTTCGTCAGACTTGGTACCAATGAGCTTTCGAACGGAGCGCGCCGCGATAGTCCGCAAGATGCCATCAACGCGCGGCGCGGTAGCCACATTCAGAATAACACCGGAGAGCGAGGTTTTTCCGGCTTCCGCCGCCAAATCAATCGCTGCCCTGCGTTGAAAAGGTGGGGTGTCGTCTCTCGTAATCAGTGGGAGAAGCTGCTCCTCCAGTCCGTCGTGATCGAGCCGGCCAAGGAGCGGCAGTATCTCGTTATACCGGTCTAGGAGCTCCCCGTTGGCTAACCGATCGAGCAATGCCTCCGTCAAGCGTGCGCGGTCGGCGGGTTCAAGCGCCAATGCCTGAGACTGAAGCAACACATCTGGCTGTCGGTCGATCAGCTCGCTGAAGACGCCTGGAACCATCACAGCGGTCCATCCAGCCACTTCGGTGAGGTGCAGCGCAACACCACCTGGCCCTCCAATCTCCGGCACGATCAGGAGCGACAGGATTTCTTCTGCTGACAGCCGGTGGTCTGCAAGGTAGCGAGCTGTTAGGAAGTCGCTGAAAATTCGATGCGACCACTGGAAAGTTTTAGGCGCGACTTCGACGAAAAGCGGAGATTTCAAGCAAAGCGAGAACTGTGCCGGTGTTGCGGTGACCAAATCTCCCTTAGTCGGTTCGATGCCGCCCGCAATACTTGAAACAGACAACGTTTCAGTGTCGGTCGAGCCTACCGCCGTCGTCAACCGACGTATATCGGAGAATGTGCAGGCGGCCGCTAGCCGACCGGCCATCGCCAATTGAACGTCGACGGATGATCCATCGACCGAACCGAGGGCCGCAAGAATTGCGGTGTAGATCAGATCAGCTTGTCGTGTGGGGAAAGTGCCGCCTTTCCTATATTGGTCCAACAGGATTGCCAGCAGTAACGGCCGACCTGCGACCGCACGCATTTTCTCGTTCGACAAGTGAGCCGTCAGGATGGCCCGGTTCTCTGCTGACAACTCAAAGCTATTGATCGCCGAGAGAATCTGACTGTCCGCCAGAGGCAATAGCGAAAGGCGTTTGTGAGCATCTGGCGGCCATCGGTCTTTGACCATTTGATCAAGTTGGTCGGTCCACGCTGAGGTGCGGCAGGTAAAGGCAATCTTGAGGCGGCCGCGTTTGCCGAGTGCGAAGAGCCGATCAAGAAAGCCCTCCAGCAGGCGCTTCGGATCCAGCCCCCCGGCCAATTCGTCCACACCGTCGATTAAGATGTGCCATTCCCGGTGTTCATCCGTCCAGCCCAGGCAATGGTCGGAAACCAGCAAGGCATCAAGGACCCCGGCAAAGTCTGGATCACGGACTGAAACAAGATCGACTTGCTCGCCTCTGTCACGCAGCGATTGAGCGAGCGAAGCTAAATCCGAAGTTTTTCCCATTCCCGGTTCGCTCAAAAGCACCAGGCACGGTGTATCGGCAATATCAAGCAGTGCTACAGGAGCGGATTGTTGCCCCGCGTCTTCCGGGCCAGAGCTCGTGATGACCTCGTATCGTGAGACCAACGGCATCCATTCGCGGTTCCAGCTGAACCCGCTATTTATCCCCACATTTGCCAATCTCTATCACCTCAAGGACGCAGTACCCCATACTACCCATCTCAGCCTTGGGTTCAACGCATCCTTCTGTTATATTTGATTAATCGGGATGGCTGCTCTCCCAATTATGACCCCTGTTGGGTCGAAACGAGGGCGAGTATCAACTCCACCAGCATACGTCTCAAAACGTCCGGAGCGTTGACGTTCCCATCAGGACGCAAGATCGATCAGCCATCGACTAGTGGGACTGCTAGGAGCTGTTGTGCTCGACTAGTAGAAGAGCAGGTTGGACTTTGCCCAAAGCCACTGCATCTGTTCCGTGGTCCCTGCCAGAACCGACACGATCCCGGCGAACAAGGTCTTGAAATAGTAGCCCATGTAGCCTGCAAAGATGGACGCGCGCATGCCAATCGGGCCGTCCTGGTTGTCCTGAAACTGAAGACAAAGGCCAAAGATACTCAGGGCGAGGCAAATAAGCTGGATAAACATCAGTCCCGCCAGCAGCCCAGAATTGTAGCTTGGATCTTGGGAAAGGAGATACGTGTTGTAGAGCCCAGCGACGCCAAAGGCGACCCCGCCTGCCCCAATCAGGAAGCTTCGCAGATCCCAGGCTCTTACAACTACCGAGACAGAGGCCTTCTCAATCGGATAGAAAACAACGTCGAACCAATGATCGACGGTGTGAACCCATCCCCCGACCAGATCCCAGCACCACCAAGCCCATTCCTTTAACCGCTCCATCACAACCTCATCACATTACCCCGATTGCTGGTTGAAGCATGAAGGGATTTGATGCAAGGGACGAACGACGATACGGTAAAGGATCCCTGTAGGAGACGCTCACGCGCGACAGCGTCGAATAAGTTAAATCAGAGTGTCGCTATCCGATTCTTCTCAAAGGTACCTTTGAGCATGTCTTTAACAATTACAGCATCTGCGCAGCACGTCCCGTCCGTCGTTTGGCGCTGTTATAATAGCTTGACGCCTGTTGGACAGAGCGATGCCTCGATTGCTCCATAGCTTCGGGAAGCGGTATGCCGCGATTGGCGGCCTCAGTCAGGTACCCAGACCTCAACCCGTGGGCCGAAAACTCCCCACTCTCCAACCCGGCCATTTCCGCCCGCTGCTTCAGGATCGCATTCACTGACTGCGGATCGATCGCCCGTTTCGAAATGGTGCCCCATCGCCCTATCCCCCGAAACACGCTGCCCTTGTCGATTTTCGCGGCAACCATCCAGGCATTCAGCGCCTCCACGGGGCGGCCGGTCAGATAGACGACGTCGTCCTCTTCCCCGGAGGTGGTTTTCGTGCGGCCGAGATGGATGGCGAGAGAGGGGAGGGGGGCGCCGTTTTCGACTGGGATCGGTGGCTCGACGGTCAGCTGCTCGCGGCGCAGCCCAGCGATCTCGCTGCGCCTCCGGCCGCCGGACGCAAACGCTACCATCAGGATTGCCCGGTCACGGAGATCGCGCATGCTGTCGCTAGCGCAGGTCGCCAGCAGTTTTGCCAGCACGTCACCGGTGACCGCCTTGGCGCTCTTGCGACCCCGCGTCCGGGGGACGGCGCGAACCGAAAGGCGGATGGCCGATTTCAGGGCAGGGGAGGCGAATGCGCCATCAAGGCCGCGCCATTTGGTCAGGGTCGACCAATTCGCCAGCCTTCGGCGCACCGTCGCCGGCGCATGCGGGCCGACGGATTTCAGGAACCCTTGGCTTCGAAGGTTTCCGTCGACGTCGGCCGGCATGCCGTGATCGGCATCCGTTTCGCGCCGCTGCGGGTCCCAGAGATGATGCGCAACGAATTTTAGTAGGAGCGCTTCGGGCGCCGGCCAGGGCAGCGATCGTCCGGTGGCTGCCAAGCCCCACGCCTCGAGATAACTGAGATCCGAGGTGAGCGCCCGCAACGTGTTGTCGCCCATGCCCTGGTTGACGAGATGGCGCAGCGTCTCGATGTCTTGGTCAGTAAGAAGCTCGGCGAGTTCGTCGCGGCGCTCCATCGGCAGGACGGAGGCAATGGTGTCAAGTTCTTCGGCGCGTCGCTCGACGGCGGTCAGTGTTTTGGGTTTGGCCACAGGCGCTCCAAAAGTAAGGTTTCGGCGGCCTCCGGGCCGTGATTTGCCCCGATTCTTTCTGATTTGCGACTCCAGATCAACTACCATCGATAACAGGTAGTTATCGATGGTTATATCCTCAACCAACAATCGTACCATGTGAGGAACTATAACATTTAGATAGAGTTCCTATAGCAAATCATTTACTATGATTTCAATGGCTTACGATCTCACGAAAATCAGCATGACAACGCTTTTGGAGCCGGCTTTCCGCGCCGGTATCGAATTGGCGCGTCTCGACGAACGTATTGCCCGTTCGCCCATCTGCGCGGGCTTCCTCGAACGCACCCAATTCACGGATGCCTGCGCCTCGCTGTGGATCGACGGCGAACTCGTTCATCTCGAAGACCTCGTCCTCCACGACGCCACGAAGGATATTCGCACACCTACCCATGAGCTGACAATCGCCCGCGACGTCCTGCGCACTCGCCGCCGGATTGCCGCCCACCCGCCCGGCTGGGCATTTTCTGCCGACGGGCTTCGGACGCTGCGAAAGACCTCGGAGATTGCGTCGGCCGACACCGACGAGGCGCAGAGCGTGCGCGGCCAGCGCGGGGTCGAGCTTGAGCCAGAAGGGGAGGGGGAAGACGCCGACCTTGGCGAAAATCTCCCCGGCGTCGACTACGCTGCCATCGATGCGGTGCTGGCCCGATCGGAGGCCGCGATCGAAAACGCAACGCGGCCCGGCCGCGCCAGCGCGGCAGACAGAGACGCACTGGTCTATGATCTCGACTGGGACGAGGATGCCCGGCTGGAGGAATGGCGCAGCGTGGTGCGTCAGGCCGAAAACTTGCCGGTGGTGCTGCAGGCGATCGTCGCCCTCGATGCCTGGAACGAGCTTTCGGTGCTGCAGCACGCGCCGTGGCTCGGCCGGCTGCTGGCCGCCTCGATCCTGCGCCAGGCCGGCATCACCACCGGCGCACACCTTGTTGCCATCAATCTCGGCCTCAAAACCATTCCCGTCGACCGGCGCCGGCATCGCGACCGTGAGACCCGGTTGGTCGCCATTGCTCACGGTTTGTTGGCGGCTGCCGAGATCGGGCTAAAGGAGCATGACCGGCTGGCGCTCGCGAAAACGATGATGGAGCGGAAGCTGACGGGA
Organism: Rhizobium sp. B21/90; assembly: GCF_019355815.1. Taxonomy (NCBI): domain Bacteria; kingdom Pseudomonadati; phylum Pseudomonadota; class Alphaproteobacteria; order Hyphomicrobiales; family Rhizobiaceae; genus Rhizobium; species Rhizobium sp. B21/90. The sequence continues at coordinate 329,538 of NZ_CP072164.1, read as the reverse complement.
CGACGAACGTCTTCAAAGCTGCCGGAGCTCGTTGAGTTCGTCATGGCGACACCGCTCGTGTCGGCCGGGATGGTGGCAAAGACGCTCGAGGTGACGCCGCAGGCGGCGCGGCGGATTGTTCTGGAGCTGGGCTTGAGGGAGATGACCGGGAGGGGGAGGTTTCGGGCGTGGGGGATAATCTAGGGCATCCGATCCGTGTTTAGATGGCATTCTTGCCAAAGGTCCGCCCGCAATGAGAAGTAGCGACTCTGATGCCGCAACAGCGCTCGTGTCTGGCTTTTGCGACGCAGCCATGCAAAATGGCGAGCGGGAGGGGTTATCAAAACATGCTTCAAAACATCGATTTAGCGGCCGCGGTTGAATACGCGTTGGATGGCATGCTTAACGACCGTCAGGTTGTATTACTAGGCGCCGGGCTTTCGATGGCGCCGCCGAGCAGCCTTCCTAGTGCCTGGACACTGGCCCAGGAGGCGAAAGATAAATACGATATGCAACATGGGGCTACTCGGCTTCCGCTGTCGCCGGATATCGAAGAGCAAGCGGACTTCTTTTTCCACCGCGGTGAGCTTTCCACCGTCTACTTGGCCAACTTGATTGACCAACATGCTTTTGCGGGTGTGCCGAATGCGGGTCACGACGCCGCTGCTGACTTCCTGCTTTGCGGCGCACTACGATTGGGGATCACCACCAACGTCGACAACTTGATTGAAACGGCGGGACACCATCTGCTCGGTCAGGTATTCGTTGGGATCGATGGCCATTCGGCTGCTGGAGCCCCGATATCCACGTCGCCGTTGTTAAAAATCCACGGCTGCTGGACTATTGATCGGCCGAATACCGTCTGGACGCAAAGTCAGATTGCGGCGGAGCCGGTCAAGTCCCGAATAGATCACAGCGCCGAATGGCTCACGCAACAGCTGCTCAACCGTGATTTGCTCATAATAGGATATTCGACGGACTGGACATATCTAAATGCAGTTCTTGAAAAAGCGCTCGGCGCCGTGAATCCTGCTCGGATCTTGATTGTTGATCCGGTTGTATCAGCTGATTATGTCGCAAAGGCCCCATTTCTATCCGCGTTAGGTGATGGTTGCGTGAACGGAAGTTTCTATTTGCAAGCGTCCGGCGCTGAATTTCTTGGTCGTCTGCGCGAAGAGTATTCTCGAAGCTTTGTACGACAAGCGTTTATGTATGGTAGAGCTACGTATGGGGATTTGTACGGCGTCGCGCCAACGGACGATCTGTTAGACCCGCCGCAGATCACAAACCAGGAGTTTTGGCAAACAAGGCGGGATTTACTAGGTTGTGAGCCTTTCAAGCCGATCGTGTGGAGCCGACCGCATGCAGAACCGCTCGTTGGCCTTACGATACTTCAGCTTCGACGGCTTGGTGCTGTTGCCGATGGTTCATACTGGCTGCTTGATGGGAACCGATTTCGGGTCATTCGGGCGGCAAATGAGGCGCTCCACAAGGTTGAAGGCCGGTATGCCCGGGAAGCCGCGCCTGCTGTCGCACCGGATGTGATCATCGCAGTGGGAGCTCAAGATATGGGACTGCCGGCCAATGTCGCCAGAGCTCCGACAGGTTCAATCGCTCGGGGAGCAAGCAGTCGCTGGATTACGCGAGACGACGCACAACAGGAGTTTCTCCAATGACCGTCCTTCTGGATGATGCGATTGCGGTACTGGCCGATGCTCAGTTTTTGATTGACCGAGAGACCGGACTGGAACGGGCTATCGCGTTTGAATCGCCAACCGTTCTCGGATTTGTCCTGACATACGACGACGCGGCGCAACTGATTTCGAAATGGTCGGACGATTCAAGCAAGATCACTGGCGAGCGCCGGTTTCAACTTCGATCGGCCGGCACGAAGGCTTGGAACACATATGTTATCCTTCTTGCCGAGGCACCTGCAACTGACATTCAATCTGTCGCAATGACAGAGATCGAGGAAAATCTTTCCGGGACACGAAAAATTGCGCGCGCCGGGATCAGAGGACATGATGATACCAGGAACGCATTACTTTCTTTGCTCCCCTTGCGCGCGGCTCCCGTTCTTCAGCCAATCATTATGGCCGACGAAATCAAGCAGCGAACAACCGAGCTCCCCGCAAATGTGGTGGACGCATTTCTGACGCTCGATGACGAAGAACAGCTCATTCGTCTACTGGAGGAGCAATGAAGCTAAAGTCTGTAAAGCTTCGCGGATTTCGCGGTTATCGAGACGAGGTTACTTTTAACTTCGCCCCGGGCTTCACGGTTATCGACGGGCGCAACGGTGTCGGCAAAAGCACGATCTTCGACGCGATTGAGTTCGTCCTGACCGGGAGAATATCGAAATATGGAGATGCCAAGGCCGCCGGCGAGGGTGTTGGTCACTATCTTTGGTGGACCGGGTACGGTAGCGCCATGCTCGACGGGTTCGCGGAAGTTTCCTTCGAGCAAGACGGAAAAATCTTTACTCTGCGCAGGTCGGTTCTCGAGGAACCGTCAGTATCTGATTTGCAGGTCATCGAGCAATCAGTCGTTGATCAAGACCAGGCGCCTAAAGACGCACTTCGTCAATTATGCGCTGCCTCGATAATTCGAGATGAGCATATTGCCGGGTTGAGTTTGGATCTATCTGAGACAGATCGTTATGCGATGCTCCGGCAAGCCATCGGCGCCAATGATGCGGACGAGTGGATCTCACGGGCCAACCGATTGGTTTCTGCCGCGAAGAAGAGGCTGGAAAGTTCCAAATCTGATGTTGGTGACGCGTCTCAGCAGGTTTCGCACCTTGAGCGCCGTGCAGACGAAATCCGACTTTCGCTTTCTGGCGACCAAGCGATTTCAGAAGCGGCCTCGAGAGTAGGTCAGCAGCTGAATTCATCCGACGCCCCCGATATTCTTCTTACCCGAGCTCGCGAGCTTGTGGCTGCCCGCGAGGGGCAGTTGGAAGCTTTAACTCGATTCGAGCGACGGGCAACGCTAATCGCCGGGCTCGCCGCGGAGACGGAAAACCTCGAAGGCCAGCGGCTTGTAGTAGTATCAGATTTGGCCGAAGCAGAAGCCTTGCTTGCTGGGTTGCCACTGGCAAGCGAAGGGCAATCGACCCAGCTTTCCGCCAAAGCGCGCGAGCTCGTCCACCTCGTAACGCTTGGCCAAAGAGTAGGCTTAATTCAATCACTATGCCCAGTGTGCGGAGAGGAACATACAGCCGAAAGTTTCTCGGCTGGCGCCGAAAGAATGACCGAGCTTGCGAGCGAAATAGATGCCGAGGCTACCGAACTCGCGAAGGCGGAGGAGGAACGGAGTGATGCAGGTCGAGCCGTGGAGGGCTTGAGGTCACAGCTCTCGGTTATCTCCGATCGCATAAGTGAGTTGTCAGTCCAGATTACAGGATACAAAACAGACGTATCAGCTCTAAACCTTCCCGCTGATGATCCTGCGGGAGCTGCTGCCGATCGGCGCCGCGAGCTGATTACATCGATCGAGGGTCTGCAGCATGATATACGGATTCTGGGTACTCTTCGGCAGGATGGTGAGCTTGACGCGATCCTAGGAAGGTTGCAGTCCGCCAAAGATAATCTCGCGCGCGCTCAGGAGCGGGCTGGTCGATCGAGAAAAGCGGAAGCGACGGCCGCCGCGATTTTTGATGCAGCGCGGCGTGCGGGGGCAGAAACGCTCGATCGCCGCCTTGATCGCGTGCTTCCTCTAATGTCGGAGCTTTATCAGCGCTTAAGACCCCACCACCACTGGCGCGATATCGAATATGCAATCCGCGGCGACGTTCGGCGCTTTCTCACTTTGCGGGTTGGAGACGGTCTCAATCCGCAGTTTTTATTCTCGAGCGGTCAACGTCGTGCAACCGGCCTCGCGTTTTTGCTCTCGATCAACCTATCCCTAGCTTGGAGCCGATGGAGGACAATTCTCCTTGATGACCCCGTCCAACACGTCGACGACTTCAGGACTGTACATTTGGCGGAGCTTTTGGCGCAACTAGTCATTGGTGGCCGGCAAGTAATTGTCGCGGTGGAAGATGCAGCGCTAGCGGACATGCTCTGCCGACGTTTGCCGATCACCGAAGCGAACAGTGCGCGAAGGATGACGATCGGCAATTCGCCAGAAGGGGCGTTCGCGATAATTTCGGACGAGCCGCTCAACCCGCTTCCGCAGATGGTTTTCCGATCGGGAGGGATCACCTCTGGATCTCAGCAGGTCTCGTAGTCGGTGGTGGAGCGGCATTGTCGACTATGATTTTCACGAACTTTCGAGCCACGATTTCGAAGTGCTCGTACGAGACCTCCTTCCGGCCGAATGGGGCATTCGTATCGAGAGCTTCAAGACAGGCAAGGACCGGGGCGTCGCCGCTGCTGAGATCGATCACCTTGTCGATGATATCGAGCACGAAAAATTTATTATACACCCACAAAATTAGGCGGTTATTCCATCACCGGATCAGCGACTTTAGCATTTCCAAGACATAGGCAAGATTCTGATTGAATGTTGAATACGATGCTGTGCCCAACCCGACGGCAGTGGCCGAAAGATTCAAGGCGCGCACTACGAAACCTATTGCTGTGCCGATCAGTCGTTGTTTTGGCGTCGCTGTTGGGGGAACAAGTCGGTCGTCGTTTGATATGGCGGGAAGAGGCATGTCGTTTGGCAAACTGGCAAGCAATTCTGCTCCCTGCTTCAACTCCTGCATAAACTGGACAACGTCGACCGTCGCAACGCCTGCAGTTTGAGCCGCTTTCGCCATGGCAAGCGCGGCTCTGAACGGTTTGATTAGATCCTCTCCGGTCGCCCTGGCTTCGTCAACTTCAATACGCGATATCACGTTCTCGCGTTCGACTACAAAGGGGAAGTGCTGGAGGAACTTCTTGTGCTCGCGGAAAAACGCCGGAAATCCGGCGTCTTTGATGCCAGCAGACAGCCATTCCGCTGCGTCGTAATGGCGGTATTCGGCGTCGATGATGTCATATTGATTTGTGAGAATACCTGCAATCGGGCGCGCTCCACGCTTCTCAAGCTCTGTTTTGTAAGCAGTCAGCGCACAAACCAGACTTTTCGGAGCGTTCCCGGGCAGCGAACCGAGGATCACGTTGATCTGCACCGTTTGAATTTCCGGGTATTCGTCGAGATGGGGAGCTCCATCTATCCTATCGATGTGTGGGTTCGTACCAAGATCAATCTCGCTGGCACTATTTAGCCTAGCCGTCGGGCTGGCGACGGCCTCAAGCTCGGTGACGATCGGCGTGCGGTTGGAGATTTGCGTCTCAACATCGATATCTTCGACGTCATAGTCCTCGATATCTTCACCCGATGTAATGCGTTGGCTGTCCTCATATGGATCGCCGTTCTCTTTTACGAAGAGTTCAAGCTGGTCCGCAACAACCCCTAACTTCGCGATGACTTCGGATTCAGAAGGCCAGAGTGCCGGCTGCATCGCACGGTCGGCATGAAGTAGCTGCTGAGCAAAACGACGACACTCGGCATTGTCGTTGGCAAGAATTACGAGCATGGCGTGGCGCAAGGCAGATCGTTGGTCCTTGTCCTGCCATGCAATCCTGTAGTCTTGATGGATCGACAACTCATGAAACCGACTAAACAAAATCGACTTCGTTCCTGGCTTTCGATCTGCACCAAAGTCATCCGGTCCTAATACCTGACCATCGACATAAAAGGTCCATAGGCCGTCGTTGGATAAATGCCATAGCGGCTTCCATCCCATGTCAGCCCGTTCCGCAAAAATTAGGCTGACGTAGTCTTTAAACCGCGCAATGATTGCCTCCGCGTTCATGGATGCAGGGTCAAGCAGCCCTTCATTGGCGAGATCGATGGCAGCAATCACGCAAACCGGTTTGAAAAACCGCGCTAAATTTGCTCGTCTTCTGCGGATCGAGGAAACAAGAGTTGCCCAACGGTCATTCGACATGCGCTTCTTTCGTCCGCTGAAAGATAAATGATTCGGTTGGAACGAGACGATTTCAGCTTTGCATCCAATGCCCACCGCAGCAAGATAAAGCGCGAGAACCGCGGCAACATCTTGATACAAACGAGTGCGCTGGTGAAGCAAATGTAAGCCGATCTTGGTCTGCTTGGGGAGCTGAGCAAAAATATTGGACATCGACAATTAATAGACGCAGCCGCCGAAAGACATCGAACGCCTGAAATCTAAGATGCGCTTCTGTGTTGACATCGATCATCAGCTGGCTATCCGTTTAAGCAATTTAGGAAACGGAAACTGCCTCTCACCTCTGGAATGCCTTGATGCCCAAGAAGACTGTCGATGAAATTAAAGCTCTTATTGCTGAGGGAAATATTCTCGCGATAACTATGGATACGAGCATCTTCGACAAGTTTGGTTGCAATCTGGAATTTAAGGCGTTAACGGCCGTCGAGCAATTCAAACATAAAGACGTGCAGCTCGTTCTCAGCCCTGTTACCCTTGGTGAGGTCCGCAACCACATTGCAGCGGCTGTCAGTGAAGCCGCAAGCAAGGCCCAAGCTGGTATCAATCAGTTTTTTAAGGCGAGCCGTGCTAATAACAAGCTAGACGAGGTTGTCAAAGCCCTCGGGATCGACACGGATCCCTCTGTCATAGCGGGCGAGCAAATTTCCGCGTATGTCGATCGCGTAGGTGCTGGAGAGATCACCGAGCAGGTTGATAGTGACGAGCTGTTGCGTCGATATTTCGGAGTCTTGCCACCATTCGGTAAGTCTTCGGACAAGAAGGCGGAGTTCCCGGATGCTATCGCTCTCCTCACCCTCGAGAAATGGGCAGTGGCGAATGATACCTATCTTCTGGCGGTGAGCAGGGATGGCGACTGGGAGACCTTCGCAGGTCTGTCCGAAAAGCTAATTCACGTGGGAGAACTGTCGACGGCCCTCGGCTTTTTCAACGACCAAGAGAGCGCCATCGCTGCCCGCGTAGTCAGCTCGATCAAATCAGGGTCGGCGGCGAACCTAAACAAGCAGATCCAGAGCAAGCTCGAAGATTACATCGACGGGTATGATGTTGATGTCGATGCGAACGCGGGATATTATTACGAATACGAGATATACGACACATCCATAGCCGGTTGGGACTTCGCTGACAGAGCGGACATAGTCGTCGTCTCAGCTAACGACGATGAAGTCGTGGTTAGCTTCGATCTTGCTGTAGAAGCTCAAATCGACGTAAGTTTCAAATTCTCGGCAAAGGATCATATCGACAAAGACTATGTCAGCCTAGGCGGCGCAGACCTCACCGGGACTGCTGAATTCATTGTAAGTGCCGTCGCTACTTTTGCAAAATCGATAGATCGAGACCCTGACCTTATCGACTTGGACATCGATGGACGTGGCGTAGCCGTCGATTTCGGATACGTAGAGCCCGATTTCTAAGAGGCGATCAGTTCCTAAGCCTATGCTCTCAGTCCGGCTGGTGGAAGCAACTGCAGGTACGATCAGGATGCGGTGAGTGTGCTTGCCTTCTTTGCGTCAGGCTCGTCCTGCTTGCGCTCCTTCGGATACCAATCCACTGCCCACTCCATGATAAAGAACTGATTTAGCTTGTTGGCACATCAGTGCGCAGAGCGAGCGTGTTAAAAGCATCGCATCGATCGACGATCTGGTCTTCCGCGCGGACGCGGTGTGGCTGGTGCTCGACGAAGCATGCAGTTCTGATAGGGAGAAACCAAATCCGCGCGCTTTTGCCGACCCGGCATTGGCTACGAGCTGGACTGACTTCAGATAACTCGCGGATGCTGCAGACATCTGCCTAGAGCGTCAACCTTGCTTCCATTTGAACTTTATACAACCTATAAGATGCCGGTGAGATAGATCCGGTATGCAACTGAGGGCAAAGTGGTAGGTAAGCATCATGACATCGTTGCTCAAACGAAGCGGTACAAAGGCGAACAGCACTCTTTCTTCCTCGATCTTGCGAGCTGGAAAAAATTCAAGACAAAATACGCACTGTCTTGGACAAAAATTCGCTTTGAAAGCGCGGGGCATCCCTCCATACCAAAAGAGCGTGGAATTTATGCATTCTCTGTAGAACTTTCTCCGGGAAAGCTGCCGGCACATGGCTACATCATGTACGTGGGAATCACCGGGCAAGATTCAGATGCTAATCTTTACAGACGGTATGCGCAGTACCTTGTAGACCAACGCGACCAGAACGGGCGACCCGCTGTAACCTACATGCTGAGCAATTGGGATGGTGATTTGTTCTTCAACTACGTATCCCTTCCTAACAAAAAGGTTGATTTGCACAAAATGGAAAAGGCTCTTTTGAACGCCGTGCGGCCTCCAGTTAACAAGCGGGATTTGGACGCTACAATTTCAGCACCAAGAGCGGCGATTTTTTGATGAGCGATACAATTGTACTTCCTGCTCTGCGAGGCAACTTCGGGGACTGGATATATTATTCATGTCTTATTTCCATAGCTGAGGTTGGTAAGAGAGTCCGGTACGCTGAAGAAATCCACTCCAGCAAAGCATTATCGGAATTAATACAACGCAGCCTGGAAGGGGTCCGTGCCCGGCACATTTCTGAGTATCTTGCTCGAAACAATGAGCGATTTTTCAACTCGCTTGTTTTAGCGATTTACGGTGGTGCACCTCAATGGCTTGAAGTGGGGAATTACCAATCAACGACAAAGCCGGAAATCTTGAAGCAGATCTCGCAGCGGTCGATGGATACGATGGGTTTTCTACAACTCTCGGGACTTGAGAAAATTTTCGCCATTGACGGTCAACATCGATTGGCGGGGATCAAGAGAGCTATTGCGGATAATCTTCCACTGACCGACGAACTTATTCCAGTTATCCTGGTAGGGCATAAAACCACGATTGCCGGCATGAGACGAACCCGCCGCCTGTTTACTACTTTAAACAAGACAGCGGTCCCCGTTCGGAAGAGCGATATCATCGCGCTTGACGAAGACGATGTGATGGCGATTACGGCTCGCCGCATGGTTGAGTCGGATAGTAGGTTTAAAGATCCTAAGATCGCGGTTATTTCTAGCCCGAATATCCCCGTTGCAAATAGGGTCTGCCTCACGACGATCTCAAACCTTTATGACGTCTTAAAACTCTTATTTATGGCCGAGCTTAAGCAGCGGACTGATCGGAACCTTCGCTTCAACAGGCCTTCAGATGATCGTTTGAAAACACATTACGCATATGCCATTGCCTACTTCGATGGGCTAGCCAAGGCTTTTCCAAAGATAAAGACATTGTTCGAGACGGAGGCCCCGGAAAAGGTTACGCCGTTACATCGAGGACCCCATGGCGGCGACGTTTTGTTTCGCCCGATCGGGCTAGAAATTGTAACCCGTGTGATCATCGAATTCGCGGATAAGAATAAACTAAAGCTCTCCGACGCGACGCATCGATTGAGAGACATTCCAACTGATCTCTCAAAAGCACCGTACAAGGGCGTGATTTGGGACAGTACGCGAGGTACGATGATTCCGGGCGGAAAGCGGCTGGCTCGGGATTTGTTGAGATATATCGTCGGCCTCGAAACGGATCTCGATCTCCTACGGGAGAACTACGCGGTTTCGCAGGGGGCTGACCCCGCCAACGGGAATTTTAAACTTCCCGCCAAGCTTGCCTAAGAAACCAACCAAAAACTGCTCTGTTATCCAATGCGTTGGCTGTTAAAACAGAATACGGCACCTTCTGTGCGCCGCGGTGATATTTTCTTTCAGATTTTGCAGAGTTGATCGAATCAGTTCTTCGTCTACAACTTATTGGAACAGTGGGGGCGGAGCTTGTCAGAAATACCATCTACTCATGCGTGGGTTCGTTTCCTTAGAAACTACGGACCGATACCGACGAACGACAATATGTATGACGAGTCCATTCAGCGGGCCTTGCGTCGTCATAAAATCCGCCCGATCACTCTCCCGGCACCGCTTCGCGATAAGCTGGTCGCAAATTTCCGTGGATCTGCGCCAGTATCACATATCATCACCGGAACTGCCGGGGACGGCAAGACATACCATTGTCGTGAAGTTTGGATCGAGCTTGGCGGCAGCCCCGACGCATGGAACCAGGGCGAGAAAGTACAACGGCTCAATTTAACGGATGGCCGAACTCTCGTCGTTGTCAAGGATTTGAGTGAGTTGCGGGACGATGAGAGCGGCGCGCTTATTTCGCGTCTCGCAGCGGATATCGCTGACGCTACCTCGGCCACGGTTTATCTTTTGGCTGCCAATCATGGCCAACTGCTCGAAAAGCTGAAGGCCGCACCAAGGACGTCCGAAGTCGTACGAGCCAGCAGCGTCATCGAAGATCTTCTCGTGACCGGTGCTACCGTAGACACCAGAATAAACATCGAGCTCAGCGATCTGAGCCGTTCTCCCGCTGCCCAAATGGTGACTGCCATCATCGAAGCTATTACGCAGCACGAGGGCTGGGCAGGTTGTGACAGTTGCTCGACCCGCTCTGACGGCGCCGTCTGTCCGATCTTTGAAAACCGACGGCGGTTGTCGGGGTCTGACATCGACGATCCATTCAAACCGCGCCTTTCAGCAGTCGTCGAACTCAGCGAGCGCAATGGCAGCCATTTCCCGGTGCGCCAACTACTGGCTCTCGTCGCCAACAGTTTGCTTGGTCACCCTGAGGCACGCGACGGGTTGATGACTTGTGCAGATGTGCCTGCAATCCAGGACACGGGCCGATCTGAACTGGCCAGCATCTATCGCAACATCTTCGGAGAAAATCTGAAACCAAGTCGAGCTGAGAAGACGGAGCTGTTTCGGAAACTGAATGCATTTGGTATTGGAGCCGAAACGAGCAACCGCGTTGATAGCCTCCTCGTTTATGGAGCGGATGACCCAGCTTATCAGGCTGACTATCTCGACCTGGTGGTGTCAGATCCGATCTATGGAGCAACACCTGCCTACGCCAATGCTCAACGAAGTTATCTGGAAGGCGAGAACCCGAATGATCGGCTCGCGTTTCTTGGCGCACTTCGGGCACAGCGGCAGCGACTGTTTTTCACCATGCCCGAATCGAAAGTCGAGAATTACGACCTCTGGGATTTGAGCGTCTTTCGCTACGCTGGTCTTTATCTCGAGACATCCAGAAAGATTTCCGCCGGGCAGCCCGCTCCCCGTCAAGCTCTGAACATGATTGTAAGGGGTCTCAACCGCATATTCACCGGAATGCTGGTCCAAAACCAAGACGAGGTCGTACTCGCCACATCGGGGAGCTTCTCCCAGTCAAAGCAGAGCCCTCTTCTCGACGAGATGATCTCCGTTCCAAGAGCAGGCGGTGAGGAGGTGAGCATTGTCCTCGACAAAGCGAGCGGCAATTTCGCCGTATCGGTCAAACTTGTTCGCGGAAGCGAGATCGCACCGGTCATTCTGCCGCTATCGCCGACGCGGTTCGAATTTCTCGGGCGCGTTGCTGAAGGGGCGTTGCCGAGCAGTTTTTCGCTGGAATGCCATGAGGACTTGCTGGCCTTCAAGGCGCGCCTCCTGCGGGAGACTGAAAATCGCCGGAAACTGGATGGAGATGACGCGGTTTCTGATGGCGAGCTTGTGCTGCGATTTATTGAGATCAATCCAGACGGTCGGGCACAGCCGCGTCGTGTCATCGTGCGAGTATGATCATGGAATTTCTCGCCCGCCCGACAGAGTCTGAAGAGCGCTCCGGCCCCGCGTTTTGGATCGACGAAGCCATCTGGGGGCATCGTCTCCATGACGAGCAATCCCCCTGGCTCACATTCCTTGAATTCCTCACCGTGCTCCTTGCTGAACATCGAGAAGGCCGCGCGCTGACCGAGGGAAGATTGAATACCCTTTCCTACAGGCCGCAACTGCAATTGCGGCTGCGCAATCTCGTCTTCAACAACCCACATGTCATGACGGTGCGATCTGAAACTCGATCAGATGAGGCGGCATGGGCTCTCTGGCTTGAGAAAATGGCGGCAAGCGCGGGAGGAATAGACAAACCAGATTTTGGCTATCTCCGTGACCGCTTTGAGACGTTTGAAGATTTTGCGGCTGTTTTGAATTTCCTCCAAGGTTCCGCGATCGAGGGCACGAGCAATAAGCGGTGGAGTTCCAAGTTCGTCTTTCCTTTCGGCCCCCACGCGCTTTTCGAAGACGTCAACGTCAAGCCGAACGGGAGCGTGTCGAACGATCGGCGTTTCTTTGCGCGATCGGGCGAGCTCCTCTATTTGATGTTATGTCGAAGCAAGCATGCAGACAGTCTACGTTCACTGCTGATCTCTCGCTTCCTCGAGAGCCCGGCACCCTACGACGGAATGGCTCGGGCGCTTCAGGGTGACACCCAGCTCGCTAGAGCGGAACGCGGTGGCGCCTTTCTCCCATGCACCGAACATCGAATTTTCGATCGGCTAGCCGAGGACTGGCTCGCCATTTTGAATCTGCCTATTCCCGGTCACGATGCGATCCCGCATCTCGTCACAACAGCGGGTCTCAATCTTCTCCTTTACCAACTGGACAGGGCACGAGAATTGCTCGATCGAGAACCCATCCAGTTTGTTTGTGAAATAGTGTCTCCTAAAAAGTCAGTGGTGCGCGACCTGTCTGCGGATTCTTACCAGCACAACAACACGCTTCCCCAGCTCGCAATCGAGCGGTTTGTCACCCGTATCGGTGAAACGGCGGCCTGGGCGGAGGCTATTGGATCTGAAGACCCGGTCCTTCGGGCCGGTGATTTGATGCAGCAGGAATTCGGCTGGCCCGAGAGCGATGAAGAGGAGGCGGCTACTGATCCTCAGCGCTTGATCGAGGAGCTGGTTGCAAAGGCTACAACGCGACACAAGCAACACGTCGGTAAGATCCATGCGACCTGGTCACGCGCAGTCGGGCTCTCGTCGCGCCGCTCCAGCCGACGCGTGCGGTACGCACCCACCGATCGCCTGTTGAAGACGTTGGTAGTGGCATGCGTCGACAACCGCATCGAATTCAAAGACTTTCTAATCCGCTTACACGAGCGGTACGGTATCGTGATCGGTGATGCACAGGCGCGGCCATTCGTAGATGCCGGCACTGCCGACCAAGAAGATTTTTCAGACAATGCACATAGGCTTGAAGAACGACTAGCGAGCCTCGGATTGCTTCGACGCTTGTCCGATAGCTGTGCCTATGTCGAAAATCCATTTCAGAGAGCGAGATCCGAGTGAAGCCCTCAGACCTCATCGGCGCCGCGGGCGCAACATCCATCCGCCTCCGGCTCGATGCACTGTCACCAGACGAGGGGGTCGCGCGATATCTTCTCGACCGCTTGACCGGTGAGCAGGTCGCCGCCATTACGCGGTCGCTTCTACTCGACGCAAAAGCAGGCAATCTGCTCAAAATTGCTTTGCCACGAAGCTTGGTTTCCGCCTTTGGTCTGCCCGAGAGCGTCATGACGGATGAGCGGATGGTCGCCATCCGACACGCCGAGTGCGACCGTCCGGCACTTCTTTTCGCCAACACAGATGACGATCAAGGTGCTTCTCTTGGGGACGTCACACTTATTGGTGCTAAACAGCTGACTGAGGAGCCCGCGCCCTGGGTGGACGCTGCAGCCATAGGTCTCGGTTTAAGCCAAGGCCAGATCGACACCTGGAAAGCAGCGCTAAAGGGGTTGAACGCTGCGGATGACTGGACACTCCATCAGATCGCTTCGTATGTCGCCATGACTCGAACACGAATCGAAAGCGACGCAGTGCCTGTTTTGGACGCACTTGGCTGGGCGCTCCCAGCCCTGCGCCTACCTCGCGACAGCGGTTTCTTTCTGGGTCTCGGCGAGCGTGATCGTGAAGTGTCACGGCGTTGGAAAAAGCTGTTTGAGAAACTGGTCGCCGAGCGTAAGCCATTGTTGGTCAAGCAGCGGCCCAATCGCCAACTGATCGAGAGTGAGGAGCTTAGAGATCATTTCGAGGATGTCCGCGAAGACATTCCGGCCGATATCCACGATGCCATCGAAGACTTCATAAGCGCCTCGCCGGGATGGGGAGCGGCATCCGAAGCGTTGAGCTATTTCGAGTGGGAAGGCCAAAGCGTCCTCCAGCTATTTTCTGGGATCAAACTCAGGAGAACATCTCTCGCTCAGGAGACAATCAACTTCTTCGAATTTACGTTTCCAGATCGCCTCAGCAGCACCGACGAGGAGTATCTTCGGGTCCTCAAAGGGCGCTCTTTAAAAGAGACGCGTGAGGACGACCGTGAATTTTTCGAAGCTCACCGAGATGACCTTGGAGAGGATAAAGCCCTCCGGGTCAAATGGGAGCGCTTCGTTTTTGGCAGACCTATCGAATGCACCGATTTCCTGGAAGGTTTTCTGCGCGTCGTCGAGCGACTGTTCGGGCAGGTCAATTTAGGAGGGAGCGCAAGAACTCTCTCAATCAAATCCGCGAGACGAACCCGCAACCAATGGCTCGACCTCAATGCTGATGTCGGACTTTATTTTGGGTTGCGGTATCGTGGACTTCAAACACTCCTCGGGCCGTCTGTTCAATGGGATGTTCCGCACCTCTTTGCATATGAAGAGGTGCTCGACCGAGCAAAGCAGCGCCAGAAAAAATATCGGAGAAACGAGTCTACTGCCCGAGCTGCGCTCCAGATCAAGTTCGACGTGGCGCTCACCGCAGGCCGCGATCGGGCGACTGTTCAGCTTGTCTGGACAAGCCAGCCGACGGCTATAGGGCTCGAAATGCCGAAAGATCTCGGCCGCCTGATCAAGCGACCCTTCGGCCGCAGTACTGTTGCGCGTCTTCCCGTTAGCCGCAAGGGCGCGCTTCAGTCGATTTCGCTCAGCGACACCGGGACGTTGCAGCCTGCCTTCGGGCAAGATTCCGGCACACTTGTCCCACGTACCAGCACTGGCCCTGATTTCGCCAAGCAGTTTCCGAAGTCCCTGAAGGAAGCGGTGGTCGCTGGCCGGGTCAGCGCTCAGGGCGCCGAGGCGATTGGCGAAGCCTGGAAACGTTTTGCGAAGATCTATGCCGAAGCTCTCATCGCACTTCAATCCTCGGGTTATGCGTCCGCAGCACTCATCGAGCAGGCAAACGCCTATGGGGAGCTTTTTGCCACCCTTGCGAAGGAAGCGTTAGGGGACCTCAATCGCCGAGATTTGTGGGAGCCGCTCTTAAGTATCGGTACAATCGCCGTTCTTGGAAGTGCATCGTCGGCTATTGTCGCACCGTGGCATCCGCTGCGTTTGGCAGGCGTTGCAGCCAAAATGCGCTCCGTTGCAGGTCTTGCGGACTATCTCTTGTCCGACGTCGACGTGAATTTCGGCGACTCGCGGCTGTTTTTCAGTGATCTTCGCGAGGAGCTTAGCCACCCTCTTTATCCAGAAATATCGGTCGGCTACGACGGTAGCGAGCCGATTCTTCTGTCAGAAACGAGTACCGTCAACGACTACAGCCTCATGGAGCGTCCTGTTCGGGATCCGTCGGAAGCGACCACCGACGTTGATCCGAGCGAAGCTGCGAAACAGATTCGCGCTCTCCTTGAACGCTATCTTGATCTCCAGCCCCATGAACGCTCCAACCTCAGCATCATGTTGTATAACTGCGATGCAGCCGGACTGCCACTCGCAACGGTCAGCGCGTTGGGATCGGTGCAAGATCAGGAGGAAGTTCACTGTAACGTGTTGGTTCGACATCGCGATCGAACGCGCCTATCGGGTGTTTACACAGAACTACTGGAGCGCTCTGAAAATGACCCGGACGCCGTTGTCGTAAGCGAGACGTCGCGAAATTTCATGTCAAAGCTCCGCATTGGCGTCATGTTGGACGTCGCGGGGGCGTCAAAAACTGGGCCAGGGCGCGAGATCGACGTTGCGTTCCTACATGACGTAGTGTCGAGGCAGGCGCGTGAACAATGGTTCGCGGTTCCCGCACTCGACGACAATCCGGGCCTGCTGGAACATGTGCCGGCGCGTTGGTCATATCGTCGTGTTACCGCTGAGGATGAACTCAAAGCAACCAGCTATTTGACGTGCCCTCGTCAACCGAATGCAGGGTGGTCCTACATCGACGCGGTGGCTAACGTCATACGTCGGCAGTCCCACGGGCCGGATGAACATTACCTACCGGCGCGTCAGATATCGTTCCAGGACAGCGGCCTCAAGGCAATGTTCGACGAGGTTCACGAGCTTGCAGAGTGGGTTGCGACCTATGACGATCTGCTCGACAAGCGCCAGCTAGCTGCTCAGGGCATCAATGTGATCCGCTATCGTCGGCAGCGCACCCATGGCCGCAACATGGTGGTGTCTTCAACGTCTGAATTGCGCCTGCTCCACGTGCTCGTGAAGCGCAGGCTCGCTGAGCTTTCATTGGGTTTTGACGACGAACATCTGGCTCAGCTCGCGCGCCGCATGATTGACGATGCAAATGCGATCTCTGGCGATATTGTCCTGCGCGCTGCCAAACGCGGGGTCTCTGCTGGGGAGCTTATCGGACTGGTATTAAGTCGGGCGCTTGTCTCGGAAGAGCTTGGAAAGGGAGCCGCTGCTGCATGGTTCCTTTTAGACGATTATGCTGAGTGGCTAGGCCAGAAGGAGGAAGGGATCGCCGATATTCTGGGGATCAGCCTTTCGACAGGTGAAGACGGATCGCCGAGACTCCGCGCCATTGTCACTGAAGCCAAATACGTCGATCAGTCCGGAGCGGCCGAGGCGACCCGAAAGTCGCGCAGTCAGCTGCGTCAAACGATCTCCCGCATCGATGACGCCTTGTTCGGAGATCCGGGTCGCCTTGACAGAGATCTCTGGTTATCGCGCATTTCCGACCTTCTTCTTGATGGGACAACGGCGCTGGGCCAACCTAGTCTACTGGAACGAGTCAGGGATGGTATTCGTCGAGGGGCCGTGCCCATCGATCTGCGAGGCTATTCGCACATCTTCATTTCGGGCCCCGCGAGTAATGCGAGCTCGCTGGGGGAGCAGGAGCAACTGCCTGATATTCAGTTGGGCCTTCAGGAAACCTTCACTCGCGAAGGTGTTCGGCAGCTCGTCAAGGCGTATGCGGCGAACCTTCCGCTGGCCGGAGTGCGGGCAAGTCTGGGCGAAGTCCATATCTGGAACTCGGCCGACTTCCGATCTCCAGCTCCTCGAGTTGAATGGACAAAGGTCATACCGACAGATCAGGCGTCGCCGCTGACGGAACTTGTTATCAGCCACGATTACGACGAAGACGATGATGAGGGCGACCCCGAGGGCGGCGTTATCTTGGAAACCGTCGTCGAGAGCGACGATGATCACGTGGGTATAAGTCCTGTAGGCGATGCCACTGGCGTTGAGCCACCCGTTGTGGCGCCCGCAAGCAAAGCCGAGCCATCAAAAACCGAGGCACTGAATGCTCTGAAAGCGGAGCCGAGAGAAGTCGTCGTTGAGCGACGGCCAGCGCATGTGCCAAAGGACTCTTCGATAGAGGCATTAATACAGGCTCGAGCCCAGAGCGCTCGCGAGAATTCATCGGAAGAGCAAGAATGGTTGGAGAGCACGGCGCAAAAACTTCGCTCTGCGCTTCTGAGCTATAATCTACAGGCGAAGATCACCCAAACCCGCCTGACGCCAAACGCTGCCTTGATCCGATTTATGGGATCGGATCGCTTGCGTGTCGAAGACATCGAGGGGCGACAGTCGGCTTTGTTGACGACACACGGACTGAGGTTGATTTCAATTTCTCCACTGCCTGGCGAAATCGTAGTCGGAGTAGCGCGGCCAGCACGACAGGTTGTTTCGCTATGGGATGTGTGGGGCCGGCGAGAGATCAACCGCAATTCAGCGGGAGTGAACACGTCTTTCGTTCTTGGTCTCAAAGAGCTCGATGGTGACATTCTTTACCTCAATCTCGGTGGACCTTTCGCAGGTGGTCAGCAGCACGAGCCGCACACACTTGTCGCCGGCGCGACCGGATCGGGAAAATCCGTTCTCATCCAGGCACTTCTGCTCGATATTGCCGCGACAAATCCAAGTTCGCTTGCCCACATTCACCTGATCGACCCGAAGATGGGTGTGGACTACGCGGCGATTGAAAGGCTTCCTCACTTGCAAGGTGGGGTCATTGTCGATCAGGCGCGTGCAGTGCAGGTGATGGAAGGCCTGGTCGCAGAAATGGAGCGACGCTATGAGCTGTTCCGATCGCAAGGCGCTCGCGATATCCGCACCTTCAACTCAAAGGTCGCTGACAGCGATCGGTTGCCCTATGTCTTTCTTATCCACGACGAGTTTGCAGAATGGATGCTGACGGAAGACTACAAGGCCGCGGTGACGTCCAATGTTTCGCGCTTGGGCGTGAAAGCCCGCGCTGCCGGCATGCATCTGATTTTCGCCGCGCAGCGCCCTGACGCGAATGTCATGCCAATGCAGCTGCGCGACAACCTGGGAAACAGACTTATCCTGAAGGTAGCAAGCGTTGGAACGTCTGAAATTGCTCTCGGCGTCAAGGGAGCCGAACAGCTCCTTGGCCTGGGGCACCTTGCTGCAAGGCTCAGCGGCGAACCTGCGATTATCTACGCGCAAGCGCCCTTCTTGTCCGATGACGACATCGACGCGGTGGTCGATGCGATATGCGCTCGTGACGAAAAATCCGGTTCGGGGGAACCGGGGGCCTGACGGCAATTGGGGAGTGCAGTTGCTTTATTTATGACAAATTACGCAGCTGCTCGTGCTTTCCTCCAACCCGTAGATGTCGTCAACGGTATCGATCGACAGGCCGGAAAGAGGGTTAACTTTCCGGCCGCGCCGAAGGCGTTCGCGACGCTTCTCGTAATCTGATTTGATCTGCTCAACGCGGTCCGGCGAAATTAAGTCAGTGAGGCTCTCGCCTTGGCTCCACGTGAACGGCGATCCATCCCTCAATGCTGTCTTTTCGTAGTCGACCGCCTCAGCGAACCGGTCGGGATGGTGCTCAGAAAGACGGACCCACTCAATCTTTTGCTGATAGAAGCAAAACGTGCAGCCCGAGCGCGATCGCCATTGATAATATTCAGGCTCGCCGACGTCGGACCGTTCAAGGATTTCAATCACGCCCATTCGATCGATCCCACCTTCCCGCAAGGGAAGATGGACCTTCATGTTGGGATGCGTAGCCTGGTAACCTTCACGGCTCGGCTCATCTGAACGGATTGCAACATAGGAATGAACGATGGTGCCGTTTGCAAGATCCTGTTGGAGCCAGTTCTCGAGTGGGCGCAATTTCAGCTGACGAGTGCACCAGCGAGTGCGCGGGGAAGGAAGAAAGTTGCCGTACTCATCGAGCCAGAAATCGAAGTCTCGATCGGGGTTGAGCCGTTGGATTGGCTTTCCCAGAAAGCCTTCCAATTTGTCCAGGAAGCTGTAGACCTCCGGCAATTCTTTGCCCGTGTCAGTGAAGAAATATTCTATAGGCAGTTCCGGATAGTGCTGCCGCATGTAAACTGCCAACGCAGCGCTGTCGCGACCGCCGGACAACCCAAGAATGTGACGTTCCTGAGCCTTCATACGTCCACCTCTTCATCACTATCGGCGGCCATCATAGCGACAGCACGCGCGAGCGCAGCAAGCTGCAATCTTCCACTCTTATTCTCTGCGCGAAGTGCAGCAACCAGCCGATCGGCAATACCAGCGGCGGATATCTTCTCGGTTTCGCTCAATTCGAAGCTTCGCATCAGCGGCGGTGTTTTGGGGTCGAGACCAACAACGAGCGCAACCGCTTCTGTTTGAGATCGCCGATCTCGTACAATTGCAAGAGCCTCAAGCTCGCGGAAACGCCGGCCGTACCGAGCAATCTCTGTCAGAGCTTCTTGTTGGTCTCTGTCCGACCAGTTTCGAGCAGGTCGATGCAAAAGCAGGCTGACAGTGCTTTCGACGTCGCCAGTTCCAAGTTCAATGGCGGCAACCCGATCGGCGAAGGCGTCAAAATTGTAATCATTAGTCAGGCCCTTAAGCAGAGCAGCGCGCTCCGCTATTCCGCCAAACGTGATGACATCGATCCCCAATGCCCTGGCAAGGGCCGCGCGAAGCTGTTCCAGCAGGAGGGGATAGCTTGCCTCGGACGCCTGAAGTCCCTTGTAGATGACCTCCGCTGAAAGCTCCTCACCCAAAGCAGAAGGCAGATCGTCGAAAAGAAGCCGCTCTGGATCGTCGGCTCGCATTACGGTGTTTCTGACCTTCAGTGACAGAGGGTCCAAATGGGACGTGCGTTTTGCAAATTGTGACAGTGCTTCGAAGCGCTGAAAAAGAGCTGCGGCAACGGGCAGGGATGTCCCGTGGTGCTCGACGCCGAGCAACTGGGCAAGCCCACTTAAGAAGGCCGTCTCGCGCACGGACCGATCGATCCGCCGTAAACGGAAAAGCCCGGGCTTCTGTAAAAGCTTGTCAACGACCACATCATCGACCGCAGTCTGATAAATCCCATCGATATAGACCGCCACTGTTTCCCGCTTGGCAAGCATGTATGCCAATGCCAGCACCGGCATCACGCCGGCTTTGATACCGAAGGGGGGTGCTGCCCACTCGGCATAAATGACGTCGAGAGGCTTGTCGCCCGCTTGGTCGATAATATCCCATGCCGGTTGAAGTGATTTGCCTTCTTTACTGTCGTCCGGCTCGGCGAAATCAAACAATCCACCTGCAGCCTCTTTGTGAAGGCCAAAGGGGCGCAGAAGCGTGAGATAAAGTCCGAGCTCCGCTGGGTACTGCGTCATCGCCAACTGAGCGTGGCTGTGAGACTTCACCATGGCATGGGCGAGCTCACGTAGAGCGGCCATGGAATTGGAGGATGGCTTATCGCGCTGAAGCAACTCGCTTTTGATAATGGGCGCGTTGGCAAATCCCACGTCTGCTAGCGCGCTGGCCACGACGGTCAGCGGCGCACGGAGACTTTCGCTTGGTTCAGGCGCAAGGTACCAGGTCGCATTTTCAAACGCGGTCTCAAGGGCGCGGTGAAGCTGATCGATGCAATGCGATTGCCTCGCCGCGACCTCCCGCCTTGCAATCCTGTCACCTTCGAGCTGGGGATGCTCACGCAAGACACGTTCGACGGCCAGCAGCTCTGCCGCGGTAGAACGCAGGGAAAACCCTTCGTTTACGCCACCGATTGCGATCAGCTTCTTCCGGCTCTGGAGTGCCCTCGCGGTTTTCTGCGCCAGTTGGCTGATCGCTCGTGTGGTCTGAGACCCATCACCCAGAATCAACAGCAAGAGACCGCTTCCTTGCTGCGACCGCGCTAGAAGCGCGTCAGTGAGGGTTTCAACAGTGTCATTGGGGGTAATCACCTGCAATGCTATTTCAAAAGTGCGCAGTGCGCCGGTCTGGAAGTAATGTCGTTTTGCGGTCGCGAAGCCAAAACCGACGCGCCGTGGAATCCCCTCCAGTTCGAGTGAGTCGGCAGGCTGGATCGCCCGACCAATTGCTTCATCGAGATCGAAGTCACTGCCGGCAAAAAGTGCATAGCCACCAATGCGCGGCTGACGGATCAAGATGGCCCAATCGACAAGATCCTTGGTCGCCCTGGCGATCGCGGTTTTGTCGAAGCCAGGAGCAGAAGCTGCTAGAAATTCATCGGCAAGAACAACGCCAGAGCCGTTACGGAAGAACTCGATGATAGCCGCCGATTTTGTCAGCGCCACATGGAGAACGCCGCCTTTGACCCCGGCGCGCTCAATCGCTTCGAAGGCAAGGCTAAATCGATTGCCATCTCTACCTGCCGTGAGAGCCATTCCGAAGTTAGCGGCAAGATAGTCCCACAACATTGCCGGGTCATAGGTGCCTTCAGAATTTTCTGTGGTCGCCAGGAATTCCTGGAAACCGGAAGGCTCGGCCGAACTCAGGAAGCCAAACACGCTTCTTTCGTTTTGAGCAAACCGGGCTCTTGAAATCGGCCCGAGCAGGAGGGCACTCACCGGGTTCAGGGGCCAAGTATGGCTGAGCGCTTCAGTCAGAACATCGATATCGGTCGGCCGGCGCTTGGCGACGGCTTCGGCGACCGCAAGAGCAAGAGATCTATCCTTCGTAGATCTATCGGCAGTGATCGCGCGGCCAAGCAGAGCGACCGTTTCATCAGCGCCGGAAAGGAACGCTATGTCTTGATAGCGGCCCTGAACCTTTCGCCATTCCTGACGCGCATCCCGGTCGGCGCGGGCGGTGTACTGGTCAAAGGATTGATGCAGAATGCCAATGACAACCAATCGACCAGAACTACGTGACGCGCGCTCGGCAAGATCCTGAAGCAAATGAACGTCACCGCCTTCAAGTGCTTCATGCTCGAGAAGTTTTCCGAGTTCATCGATGATAAGCAGGGTTCCACTGGATTTGTCGCTTCCTCCAGCGATCAATGCCTTGATCAGTTGATCGTCATTGCCAGTATTTGCCGCTGTGATGTCATCTCCCCAGCCGAATGTGGTGCGGGCGGCTTCGGCAACCGCATCGCGCAGTCGGGTCCGGCTTCCGGTGACCGGGACCACCTTCCAAGGGCCGTCACTTTCAGGAAACGCCTCCCCAAACAGTTTTGAGAGGGGCTCTCCGGCAATATCGCGGGCAATCTTACGATTTTTCTTGGGGCCGGCAACGAGGTTAGCGAGCAGCAATGCAGCGCTGGACTTACCGCCTCCATAAGGACCGGTCCAGGTAAAGGCGCTTTGATGATTATCCCGTTGGCTCTCCCCAAGGGTACGAAGAGCCTTCGCAACACTCCCCTGCAAGACATAGCCGACCAAAGGCGGGGTGCCATTGAGGTCCGCGTCGAGCCGAGCCGATCGAGCAAAGCGACGATCGATGGAAACGATGCTGGAAAGTTTACTCATGCTGCGACCTGTCGCTGAGCTGTGCGGCGATAGGCCAGAGAGACGACCGTTTCCGGATCGAAGTCGGACGTTCGCTGAACCTGACGCAGGCCGGCAGTATCAACCCATTGCCACGCCCCCCCGGTCAGATCGTCCAACCGCATCAGCCGGGATACGACGCTGTCTTCATCGAGTTTGAAGACGCGACCGGGAGAGCCTGCAGCATAGCAAATCTGCTCAGCAGTCAGCGTAGTTGAACCTCCGCTGCGCTCCCAGAATTGGCCGAGAGCGACCGCGAAGACCGCATCATGTAGACTCGGCTTTGGCCCACGGACAAACTCGTACCAGCCGCCGAGCCGCGCTTCTCTGATCATCGCAAGCTCTGCCAAGAGGGGTTCGGCGGCATCTTCAGTAAAAGAATCCACCCTTCTCACGTAACCCCGAAGAAATACCTCAATGTCACGTTTCAACGTTCCCCGCGTCGCCCGCCATCCATTGACTTCCACCAATGCCATCAGTTGGTCGAGCAGCGTTGCCGGATCAAACTCAATCGCGTTCAAGAGGTTGAATGCGTAATAAGCAGTCGTCGTCATATCGGCTGTGCTGGCAATGTGCCAATGCGTAAGCCAGATCGTGGAGGCTTGTTCAAGGTAGGGGTCGAGCCCATCATTAGAAAGCAGTTCGCGCCCAAGGCGGGTTGGCGTAATCCACCGATCGGTTTCTGTGAAGAAGCCTGACGCGAGAGCCCAATATCGCATTGACACGGCCATGTTGCGGCCGACGCCGAATCGAGTTATGGCATCTTGTTCCTGGAATGTTCTGGCATCGACGCCATCACCAATTGCATCAAATGCTTTTTTCAACCATAGCAGCCGAAGCGGGAACGTTTCATGTCCCGCAAACTGCCCTCTCGAATCGATTTTTACCGTCACGTTTCCCATGAAGGAAACTTACTGGGGAACCTCTCCAGTTGCAAGGTGAGACAGCGCATAGGCCTCAGCAATGTATGCCGCCGCCGCTAAAATTTCTTCTCGATCTTGGTAACGATTGCAAAGGATGCGGATAACGCCGCGCGCCTCTAAGTCAGAAAGTCCAATAGATTCAAGTACATGGGAAGATTTTATCTGGCCAGAGGTGCATGCTGACCCGGTCGATAACGAGACTTGGGGTGCGATCCGGGCGCAAAGTTCGTCAGCGTCCACACCGAGGAGCTGGAGAGACGCGCTGCCCGGCACGGTGCTGGCATCTCCAGTGACTTGCCGAAAGCGCAACTGCCGCAGTTGGAGGGATTGAACCAGAAGATCGATCAGGCTTTTGCAGTGCGCTCCGTCGTGAGCAAGCCGATCTTTTGCGACTTTTGCTGCTGCGCCAAACCCTGCGATGAGCGCAACGGGCTCGGTCCCGGGCCGCATGCCGCCCTGTTGACCACCGCCGAGAACCAAGGGAGAAGGCTTTGGAGCACCTGCAGAAACATAGAGTGCTCCAATACCCATTGGCCCATAACATTTATGCGCTGAGAGCGTGAGATAATCGACATCGAGGTCGAACACGTCAATTTCGATTTTCCCGGCCGCTTGCGCCGCGTCGGTGTGGAAAAGCGCTCCGCTTTGATGAGCCAACGCTGCTGCCTCTGCTACAGGCTGGACAACACCGGTCTCGTTGTTCACCAACATGACCGATGCCAGCAGCAGATCTTCGTCGACGAGCTTGGCAAACGCGTTCATGTCAAGTCGTCCGCAGGTATCGACCGGGACGATGGCTACCTCAAAGCCCTCGGATCGAAGCGCCAATGCTGGTTCCAACACAGCCTTATGCTCGACTGCCGACACTATAATGCGGTTTCTGTTTGGCGCATCCCGACGAGCCGCGCGAGCCGCACCAAGAATGGCAAGGTTGTTTGCTTCGGTTGCTCCCGAGGTGAACGTGATCTCGGCCGGCGAGGCGCCGATCAGATTGGCAACGTCTTGGCGACCATCTGCAATAGTCCGTGCAGCTTGCTCACCTGCGAGATTCGGTGAGCCGGCATTTCCAGGGTTCATCCATGCTGAGAGCATCGCTTCTTTGGCTTCCGGCGCTAGTGGAAGCGATGCGAAACCGTCGAGATAGATTGGGTACCCCATTCAAAATGTTCCCGCACTTTGCCCCGTTCGATGCTGAAGAGAATCGAAATGACGAGGTTATCAATGTCGAATGGTATAGCGAATGAAGCACTCGATCAGAAGGTGATTTACGAACCACGGTGTGAGGATTTTCGCTCGCTTAATGTGGTTTGCCGCAATGCCCACTTCTAATTACGCTTCGGCTTTCGAGATCGCCAACACTGGCATGCCCAAAGGTGTATGCATGTTGGACGCCTACGCCATTTCGTCAACATTTCAACCAAATCCACGCCCTAATGCTTGAGATAGCCATCCAACTGCTTCGGTTCCCGAAATTGCGTCGTTTTTAGGGGGCGTTCATCCTCAAGCAGGGCGATCACAGCGAGCCGGCGGAGAACTGCCGGAAAGCCGCGATCTGCCAAACAACTATTCCGATTGGCGCAATAAGCATGCAGGCCTGGAGCTGACTTTGCGATGCTGAACGTACCGTTGCGCTGCCAGTTGACGAAAGTCCGAAACGGCCGGCTCGATCGTATATTGGTGGACATATACGCGACAGCGTGGTGGGCCGCCTCATTTGTACACCTTCGGTAGTAGTGGCGGGCTGGCGCGCCTCGCCGTTTCATGAGACGAACACTCTGGGCGAAAATGGGGGAATTATGGCGGTACTTCAGCGTTTGAAAAAGTGGTGGTTTGGAACTAGCGCCACCAGAGCATTCCCAGGTGACCCAGAAATTGGAGCAGATGTTCCGATCCGCACGGCGAAACAGGATTTGCTCCGGCGCGTGGGTTATGCCGAGCGGATCGCCATCATCCTATCCGAGCTGAGCCTGGATGAAGGGCGGGTATTCGCAATCCGAGGCCCATGGGGCGCGGGCAAATCTTCGCTAAAGAACCTGGTTGTTGAACAGCTGAAGAACGGGTCGAAGCGCGCAGATTGGTTAGAGTTCAATCCTTGGCAGTGGGGTGATGGCGATGCAATAGCAACCGCCCTTTTCCAGCAGATCGCCGACAAGCTGGGGGGACCTTTATCAGGCCCATCGCGAGCTCGCGGCGCAAAGTTCCGAAAGTACGGCGCAATTCTTACAGGATCGGGCGCCACGATAAAGAAGACAGGTGGCGACGCACAGCTCATCACAGGTGTGCTTACCAACGCCTCGGTAGTTGCTCTGGCTGCGTCGATTGGATGGTCTTTGCCGGCCGTCGCGACCATCGCAGGACTATTGGCGATACTCGGTGTCGCAGTACCATTGCTGGGCCGGTTACTCGCCTACGCCGGACGAGATCGCTGGACTGGACCTCTGGACGAGATCAGGGCGGCGTTAGAGAGTAGTCTTAGGGAACTTGATCGTCCCCTGGTCGTATTTGTCGATGACATCGATCGACTTGAGCAAGAACAGATCAGGCTTCTCATTCGACAGATAAAGGTAAATGCGAACCTCCCCAATATCGTCTTCGTGCTGATTTTTCAATCCAGCATTGTCGAGGCGGCACTTGATCCTATCGCGAATAATCAAGGCAAAGAGTTTCTCAAGAAAATCATCCACGCCAACTTCGATTTGCCGGCCGTGGCGCGCTCGAGCGTCCACAAAGTAATGACATCAGAGCTTGACCGAATTGTCGGGAGCTACGCTAAAGAGGAAAACGGTTTCGAGGGAGTTCGCTGGGGAAACGCCCTTGTTGGCGCCATTCAACCGCACATCAATAATCTCCGAGATGCCCGCCGCTATGTCTCCTCGGTGGCAACACATACTCCCCTCCATGTCGGTGCGAAATTGCTAGAGGTTAACATCATAGATTTCCTTACACTTGAAGCCCTTCGCGCATTTGAGCCCGCACTGCACTCTGCTCTATTCGGCGAGCGCGATCTCCTCCTTAAGAAGGGTCGATATCAAGGCGACACAGAACGCGAGGCGAGCAGCGCGCGACTGAATGACCTCCTTGGGAAGGTTTCGGAGCACAATCGGGATGCCGCTGAGTCCGCTATCAAATTGCTTTTCCCGCGAGCGGAGGAGGCATTCGGGGGCATGGGGTACGGAAACGACTGGCTCGCCTCCTGGAGTGCGAGTAGGCGCGTTTGTAGCGCAAGGTATTTTTCACGCTATTTCGAGCTGCAAACGCCCCCGGACGATCTTTCAGAGAATGAATTTGATGAGCTGCTCAGCATTGCGGGTGACAAAAAGAAGTTGGAGGCCTTCCTGGAAAGCGTCGAGCAACGGGAATTGCTGGGCTCCCTTGCCGGGCGCATGGATGAAGCAGTCGCTCGCCTACCGATAGAAGCCGCACCCGTTCTTCTGCCGGCAATGTACGCCTTCGCACAGAAGCTTGCAGCGCACGATGGAGAGTCATTCAGCTCCCCTTGGACATCTGCATGGCGTTCCATAAGCTGGTACCTAGACCGGCTCCCGACCGACACGCGCGGAGAGCTGGCCATCGCCGCCTTCGAGCAAACAAAGGCCCTCTCTGTCGGGGCGACGATCATCTATTTGAACGATCCATCTGCACTCTCCAAGCAGTCGAAAATCGAGCCGAAGCTCAATAAATCAACCGTTGATCTTCTCAAAGAAGCGTGGCTCCAGGAGATAAGGAATAGGGCCAAGGATACGCCTGAAATGCTGAGATACGGGGACCTCGGATATTACCTCTACCGCTGGAAAGAATATTCTGGATCTATAGACGAACCTAAGGAATGGGTCGATAACGCAGTTAAGTCAGATGCACACTTCGTTGACTTCATAGCTCAGCTGATGAGCACGGGCTCCAGTCACACAATGGGCGACCTCGTATCCTCACGCGTCGATATCATCAGCTGGGAGGCAGTTGACGATTTTATTGGCTCCGAAGCTGCAGCCAAACGAATGAAGCAAATTCAAGTTGGAGGCCTCGAGGCAAAGCAGGCTAGGGCTATGGCTGCGTTGAGGCGGTGCCTTGAGGAAGGGCCGCGCTATTCCCGCGACGACGATGAGAGCAAATCGTGACGCGCGATGTGTCTGCAAGGACTATTCTGGTCAAGGGCGCTATAGCGAAGGAGGTTGTTTGAGCACCTCATGTGTTTTTCAAGGAAGGTCGATTTTTCGCAGATAAATCAGATGTCCGCTTGCCGTCCTATGAGCCATTGCATTGGACGGTTCGCGTTCGGCTCCGTAGCGACCAGTCTAGAGAGCAAGTTATTGTTCGGATTAGAGAACTTGGTGCAGATATAAGCCACTTGATGGCTGGGTCAGCGGTTCGTTTCCTTTCAAGGCGTTAAACATTCTTATTTTGGACGGCCAAATTTCTCCGGCCGGGCATGAAGCGGATCCACCCAGTGTACCTCGTTGGGCTTCTCGACGGGATCGACGTCGGTGATGTTGACGACGACCGCATCATTATCCGACCGCACCAAAACGCATTCCAGGACATGATCAGGGTCGGCATTGATCTCTTGATGAGGTACATAGGGCGGAACGAAGATAAAATCCCCTGGGCCAGCCTCGGCAACATATTCCAAGCGCGTTCCCCACCGCATGCGCGCTTTGCCGCGAATGACGAAAATCACACTTTCAAGCGCGCCATGATGATGGACGCCTGTCTTTGCGTTCGGCTCGATCGATACAGTGCCGGCCCAGATTTTTTGGGCACCCACGCGCGCATGATTTATTGCCGCCTGTCTAAACATACCCGGCGTCTGAGTGGTATTCGGATCGAGTTGGTCGCCCTTTATCACGCGGACGCCGTCATGCTTCCAGCGTTCCGTATCGCCGCCATTCCGTTCGGTCATCGAAATCCTCCTGAAAAGTTCAAACCATACCAAAGATCGAGAAATGTGCCTGCTGTGCCATGCTAAAAAACTGGAGAGGATGAGGTTTTTATTCGTCAGTAGCGGCAAGAAGCGTCCGAGAGAGTTTGCGCAAGAGCCTTTCCAATTCGGCCCGTTCGTGACCGTTCAGTCCTTCCAGCATGTCTGCTTCGGCGGCCGCGTCCTTTCTGAAAGCCTGTTCGGCGCATCGCTTCCCCTCATCCGTCAATTCCACCAGGAGGCTGCGCCCGTCTTTTTCGGTTGAGGTCCGACGAACCAGTCCGGCAGTTTGAAGGCGATTGAGCCTATGGCTCATGCCACCCGATGATATCATCAAGGACCGGAACAGTTCCGTCGGACGTAACCGGTAGGGTGGACCTGAGCGCAACAGCGTGAACAGGACGTCGGCTTCCCCGCTATCAAGGCCGTGAGACTGAAAAATCCCGTCTATTCTCGGACGGGAAGCAAGGGTTATCCATCGGGCGCGACCAAGAACAGCGATTCCCGATGTGTCCAAATCCGGCAGTTCCAGCGCCCATTGCGCCCGAATTTCATCGATCGGGTCTTGATAGGCGGTGTCATTCGTTTCCGCCGCAGATTGTCTTGACATTAAGATATCTCGCATGTTTATCTTTGCATGAAGATAAATGCTTGGATGCATGAGCACAAGAGGACGGCTAAGAAATGAGGCAAGTTTGGACGCTTCTGGCATCGCCATTTCTGCTGCTTGTGGTCGCGGGCTTCCTCTTTGCGGCAAAAGTAATGGTGTCCAAAGCAGCCCTGGACGCCGGAGTTCAGCCGTTTCAACTCGGCGTAATCGGCAATCTCGGAGCGGGTGCGATTTTGTTTCCCTGGTTGCTAGGCTCGAAGACGAGCTTGCCATGCAGTCCCCGTCACCTTCTTCTCTATCTGCTGCTCGGCCTCATCAGCTTTGCACTTCCCGTCGTTTTGTCGCATCTCGTCGTTGCACGGGTAGGGCCTGCATACGGGGCGACGATCTATTGCCTCTCACCGCTGTTGACGATGACGCTTGCCGTCGCTCTGCGCCTGGAAAAAATCTACTTTCTCCGCTCTTTCGGGATCATTCTTGGCTTTGTAGGCATGATCGCGCTCGTTCAGCAGCAACTGTTGCAAATCGATATGAGTCAGCACTTTTGGGTCATATCGGGTTTGGCTATCCCCGTCTGTGCGGCGTTCGGCAACATCATGCGGTCGGCCTATTGGCCTCGCGGGACGTCCGCACTGGCATTTTCTTGTGCCACGCTGGTCGTTTCAAGCGCAATGCTTGGCGTCGCCGCGCCGTTTTTCGAATCTCCAGCAAACTGGCACTTCGCCGATGCATCTATAGCGTTTTGGTTGCTGGCATTTATCTGCGTTTCGGCAATTTCCTATCTCGCTAATTTTCGACTTCAGGAACTGGCCGGTCCGGTCGTCTTCAGCCAGATTGGCTACTGGGGTACGGGCTTCGGTATCCTTCTTTCCGCAACGTTATTTGAAGACGTGCTAACCACGCTGTCCTTCATAGGAATGGGATGCATAGTTTGCGGTTCAGCGCTGGCTAGAAGGCGTGCGCGTGAAGAGCCCGCCGTGATCCCGGGGTCGGTCTACTCGAAACCGCAGCCATAATTGGAATGTGCTTTCAACGGTCGTAGAAAAAAGAGATCAAAATTGTTATCAATATTGCTCTCAAAAGAGGTAGCGTTCTCTGGCTGACTTCACCTGTGAAGCTTAGCGCGGGGGATGAACAGGGCGAAAGATGCTTGTCTCGGCTCCCGATTACTGCCGAACGCAACATCAGGAGACCCCATGCATTCCATTCTTGAAGTCAATCCGCCGCAGGGTAGACACGGCCCAACCACGCGCACCGCGTCGTTAAAATCAACCGCCGCCACGTTGCTATTGCTCGTCGGCGCTTCGCTCGTTTCAAGCGCTCCCCAGGCATTCGCTGAAACACCTGCCGATACGCTTGTGGTGGCGAAATATATCAGCGATCTCATCACGCTCGATCCGGCTGAGGTCTACGAGGCGACCGGCGGCGAAGTGGTGAACAATGTTTATGAGCGCCTCATCACTTTCGATCCTTCCGACTTTACAAAGGCTGTAGGTGGTGTCGCGGAATCCTGGACGGTTTCTGAAGATGGCCTGACCTTCACCTTCAAAATTCGTGACGGTCTGTTTTTCGCCTCAGGTCGAGGTGTGACTGCGAAGGACGCTGCGTTCTCCCTGGAGCGTGTCGTGCGCCTGGGCAAGACGCCGGTGTTCTACCTGACTCAGTTCGGGTGGTCGGATGACAACATATCTGACCACGTCGGCACCGCCGACGAGAAAACGCTCGTACTCAAGCTCGACAAGCCCTATGCGCCCGACTTGTTCCTGAAGGTACTCTCGTCCACTGTGTCGTCGGTCGTCGACAAAGAGGAGGCACTGAAGCACGAAAGTGGGGGAGATCTCGGCGCCGGCTGGCTGAAGAAAAACACGGCTGGCTCCGGACCGTACCAACTGGCCGGCTGGACGCCAAACGAAGCGGTCCTGCTTGCTGCCAACCCGCATTACAAGCGTGAGAACGTTGCCCTCAAGAACATTGTCCTTCGCCACATCCCGGAAGCGGCGACACAGCGCCTGCTGATTGAAAAAGGCGACGTGGACATCGCCCGTAACCTGAGCGCAGATCAGATACAGGCGCTTTCGACCAACCCTGACATCGCCATCATTTCGACGCCCAAGACAGACGTGAACTACATCGCGCTGAACCAGGGCGTAAAACCGCTGGACGATGCCAAGGTGCAGCAGGCCCTGCGCTGGGCGATCGATTACGAAGGGATCACCGGCAATATTTTGAAGGGTCAGGCCAAGGTCCATCAAAGCTTCTGGGGCAGCGGCTCTGGCGGTTCGCTTGACGAGACGCCCTACAAGCTGGACATCGCAAAGGCGAAGTCGTTGCTGGAGGAGGCCGGCTACAAGGACGGCTTCAAGCTGAAGCTCGACGTATCGAGCCGCTCGCCCGACAGGGAGGTCAGTCAATCTCTGCAGTCAACCTTTGGCCAGGCCGGTGTTACTGTTGAGCTGAACACGCTTGACCGGGCGCAGCTCCAGACGCGGTTTCGCGGGCGCCAGCATGACGCGGTGTTCTTCGGCTGGTCGCCGGATTACCTCGACGTTCATGCGAGTGCCTCGTTCTTCACAATCAACGACGACGACAGTGACAGTTCCAAGAACAAGAATGCCGCCTGGCGCGATCACTGGCTTGTTCCGGAGCTGACCAAGAAGACCCTGTCGGGACTGACGGAAGCTGATTCTGCCAAGCGGGAGGCCATCTACCTCGATCTGCAGAAGGAGGTTCGTGATAACTCGCCCTTCATCGTCATCTACCAACAGCTCGGCCAGGTGCCTGTTCGTGCCGATGTGAAGGGTTTCGTACCCGGACCGAGCTGGGACACCCCAGCCTACTGGCGCACCACCAAGAGCTGATCATGTGCGCCATGCCGGTTTATCCGCGGCATGGTGCTTTTTCCAACATTCCTGAATTGAGATCACGGCATGGCAAGACGCGACAAGCTCATCTTAGGCGCATTCCTGCAGACACCAGGCCAACACACGGCGGGATGGCGTTATCCGCGGGCCGACGCCAAAGCGAGCCTCGACATTGACGCACAGATCGCCTTCGCGCAAACGGCGGAACGAGGGCTGTTCCATGCGATTTTCATCGCCGACACGCTTCCCTTTCCCCAAAAGCTCGACGCTGAAAAACTCAGCTACAGCGCACGGGTTGTCGACTTCGAGCCGGTGACGTTGCTATCGGCGTTGGCCGTCACGACGAGCCGTATCGGTCTCGTTGGCACCGTGACCACCACGTATTACGAGCCCTATCTCGTCGCCCGCCAACTCGCCTCGCTTGACTACCTCAGCAAGGGGCGGGCAGGGTGGAACGTCGTGACCTCCTCGAACGGGGCGGAGGCTCTCAACTACAGCCGGCGGGAACACCCGCCCCATTCGCTTCGCTACCAGCGAGCGACGGAATTCGTCGATATCGTCAAGGGTCTTTGGGACAGCTGGGACGACGATGCCTTTCTGTTCGACAAGGAGGGCGGCCGTTTCTTCTCCCCGGAAAAAATGCACACGCTCGATCATTCCAGCCCGCACTTCAACGTTCGGGGACCACTCGCCGTCGCCCGTCCGCCGCAAGGGCACCCGGTCATCGTGCAGGCCGGTTCATCCGATGCCGGGCGCAATGCAGCGGCCAGTTTCGCTGACGTCGTTTTCACAGCCCAATCGGATCTCACTGGGGCGATCGCTTTTTATGACGACGTCCGCGCTCGGGTGACCGCAGCAGGCAGAAACCCGGATCACGTCGCAATCTTGCCCGGCGTGACGCCGGTGGTCGCCGCAACACGCAGCGAAGCGCAGGAAAAGTACGAGCAGATGCTGGATCTGGTCCACCCTGTCGCGGGGCTGGCGATGCTTTCGGGGGCGGCTGGAGCGGATTTGTCAAAATATCCAATCGACGGTCCCTTGCCGGAAGTTCCGCCGACCGAGGGCGACAAGACGCGGCAGGAACTGCTGGTTGCCCATGCCAAACAAACCGGCCTCAGCATTCGCGAACTCTACCGCTGGCTTGCACCCGGTTACAACACTATCGTCGGGACCCCGGCTGATATCGCCGATCATTTCGAGCACTGGTTCCGGAGCGGTGGTGCAGACGGGTTCAACGTGCGGTTTTCCTACCTGCCGGGAGATCTTGACGACTTCGTCGACCTTGTCGTGCCAGAGTTGCAGCGTCGGGGGCTCTATCACGAGGCTTACGAGGGCGTCACCTTGCGTGACAATCTCGGTATACCGCGACCATCCAGCCGCTACGTTCCGATGCCCGGCAACGAGCTCTTATAATGGCCAAGAAACCGATCTTTTTCAATCTCTTCGAATTGAACAACCGGACCGGCGACTCCCACGGTCTCTGGCGGCATCCGCATAGCCGGCATCATGAGTACAACGATATCCAGTTTTGGATCGAAATTGCACGCAAGATCGAGGAAGGCGGTTTCACCGCCCTCTTTCTTGGCGATTTCTTCGGTGCATCCGACGTCTATAAGGGGTCGCCGGAGGTCGCGATCCGCCATGCCATGCAGTTCCCCTCAAATGATCCGTCATTGCTGGTTCCGTCCATGGCCAATGCCACGACCACGCTGAATTTCGTGACGACGATCTCCACCACCTATGAGCATCCTTTCCACGTTGCCCGCCGACTTTCGACCCTCGATCACCTGACGAAAGGTCGCGTCGGACTGAATGTCGTCACGTCCTATATTGCCGCCGCCGCCCGCTATTTCGGACTGGACGAACCGATCGCGCATGATCGGAGATATGCAATCGCGGATGAGTTTCTCTCGGTATGTTACAAGCTTTGGGAGGCCAGCTGGAGCGATGGTGCGGTTCGGTTCGACATCGATAACGATGTTCATATCGATCCGACGCTCGTTCGCCCCGTCACTCATCAGGGAGAATTTTTCAAGGTCGCCGGTCCGCATGTCTGCGAGCCTTCTTTACAGAGGACACCTGTTATCTTCCAGGCGGGCAGTTCGACGGCCGGGCGCGACTTTGCCGCCCGGCACGCGGAATGTGTCTTCGTGCAGGGCCGGACATTGGCGGCCGTCAAGGAGAACGTCACCAATATCCGCCGACGCGCCGCAGACTTCGGCCGCGCGCCTGACGATATCCTAATCTTCCACCAGCAGACGGCGATCGTCAGGCCCACGCGGGCAGAGGCGCGAGAGCAACTGGAGGACTACGCGCGGTATCGCTCGCCGGAATCGGCACTGGCGCAATACTGTGGCTCGTCCGGCTATGATCTGTCCGCCCTCGATCCGGATTCCGTCCTGGGCTATGCGCCGACGGAGGCGAACCAGTCACGCGCGGCGCAGTACACCACCCAGTCAGACCGGCCATTCCTGGTGCGAGAAGTGATCGACGATGTCGGGCGCCTCGGAGACGGCATCCTGGTCGGCACCCCGGTCGACATCGCTGATCAGTTGGAAGCTATCGTCGACCAAACGGGCGTGGACGGCTTCAATTTCAATTCGATCGTTACGCCGCGCACGGTCGTCGATTTCGTTGACCAGGTCATTCCCGAACTCAGAAACCGCGGGCGTATCGCCAAGCACCGTTCGACATTTCGCGAAACCTTGTTCGGAGAAGGCCGAGCCCGGTCTACCAATGCGTCTCGGCTTTCTAAGTGAAAACTGGGCCGGAAACGTCCAGCGACGCATCCACGGGCATCAATGCCCCGTGGAACCCCGGCTTATCGATAAAACATTTTCCCTGGAATGATAAAATTGAAATCAAAATTGTTATCAATATAGAGAGCTGCTTTATGTTGGCGATGCAAATGTAACGCGAATTGCTTGGGGGTAATGAGGTATGAAGAGAGTTTTCCTGGCGTCTGTCCTCGCCATTTTTTCAGCTGGCGTCGTGGCATTGCCCGCTGCGGCCGAGACCACCCTGGAGCGCGTCAAGCGCACCGGGACCATCCAGATCGGCTTCTCAAACGAAAAGCCGTATAGTTTCAAACAGCCGGACGGCAGCCTTGCAGGTGTGGACTATGAACTGGCGCGGGCCGCATTCGCCAAACTCGGCGTTCAAACGGTCGACGGGGTGGCTGTGAAATTCAGCACGTTGATACCTGGCCTGAAGGCTGGGCATTTCGACGTGATCGCCGCCGGGCTCTTCATCCGCCCGGACCGTTGCGCTGAGATCGCCTTTGCTGAGCCGCATATTCAAATCGCCGATGCCATTACCGTTCAGAAGGGAAACCCAAAGAACATTCATAGCTACGACGACGTCCTGAAAAACCCGGACATCAAAATCGGAACGCAGCAAGGCTCGGCGTCGCGCAAGGATTTTGACCGGCTTGGTATTCCCGAGAGCCAACGTGTCGTCTTCCAGGATTTCCCGGAGGTCTTCTTCGCTTTGAAGTCAGGCCGCGTCGATCTGACGTCCTCGACCATTTTCGCGGCCAACGAGACTGTCGCTGCCGACGGTGGACAATCGGTGGAGCGGGCCAACCCGTTCACGCTTCCCGTCTTCGACGGCAAGCCGTCGATCAACTATCTCGGCTTCGGCTTTCGTCAGGATGACAAGGACTTGGTTGCCGCGTTCAATGAGGCACTGGGGGCATTCCGAGGCACGCCCGAATACGATGCAATTCTTGCAAAATATGCTGTGGCGCCGACGGATGTCCCTTCGCCGGCTGTAAAGCTCGCCGATGTCTGCAAGGGATAAATGTAATGCACAAGGTGCGGGTCTGCGAATTTTTACGGCCTGATGCGGTTGCGGTCGAGGGGCAAGAGCGTGCGTGACCTGCTTATTTGGGTCCCGCTGCTTCTCGACGGGCTGGTACAGACGCTCCTGCTGTTCGTCATTGTCTTGGCGCTCGGTTTTGTCCTTGGGGTTTTCGTCGGTCTTGCACGCCTGTCGCGGTTGCGTCCGGTGCGGTACGCCGCCTTGGCGTTCGTAGAGCTTTTTCGTGGTGTATCTCTCTATGTCACGTTGTTCTGGCTTTATTTCGCAGCCCCATTTCTCGGGATGCGGCTGAGCGTATGGGAAGCTGCGGTGATAGGCTGCTCACTCACCCACGCCGCCTATTCCTCCGAATATATCAGAGCCGCGGTGCTTTCCATTCATACCAGCCAGCACGAGGCGGCGGTTGCGCTGGGTATGAATGGCTTCCAGCGCTTGCGGTACGTGGTTCTGCCGCAAGCGCTGGTCGCTCTGCTGCCGTTGATGGGCAATGAATTCGTAATGCTGCTCAAGGGCACGTCGATCGTATCGCTGATCGGGCTCGCGGAACTGACGGAGCAGGCTCACTCGATTACCGTGAGTACCTATCAGCCGGTCCCGGTGCTTCTTGCCGTTTTATGCACGTACTTCGTCCTGGCGCAGGCGCTGATCGGGCTGACGCGGTGGATGGAACGCCGTTTCGGCCGGTGGAAGTTGCGTTCCGCCACGAGCCTACCGTCAGGGGCGCCGTCGGTGGTGATGATGGCGACTGCGGCAGCACATTGAAGAAGGACGATTTCTCTCGTGGCGACCAGATGAACATATTCAGCATAGACATTCATGGGCTGGACTGGTTCCGGCTCTCTGTCGTGGCGACCGTCCTGCCGAAGCTGATGTCCGCCGCGGGTGTCACGATTTATGTTGCGCTGCTTGCATTTGCAGGCGCACTAGTGATCGGCATACCGATATTGGTGGCGCGGCGCTCACGTCTTTCGCTCATCACCAGATCGTCGGTGTTCCTCGCGGATTTCATCCGCTCCACCCCCTTGCTGCTGCAAATCTACTTTTACTTCTTCGTGATGCCACAAATTGGAATCGTTCTGCCGCCGATTACAACCGGGATCCTCGCACTATCGATCCATTACGGATGCTATGTCGCGGAGGCATATCGCGCCGGTCTGGAAGCCTTGCCAACAGGGCAGCGAGACGCGGTCACCGCCCTCGGTTTTTCTCAAGTGGACGCTTACCGGCACGTCATCGTGCCGCAGATCATCCCTTTTCTCGTTCCGACACTTGGAAATCTACTCGTATCGATTTTCAAGGAAACGCCGTTGCTGGCTTCCATCGCGGTGACGGACATCATGTTTGTCGCCATGCAGCATGGTGCCGACTATTTCCAGTACATCGAACCCATCACACTTTGCGGCATGATATTCCTGGTCATCAGCCTTGCGACGTCCTTTTTCGTAAGGCAGTTGGAGCGCCTGGTGTCACAAGTCTGGCTCGGCAGAAAGACTTCGCATGGCTGACGGGATCACCTCACCCATAATCACGTTTCGAAATGTCAAAAAGACATTCGGCAACCTCACAGTTCTGTCGGACCTCAACCTCGATGTAGCGCCGAACGAAAACCTGACGCTCATTGGGCCAAGCGGTTCCGGAAAGTCGACGATATTACGCATTCTTATGACGCTGGAGACCGTTCAGGGCGGCGGCGTGTCGGTGGATGGTGAAGAACTCTGGCACGACCAAGGAGCGGGTGCGGCGAGCCGGCAGGCGAGTGGGCAGCAAACCGGAGCGATCCGTCGCAAGATCGGGATGGTGTTCCAGAGCTTTAATTTGTTCCCGCATATGAGCGCATTGCGCAACATCGCGGAGGCTCCTGTTCGCGTGCTTGGGCTTTCAAAGGATGAAGCCTATGCAAGAGCCCTCGAACTTTTAAAGCTTGTCGGGCTCTCGGAGAAGCAGAACAGCTTCCCGATCCAGTTGTCCGGCGGGCAGCAGCAGCGTGTGGCGATCGCTCGCGCGCTCGCCATGCGCCCGAAGATTCTGCTGTTTGACGAAGTGACCTCGGCGCTCGATCCGGAAACGGTCGGTGAGGTGCTGTCGGTGATCCGCGACCTCGCACAAGAGCATCAGTTCACGACACTGATGGTGACCCATCACATGGGTATCGCCCGCGAAATCTCCGATCGCGTCTGTTTCCTCGAAGGCGGGCGCATTATCGAGCAGGGCAGTCCGGCTCAAATATTTGAATCGCCCTCGAACAACCGGACAAGGGCTTTCCTCAAGGCCATTCTCGAAGCCTGACGGGCAGGCACGGCTACAGAAGTTTGAGTCGCAGCCAACTTCCGTTCAGCCTGCACTTTTCGCCACCTCAGAGAGGTTCGGTTACTCGTGTCGCCGCATCGCGGTCGATAACTGCATGTCCC
Source organism: Rhizobium sp. B21/90 (assembly GCF_019355815.1). Classification (NCBI taxonomy): domain Bacteria; kingdom Pseudomonadati; phylum Pseudomonadota; class Alphaproteobacteria; order Hyphomicrobiales; family Rhizobiaceae; genus Rhizobium; species Rhizobium sp. B21/90. The sequence continues at coordinate 291,248 of NZ_CP072164.1, read as the reverse complement.
CTCATTTTTTGGTTGAAGCCCCGCGCCCTACTCAACTCAATCGGATTAAATTTCCGTCATCGAGAAGGCGTGTAAAATATTTCTCTTTGCTAGCGCCATTGCTAACAATATTGTATGCTAAACCCGGGTCGTTGGAGAATGGTAATGTTCGACGTCCTAGGCGGCGAGAAGGTGAGCGGCACGCCGATTCACGATGCATATGATGAATGGAAGAGATGGAAGTGGCCAGGGTTTCTAAACGGCACGCCGATCCGGTGGCAAGGTTACGCAAAGCGATCGAGACAGGACATTTCTTGCCGGGCCAACGCCTGCCTGAGTTGGAACTGGCGGAGTGGCTCGGGGTCAATCGGGTCAATGTGAAGCTGGCGCTCGGAAAACTGGACCAGGAAGGACTTGTCGAGGTCGAGCGCAACAAAGGTGCCCGCGTGCGTGTTATAAGCCGAGAGGAAGCCGTCGAAATCCTCCAGACCTTCGCTTCGTTGGAAACGCTGATTGCACGCAACGCGGCTGCCAAGGCAACGGCCTCCGACGGCGAACGCCTCAAGGGCATTCTCGCGGCAGTTCAAAAAGCCCAGGCCGAAGAGGATTACGTGGAGTATTCGCAGCAGATCAACAGGTTGCACGCGGAGATCCGCCGCATCGCGGCCCACGCAACTGCTGCCCGCATCGTCGCGACATTGAACGTGCAAATCGCCCGCTTTCGGCTCCAGACCCTTCTGTTTCCCGGTCGCATCAAGCAATCCATCCAAGAACTGAAGGAAATTGTCGATGCCATTTGCGCGGCCGACGGAGTGCGCGCCGGCAAGGCAATGCTCGAACACCTCAACAATATGGGCAAGGCTTTAGAGCAAAACCTAACCCAGATCGACGCATAGGTCCTCGATCAAATTGCACGGCTGGCCGCGATCACGACCGTCGCCAACGTTCGGTATCTCCGAACTTTTCCGTTAGAAGCATATCTCGGGAAAGATATGTCCGAGATCCGTGAATAATGAAATCAATATTGTTAGCAATAGAGCTTATCGCGTGAAATGGTCTACCTCGCGTCGGTGACTTCGAGGTTGCCGTCCCGGTCATGGATGATCGCAGGGGGCAGCCTTATGACAAACGAGATTCCGACGGCACCCGATGTGCGCCGTCTCGCCGTGAGCTTTTCGAAGACCTCGGCCTCGACGTTGCAGGTGCCAGCCGCCCTTGCCTGGAAGGGCGCGTCCTTATTGCTGCGGCTGCTCTCGGGTGCGACCGTACCCGCTGTCGTACTGCTGGGGCTTCTTTTCGTGATCTTTACCATAGGGCGTCTCCTGCCGACGGATCCGGTTCTCACGGTAATCGGTGATCATGCACCCCAAGCACTCTATGAACAGATGTATAGCGAGATGCATCTGGACAAGCCGATACCTGAGCAGTTCGTGTTGTTCGTCATCGATATGGCACGGGGAAACTTCGGTGTCGCCACAACCACGGGAAACCCCGTCGCGCAGGATATAGGCCGGTTCTTGCCGGCTACGATCGAGTTGGCGACCGTGGCAATCGTGCTGGGTGTTGGCCTGGGCGTGCCTGCCGGCCTGCTGGCGGTTCGGTTTGCCGACCGCTGGCCCGACAGCCTGGTGCGCGTCGTTGCGATCCTCGGGAATTCTATCCCGATTTTCTGGATGGGCCTGGTGGGGCTGCTGCTGTTTTACGCGCATCTTGGCTGGGTGGCGGGTCCGGGCCGTCTGGATATTGTCTATCAATATACGATACCCGCGGTGACCGGCTTCGTTCTCGTGGACACCGCGCTCAGCGGCAACCTGTCGGCTTTTGGCAATGCGCTGTCCCACATCGCGCTTCCGGCCGCGCTTCTGGGCTTGGTCGCCTTCAGTGACATCGCCCGCACGACCCGTGGCTTCCTGCTGTGGCAGTACCGACAAGACTATATCAACGTTGCGCGGCTGAAGGGATTGTCGGAAACGCGGGTGCTGTGGCGCCACGCTTTGCCCAACACGATCGGACCACTCCTCGCCGTGGTGGCTTGGAACTATGCCTACCTGCTTGAGGGGGCCGTCTTGACAGAGACAGTGTTCGCCTGGCCGGGGCTTGGTCTCTACATCACCCAGTCACTGCTCGCCTCCGACATGCGCGCGGTTCTCGCCGGAACGCTGATCATCGGTACCCTCTTCATGGTGCTCAACAGGGTGGCGGAGGTTGCACAAGCGCGCGTCGATCCGCGGACACGGGTTTGATGATGCTCGCAGTCAAGGCATGGCTCTTCGACGATAGCCCGGATACTCCGCTGCAGGCGCAACTGGGACGCGTTGCACGCGATGTCTCGATGCTGCTACGCGATCCCGTAGCTGTTGCCGGTCTATTTACCGTTTTGCTGATGGTAGGTATGGCCGCGCTCTCCTCGGTGCTGCCGGTTCAAAATCCCAACCTCCAGGTTCTGGCAGATCGATTACAGCCGCCGTCCGCCAGCCATTGGTTTGGAACAGATATGCTTGGCCGTGACATTTTTTCGCGGGTGTTATCTGGCGCACGGCCAACACTTTCAATTGTCGCAAGCGTCCTTGCACTCGTCGTGCCCGTCGGCGTGATGGCTGGCACAGCCTCAGGGCTTTTCCCCCGGTTGGACACGCCCATCATGCGTCTGTGTGACGTCTTCATGGCGTTTCCCCGCCTTATCCTGGCGATTGCCGTCGCGGTGACGCTCGGCCCCGGCATCGCGACGGCGATCATAGCAATCGCGTTGACGGGCTGGCCCTCCTATGCACGCATTGCTCGCGCCGAGGCGGTGACGCTTCGTGGCGCGGAGTTCGTGCAGGCCGCGCACGTCATTGGCGCTTCCCGCATGCGCATCATGTTTACGCACATTCTGCCGCTCTGCCTGCCTTCGGCCATCGTGCGTGCCACGCTCGATGCATCCAGCATCATTCTCATCACATCAGGTCTGGGGTTCCTGGGTGCAAGCGTGCCACCGCCGCAAGCGGAATGGGGAGCGATGGTTGCCGAGGGGAGAGATGTCATATTCGAGGCGTGGTGGGTTTCGACGATGCCTGGCATAGCGATCTTGTTCTTCGCTCTTGGGTTCAATCTGCTGGGCGATGCGTTGCGCAACCTCGTCGACCCGCGATCCTGAGAGGAAATCCCGTTGTTGGCTCCGTTGCTTGATATCCGTGATCTGAAGGTCGGCTTCCGCGCTCCCACTGGTTATGTCGAAGCCGTCAAGGGCGTGAGCTTCACATTGGGCCGCGAGCGGCTCGCAATCGTTGGAGAATCCGGATCGGGGAAATCGATGACGGTTCGTGCTTTGCTCGGCCTTGCCGGGCATAATGCCATCGTAACGGCCGAACAGGCGCGTTTCTGCGAGATGGATCTGCTGCGCTTGACCGGCCGCCAACTCAGCGCAGTGCGCGGCCATCGCATCGCAATGGTGGTTCAGGATCCAAGACAAGGCCTCAACCCGATTCAGACGGCCGGTCGGCAGATCGCCGAGATGCTCCGCCTGCATCGACGGACCGGGCGGTCGGACATGCGCAAAGCGGTGGAAACACTTCTCGATGAGGTGCACATCCGCAATCCGCGCCGCGTGTTCGATCTTTATCCCCACGAACTGTCCGGCGGAATGGCGCAGCGGGTGATGATTGCGATGATGCTGGCGGGCGGGCCGGATATTTTAATTGCAGACGAGGCGACATCCGCCCTCGATGCCGTTGTCCAGAGGCGTATTCTCGAGCTGATCGACGAGCAGGTTCGGTTACGCGGCATGGGGCTCATCCTCATCAGTCACGATCTCGAGCTTGTTTCCGACTTTGCGGATCGCATCCTGGTCATGTATGCGGGCCGTACGGTGGAAACGCTGACCAGCGGGCAGGGTTACCAGACCGCACAACATCCCTATACGCGTGGGCTGATCGCCTGCGTGCCATCACTGGATGATCCTGGGCGCCGTTTGCCGGTTCTCACGCGCGACCCGGATTGGGCCAGATGACGCTCCAAGCCCTTTCCATCGACGGAGTCTCGGTCCGGCTCGGAACGTCGGTCATTCTCGATGATGTTTCACTCAATCTTGGCCAGGGCGACAGCCTCGGCATCGTCGGCGAATCAGGGTGCGGCAAAAGCACGTTGCTGAAATGCATTGCGGGTATTCACGACACATGGTCCGGAACGATCGAGGTCTTTGGGCGCAGGCTCGGCGCCCGCCGCACCTTTGCCGATCGCCGCATGTTGCAGATCGTCTTCCAGGATCCGGCGGCCGCACTCAACCCGGCGCATACCGTAGACACGATCCTGCGCGAACCTTTGATTGTTCATCGCTTCGACCGTCAGGACAAGCGTATTGCCGACGTGCTTGATGCAGTCGGACTGCCGCGTTCCGTGCGCTTCCGTTTCCCGGGCCAGATTTCCGGTGGACAGCGACAACGTCTTTGCATTGCCCGCGCGCTGCTCGTCGAGCCGCGAGTTCTTCTCCTCGACGAGCCGACCTCATCGCTCGACGTGTCTGTCCAGGCCGAAATCCTCAATCTCCTGGCAGACCTGCGCGTCGAACGGCAGATTTCCTACCTCCTCATCAGCCACGATCTCGCAGTCGTCGCGCAGCTCTGTGAAGGCATCGCGGTCATGGCAGCTGGAAAAATTGTTGGGCACACCACGCGCGAGGAATTGCGGGGCGGCTCAAAAGACCAAAGCTATCGCGAGCTTTTGCTACCCAATTCAAAAGACTAGGCCCTACGCTGCGGCCAAGACGTCACGTCAGTCCCTTCTTCCATCGGCTTGTTGATTAACGTTTGAGCAGAATGCCTCGATCCTGTGCGCTTACGACCGCGACTTGAGAAATATTTTCCCATCTCGCCTCACGATTGAGCACATGATTGTTATCAAGATTGATATCAATCTGATTGGATGAAGTCATCCGAAAGAGGTGCTATCGAGATGACATCTTCAACACTTGTGCAGCAATTGAGAGAGCAGGTTCTGCGTCATCCGGACCGACTGGCGGTCGTGTCGGATACGGGTTCGCTGACCTTTGCGGATATCTGGCTTCGCAGCGGTCAGGCTGCGGCTCATCTGCGCAAGCACGGCGTTGGCTCCGATGCCGTCGTCGGTGTTTTCGTTGACTCCTCGCTTGAGCTCGAAATCGCGATCTGGGCGGTTCTGCGCGCCGGCGGCGCCTATCTTCCATTGTCGCCGGAATACCCAAGCAGCCGGTTGCGGTACACACTCGAAAACTCCGGGGCAAGAATCATCCTCACCACCGTTCCACTCGCAAGCGATGCCCGTACGATTGAGACTACCGATAGCACCGTCATTGCCTTGGAAGAGTGTTTTGAAGGTACAGACACCGCCGAGCACGAGGACGACTTAGAGCCAAGCGATCTCGCCTACGTGATCTACACGTCGGGAAGCACAGGCAAACCCAAAGGTGTCGCTATCACGCATGAGAGTATAGCGCATCAACTCGCTTGGCTGCGGGACGCGATGGGCATCGATGACACCGTTCGCATCTTGCAGAAGACGCCTTTCAGCTTTGACGCAGGACAATGGGAAATCCTTGCCGTTGCTCAGGGCGCGACGGTGGTCATGGCAGGCATCGGTTCTTACCGCGATCCGGCTCGGTTGATCGAGACTGCAAAGCATCACGATGTCAACACGCTGCAGTGTGTGCCAACGCTTTGGTCGGCCCTTCTGGAAGCCGAGGGATTTCGTGATCTCAACCTGTCGAAGATCTTCAGCGGTGGGGAAGCGTTGACGTCCAGTCTTTCACGCGGCCTATCGATTGCCCATCCGACGGCAATTCTGGTCAATCTCTATGGCCCGACGGAAACCACCATCAACGTCTCTTCCTATGTCGTGAAGGCGGAAGATTTGGACGACACGGATCGCGTCCTGCCCATCGGATACCCGGTCTATGACACCGACCTCATCGTCAGCGATGGGGTAAACGAGATCGCGGCGGGTGAAGTCGGCGAGCTCTATATCGCAGGTCCGCAGTTGGCGCGCGGGTATATCGGAAATACCGAATTGACGGACGCCAAGTTCGTGGCTCTCGTCGATGCCAAGGGCCTGCAACGCCGGGCATACCGAACCGGCGACCTTGCCATCAAGGAGGCCGACGGCTGCGTGAGCTTTGTCGGGCGGGTGGACAATCAGGTTAAAATCAACGGCCACCGCATCGAGCTGGACGAGATCCGTCTGGCGATCGAGAATCATCGCTGGATCCGGCGCGCGACCGTGGTGCCGTGGCAGTCCCGTCTTGGAACCGCGCAATTGGCAGCCTTCGTCGAACTTGACGACGGAGAGGCGGCGCTGATGGACAAGAACGTTGCTGGCAGTCACCACAAGTCCAAGTCCAGCCGCCGACAGGTGAACGCACAATTGTCGAACAGTGCTTTCCGTGCGCCGGATGAACTCGACGGAAACACTGTCACTCTGCCTTTCCGCGAAGCGTCCGATGACGTTGCGAAACGGGTATTTGCGCGCAAAACCTATCGTAATTTCAGGACAAGGGTTGATGGCGACCAGATCGTCCGGGCGATAACCGTAGCGAAGCGGCACCCTGTTTCTACAGCCCATGGCGAACCCACGCTGGACAAGGCGTTGGTTGGCAAAGTTCTCAGATGGTTTGGACCATTCCTGAGTGATGCACGGCTCCTCGCAAAATATGCCTACGCGTCTCCCGGCGCATTGAATGCCTCGCAGATATTCCTGGAAGTCAACGATGTGGATGGGCTGTGGCCCGGGCTCTACTACTTCCACCCGATTAATCACACGTTGACGCTCGTATCGCTGGGCACGTCGGCCGGTGAAGGCATCCGTCTTCATGTTTACGGCAAGCGCAGCCGAATCCAGGAGGTTTATTCGACAAATGTCGATGAGGTTCTCTACCTTGAGGCGGGACACATGCTGGGGCTCCTCGAAGAGGTTGCAGCGGAAAATTCCCTGTACCCAATCAAGACCGCACCGCCGCACCGCGTTCCGGCCGGTCTTTTCAATTCAGAGGATTTCGTCCACACGCTGAGCGTCGAGCTTTCGCGCGAGCCGAGCACCCGAGCGAGCATCGATTCAACCATCCTCGTCCAAATTCACGAGGAGACACCGGATGGCGTATCCCCCGGAACCTATCGGCTCGACGACGGAAATCTTGCGCGCATTGGTGAACCCGTCATCCGCCGTAAGGATGTTATTGCCATCAACCAAGCTGTCTACGACCGCTCGACATTCGGCGTCGCTTTCGTCGTGTCGAAGCTAGCTGGTTGGACCGGTTTCGTCGAGCTCGGCCGTCTTCTCCACCGTCTGCAGACGAGCGATCCTGCGATCGGGTTGATGTCGTCCGGGTATAGCTCGCTGTCAGGCTTCGAAATGGCGACATCCAGCCGGCTGGAAGGACTTATCGGAAAGGACTTTTCGCCTAGCACAAGCGCAGGGACACTTTCCTATTTCGCGCTCGGCGGCGGAGTGTCGCCCGCGCAGCGATCAAGCCGCGGCATGGACGAGGACCTTGTGCACATGCGCGGTCCCGCTGAAATCCTCAAGGAGGAGCTGCGCGAGTTTCTGCCTGAATACATGGTTCCGGGTCGCGTTCGTGTCATCGAAACCACGCCGACGACGCCAAGCGGCAAGATCGATTTGCAATCGCTGCGCGACCTTGTTGAAGCCGAAGAAAACGCGCGTCCTTTGGTTCTCCCGGCAAGCCGCATTGAAATCGAGATCGCCAGCATCTGGAGAGACATTTTGCGTCTGGGTGACGAAGAACTGTCGATCCGCGATTCCTTTTTTGACGTCGGAGGCAATTCGCTCTTTGCCATGGCGCTTGTCAATCGGCTCAATTCAAGATTTGGCACACGTATGCCGATACAGGCGCTTTTCGCGGCACCGACGATAGAAGCGCTGGCAAGGGAGGTTGGTTCCGGCGCGAGCAGCTTTGAGAGCCGCCTTGTCAGCCTGAACGATGCTCACGAAGGGCGGCCGATCTATTGCTGGCCGGGGCTCGGAGGGTATCCCATGGGCCTTCGCTCCCTCGCGCAGGCTGGCGACGGTTCCTATCGGTTCGTCGGAATTCAGGCTCACGGCATCAACACCGGTGAAATCCCGTTCCCGACCATCCAGGACATGGCGGCGGCGGACGTAGAACTCATCCAGCGCGATCAGCCAGACGGCCCCATTACTTGTGTCGGTTATTCGTTCGGCGCTCGGGTGGCCTTCGAAACGGCCTTTCAGTTGGAACAGCTTGGCCGAACGGTGGAGCAGCTCGTTCTCATTGCCCCTGGATCTCCGTTGCAACAGACAGCACCGGCGGTTGCCCAGGCCGATCGCTTCGGTGATGAGCGTTTCTTGCGCATTCTCCTGTCAGTCTTCGCCGGGACGCTGAATTCACCCATAGAGGCGGAGCTGCTTGCCTTCGTTCGTGACGAGCGCGGCTTCGTGGACTTCATCGTCGAGCGATTTGAAGGTCTCTCGACAGAGCTGGTCTCTCGGATCGTTGGGGTCGTCAAGGCGACGTTTTCCTTCGAATACACATTCGACGAACTCGACCAACGTGCGGTGACGGCACCAATCACCCTCATCAAGGCCAAGGGCGATGATTATTCCTTCCTGGAGACTGCAGGCGCGCAAATCCGGAAACACTTCAGCCAGATCATCGAACTTTCCCACGACCATTACGCGATCCTTCGCGGCGGAGGCCAGACAGCGCTCGCCCAAGTTCTCAGTAACATCCTTTCATCCGATCGGGAGATCTCCATGCCCCATATCAGTGTCAAGCATTTCCCAGCCCATATCGATGAGGACCGCCGTCAGGCATTGGCGGACGAGCTCACATCGGCGGTCATCAAGGCTTTCGGCTGCGCACCCCATGTCGTTTCGGTGGCGCTCGAACCGATCGAGGAGGCGCACTGGGATGCGCTCGTCTACCAGCCCGAGATCATCGGTCGGCAGAAGTTTCTGGTCAGAGAACCAAACTACGGCCTGCAACAGGCCGCCAAATAGGGAGAGAAGAGATGGAAAAAGCAACAGCGGCCCGGTTCTTCGGGCAAGCAGCGATATGGGGTGCGAGTTTCACCTTCATCAAGTTGGCACTGGAAGACTTCAGCCCCAATCAACTCGTTCTGTTCCGGCTGATTCTGGGCGCGGCGACGCTCGCTGCGATCATCGTTTTTACCGGCAGGTCATTCAAACTGACGGGGAGGGCATGGGTCCATGTCGCGGTCTCCTCCATCTTTGCAAACGTCATTCCCTATCTCCTCCTTAGCTACGGCGAGCTTCACACAAGCGCTGGTCTTGCGGGCGTGCTTATCGGTGGCACGCCGCTGGTGACGCTCTTCATCTCGACCGTTGCCTTGCAAAATGAGCCCGCAACCGGACGCAAGGTGGCTGGATTTATCCTGGGGTTCCTGGGCGTGGCGCTCGTGGTCAGCCCGTGGAACGTGGAGGGGAGTTCCCTTCTCGGTGCTCTGGCATGCTTCGGCGCCGCGGCCAGCTATGCGGTGGGATATGCCTATGTCAGTCGCTACCTATCGCCCTTGAAGATCGACCCAATCACGCTGGGTGCCAATCAGTTGATTGCGGCCGCTGTTCTTCTCGGCCTTGCCCTGCCGTTCTTCCCCTGGCCGACAATCGAAACGGTTTCGGCGGTTCCGTTGCTGTCGTTGTTATACCTCGGAATTCTCGCCAGTGGCATCGCCAACATCCTATACTTCCGGCTGATCCAGGACGTTGGCGCATCGACAGCCTCTGCTGTTGACTATGTCGTACCCGTCTTCGCCGTTTTGTTCGGCGCGGTTCTGCTGCTTGAACCCCTGTCGTGGAACATCATTGTGGGTGGTTTGGTCATCCTGGTTGGGATGGCGCTCGCCGAAGGTCGCATCTCATCGTCCACCCTGCCTCAAGCATCCGGAAAGGCTAACTCATGAGTGGCATCGAACCTTTCTCGCCAAGCACCGGCTCAGTGCGTGCGGTCCCTCCAGATATCGACACGCACCCGGCCCCACTCGCCCGCAACAGCGGACAGATCAAGCCTGCGGTATCCGAGACTGCGGGTAGCGCGCGCTCCTTCGGCACTGGCGTCGGTGGTACACCTGTCCTGGAATTGCCGGCAGATATTGCAGGGGGGCGAGGGATCTTCGCCAAGCTTGAGAAATACAACCCCTATTCCAGCATCAAGGACCGCATTGCCTGGTACATGCTCGCAGGAGCAGAAGCGCGTGGGCAACTCGTTCCTGGCCAGGGTACGGTCATCGAGGCAACGTCCGGCAACACAGGCATTGCACTAGCGGGTTTTGCACGGTCGAGGGGCTATCGCTGCATCATCGTGCTTCCCGACAGCGCATCGAAAGAGCGCATCGAGTTGCTGAAATTCTTCGGCGCAGAACTGGAGCTGACACCCAGCGAAGCCGGATATACGGCCGCGATCGAGAAAGCTGAGCAACTCCGCGACGCAACGCCAGGGGCATGGTTTGCCTGCCAGCACGAAAACACAGACAATGTTCTTGCCCATTACGAAACAACCGGCCCGGAACTGTGGCGTGATCTCGGTGAACGTATCGACGTCCTCGTCTGCGGCGTCGGGACGGGCGGAACGATCAGCGGAACCGGGAAATATCTCAAGGAACAAAACCCTGATATAAAGATCGTGGCCGTTGAGCCGGCTCGCTCGGCCGTGCTGAGCGGGCAGCCCGGGGGGATACACCGTATTCCGGGGTTAAACGGCGGCTTTGTTGCGACAACAACCGACCGCACCCTCATCGATGAGATCGTGACTGTCGAGGACGAAGACGCCTGGTCGACGGCGCGAAGCCTGGCAGCCGCCGGGATCGTTGCCGGAATTTCCTCAGGTGCCGTCACACATGTCTGCCGCCAGCTTCGGCAGCGACCGGCTTTCGTGGGTGCCCGCATTGCAACGATCTTTCCGGATTCCGGTGAGCGATACGTATCCCTCCTCAGTTCATAGCCGCCGATCAAACCGGCGCCTGACGTTTAAACCCAAGTGACAACCGTCAATTATCCCACGAAAGGAAACCTTCATGACGCAATTTTCCAAGACGCTGTTTCCCGGTGAAGGTGAATCCGTCGAGATCGGAACCACCACACATACGACCTTCAAGGCTGTCGGCAAGGAAACAGACGACCGTATCGGTCTGTTTGAGCACCGTATGAAACCGGGTGCACCCGGAGCGTCTCCGCATATTCACCGCCATCAGCTCGAGGCGTTCTACGTCCTGGAAGGTAAAGTGGAGATCTACATTGACGGCGAGCATGTGGAAGCGCCGGCTGGCACCTACATTCAAGTGCCCGAAGATGTTCCTCATGGCTTCCACAACCCCTTTGACACAGAAGCTGTCATGCTGATCTTCTTCAGCCCGGGCAAGAACCGCGAAGAATATTTCCGCAGGCTGGGCGCCCTTTATGCCAATGGCCGCCGCGCCACGGAACAGGAGCTCATCGAGCTTATGGCCGACTTCGACCAGTTTGAAGTCGAGTATACCGGGGACGTCCCTGGCTGGGGCCGGCACTAACACCAACCGTTCTCCTCATCGTCAGACTGTGGCCGGCAGGTCTCTGCCGGTCGCCTCTCCGTGACATAAAAAGGGTTGCCTATGTTTCCGAATCCGTTTGACGACCAGCCGTTCCAAATGAAGATGAAAGCGGCGATTACATTTGTCTGCCTTGTTTCGGCAAATATTGCAGCATGGGTTTGGGCCTGGGTGGCATTTGCCGATCGACCCGCTCTGATGGGCACTGCGTTCCTCGCCTACATGCTTGGGTTGCGTCACGCCTTCGACCCTGATCATATCGCGGCGATCGACAACGTGGTTCGCAAGCTGATGCAGGAGGGCAAGGCCCCTTTTTCTGTTGGCTTTTTCTTTTCGCTCGGCCATTCGAGCATTGTCGTTCTGGCATCCATCGTCATCGCTGCGACGGCAGCTGCCATGCAGCTCGACGAGGTCGCAGACATCGGCGGCATTATAGGGACCACCGTGTCGGCAGTGTTCCTGCTGATCATCGGCATTGCCAACCTGATCGTGCTGAAAGGGATCTGGTCTGCGTTCAAGCGGGTCCGAAGAGGCGAAACGATCGTTGACGAAGACCTTGATGCTCTCCTCGCAGGGCGTGGTCTCATGGCAAGGATCTTCCGGCCCGTCTTTCGTGTCGTTTCCCGCTCCTGGCACATGTATCCCATCGGCTTCCTGTTCGGCCTTGGATTCGACACGGCAACTGAAATCGGGCTTCTTGGCATCTCGGCGATGCAGGCTGCCCAAGGCATGTCCTTCTGGACGATTCTGGTTTTCCCCGCGCTATTCACCGCCGGCATGTCGTTGATGGACACCACGGACAGCGTGCTGATGACCGGCGCTTACGGCTGGGCATTCGTCAACCCGGTTCGTAAGCTATGGTACAATTTGACGATCACTGCAGCTTCCGTGGTCGTCGCAGTGTTCATCGGCGGGTTGACCGCAGCCAACCTTATCGTGGATAAACTCGGTTATGACGGCGACTTCTGGCGCTTCCTCGGTGGTCTGAACGACAATCTTTCGAGCGTCGGCTATGCGGTCGTCGGCATCTTTATCGTGAGCTGGATCGTTTCGACGATTATCTATCGTAGAAAGGGCTATGACACCGTTCCGGCGCGATGAACATGCAACGCCCACGGGCCTGCAATGCAGGTTGGCGTCTTATCGGGCTACGATCCAATGGGTGAACTCGATATTGCGCGCGAGGTCGAAGAAATGGCAGCCATTGGCACCATGTTGCGAAAACGGTGGCAAAATGGTGAGTTTCATGCCGTCGTGTCGATAAAGGTACCGCATGTGCCTTTTGAGCTTCGGGGGCTTCCCCTTTCGATTGAAGAAAAGGATCGCGCACGGCGCTTCCGGCAGATCATGGACTGCAATCGATCCGTCATGAGCTGGATCGTGCTGCGCAGCATTGTTGGTACGATGCTCGATACGCGGCCGGAAAATGTGACGGTCGTTCGGGCGCTGGCAGGCAAGCCGTCGGTTCAGCCCGGGCCGGGGATCAGCATATCACACGCAGGGGACCTCGCAGTCGTGGCATTCTCAAGCGCGATGGATATTGGGGTCGATGTCGAGACGATTGAGCAGGATGACGCTCTGTTACTCACCGTCATGGGCACTTTGTCGCCGCGAGAGTTGGCATGCCTCTCCACACATCGGATGGCAAAGTCGGAGTTCCTGCTTCGGGCATGGACGCGAAAAGAGGCTGCGGTTAAGGTCGCAGGCTCGGGCCTTTCCATCGATCTTACGAAAGTGTCAGTCGCCGAACAGGAGGGGTGCCGCTTCCAATGCCACTTGCCGGGGGCGGAGATAATCACGGGCACTGATCTGCATTTGGGTTCCGGCTATATTGCCGCGTTGGCGTCGAAGACTTTTATCAATGACGTTGCTCAATATCACATAAAACATTTCTGAGACGCATCAGACGATCAAACCTTGCATTCGGCGAAGTTGAAACGCCCCACGGAGTGCTCATGACGACCTCGCGCCTATTGCCTAACGCCGTTTCACGGGACTTGCGCTCGGCTGTTACGACCTCCAATGAGGACGGCGGTCCGGAAGATCGTGATCGCACCGACGAGATATGGGCGGCCCTTTGCGCGGAGGCCCGGGTGGCGGCTCAAGACGATCCGCGACTGGCCCAGGCGATGGCGCTTAACGTGCTCTCCCACCCTGATTTCGCGCATGGGCTTGCCTATCGCTTTGCGGAGACATTGGCGAACAACGATGTCGGGGCGGATGTGCTGACTCACGTTTCACTGGAGGTCTTTGAGGCCGCCCCCGAGATCGTCGAGTCTGCAATTTCCGATCTTCAGGCAGTTTTCGATCGCGACCCGAGCACTTCCGAACTGCTTGTACCCTTCCTGTACTTCAAAGGGTTCATGGCCCTTCAGGGGCATCGTATCGCGAACTGGCTGTGGCGGCACAACAAAAGGCTTATGGCGCGCCACATTCAAAGCCGAACGTGCGAGGTTTTGTCAATCGACATCCATCCGGCCGCCCGGATGGGATGTGGGATCATGCTCGACCATGGAAATGGGCTCGTCATCGGCGAAACCGCTGTTGTTGAAGACGACGTCTCCATCCTCCAGGATGTTACCTTGGGAGGTACAGGAAAGGAATCCGGTGATCGCCATCCCAAAGTCCGTCGAGGCGCCCTCATCGGAGCGGGTGCGAAAATTCTCGGGAATATCGAGGTTGGCGTAGGCGCAAAGGTTGGAGCGGGTAGTGTGGTCCTGTTGGCGGTCGCGTCCCACACATCTGTTGCAGGCGTTCCTGCCCGCCCGGTCGGCCGGCCGAATTCCGCTTTACCAGGCGTGACGATGGAGCAAACAACAATCGAAAGTGAGTATGTCATCTAAGCCTGGGGTACCTCCCCTCGCGACAGGATTTTCGTGTTGTACGCTATTTTTGACCGCCGTGATCGTCACAGATATCGCGAGGGATAACAAAGGATGGGGTGAAATGACGTTTCGACGTTTCGATTTCTATCAAGGCGGCCGGACAGGCTCCAAGGTTTTAGAGGACAGGATTATACGAGCTGCCAGTTGGGCCTTCCAGGCTGGTTGCAGCCTCGACGGATTAACGTGTATAGCCCGGTCTTTGATGACGAGAAGCGATACATGTCGATCCGCATAGAATTTGAAAAAATCATCCCTATCCTGGCGAAATGGTGGGTCCGAGATACGACGTTCAGCGTACTTGTCGCCTTTTCCAGCATGCTCATGGCGAAGAGCGCAATCGAATACGGCTACGATTTCGCAATGCGCCGTTTCAGATATTTGCCGTCGGAGGCTCCACCAGTCGGCAGTGATTTTGGTCAAACCGAATATCTTGCGGTGTTCGTTTTGATCGTGGCGATCGGCTATCGCTTGTGGGTTGTCAAGGGCACCGCGGCCGAGACGGCAGACCAGGCAACGCGTGAAGCTCTCAACAGCTCATCGACAGGGAGTGTTCTGCAACTGGAGCACAGAAAGGCATTCGCTATCCTGGCGACCGTACCTGAGATCGAGGCACTCAGAGCGCATCCGACCAACTCGCTGGGAATGATGTTAGCTCACGCAAGTGGCGCTCGAGACGTCGTCTGGGACGGGATCTGGTTCAGGCTCGCGAGCAGACATCATGGTGTCAAACGGGGCCTTGTGCTGATTGCGTTCACGGTTTCGGCGGTCGCCGCGCTTGTGATCTTAGTTGTAGCAGCAGGAACGTATGCACAAGCGGGCTTTGGCTCCATATCGGCGTTGACGCTGGCTGCGGAGGGGGTCCTGCTAGTCTTCGCTTCGGCCTCCTACCTAAAGGATCTTGAGCGCTTGAATTCGGCCGGTGCCCTCGTGAGAGAACGCCCACCAATCACCGTCTCTACCAACCCGTGAGGCAGTGGGCTATCATTATTGTCGCCCGCGATAGATAGTTGTGAGGGCGAACCCACACCGTCTGCCAATAGTGTAGCGCAGGGCGCTCCTTGTCGATAGCGACGTGGTGCGGTCCATTAGCTAATTCCTATCGGTTCGTCGACCGGTTTTGCCGATGGAGCCTAGAGCGACAAAACGCCAATCGCCACCACACAAGGTCTGTTGGGCAACAGAGTTCCAAGCAACTGGATTTGCGTCCTTCAGACGATGCAGCGTTGGCCGTGTCGCCAACCCATTTCGGTTCGTATGAACCCGGGGAATGGTAAATAAATGAGTCGGCGAAGTTACTTACCAGAAACCGACCTAGACTACTGATTCGTCTCAACATTCGGCCGACAGCGCTTTAGCGGAGTCTAAATAACCTGATTTAGACCGGCTTGACTCTTTCAACGGAGCGGAACAAAAGAGGAACGTCAACTATTTTCGGGGACATGAAGTCCATGCAACGCGAGCCGGGGAGGTCCGTGAATGATGTCGCGCGCCACCAATCCTCGGGTCATCGAGGAACTCAGAGACCGTATCGCGCACCTTGAGGGGAGTGCGGCGAAAAAGGCCATCGTACTGCCCTTTGGCGTTCGCGAGATGGACGAGCGTCTACCAGGTGGTGGCCTGCCCTATGGAGCTCTTCATGAGATCGCCGGCGGCGGAGCCGGCACGGTGGATGGAGCAGCGGCAGCACTGTTCGCCGCCGGAATTGCCGCGCGCTCGAAGGGCAAGGTCCTTTGGTGCCTGACGAGACCCGATCTCTTCTTCCCCGCTATCGCCCAGGCAGGCCTGCATCCCGACCGCGTGATTTTTTGTGAAGGCGACAAGGAGGAGGACGTCCTTGCCTCCATGGAAGAGGGGCTTTCCTTCGGGGGGCTGGCTGCTGTCGTGGGTGAACTTGTGCGTCTGCCGATGGTGGCATCCCGGCGGCTGCAGTTGGCTGCCGAGAAAACCGGAACCATGGGGCTCGTTGTCCGCAGATGGCGGCGACAGACGGAGGCGTCGGACTTCGGCAATCCGACAGCCTCGACGACAAGATGGAGGGTGAGCGTGCTGCCGTCGGAGGAGTTGCCAGTCGCGGGCGTTGGCCGCCCACGATGGCTGGCAGAGTTGATGCGCGTGAAAGCAGGCGAGTGTGCCGAGTTCGAACTAGGAGCCTGTGATGCCAAGGGTCGTTTGTGTCTACTTCCCCTATCTGCCAACAGACCGGATACGTCGGCATGGAGAGGGAACCGTGCCAGCTAACCAGCCGCTTGTCGTCATTTCGAAATCGGGCTCGAAACGCTGGGTCTCGGCTGCCGACACCGCCGCGCGCATACTCGGCCTCAAGGTCGGGATGCCTGCAAGCAAAGCGCAGGCTGTGGTCTCTAACCTTACGATGATCGATGCAGATCCTGCCGCCGACGCGGCTGCCCTTGAACGCCTGGCGCTGTGGGCGCTCCGGCAATACAGCCCTGTCGTTGCCGTCGACGGCACGGACGGTATCGTCATGGACACCGAAGGCGCCGATCATCTTCAGGGCGGCGAAGCCCTGCTGATTTCCGGGCTGGTCAATGGCTTGAGAGGTCGAGGCCTGACCGCTCGTGCTGCGGTCGCCGATACGTGGGGAGCAGCGCACGCGATCACCCGCCTGACATCGGCGGAAACGACCGTTGTTCCGCTAGGCGGCGTGGCGAAAGCAGTCACTCGCCTGCCGATCCACTGTCTCCGGCTCGCCCCGGACACGATCCACGGTTTGCGGGTGATGGGCGTCGAGACGGTCGGTGAACTCTCCGCGATGCCTCGCGCGCCGTTGACGCTGCGATACGGCCCGGAGGTCGGTAGGCGGCTAGATCAACTGTTCGGGCGGATGGCAGAACCCATCGAGCCTCTGCGGACACCAGAGCTGGTCGAGGTGGCCAAGAACTTTCAGGAGCCGATCGGCGCCGCGGAGACAATCGCCAAATATGTACGCCGACTGGTTGGCGAACTGACATCCAAACTGGAAGAGCGCGGCCTTGGCGTCAGACGTTCCGATCTTGTCATCCACCGCGTCGACAACACGCGGCAGTGTGTTCGAGCGGGGCTTGCAAAACCGGTCAGGGATCCCGCTCGGCTGTCAAAGCTGCTTTGCGACCGCATCGAAAAGATCGACCCGGGCTTCGGGATCGAACGGCTCGTCCTTGTTGCCTTGATCGTGGAGCCATTGGAGGAGCGACAGGTCGCGTCGTCGCTCATCGAGGAGCTGGTTGTCGATGTCACACCGCTCGTCGACATTCTCGGCAACCGCGGCCAACGTCTCTACCGGGTCACGCCGGTCGCCTCCGACGTTCCGGAACGGTCGGTGATGCGCATCGGTCCGACGGCCGACGAAACCGGGGCGACATGGGCCGCCAAATGGCCAAGGCCATCGCGGCTGCTGGCGAACCCGGAGCGGATCGACGTGACCGCTTTGCTCCCCGACCAGCCACCTGCCGTGTTCACCTGGCGCGGCAAGCGTCGGAGGGTAAAGCGAGCAGACGGGCCGGAGCGCATCTTTGGGGAATGGTGGGTTCGCCCGAGAGAGCACGCCGCCGTACGGGACTACTTCGTCGTGGAGGATGAGGCGGGTGAACGCTACTGGGTCTACCGTGCCGGCGATGGCGTGGATACCGACACGGGCTCGCACCTCTGGTTTCTACATGGGGTGTTCGGATGAGGTATGCCGAACTTCAGGTCACCACACATTTCTCGTTCCTGCGGGGCGCCAGTTCTTCGGAGGAACTGTTCGCCACTGCGGCAGCGCTTGGCATTGACGCCGTGGGTGTTGTCGATCGCAACTCGCTGGCCGGCATCGTGCGCGCCTGGGAGGCGGCGAAGACCACCGGAGTGCGATTGGTTGTCGGCTGTCGTCTCGATCTTTCTGACGGCATGTCGATCCTGGTTTACCCGACCGACCGGCCGGCCTACTCGAGACTGACGCGGCTGCTTTCGCTCGGAAAGAGCCGGGGCGGCAAGGGCAAGTGCATTCTCGATGTCTCCGATGTGGAAGCCTATAACGGCGGACTGATTGCCATCCTTATCCCTGATGAGGCCGACGAGACCACTGCCGGCCAGCTCAGGAAGCTCGCTGCGATCTTTGGAGACAGGGCCTACGTTTCGCTCTGCCTGCGCCGTCGCCCCAACGATCGCCTGCGGCTCCATAACCTGTCGAACATGGCCGCACGCCACAAGGTCAAGACGGTCATCACCAATGACGTCCTGTTTCACGATCCCAGTCGCCGGCAGCTGCAGGACATCGTCACCTGCATCCGCAACCGCACCACCATCGACAGCGTCGGCTTCGATCGCGAGCGGCATGCCGATCGGTTCTTAAAAGCACCGGAAGAGATGCATCGGCTGTTTTCGGAATATCCTGAAGCGCTGGCGCGAACGCGGGAAATCGTTGATCGCTGTCGTTTCGACATGAGCGAGCTCCAATATCAGTACCCGGAAGAGGCGCTTGTGCCGGGGCTCGACGCGCAGCAGTCGCTGACCAAATTCGCCTGGGAAGGCGCCGCAACCCGGTACCCCGAGGGGATCCCCGACAAAGTCCGCAAGGCGATCCTGCACGAACTCGAGCTCATCCGGGTGATGAAATACGCCGCTTACTTCCTGACCGTCTACAGCATCGTCCGGTTTGCCCGGTCGCAAGGCATCCTCTGCCAGGGCCGGGGATCGGCGGCGAACTCGGCGGTTTGTTACTGCCTCGGCATCACCAGCATCAATCCGGAGACGGGTGACCTGCTGTTCGAGCGGTTCGTCTCGATGGAACGTGACGAACCGCCGGATATCGACGTTGATTTCGAGCATTCCCGTCGCGAGGAGGTCATCCAGTGGATATACGAGACCTATGGCCGCTCACGCTCGGCGCTCTGTTCCACCGTCACCCGCTACCGCGCCAAGGGCGCACTGCGCGATGTCGGCAAGGCATTGGGCCTGCCTGAAGATCTGATCACCCAACTGTCCTCCGGCGTCTGGGGCTGGTCGGAAGGGGTCGGCGAGAAGCAGCTCAAAGAGAATAACATGAACATGGCCGACTATCGCCTGAAGCTGGCGCTGGACCTTAGTGCCCAGCTGATGGGCGCGCCCCGCCATCTTGGCCAGCATCCGGGCGGTTTCGTTCTGACGCAGGACAGGTTGGATGATCTGGTGCCGATCGAACCGGCATCGATGAAGGACCGTCAGGTGGTGGAGTGGGACAAGGACGATATCGAGGCCCTCAAATTCATGAAGGTCGACGTGCTGGCGCTCGGGATGCTGACCTGCATGGCGAAATCGTTCGAGCTGCTTGGTGAGCACAAGGATATTCCCATGGGCCTTTCCGATGTCGAGCAGGAGGATCCGGCCACCTACGCGATGATCCGCAAGGCCGATACGCTCGGCACGTTCCAGATCGAAAGCCGCGCGCAGATGGCGATGCTGCCGCGCCTGAAACCTCGCACATTTTATGATCTCGTCGTGCAGGTGGCCATTGTCCGGCCGGGACCCATCCAGGGCGACATGGTGCATCCGTATCTGAGGCGGCGTGAGGGCAAGGAGAAGGTCGAGTACCCGACGCCCGAGCTCGAAGCCGTTCTGGGTAAAACGCTCGGCGTCCCGCTGTTTCAGGAAAGTGCGATGAAAGTCGCGATGACCTGCGCCGGATTTACCGCGGGAGAAGCCGATCAGTTGCGCCGGGCAATGGCGACGTTCAAGTTCACGGGCGGGGTGTCGAAGTTCAAGGACAAGCTCGTCGAAGGCATGGTCAAGAACGGCTACACCCGCGAATTTGCCGAGAAGACATTTACCCAGCTTGAAGGGTTTGGCTCCTATGGCTTTCCGGAAAGCCATGCCGCCAGTTTTGCGCTGATCGCCTATGCAAGCTCGTGGGTGAAGTGTCATCACCCGGATGTCTTTTGTGCTGCCTTGCTCAACAGCCAGCCGATGGGTTTTTACAGCGTCGCGCAGATCGTCCAGGACGCCCGGAACCACGGCGTCGAAGTCCGCCCGGTCTGCGTCAACCGCTCCCGCTGGGACTGCACCATGGAACGGATCGGCAATTCCGACCGCTTCGCTGTTCGTCTCGGCATGCGTGTTGTCAAGGGATTGTCCACCAACGACGCCGCACGCATTATCCTGGCGCGAGCCGAACAGCCGTTCGTATCCGCTGATGACATGTGGCGACGCTCCGGCGTGTCTCCGTCGTCGCTGGTCAAGCTAGCGGAGGCAGATGCTTTCCTGCCGTCGCTGCAACTGGAGCGGCGCCAGGCACTCTGGGATATCAAGGCGCTCCGGGATGAACCCCTGGAGCTTTGGGCGGCCGCCGCTGAGCGCGAAGCCAAGGTGATCGCCGAGATGCAGGAGCCTGAAGTGGCGCTGAAATCGATGACCGAGGGCAGGGAGGTCGTCGAGGACTACTCACACACGGGCCTCACATTGCGGGCGCACCCGGTGTCGTTTCTCCGAAAAGACCTCGACCGAAAAGGCATCGTCCCCTGCGCCGAGGCGATGGCGCAACGCGACGGGAAATGGCTCTGGACTGCGGGTCTCGTTCTCGTGCGACAGCGGCCGGGATCGGCAAAAGGCGTCATGTTCCTCACGCTGGAAGACGAGTCCGGCATCGTCAATGCAGTGGTCTGGCCATCGCTGTTCGAACGCCAGCGGCGGGTCCTGATGACAGCGAGCATGATGGCCATCAATGGCCGTATCCAGCGGGAAGGCGAGGTCGTTCACCTCGTTGCCCAGCGCCTGTTCGATTTCTCCGCCGACCTGTCGAGCATTGGTAATCGTGACGGCGACTTCCCGCTTCCCCACGGCCGCGGCGATCAGGTCAAGCACGGAGGGGGCCCCGATCCACGGGACAATCCCAAACCCGTCGTGCAGGCGCGCGAGATCTATATTCCTGACCTTCATATTGATAATTTGAAGATCAAATCCAGAAACTTCCACTAAGGAGGCCGGTTTGTCGCGTCTGTTTGCAGTCACCAAAAGCCTGGAGGAGATTGTCGCCCATTTCGCGGTCGACATCGCGCCGGCGCTTGAGGTGCCGAGCGAGACCGTCGAAGGCACCCCGGGCCTGATCGTCCTTGAGAAAGACGGAGTGCGGCTGTTGAAGTCGGTCTCATGGGGTTTTCCGCGACAGACACGCGACATGAGGCGTGAAGGCGAGCCACCGAGCCGCATCGGCCTCGTTGCGGATCTTACCAATCCGCTCTGGGACCGCATCGTCGTCGACCCCAAATACCGCTGTCTGATCCCACTCACCCATTTCGCCAACCCCGACGGTGTCAAAGGCGAGAAAACCAGATCGTGGTTTTCGAAGAACCGGCAGCCATTGATGGCCTGGGCGGGGTTCTGCAAGAACACGCCAGACTTCGGCCCGGTGTTCGCCGGCATGACCATGACTGCCAACGAGAAGATCAGGCCCTTCAACGACCGCATGCCTGTTTTGCTCAAGCCGGAGGAGTACGATCGCTGGCTTCACGGTTCGATCGAAGATGTGATCGCATTCCAGTTTCGCGATCCACCGTCATCGGATGACTTCGAAATCCTGCATAGCCGCGACCGCTGGCAAAGCGGCGTTGCACCCTCCAAGGCTTCACCACGTCGGGACAACATGCTTATGTAGCCAAGGTTTCGTGTTGAAAGGTCTGCCATATGTGCAACTTGTACACCGTCCGTCTTTCCGCCGCAGAAGTGGCCGCGCACTTTCGTGTTCCGAACCCGATGCAATCGAACGCTCCCGAGGAAGTCTATCCGGGCACCCCCGGGATGGTGGTAACGGAGAACGGCGGTGTTCGCGAGCTTCGCTCGATGGTGTGGGGCTTTCCCCTGCGCCTGAAAGGCATGAAGCCAGAAGCCAAGCCAAAGCCGGTCAACAACATTGCTGACCTTGCGAAAGGCATGTGGATCGGCCTGGCACGTAAACCGAGTGGCGTTGTCTGATCCCCGTAACGGGTTTTGCCGAGGCCGAGGGTGAAAAGGGTAGGATGACGCGCACCTGGTTTGCACTGAAGGACCAGCCGGTCTTCGCCTGGGCAGGGCTATGGCGTATCAGCGACGAGTGGGGTCCGGTCTATTCCGGGGTCATGACGGACGCCAATGAGGCGATCCAACCCGTGCACAACCGGATGCCTGTTCTGTTACAGCCCAATGAGTATGAACAATGGCTTCACGGGAGCTTCGATGATGCGCTCGCATTCCAGAAGCGGACATTTCCGCCTGAGTTGGTGACGATGGAGCGGACAAGCGAGCTATGGGCGAAAAAGAAGACTTAAGACGCGTATCCGCAAGAGCGTCTGGTTGCCGGTTCGGACAGCCTTGATCGTCATTCTAGTAAAGGCCACGGCGCTGGAAATCCTGTGGTGTGATCAATGTTCCCGCTAACACGTCTGCCTTAAGCAACGCGACGAGATCGGCCCACCCCTTTTCTGCTCTCTCGGGCGAAACGATCCGGTGCGCGAAGCTGGCGACTTCAGCAAATTCCAAAGCCATACCGCTCGGATCGATCGACCCGATGCCGGCGTCCATCGAGTTCTTATGCCGCGTCTCAATGGCAATGATGCGGCTTGCAATTGGTATGCTTTCTTCGTTCATCGACATCATAACCCCAAACAACATCCGGTCGCTCGAATCCGGTGCTTCGAAAACCAATGACTTTGGCCTCCTATCTTCCGACACGGCATCCTGGTGTTTCGGTTCGGCTCCTGGTTCAACGATCCTTGAGCTCCCGTAGCAGGTAATCGTATTGCCGAGATGGAGGACCGCGCCGGCGGATCGGCGGATATTGTTGACGTTGTTTTTGTAGAACAGTTTGAAGGCGAAATGATTGCGCAGGCCACCGCCTTCGCTGTGCAACAAGCCGGGGGATTGGAAGACCAAAAAGCTTTTGACCACCTTCGGCGGCTCGCCGTGTGAGGAGAAGCGGTAGCAGACAAACTTGCGTTCGGTGGACTTGGTGTTCTTGAAATTCTCAACCGCGTTTTGGTTGAAAAGCGATCGCCACAAGGCTTGCGAGTTGAACTCGCCAAGCTAATCATGCCGCCGAGGTCGTATTTCAGCTGACTGCGGCTTTTTCGCCGCTGGTCGAAGTCCTCTACCTTCGAAACGAGTTTTCCAATCGGCTCCTTTCGTGCGACAAGGTGGTGAAGCTCGACGAGGAACTGGCTGAACTCGCCAGTTTCCTTGTGAATGTGGTGTTCGAAGAACTTCTCCTCACCATCATGAATAGCGACAGCCAGCAGGAAGAACAGATAGACGGTATATGCCGGTCGGGCATCCGGCTTATTAATCTGGCGTTGAATGAATTGGCCAACTGACTGGGCAGCGAAACTAGCGCCTATTGGACACCCCGAGCCCGCCTTGGTGAAACGCCGAGCGAAGTCACAAACCATCTCATCGAGATTGTTTAAGCTTGGCTTCGATAACGTGCTGCCGGATGCGCGCGAAAGCAGATAGTGCAGCGTATGTGTGAGATCTCCGCGTAACGAGTCATCTCGATCGAACAGGTTGCCGAGCGCGTCGACCAGTTGAAACCAAGCGTCTTCCGTTTTTGCCTTGATCCGCTCATCGAGATACTCGAACTCGAGTACACGGGTAGTCTTGCTGGTCTTAGCCATGCTCTATCCGTAGTTTTTACAGGTGTCGTGAAAGTTTTTACAGAGGCCGGCTATTGATGTATTGATTTTAACTATTTTCGTAAAGAGCCAGTGTCTATCTCAGCGTCGCCCGATGAGCGCATACTCCATTTACCATCAGGTGGAGTGTGACTCATGTTCAACATTCGCAAGTTTCCCGATCAGCTGATGACGGCGCGGTTTAAGGCTGTCACCTGCTTTTGCGCCTTTGCATTCAGTCTTTTTCTGACAGGCCTCGCCGATATTCCAGGGAGTGTCTTGCGCGGATATGGTTTCTCTGCTGTGCAGTTGACCGTGCTGCGGACAGCGACCGTTTCCGTGTTCTTCCTGGCACTTTTCTCTGGCCGGGCTCTGCTCTACGGAATGCCGCGCATAACACTGAGCCAGTCGAAAACCATCATTGCATTCGCTGTTTTCGGCGTGGTCTGCGCCAACGGCGGCACCACCCTCTCGGTTTCGCTCGCGCCGGACTATGTGGCGATCCCCGTTATATTCGCCACCAGCATCGCCACGTCACTGATGATGGCGATCCGGAGGCGGGACTTGGTAGACCGCCTCGACTTGGGGGCGGCTATTTTTCTGGTAGGCCTGGTCGCTCTGCTGATTTTCGATGGTGCCAAGAGCGCAGGCGAGTTCGATCCGACAGTGCTTTGGGTGCCTATCGTAACGGGTGTCGCGCAGGGCATCGCCTATCATGCGGTCGGGGGCGGCGAAGATATCGACCCCTTTACGTTCTATTTTCTTTCTTTCGGCATCGGTGGCGCGCTAATGGCATCCGGGGCGGCGAGCTTCGGCATTCTTGACCTTGCCACTGTGGGACACATCAACTTTCCTGCAGAAGCTTGGTTTTACCTGGCGGTGCTCGCGGGCTTGAATACGGTTATCCCTTACCTCTTGATGCGGGCATCGGGAGCGAGATTGGCGATGAGCGCGAAGGGAAGCGCGGGCGCGGCGGAGCCGATAGGAGGCGTTTCTTCCGATGCGTTTCAGGGAAGCACGCCGGAAACGACTGGCTTGTTGATTGTTACGACGATCATCGCAGTTGTCGTGTGGAACCAGCTAAGAGGTCGCGGATCCAAAGGATCGTCTTCGTAATCGGCCGGCGGACGCCTTCAGCAACGCCGATCCAGACGAAGAGCAACGCGAGAACAAGGCCGGAAAACACCACGGCGTGGACGCTGCGCGGCACCGGTACGAGCGCGCTCATAAAAAATACCAGGTAGGAGAGCCAGGCTAAAAGGACGACTACGACCAGACTTCGCATCCGAGGTGCTCCATGCGGTGCTAATCCACACGACACTATCAGCGGTATCGGTGAGAGTCGAATCTGGTGTCTTAGTCTCCACCGTTGTTTCGGTAGATCCGGTTTTTCCGCCGCCCAGGTTCGTTTAAGGCGGCGGATCGGCAGGCTTAGGAAGCCTCTCGGCTAGAGCCTCTAGACCCATTCCTCATAATCGAAGAGCAGGTGCATCCCTCGAATTCTAGGCCTTGCGGATCCGTTCGACGAAATGTTGAACCTTTCCGAACGCGGCTTCGAACTCGGGCTTTTCACCATAAACCATGTCGCCGAGCAGCTTCGAATAACCCGCTGCGAACTCTCCGTGTTTGGACATCGTCTCGTACGCGCGGAGCGTTTCAGCCCTCGGGTCCGCCTTATAGGCAGGATAATCGTCGGCACGGCTCTTGGCTTCAGCCTTTATCGTTTCCAACGCGATTGCGGCCGCCTCATCCGCATCGTAGTGGCCATCCATACGCGATAGGTCGTAGACGTGACGAACAAGCGTGTGATCGAGGGGCCCAAGATTGGCAAACGCAAATCCAGCCCGACGTCCGAGACCAACGAACTTGTCAGCCGCGGTTTCAACCAGTCTCACGCACGCGACATCCGTGGCCTCGGCAGACGCGCCGGTGGCCTCAGCAACAAAGGAAGCAACAGAGCGATTTTCCGGCGCCGTGCAAATCGGGAATGCAGCGATTTCGATCTTGATCTCCGGTCGCAAAACGCCCTCACCCTTAGCGATGGGTTCATAGGGCAGATCATATCGAACGTAGCGATCGCTTTGCTTGACAACATAGTGGCCTTCGACCGCAAAACCCGCTGCCTCAAGCCGCTCGTTCACAGTGGCTCGCAGGCGTTTAAGCTCGCCGCGAGACGGCCTGTCCTTGCCGACGATGCGCAGGTCAATGTCTTCTGACATGCGTTCGAGCAAACGATATGCGCGTCCAAGCGCCGTTCCCCCGCCGAACGCCAGGGTCAATCCATCGACCTGCACATCATGGATGGCAGCCAGGGCGCGAACAACGAACCAGTCCTTTTCCACCAAAGCAGGCGAAGGCAGACCAAAGAACTCCTGTACCTCCAGAAGAGTTTTGCGGTCCGGATTACCGTTCAACGCGGAGCTCCGCGCGGCCATCGGAAAGCCGTCGGTTGAAACGCGCCTTGACTTTGACCGTCGGGTTCACCGGGATCTGAGTGGAACGGCCTTCATTATAAGCTTTCGTGCTGTCGCTCTGCTCCCAAGCCACACCAAGCTTGTTCAGTGCCTGAAGTGCAGCACTGTGGAAGCCGTTGGAACTGGAGACAATAAGCTGGCCCGATAAACGCGACCGCATCGCCCGGGCGTAGACACCGTAGCCCAACCGCATCAGAGCCCCATCGTGGACCAGAGACCTGAGCGCGCGCAGAACCTGATCCTCACCACTCAGGTCAGCAAAGTCCCGCGGAAGAAAGACATCAGTTTTCTTCGTTCGCGCGACGCGGTTCTGGATTTTCTGCTTCAATGTCCTAGCCTGATGCATGGTTCGTTTCTTTCTGCAAACACCCGACACGGAATATATGCAAAAACCCGACACGACGCAAGGGCTCGTTGGCGGCTAGAGATGATCGTTTAGGCCATGTAATCGGGCCTGTCCAGGATGCACGACTTCCAGCGTGGCGTCGCCAGCTGCGCTCTTGTCATGAAGCACCTCCACATCTCCATTTCGTAGCAGGATCTACAGTTTGGCTGACCCAGAGAATGTTGTGCGGCGAGATCCAATACCAATCCGCTCCAACCTATGGCGTTGCCGAACCCAGCTCTCTTGTCTGGCATCCCTAATCCAGCCCCGTCCTTGGACGGTCAACCCACAAGGGGTTCGCAGCTACTGCGACCTCTCTGGCTGCGCCGCCGAGGTGACCGCGGTCAGGCCCGGATCGAACGGGCGCCATCGAGCGGGGATCGGCCCCGCCACTGGATGGAGCCTCACATGTCGGATCTCAGCCTCGCACAAAACCACGCATTCGATCTTGCCCGGACCCTGATGGTCCCGGTCACCCTCTTCGAAATCGATGGTGAGATCGGCGTCATGATTTCCGCCGAGTATGACGGCGACGAAGACGCCATCATCAATATCTATGATCCCTTTGCCTATGGATCGGCTCATTGAGCCGATCACCCTTCGGGGAAGCGCGTGCCGCTCGCGCTGTTGCCCGCGCAAGGGAGGCTTAGCCGCGATCTTTCCCGGCAGATCTGCACATTGCGAACCGCGCCCTTGCGCGCTTCCATCTTCGCGGCCTGGGCGCTGCTACTCCGAACAGTCAGGAAAGCTAAAGGAAGTGAAATGGAGAAAAATGACATTGAGGAACTGCGTACCCGGGTGGGCTGCGGAGCCGTCCTTGAGCGTGAGGGCTTCGCGATAGACCGAAAAGAGAGCACACGCCGGGCGGTCAAATTCCGGCGCGACGACGACATCATCATCGTGATCCACGACGACAGGGGCTGGTTCGACGCCCGTTCGGATGCCAAGGGCGATGTTTTCGCGCTCGCAAGCTATCTCCGTGGGATCGGCTTTGCCGAGGCCTTGGCGGTGGTCGGCGATCTCGTCGCGTTTCAGCCAACCGCACCGACCTGGGAGAAGCCTCTCCGTCAAACGCAAACAGGGGCTTCCGTCGCTGACCGCTGGAACCACAGAAAACGGCCGTGGCGCGCATCGGCAACGTGGAGCTACCTTCGACAGAGCCGGGCGCTGCCACGGCAAGTCATCTCTGCGGCAGTCGCGGCAGACCTTCTTCGGGAGGGCCCCTATGGCTCGATGTGGGCAAAGCATGTCGATGAGGCTGGCGCCGTCATTGGCTGGGAAGAGCGCGGCCCGGACTGGCGCGGGTTTTCCACCGGCGGCGCCAAGGCCCTCTTCCGGTTTGGAAAGGTGGATGCCCGTCGGATCTGCGTCACAGAGGCGGCGATCGATGCGCTCAGCCTGGCCGCGATCGAGCAGACACGATCCGACACGCTCTACGTCAGCACCGGTGGCGGCTGGTCGCCGCGGACCGCTCAGGCGTTGGAGATCCTGGCTTCCGGGAAAGGCGCGTGGCTGGTGGCCGCGACCGACAACAACGTCCAGGGAGAAATATTTGCCGATCGTCTGCGCCAGATGGCAGATCGCGCCGGTTGCGATTTCTCGCGGCTGAGGCCGCAATGTGAAGACTGGAATGAGGAATTGAAGAAGAGGAGGGAGAGAGGAGAGCTGCCGCATACGCGGCCAGCGCATCAAGGGTTAAGCTGCCGCCCGCCTGACGGCGGCCCTTGACCCGCTGCCCGCGAGGCGCCGGCTGAGGAGGGGTGATCAAAGGACTGAACAGAGAGGTCGATCAGGCTTCGCGTCAGTCGCAACCCCGAAGGAGCCGCAGATGTTCGTTTCACCAGCAATTCGTAAAGTGTTAGAAGGCGTCGCCAGCGGCCACGAAATGTACGCCTTGTTCAATCGCCATAGCCAGTCGCCGTTCGACGATGACAGGATGAACGGCACGCGATATGTCGGCGAGTGGTTTGAGATATCCGAAGCCGACCACGACCACATGTTCGAGATCCTCCCTCCGCTGTTTTACCGTGGCGACATGTTCGCCATGCGCGAGTTTCTGGCCGCCAGCGTCACCAGCGTCTTTTTCGAGCTGACGATTGATGATCGGTCCCGATGGTTTCACGGCTATTGCGACCTGGGCGATCGTCAGTCACCAGACCGCATGCGTGCCGAGATCATCACTCGCGAATCCCGGCCGGTGCGTGCCATGAACCGACAGGAAAAGCTCGATCATATCTGGAGCGCGACCGGTCCGGATTTCCGTGGTTATGCCGACCAAAGATTTCCAGCCGATCTGCGCAATCGCCAGATCGTGCTCGTCTATCCCTCAGCTCACGGCAAAATCTGGAAGCTGCTTGACGATCTGACTGACGAGGAGATCGCAGCCAAACTGCCGGTGCAGTTCCGTCTTTTGCCGGAAACCATCGCTGCCTGAAGGCGGCGTTCATTTCCAACCTTCCACCATCAGCAGCCCGATAACACCCGCTTCTTCCCGCGAGGGTGTCTCGGCGCGCCCACTCACAGGAGTTTTCCAATGGCGCATGACGATCCTTTCACCATCGACCTATTCGGCAGTACAGCTCTCGCATCCGGTTTCGATCTCGGTATGCCGGCTTTCGCAGCAGACTTCGGGACCGAACACGACGATGACCCCCCGCCATCGACGCCGGCGCCAGCCGCTCCGATCCACAAAGAACCGAAAACCACGCCGCAGATGCGGGCGAAAGTGGATTTCAGGCTGCAGAGTTCTCGCGGTCTCGCCAAAACCTGGCGCGACCGGGCCCGCGATAATATCGCCGCCATCTTGTTGGCAAATGAGATCGAACGTCAGGGCCTGCCGGCCCGACCTGACCAGCAGGCCAGGTTGATCAAGT
Organism: Rhizobium sp. B21/90; assembly: GCF_019355815.1. Lineage (NCBI taxonomy): Bacteria > Pseudomonadati > Pseudomonadota > Alphaproteobacteria > Hyphomicrobiales > Rhizobiaceae > Rhizobium > Rhizobium sp. B21/90. Next base: position 261,540 of record NZ_CP072164.1, on the reverse strand, counting down.
TCACCGGCTTCGGCGCTTCGGATCTGGCCAACGGCATATTCCGGCGTCCGGGCGATGACGCTTTCCGCAAAGGTTGGGAAGAGCTCGGCGGCAATCTCGAAAGTGCTGTTGCGCCGGGCGATTACGCGTCTCTGGCGCGCTGCACCCAATATGCCCATTTCACGCCCGAGTTTATCGTCCGTGCCATCTGGTCAGGTTTGATCCGCATGGGGTTCGATGGTGGACGGATCCTGGATCCGGGTATCGGCACGGGCATGTTTCCGGCGCTGATGCCGGATGCTCTCTCCGAGGCCAGCCATGTTACCGGCGTCGAGCTTGATCCAGTCACCGCCCGTATCGTCCGGCTGCTGCTGCCGCGGGCCAGAATCGTCTGCGACGATTTCGCCCGCACCGATCTGCCCGACCATTTCGATCTCGCCATCGGCAACCCGCCGTTCTCGGATCGTACTGTCAAAAGCGATCCGGCCTTTCGGGGGCTCGGCTTCCGGTTGCACGACTATTTCATCGCCAAGTCCATCCATCGGCTGAAGCCTGGCGGGCTTGCCGCCTTTGTGACCTCGTCCGGCACGATGGACAAGGCTGATGCCCGTGCCCGTGAGCACATCGCCGGCATGGCCGATCTCGTTGGCGCGATCCGCCTTCCCGAAGGCAGTTTCCGCGCTGACGCCGGCACGGATGTTGTCGTCGATATCCTCTTTTTCCGGAAGCGCCGCGCCGACGAGCCGGCTGGAGACAACACTTGGCTCGATCTTGCGGATGCGTCGGTGGCAGGCGAGGGCGGTAGCGACCGTATCAACAGGTGGTTCGTTGATCATCCCGACATGGTGCTGGGACGGCATGCGATCACGTCAGGTCCATTCGGCGAAGCCTACACATGCCTCCCGATCGGTGATGATCTTGAAACGAACCTGAACGCCACAATCAGTCAGCTACCAGCCGATGTCTATGACGGTAGGGCTTCCACAATCGACTTCGCCCTTGAGGACGAAGTCGCGGAAGCCATGGCAGAGCGCCCGGATGATCCACAGGTTCGCGAGGGCAGCTATTTCATCGGCGAGGCCACGGCGCTGACGCAGGTGGTCGACGGGATCGCCGTTCCGGTTGAGGTCAGGAAAGGTCGCAGCACTGACGGCATCTTCGCCAAGCACGCCCTGATCATCCGGAAGCTGATCCCGATCCGGGACGCGGTCCGGCTCATCCTCAAGCTTCAGGAACACGATCAGCCCTGGCAAACGGCGCAGGTCTCATTGCGCATCGCCTGGTCGAGTTTCGTGCGCGAATTCGGCCCGATCAACTTCACCTCCGTCTCGACATCGGAGGATCCGGAAACCGGTGAGGTCAGGGAGGTCCATCGCCGGCCAAACATCGCTCCTTTCCTCGATGATCCCGATTGCTGGCTGGTCGCCTCGATCGAGGACTACGCCCTGGAAACCAACACCGCCAAACCCGGCCCAATCTTTACCGACCGCGTCATCGCGCCGCCCCCGGCTCCAGTGATCACATCGGCATCAGATGCCCTCGCCGTGGTTTTGAACGAACGCGGTCATGTCGATCCCGATCATATCGCCGAGTTGCTGCACCGTGACGTGGAGGATGTTATCGGCGAGCTGGCCGAAGCCATCTTCCGCGATCCGTCCAATGGCTCCTGGCAGATGGCTGATGCCTATCTATCCGGTCCAGTCCGGTCGAAGCTGGTAACCGCACGCGCGGCCGCGGACCTTGATCCCGCATTTGCGCGCAATGTTGCGGCGCTTGAGCGCGTCCAGCCGGCCGATCTCAGGCCCTCGGATATAACTGCACGCCTTGGCGCACCGTGGATCCCCGCCGATGACGTTGTCGCCTTCGTCCGGCAGACCATGGATGCCGAGATCTCCATCGATCATCTGCCGGAACTGGCGACCTGGACGGTCAATGCGCGGCAGCTGGAATGGTCGGCAGCCGGCACGACGGAATGGGGCACCCATCGCCGCCATGCCGGCCAGCTTCTCTCCGACGCCCTGAACTCGTCCATACCGCAGATCTTCGACACCGTCCGCGACGGCGAGACCGAGCGTCGGGTGCTCAACACCGTTGAGACCGAAGCCGCCAAGGAAAAGCTCGCCAAGATCAAGACGGCCTTCCAGTCGTGGATCTGGTCCGATCCGGATCGCACCGACCGACTGGCGCGGGTCTATAACGACACTTTCAACAACATCGCGCCGCGAACCTTCAATGGCGATCATTTGCAGCTGCCCGGCGCCTCTGGCGCCTTTTCTCTTTATGGGCACCAGAAACGCGGGATCTGGCGGGTTATTTCGGCAGGTAGCACCTATCTCGCTCATGCCGTTGGTGCCGGCAAGACGCTGACCATGGCTGCCGCCATCATGGAACAGCGCCGGCTCGGCCTGATCAACAAGGCGATGCTGGTCGTGCCGGGCCATTGCCTGGCGCAGGCTGCCCGTGAGTTTTTGGCGCTCTATCCAAACGCCCGCATCCTGGTCGCGGACGAGACCAACTTCGTCAGGGAGAAGCGCCATCGCTTCCTGTCGCGGGCGGCGACCGCCAAATGGGATGCCATCATCATCACCCATTCGGCGTTTCGGTTCATCGCGGTGCCATCGGCCTTCGAGGCGCAGATGATCCAGGATGAGCTTGAACTCTACGAAGAGCTGCTCACCAAGGTCGAACGCGACGACCGGCTGTCGCGCAAGCGCATCGAACGCATGAAGGAGGGTCACAAGGAACGGCTCGAGGCGCTCGCCACCCGCAAGGACGACCTGCTGACCATCTCCGAGCTTGGCATCGACCAGATCATCGTCGATGAGGCGCAGGAGTTCCGTAAGTTGTCGTTCGCCACCAACATGTCGACGCTGCGCGGTGTCGATCCGAACGGCTCACAGCGGGCCTGGGACCTGTTCGTCAAATCCCGCTTTATCGAGACAAAGAACCGGGGCAGGGCGCTGGTGCTTGCCTCGGGCACCCCGATCACCAATACGCTCGGCGAGATGTTCTCCGTACAGCGGATGATGGATCCGGCAGCATTGTCGGAACGTGGTCTGCACGAGTTCGACGCATGGGCCTCGACCTTCGGCGACACCTCGACCGAACTCGAACTGCAGCCGTCGGGCAAATACAAGCCGGTCACGCGCTTCAGCCAGTTCGTCAACGTGCCGGAACTGATTGCCATGTTCCGGTCGTTCGCCGACGTTGTGCTGCCGGTCGATCTGAAAACCTATGTGAAAGTGCCGGAGGTCTCCGGCGGCAAGCGCCAGATCGTCACCGCCGAGCCGACGGCCGCTTTCAAGTCCTACCAGAAACAGCTGGACGCGCGGATCAAGGCGATCGAGATGCGCGATGGCCCGGCCAAGCCCGGCGACGACATCCTGCTCTCGGTCATCACCGACGGCCGCCATGCGGCGATCGATCTGCGCTTGGTCGATCAGGCGATGGGCAACGAGGCTGCCAACAAGCTCAACGCGCTTGTCACCAATGCTCGCTCTCCCGCAAGCCAGGTCTGCTCCGGCGCAATTGCAGCCGCCGGCCCGTCCTGCGGTTCGGGAGGTGTCTTCGAAAAGAAGATGAGGAGGCAAGGACAGTCCGTCCGCCCGAAGCTCAAGAGGTTATTCCCATGCAGTTGATTACAGCCGATCCGCGCAGCCTGAAGGACAATCCTGACCGGTCGCGCCAGTCGAAATCTTCGCCCCAATCCGACGCGTTGCTTTGCGCATCGATCAAGGCCATCGGCGTTGTGCAGCCTCCGATCGTCAAACTCGATCCAGAAGGTGGAAACAGCTACGTCATCGTCTTCGGCCATCGACGCGCGACACAGGCGATTGCCGCAGATCTCTCGGAAATCCCGCTGCTGCTGGCCGATCCCTCCGACGATCTCGGCGCCATGCAGTCCTTTGCGGAAAACATCGCCCGCGAGCCGTTGAACCCTGTCGATCAGTGGCGCGCCATTGAGCGGCTGGTGGCCCTGGGATGGACCGAAGAGTCGATCGCCATGGCGCTGGCGCTCCCGAGCCGGCAGATCCGCAAGCTGCGGCTGCTCGCCAATATCCTGCCCTCGATGCTCGACCAGATGGCGCGTGGTGATATGCCGAACGAGCAGCAGCTGCGCACGATCGCCGCGGCCGGGCAGGACGAACAGGCGGAGGTGTGGAAAAAGTACAAGCCGAAGAAGCAGGACCCGCAGGTCTCGTGGTGGGAGGTGGCTCGCGCACTGACCACGACCCGGATGCTCGCCAAGCATGCAAGCTTCGGTGACGATCTGGCACGGGCTTACGGCATCACCTGGGTCGAGGACCTGTTTGCACCTGCCGATGAGGACAGCCGCTATACGACAGATGTCGAGGCGTTTCTCGGGGCGCAGCAGGAATGGCTGGCAAACAACCTGCCCAAGCGTGGCTCGGTCATCGAGGCCAACGAATACGGCCAGGCCAAGCTCCCCGCGAAGGCGCAACAGGTCTACGGCAAGCCCGGTAAGGGCGACCTGACCGGCTGGTATATCAACGCGCGCGACGGATCAGTTCAATCGGTTGCCTATCGCATGCCGGAGGCGAAGAAGCCCAAGCTGGTCAAGGAAGCCGATGGTGTCGAAACCGTCGTTGACGAAGTCGAGGTAACCAAGGCGCGGCCCGATGTGACCCAGAAGGGTCTCGACATGATCGGCGATCTGCGGACTGACGCTCTTCACGAGGCGCTCGCCCGTGCGCCGATCGAGGACGACACGCTGATGGCTCTGCTCATACTGGCCTTCACCGGCACAAATGTCAGCATTGCCAGCGGCGCATCGGACAATCCGTATGGTCATGCAAAATGCGGCCCGCATGCTGCTAGGGTGATTGGCGAGGACGGCAAGCTGTCCTTCGATCGCGAGACACTGGTGCAGGCTGCGCGCTCGGTCCTGATCGAAGTCCTGTCTCTGCGGCGCAATCGCTCCGATAGCGGCCTGATCGCCGCATTGCCGGCGACGCCATCGGGGCTGACGAGTTCCTGCCCAATATGGGCACAGAGGAATTCCTCTCATGCCTATCGCGCACTGCGCTGGAAGCTGCGGCGGAAACGGCGGGCGTGCCCGGTCGGATCAAGGTGAAGGATACCCGCACGGCTTTGGTTGAGCATTTTGCCGACGGACGGCTGGTGCATCCGGATGCGTTGCTCGCGCCATCCGCTGAGGAAGTGCGATCGTGGGTCGGACGCTACACCAGCGTTGACAGCGGATTGGGGGATGCCGACGACGTTCCCGATATGCTCGAAGATCAGGTTCCCGGTGGTGACCTCGTGGACGGTTCCGCCCCCGAGGAAGAGACGGACGAGGGTTTCCGCGAGGCTGCCGAATAGCACCAGGCATCAGGATCTGAACCAACGCCGCTGGCTCACGCTGGCGGCGTTTTCGTTTCGAGCAATCAGAAGGAGTTTGTCATGGCAGAGATCCATGATGACATGGCCACAGAAAAAGCGGTGCATGAGGCCGAACTAAGGACATTGGACCGGCCGACGATACGGGCCGGAGCATCGACGCCATGGGGCATGGCACAGGTCTCGCGGCGATATGCCAACGGTATCGTTCTGCATTCGACCGCCGGCCACGGCGGCTTACATCTGGATGAAATTGCAAACGCCGTCGTCCATCCCCTCTATCGTAATGACGACGGATTCTACGAGGAGGATTGTGAATGGGCGAAGATCGCCCACGCCTTTCCGCAGCTGTTCACCGCTTATGAGCGGCGCCTCGCCAATCGCACACTTCGCGACTCTTATCCTGATGCCTACGAGCGCGCCATGGGCGTCACATTGGACGGCAGTCAGTCTCATCTGCGGGATCGGCAGGAATTCGAAAAGCGACATCGCAACGACTGGGTCGTCATCGCGGCCCTCAATTCTGATCACCAACCGGGTTTCGTCGAATGCATCGCGACGCTGGGTGGGATCCGGGTCCAGGTCGGCGAACGACGGTTTCTTGTTCCACGCTCCGACTACGTGATCGGCCGACATGGCTTCGTCATCGATCCACTAAAGCACCAGTCCTATGACGGTCCGTCCAGCTTCGTGACCTGGGCGGCAAGGCAATGACTGTCGCGTTCACAGACAGCAGGGCTCCTCGAAATCAGGTGATCGATTTCTCCGAGCTCTATCGCAGGATCTGGGCACGGCAGCGGGATTATCGCTCCCGGCGGGCTGAGCTGACACGACAAACGAAGGCGCGGTGGAAATGCAAGGCACGGCATGGTCCACCATCGACCACTGCATGCAGATCAACGGAGCCGGGTGAGAGCGGAAAGCCCGGCCAAGGTGAGGGTGCGATAAAGCGTTGATCGACGCGCGGAAGACATGGCACGTGGCAATCGGCTTGCAATGGCGTGTGCTTGGCCCCGAGATTTGTCAGTGCCCCCAGTGAGTGACGCGGCGTTCCCATGGTCGGATCGCTGTGGCGTTGCATCATGCTGTCGTGGACCAGATCGTCGGCCGGCACAGCACCTCGGTTTTGTTGCGGTCTGACATGGGCGCGTCCCGGTCAAAGGCCGCTGGCGCGCCGCGTTGCGGCAGGATCATCGCCTCGTTGCAAGGCAGGCCCGCGTCTGTCGCAGCCCGCAAGTGCGGGCAGCACCATCCGCAAACCATCCTCGCTCCTCCTGGCGATGCCCTGACCTTGGGCCGGGCCGCTGACGCCCATCTCCTTTTGCCCGCACCCGAGGGGCTGAGCCGGACGACAACCGGCACCCCGGGCTTCGCTGAAACATCGCTCATAAAGGATCCGATCATGGCACCGCTCAACCGCTCCACCCAGAAAAACCGACCAGCCAAATCCCAGCGCGCCACCACCCTCGAAATGGTCAGGCACGCCTGCCCCGATACAGCCCAGGCACTGCGCATCTCGGAAAGCTTCGGCCTTGCCCTCATCGACAGCGACGGGATCCGCGACCTCCACCGCGGCCAGTTGATCGAAAGCGCCGATGCCCTGAAGGAGGGCCTTGCCGAGAAGGCCATGCAGATCCACATGCAGCGCATCGTCGGATCCTTCGTCGGATCCGCCTACGGCGCCGGGCAGTTCTACTCCCGCGCGGTCACAGAGGCCCGCGATCTCACCACGAAGCTCTCTAACGATACCAGAGACGAGGACCTCGACGGCCCGGTCGGCTTCGACAGCCGCGCCCAGCGTAAGCGCGAGTTCGCAGCCGACATGGGCCTGCAGGCCCACGTGCTTCGGATGGCAGCCGAAGGTGCCGTCTCGGCTTACGAGGACATCACAGGCGAAACCTGGAAGCCTTACGAGCGCACGATCGAACAGCCCGCGAACTCGGTCGATCAAAAAGCCGCAACTGTCCAGATGGCGGCATTCGAATAGGACGATCGCGGGGCTCCGGCCCCGCCTTCCTCCGGCGTCCGAGCGCTATTGCGACCCGGTTAGGAAAAAAAAGGGCCGACGGAAAACCGCGGCCCATAAAGTGTGAAGGTCATAGACCTCCAGAGGGGAACAGCTGCTGCGGCGGAACTGGGAGAGCCGCCATGTGCATCAGCTGAAGTCTTTGTGCCCGAATTTTCAACACGCTGCACCTAATTTTTGTGCAGTGCAGCTATGCGTTGGGCAATGAGGTGACTCTTCAGGCGCTTTTCAAGTGCTGGCGCTCCTCAGGTGACGTGTGTCAGTTAACACTGTCAAAATGCAGGGTTCACTTGAATGCAAGGGCGCCCGTGTCATCAACTTTTCGCAATTCCGGTCTTGGCAGCGAATGAAGCCAGCCATACTCTCGGGCATGGCCAAATTCTTCCCGACTCTCGAACCGCAACACCATCGCTTCATCGTGGCACAGCACATGTTCTTCACCGCATCGGCAGCGCCGACCGGTCATGTCAACGTGTCTCCGCGCAGCACGGACATGTTTCGTATCCTTGGCGACAACGCGGCGATGTATCTCGACCGCACCGGCAGCGGCAACGAGACCGCTGCCCATCTGGGGATAGACGACCGCCTCACCATCATGTTCTGTGCGGTTTCTGGGCCGCCGCTAATCATGCGGCTTTTCGGCAAGGGCCGCGTCATCCATCGCGACAGCAACGAGTTCGCCAGCCTGCTGCACGAGCGATTCAACGGCAACGCGCCGCTCGGCGCGCGTCAAATGATAAGGCTCGACTTCGATCTCGTGCAGACATCCTGCGGCTACGGCGTGCCCTTGTTCGAATACCAGGAAGAGCGCCCGCAGATGGACGCCTGGGCCAAGGCCAAGGGCGTCGACGGGATCGACGACTACTGGCGGGAAAAGAATCAGGTCAGCCTAGACGGCTTTCCGACCGGCCTTTTCGAAACGCCCGGCGAGCGGTAGCACTGGCTCTCGCGCCAACACCCAACTTATGGACAGTCAATCAACTTTGGAGGCAGTAACCTCCTCGTCCGTGGTCGGTGTAGGTTGCCCGCTGAGTGTCAGCGCCGACACGACACGTGGCCGCTTGAACGACGCTGAGAACCCGCATGGATCTGCCGACGATAAGGTAGAGCGGTTCCCAATAATGTCGATCATCAAGGCCTGGCGCCGCTACCAGCTAAGCGAGGGGCTACAATGCTCCATTCCCGGCAGCCTCCCACATACAGTCGTTGGCTCCGACCATTCGATCCGGGCTGTTGGCGCTACGCACCCGTTCCCATTGGTCACCACCAGAATGATGCCATTTGCCGTAATCCTTGATCCGTCCACTGGCACGTCCACTGCGGTCTCGATGGGGCATGTCTGACCAAAGACCACCTCGCGATGCTCGGCTCGATCGGCATCCGCAACGGCCGGCTCGTTTTCTTCCCCTGTGCGCTGAAGCGCCCATTCCTCGCGAGACAAGAAAGCCTCTCCCTGGCCGTCCTCCACTCCGTTTCGGTCCGTTGGATGCAGGCCGATCGTCCACGGTCCTATCGACTGCCATCGAGGCCGCGATGGACGCGGCCCGAACAACCGAAAAGGATTACGACAATGGCAACCATCGGCTCTTTCACCGCTTCCGGCAACGGCTTCTCCGGCACCATCAAGACCCTCAACCTCAACGTCAAGGCAACCATCCGCGCCGTCGAGCGCACCTCCGAAAAGGGCCCGGACTACCGCATCCTCGCCGGGGCTACGGTAGAATTCGGCGCAGCCTGGAAGAAGACCTCGAACGAAGGTCGCGACTACCTCTCGGTCAAGCTCGACGACCCGAGCTTCCCGGCTCCGATCTACGCAACGCTGATCGAGGTCGAAGGCGAGGAAGGCCTCTCCCTCATCTGGTCCCGGTCGAACCGGGACTGAGATTGGATGCCCCGCCCGCCAAGGCGGGGCTCTCCACGTCAGGGATCACTTGTTCAGTGCATCCTTGAGCGCCTTGGCAGGCGCGAAGGTCAGCTTCTTCGAAGCCGCAACCGTCATCTTCTCCCCGGTCGCGGGATTGCGACCCTCGCGCTCAGGCGATGCCTTCACCTTAAATTTTCCGAAGCCGGGGATCGAGGTTTCAGCGTCGGAGCCTGCGGCATCGGCGATGGCCTGGAAGACGGCCTCGACAATGCCCTTGGCCTGAACCTTCGTCAGGCCGTTATCGGCTGCGATCTTGTCGGCGATTTCATTGGTGGTGGTCATGGAATTCCTCGCATCTTGTTGTCAAAGATAAAATCCGTGTCAGCTTCTGACCGGATTGTCATCGGCGACGATGGGGCCGAGGATCAGATCCGTGGGATGTCCACAGGTCGTTTTGGCCGATAACCCCGTTTGCGCTTCTCGCGAAGCACGTCGAGGAACAGGGTGATGGCTTGTCTCTCGTTGTCAAACAGATGCACCATCTGCTGTCCGCGCGTTCCAATCCGCCCCCAGGCGCGCACCAGCGACACCTCGCCGAACAGTGTCGGCTGAACGGCAAGTGCGTAGAACCGCGCCATGTTCTTTTCCGGCGCGATACGCTCGACATAAAGATGGTAGGGCTGCGTGATCATGCCCGTAGAATCGCGCGTTCGGAATCTGCCGTCCAATGACAGTTTTGAATCGGTCGGGCATCATCGATTCACAATAGTGATCCGCCAGCGCCCGGATCATTCGCACCAGCTCCGGCGCGATCCTTCCCACTTCCGCGCCAGGCCTTCTGCAACGAGTATATCGCCAACCGATCGCCGATCGCGGTAGACGATCCTGGGCTTGCGACCGAAGCGATCTTCATTCCTGGCGGTCGTCTTGAGCGAGATTGGACCCGAATTGAGGATCTCGAGCAGACGTTGTTTCGCCGCAAGACCTCGCTCGCGTTCGCGCTGGCATCTCGGCGGGCTGAGCTCCGGCGTGTCGATGTCGGCGATCCTGATCTTTTCCCCTCGAAACCAGAACGTGTCGCCGTCTACCACGCAGGTGATACGTTGCCCGCTTCCGCAGACAGAGAAGGCTTCGCTCGCGCTGCTTGAAAGCTGGGCTGAGGCAACAGATGCGAGGAAGCCAATGGCTGAGGGGGAGAGGCTGGCAATTGCCGTAAAAAGTCTCAAGTCATGTGGCCTCTGTGCCTGTCGTCGGAGCGGTCTCATAATTCTTAACCCCTTCCGTGATTTGCTTGTGAAACCGGTTTTCTCCGACGGACGCGCTCATGTCCTCACGTCTGAACCAAATCGCGCGTCCACATCTGAGCGGCGGATTGCCTGAGGTGAAGACGATCTGCTCGTCAGCGCGCATGCGCAACACCTCATGCGGCAGGATCAGCGGCCGGCGGCTAAGCTGCCGCGAGCGTGAGCGCGACGATCCCTTCATCCCTGACGAGCGGTTTGTCTGGTCGACCTCGACCGTCGTATCGCCGCAGCGTTTCGAGATATAGTCGGCAGTATCAGGATCGTTGATCGCGGCAAATGATATCCACGAAGCGGATTCGAACCATTTGCTCGTAGCGTCCCGCCCGCCATAAGCCTCGCGCATCTGGCCGATGGACTGAAAGATCATCGTCAGCGTAATGCCGTATTTGCGCCCGGCGTCGCGGGCGGTCTCTAAGATGCGCAGATAGCCGAGCCTGGCGACTTCGTCGAGCAGGAAGAGCGCGCGACCTTTCACATCGCCGTTCCGATTGTAGATGGCATTGAGCAGCGATCCGATAACCACGCGTGCCAGTCCCGGATGGGCTTCGAGGACCTTCAGATCGAGCGTAATAAAGATGTCTGTCCCGCCATCGGCAAGATCGTCCGTCGAGAAACTGTCACCCGAGACGAGGGCGGCGTAGTTCGGATAGGACAGCCAGTGGGTTTCTTTCACCGCATTCGCGTACACGCCGGAAAACGTCTCAGGCGTCATGTTGACGAAGACCGAGACGTTCTCCTTCACGAAGTCCGATTCCGACTGCTCGTAGATTTTTGTCAGGCGCGCCCGCAGCTGTGGTTCAGGCTCCGAAAGGTTCTTACGCACACGGCGCAGCGTCTGGTCTTCCTCCTCGGTGTGACCGGACAGACAGACGTCGGCGATCAGGGCCGTCAGAAGCTGCATCGCCGATGCCCGGAAGAAGTCGTCGCGGGCAGACGCCGATCGCGGATTGTCGGTCATAATCCAGGTCGCGACGGCGACGATGTCCTCTTCTTTCGTGCTGCCATGTTGCCCGATCCAGTCGAGCGCGTTGAAACCGACGCCTGACGCCGAGGGATCGAGAATGATCACCTTTCGGCCAGCCTTGCGGCGATGCTCCGATACCATCGGCGCGACCTCGCTGGATGGATCGAGGACAACGAGACCGCCACCCCACTTGAGCGCGGTCGGGACCGTTACCGACGTCGTCTTGAAACCGCCGGAGCCGGCGAAGACGATGCCATGCGAGGAGCCGAATGAGCCGTCGAAGCATAGGAGCGGGCTTTTGCCGCCCGCTCCCCAGGTCGACGGATCATCGGCGCGGAACGACACCGCCGCAACGCTATCGCGATCGACACGATACCGTTCACCGACGACGATGCCACCGGGATCGGGGAAAAGTTTTGCGGCCTCCTGCACTTTCATCCAGTCGGCCTCGCCATGCACCGCTCGCTTTCCCCCGATCCGCCGTGGTGCGGCTTTGGCAAAGGCGGCGTTCCCCTTCATCGCGACGCGCAGTGCGAAGACGCCGGCGAGGAACATTGTCGATGCGCCAAGCATCGTTGCGGGGTCCGCATATCCGAGCACGGATTGTCCTTTCGGGATGTCGCCAGCGATCCCGGCGAGACGAACCCCCTCACGTAGCACCGCGATGAGGATTGCCACACCATTTCCGCTGACGATCCCCCATCCTGCCGCCTTAATAGCCGCTGTCCCGTTCGCCGCGAACAGAAAGATCGTGCCGATAGCAGCCGCGGTCGCATAGGGCAGCGCGAGGCTGATCCGCCCGAGCATCAGCTTGGCCTGCGCGGTTTTCCCAAACGCGGCCAGCCAGTGTTCGATCCCCGGCATAAAAACCACCACGGCGATCATCGTTGTGGCCGGGATTGCAGCTAGGAACAGTCTACTCGCCCTCACGACCGAACGCCTCCGCGCCTATCGCCGTGAGGCGCGATTTCTCCGCATCGTTGCCCTTGAGGCGACGACTGGCATCGATCAGCAGGCCGAGCAAAAGTGCCCGCTTCTCGTAGCGCAGTCCTGCCTTGACGATCAGGCCACCGAGTTCGATTTTTTCGCGGGTGTCTTTCTTTCGTGCGTCAGCCGACATTGTGCGGGCCATGCGTTCAAGCCTCACCAAGCCCGCCCGCAGGCGCGCCAGACGCGATCGTGGCCGATGTTTCACCACCGGTGCGACCATCCCCTGAGTTCTTCTTCCCGGTCGCAACTCCTTTGCCTCCGCGAAACCGCCCGGTGATCTCCTCGAACGCCGCCTGTAGTTCGGTCTCCTCGATCTCGATCTCACCGAGACCGGCCTTCAGCGCAATCCGGCCAATGCGTTCGGCCTCGCGTGTTTCCGCCTGTCTCAGCTGATCCTGCAATCTGGCGATTTCTTCCCTGATCTTCGATGATGGTTTCTTCATTCCGGTCGCATCTCCCCTGAAATCTTGGCACCGTCTGTTCCGTTGCAAGATTTCCTCAAAAGCACTTCCGAAGGAATGTGCAGATCTGCACGTCGGCAAAGCCGACACTTTGGAGGATGATCCCGCCGTTCCGAAGGAGCGGATCCAAGGGCGCAATTATACGTCGCTGACGCGACGTGCTCGCCCGCGGCCCTGGCGGGGCCGTCGTAGGGTTGCCGCTCAAACTGGGTGCTCCTTGGGAACGAGGTTCGAATCGGGAGTGTTTTACGCCGTGGCCATCGCCCATTTCTCAGCCAGCATCGTGAGCCGCGGCGGCGGCCGCAGCGTGGTGCTGTCTGCTGCCTACCGGCACTGCGCGAAGATGGAATATGAACGCGAGGCTCGTACCATCGATTACACCCGCAAACAGGGGCTGCTTCATGAGGAGTTTGTACTTCCTGCGGATGCTCCGAAATGGGTGCGGGCGCTGATCGCCGATCGCTCGGTATCGGGAGCTGTCGAAGCCTTCTGGAACAAGGTCGAGGCTTTCGAAAAGCGCTCCGATGCGCAGCTTGCCCGGGACCTGACAATCGCTCTTCCGCTGGAGCTCACCCCGGAGCAGAACATCGCGTTAGTTCGCGACTTCGTGGAAAAACACATCCACGCCAAGGGCATGGTTGCCGATTGGGTCTACCACGACAATCCAGGCAATCCGCACATCCATCTGATGACGACATTGCGCCCGCTGACCGAGGAGGGGTTCGGATCGAAGAAGGTTGCGGTCAATGGCGAGGATGGCCAGCCGGTCCGCACGAAGTCCGGCAAAATCCTCTATGAGCTCTGGGCCGGATCGACGGATGACTTCAATTCCTTACGCGATGGATGGTTCGAGCGGCTGAACCATCACCTGGCGCTCGGCGGCATCGATCTCCGTATCGACGGCCGTTCCTACGAGAGGCAGGGTATCGAGCTCGAACCGACGATCCATCTCGGCGTTGGCGCCAAGGCGATCGAGCGCAAGGCGCAGGAGCAGGGCGTCCGGCCAGAGCTTGAGCGCATCGAATTGAACGAAGAGCGGCGGAGCGAGAATGCCCGCCGTATTCTTCGCAATCCGGGCATCGTGGTTGACCTGATCACCCGCGAGAAGAGCGTCTTCGATGAGCGCGATGTCGCCAAGGTTCTGCATCGTTATGTCGATGACCCGACTGTCTTCCAGCAACTGATGTTACGCATCATCCTGAATCCAGAGGTTCTCCGGCTGCAGCGCGACACGATCGACTTTTCCACCGGGGAGAAGATGCCTGCCCGTTATTCGACCCGGGCGATGATCCGGCTGGAAGCGACGATGGTGCGACAGGCGTTATGGCTGTCGAACCGGGATGGTCATGATGTCTCCGATGCTGCTCTCGACGCAACGGTCCGGCGCCATGCGCAGCTGTCTGACGAGCAGAAAACCGCGATCGAGCGGATCGCCGGTCCCGCCCGGATCGCGGCCGTGGTTGGACGCGCCGGCGCCGGCAAAACCACGATGATGAAGTCTGCCCGCGAGGCGTGGGAACTGGCTGGATATCGTGTGGTTGGCGGAGCGCTTGCCGGCAAGGCGGCGGAGGGGCTGGAAAAGGAAGCCGGGATCCAGAGCCGCACGCTTGCGTCGTGGGAACTGCGCTGGAACCGTGGCCGTGACGTTCTCAATGAGAAGACAGTCTTCGTCATGGACGAGGCGGGCATGGTCGCATCAAAACAGATGGCGGGCTTTGTCGATGCCGTGGTCAGGTCCGGTGCCAAGATCGTCCTGGTCGGCGATCCCGAACAGCTCCAGCCGATCGAGGCGGGGGCTGCCTTCCGCGCCATCGTCGACCGCATCGGCTATGCCGAACTCGAGACGATCTATCGCCAGCGCGAGGACTGGATGCGTAAAGCGTCGCTTGATCTGGCGCGGGGGAATGTCGAAAGGGCGCTGGCCGCCTACAATTCAAATGCCAGGATTACCGGCGAGCGTTTGAAGGCGGAAGCAGTCGAGAGCCTGATCGCTGACTGGAACCATAGCTACGATCCGGCGAAGACCGCGCTCATCCTCGCGCATCTGCGCCGCGATGTCCGCATGCTGAACGTCATGGCCCGCGAAAAACTGGTCGAGCGCGGCATTGTGGGTGATGGCCACGTCTTCAAGACGGCTGACGGTATTCGCCAGTTCGATGCAGGCGACCAGATCGTCTTCTTGAAGAACGAGACCTCGCTCGGCGTCAAGAACGGCATGATCGCTCATGTCACTGAGGCCGCACCGAACAGGATCGTTGCTGTCGTCGGAGAAGGTGATCAGCGCCGGCAGGTCATCGTCGAGCAACGCTTTTACAGCAATCTCGATCATGGTTACGCCACCACGATCCATAAAAGCCAAGGCGCGACCGTCGACCGCGTGAAGGTGTTGGCAAGTCTCTCGCTGGACCGGCATCTGACCTATGTGGCGATGACCCGCCATCGCGAGGATCTGCAGCTTTATTATGGGACGCGATCCTTCGCCTTTAACGGCGGCCTGGCCAAGGTACTCTCCCGAAAAAATGCTAAGGAGACCACGCTCGATTACGAGCGCGGAAAGCTTTACCGCGAGGCGCTGCGGTTTGCGGAAAGTCGCGGGCTCAACATCATCCAGGTGGCCCGCACACTTGTCCGCGACCGGCTTGACTGGACGCTGCGCCAAAAGACGAAATTGGTCGATCTCGGCCAGCGCCTTGCAGACTTTGCAGAGCGTCTCGGTCTGCACCACCCCTTAAAAACCCAAACGATGGAGGCCGTGCCCATGGTCGCAGGCATCAAGACATTTTCCGGTTCCGTTGAAGACACTGTAGAGAACAAGCTCGACACCGATCCAGCCCTCAGACGACAATGGGAAGAGGTTTCGACCCGTTTTGCCTACGTCTTTGCCGATCCCGAGGCCGCCTTCTGGGCGATGAACTTCGATGCGGTGCTAGAGGATAAGGAAACGGCCAAACTGGCGCTTCAGACGCTGACGACCGCCCCGGCGTCGATCGGACCGCTAAGGGGCAAGACCGGCATTCTTGCCAGCAAGACTGAGCGCGAGGACCGCCGTGTCGCAGACCTCAATGTTCCGGCCTTGAAGCGCGATCTTGAGCAGTATCTGAGGATGCGCGAGACCGCCGCGCAGCGGCTGCGGGCTGACGAGCAGGTATTGCGTCAGCGCGTGTCGATCGACATCCCAGCATTGTCGCCGGCAGCACATCTGGTGCTGGAGCGTGTGCGTGATGCGATCGACCGCAACGATCTGCCGGCGGCCATGGCCTATGCACTCAGTAATCGCGAAACCAAGACTGAGATCGACGGGTTCAACCAGGCCGTCACTGAGCGGTTCGGGGAACGCACACTGCTCACCAATGCCGCGCGTGAACCGTCCGGAAAACTCTTCGACAAACTCTCCGACGGAATGCAGGCAGACCTGAAGGAGCGGCTGAAAGAAGCCTGGCCGGTTATGCGCACGGCTCAGCAGCTTAGTGCTCACGAGCGCACCGTCCAGACCTTGCGGCAGGCCGAAGATTTGCATCTCGCCCAGCGCCAGACTCCGGTGATGAAACAATGAGGCGGCGCGTTCTCCTATTCCTGGCCTGCGTGGGCGGGATGATCGCCGCTCTGGCGGCAATCGCATACTTCGGCGGCTTTCGATTGAACCTGACGCCGAGCGAGCCGCTTGGGCTCTGGCGTATCATGGCCCTGCAGCGTCCGGTCGAGGTCGGCGATCTCGTGTTCATCTGCCCACCGGCGACCGCGTCATTCGAGGAGGCACGGCGCCGCGGCTATGTCAGGAGTGGCCTCTGCCCCAGTGGCTTTGCGCCGCTTATCAAGACAGTCTCGGCACTTCCCGGACAGCATGTCGAAATCGGCGCAAATGTCACTGTCGACGGCAGGCCTCTCGCCTCATCGATCGTTCGCGCGAGCGATGGCGAGGGCAGGCCGATCACACCGTTCAAAACCGGCATCGTGCCCCTGAGAAATCTGTTTCTTCACTCATCCTTTGCGAGCTCCTATGATAGTCGGTATTTTGGACCGGTTCCCGACACGGGCCTTCTCGGCCTGGCGCGGCCGGTCCTCACGTTCGATCCATAACTGGCGGCGACCCTGCCTACTCATCGCGGTATCCGTCGCTTGCGGCTGGACTGCCTGGAGCGGTCATGTCCTGGCCCTTCCGGTCGCTGTGTTGTTTCCGGCGCTATGGGCGATGTCACCGTCGCGGCTAACGGCGGTGCTCGTGTCGGCGGGATATTTTCTCGCTGCCTCGCGAGGGCTGCCGCAGGGCGTCGCCAACTTCTACGCCGCCGATCTCTGGCCCGGCCTTCTGCTTTGGGTGGCCGCTTCGCTCTCCTTTGCCGGTGTGCATGCGGCCCTCTGGAAAGGGCAACCGGAAGGGCAGTCTACGGGGAAAGGTCGACCGGGAATGGGCAGGGCGGCGCGCTATCTGGCGGCGGCGATGCTCATGGGACTGCCGCCCCTCGGCATAACCGGCTGGGCGCATCCGCTCACCGCTACGGGTGTGCTCTTTCCGGGATGGGGATGGTGGGGGCTTGGCGCAATGACAGCCGGCCTCGCGATGATGACATCGCGATATTGGCCGGCTGTCGCCATCGTCCTGGGAGGATTCTGGCTCTGGTCCGCCGCTACTTGGACTTCACCTGATATACCCGAGGGATGGAAGGGCGTCGACCTCGAACAGGGCTCGAGCCTCGGACGAGACGGTTCGCTCGACCATCACCGTGACCTGATCGCAACGGTGCACGCGGCGGCATCGGCGAAAACACGGCTCATCGTTCTTCCCGAAAGTGCACTGGGCTTCTGGACGCCGACCGTCGCGCGGCTCTGGCAGCAAGGTCTGCGAGGCTCGGAGCAAACTGTGATCGCCGGCGCGGCCGTCCTCGATGCCAGCGGTTATGACAATGTCATGGTGGCGATCTCGGCTGGCGGAGACCGTGTCCTCTATCGCGAGCGCATGCCGGTTCCGGTTTCGATGTGGCAGCCGTGGCGGACGTGGGCCGGGCGGGACGGTGGAGCTCGCGCACATTTGTTCGACAATCCTGCCGTCGAGATCGATGGAAACAGGATTGCGCCGCTGATCTGCTACGAGCAGCTCATCCTCTGGCCTGTCCTGCAATCGATGCTGCATTCCCCGATCGCAATCGTCGCCCCGGGCAACGGATGGTGGACGGCGGGAACGTCAATCGTCGCCATTCAAAACGTCAGCGTGATGGCCTGGGCAAAGCTGTTTGGACTGCCCGTCGTCACAGCGTTCAACAGATAAGGAATTGTTTGCGATAGTCGATGCCGCCCTCATCAAGGAATGCAGCGATCCCGGCCTGAAGCCGGCGATCGTCGAACAGTTCATCGAGCGGGCAGGGGCACCGGACCCGCTCGCAATCACGGTCCGCTCCGGAAACCGCGTCATCCTGGTGCCCAGGCCGAAGACAGCGGAGGAAGCGCTCGCGCTGATACGCGAGAACCTCGGCCGCAACACCGTGCGCGTCGGGATCACACAATATCCTGCCGGGCTCGGCATCGTGGAGGCGGGCCAGCTGAAGCCGGACCTGGTCGATGCCTGCGCCAATCTTCGGATGGGAACCGCTCTGTTCGCGAAGGTCTATCGCATCGTCAACAAATGGTACGGCAATCCGACCGACAAGGACGTTCTGCCGCAGGTGTTCGACGATGCGATCATTGCTTGGCAGACCGGGTACTTCGAGGGGACAGCCGTGTTCCGGGCAGCCGATCCCGGCGACGTGAAGCTGCCAGAGCCGGAACCAACGGTGGAATCGGAAACGTCCGAAGTCGGCAGTGACAAGATGAAGGGCGGCAACGTCGATCCTGCACTTGGGGAGGAGCGGGTCGACCCGAACAAGGCCGGTATTCGGATCGACCTTTCTGGCATCGGCGCGCGCGAGAAGTGAGGAACAAGCTCCTCGCTTCTGCGTGGGTGAACGCGGGTCAGGAGGAAAGTTTGTTCGGTGCGCGCGCCAAGCGAATCGCTCCTCAACGAGAGCGTGGCGGAAAACAACCACGTGTCGCCACCCTCAACAATGCATTCTATCTTCGGTCACTAGGCGCTATGATTTCTTCTTCAAAATTGCAGGCATTAGGGTATTTCGTGCCTTCCGTCGCCGCAGGCATGTGAAGATTTGCACCGTCGTTCTGTCGTTCTGTCGTTCGGCGCTGGCATCTCTTTAGAATGGCTCTTATAAGGGGCATGACGCAGTACGCGCTGTGTTGCGGCTTAGAATCCGCAGATGAACGGTTGGCGCTGACCGAAACGGTGCCAGGAACCCTCTGACCTTGTGGCCGGGGGCCTGTGACGCATGTCCAGGCGCCTCGGTGCTAAAGGTCTCAGGGCCGATTCATCTCGGATTCTAACCCCCGGCTAGGGTTCAAAGGGTTCAACGTCAGCGGGGGCGCACCGCAGACAAAACCAGGGTTAGGTCAGGAATGGAATCGGAAGATGCAACATTGACGAAGAAGGTCGAGCTTCGCCCATTGGTTGGGCTGACGCGTGGACTACCTCCGGCGGACTTGGAAGCAATCACGATCGATGCTATCCGGACACACCGGCAGTTGGTGGAGAAAGCCGATGAACTCTTCCAGGCTCTCCCGGAGACTTACAAAACCGGGAAAGAAGCCGGCGGCCCACAGCATGTTCGATACATTGAAGCGAGCATCGAAATGCATGCGCAGATGAGCGCTGTGAACACGCTGATCAGTATCCTTGGCTTCATTCCCAAGGTCGTCGTTAACTGACAACGGTCAAAGTCAGGCGCGGACATCATCGTGTGATGGTAGATATGGCTATATAGTTTGGTTTCCGTGCTTAAACTGCCCGATCTAGTGGAGGCGTTGCCCATTATGCCGACGAGTTCTGTGTGTCATTTGATCTCGCCAGTGTTTCGTTTGATCGGGTCTGTCGAATGAAGTTTGGTAGAGTGATGCTTTTGAAAGGTCATCCGAGATTGAAGGACCTGCTCGCACTCCTTTTAAGAAACTGGCGGGTGGGGTGCTCGCGACCTCTGGTGCATCTGAGTACATAACGGGGAGATGGAGGCACAGACAATACGGCGTCACGCTCTTCCGGCGTGCCCAAGGTAGTATGTAATTTTGTGGAGCCCGTTATGAAACCTTTCCCAATTGTCGACGATGATTGTCCCTAGCATTGCCATTGCGCCGCCAAGGATGGTGTAGACGAATGGACTATCGCTGAGAGAAGCGAAGGCAAACAGCGTTGCCAGGGAGCGACGAGATAGAGGAAATTCGCCGCTATGCCCGCCGGCGATTTGCCAAGTCCGTAGTCGCAGGCGAATTACGCGAGGAGGGTCAGAAAACAACGCTAACCCTGTCGCTGCCTTGGTCGAAGACGAGGCCTGCATGAACTGCATTGCCGTCTCCGGTGCCCATGACAGCAGCAACAGGTTGACCGCAATGATGCTGACATCGATAAAGCTGACCGCAGATCCCAGCCATCCGACCAATCTGAAGCGCTCGCCTGGCATTCTCCATGCTAGAAGCACCGTTGTGATGGAGTAAATTTGGAGATGACAATGGCCGGCGGTGCGCAAATCAAACAGGACGACAGATTTGTATCGATCGCATATACGGTCGATTTTGTCCTACATCCCGCGCGAGATGCGCACTTGGCGGTGGCGGACCTGAGACGGGCATATTTGCCTCGCGCCTGTTCTCGTGGCCATCGTACCAGCGCAATTCCTGACACGGCGGAGACTTCGCTCTGTATGATGATCGATCTCTGTTGTGCAATCTATAGATGCATCTAATCAGTCGCCTCTGATGCTAACTCCATTGTCATAAAAGTCACGAACAATAACAAGACAGTCGGCAAATTCGACCTCGATGAAAAGGTCGCGATACTTGCGGACAATAACAGAATGTATATCAAAACGATGGTGGCTGAATTTGTCGACTATCAAATAGTCGACTTTCCGATCAATGCATAATTGCACGCAATCTCTTACCTGCAGCTCTGACTCACAGATATAAACAATCGTGCACGAAGATGAATTCGACGGCTTTTCCCGGTTAACCGACACGCGCCAGGGCGTCGAGGTGTATGCGAAGCTTGAGGTTCTTTATTGGCTGCACGAGTCAGCGCGCGATATCGTCCTCCTGAGTCCTGCTGACGATGGAGAGATTCACGGTGCTTTCTCTCTTCGATCACCTGTGAGGCCTAACCCGATCGGAACGTCGATCGTGAAGGTGGAAGGAGTGTCTGGAAACTTGATTGCCGTACGTGGTCTTGACTGCTTGGATGAAACACCGCTGTTGGATATCAAACCGGATCGCTCGTTATCAAAGCCTCTAGCCCCAACGAGGAAAAGTCCTTCGGTTCCGGCCGCCTGACTGGCATGATGCACCCGTCTTCGTTCCTCAGAAAAAGCCGCGGGTCGAGTTAGGCTCTACGGTGAACTGGTTTTCGCGAGGTTTCGGATGAGCAGCACAGCGATCGAAGCATACTTTGTTGCCGATTCCACCATCATTGCAGAAGTGGCTGCTGCTGCAAACGCGTTCAATCGAGTTGATGAACTTGCTGCATGGGCTCCAGGATTTCTCCGCGGCGAGTTGTCGCGAGGTTCCATTTATCCCGTGAGTTTGAGCTGTTAAGACTGGGCTCAAGAGGCCACTGAGCAATTCATGAGATATAAAGGTTTTGCTGACGGTACCGGAGCGGCGTTTCCTTCCAAAGTGTGCTCAAATTGTTCGTTTTCAATCGGACTGTGCTGCTAGGCGCCTAAGGGGATGCTGGGGATCGACAAGGTTCGCCGTGAACTTTACGGCTCCTTGAGCAGATGGGACTGCAACGCGCGGCACGCAAACGAAGACGCACTTGCGATTGAAAGCGCAGCCAAAACCTCAGTCCTCGAAGCTTTCGAGCGCAAACGCCCATCACGCAAACCGTTTTCTGAACATCTGCGGCGCAAGAGCAGCTACAGGCCCTCCGTCCATGTGACACCCCCGCCGACTCACTGCCCACTCTTCGTCGAGAAGTAACCGGACAACCTAAGCGTATTGGGTTCGCCCCTTTGTATCACGATTGATGCGTTGACTGCTGGATTTGCCTTAACCCTCAAAAGAGTTTTCATCGGATTGCCAGCGCGGTATGATGCGCCTTGGAGCGGACGTCGAAGCGCTTCATAGCTTCGTGAAGTTTGACGCGGGCGCTGTTATTCGTCTCCTCCATCATCTTGCCAACGGTGATCCATCTCAGATGGTCGCTTCCTTGGGATCGAGCCATACGGCATCTTCCGCATGGGCGTGGTGCGAAGGAATGAAATACGGGCATGGATCTCCGATGGTCGCCGCTACCGCAACTGCATCGATCCCACGATCGAGATCGATCGCGGGCTTCTCCGATGCCAGCACGCCAACGACGGCTCGGCCAGATGCGGACTCATGGAGTTGTCCCGCACCATGCATGACCAGCGCTGCCCCCGTTGGGGTGGACACCATGAGCAGAGAAGCTCGCTTCTCGACATTTCGCGGTGACGACCTCGACCACTGCCTTAAGCGATGATCTCCTTCATCAATGAACATCGAGCGGCGTTCGGAATCGCTCACATTCTGTTGGGGGAGGGGCGACGTGAAACGTGCTATGCAACCTTTTACCCCCAGACCATCCACGCGCCCGACGCCGTGAGTAACCGGAAAAAACCGCTGGATCTGCCTGAAGTGTGAAGGGGTCAACAAAACAAATTATTTATGCCAATTTCTTCCGCCATGAGTGAATCAAAACACTGCGAAATTGGAAATACCATTGAACAACAGGGACGAAGCTAGGCACTCTAAACGTTATTAATGTCTTAGGCGTGTCACGAGACCTGAGACGACGCGCCTAGACAATCCATTGAAATCGTTATCAAAATGATGCCCACCACTGAAGCCGATAACTTCGGCACCGGTCTGCCGGAGCAATGGGCAAGTATTATTGCGGTCATCGCGCCCGTACATGCATTGGACAATTGTTGGGTCAATCGATCTGAGGTCATTCAGAGGATTGCCGCCTTTACCTTCGGTTTCGAGTTGAAGCCAGCCCCTAAGTGAAACGACGTAGTCGACCTGATGTGACAATGCTAGGAGGGAGATTTGCTTAATCTGCTTTTTTTGCTCGTGGGTAAGCCGATTGAAGCTTGCTGGCATGACGTCAGCGCCGAAGGAATATCCTACAAGTAAAACATTCTGCACGCCGAAAAGCTTAGTGTAGACATCAATTAAACGTCCAAGATCTGCAGCAGTTTCGTTTGGAGACCGTTTGGCCCAAAAATAACGGAGTGAATTGACGCCAACGACGGGGATCCCTTCCCTCTGCAGATAGTTAGCAACCTCTTCGTCGATATTCTGCCATCCCGCATCGCCAGAGTAAAAGATCGCGACAGTGTTCTTGGTTGGATCCGCGCTAAACACGCGAAGAGGAATCCCTAATCGATTTTCGGCTCTATTCGACCACATGACATTGTTGACGCGTTCGTTCGCATATGCGGAATTAACTGCGGGAATAAGTGTTAACGCGAATACCAGTAAAAACTTAACTACCATGTCGAGACCTTGCGTCAGTTGTTAACCTGTGTGTCGGCTATAAGGATAAGTTCGAACTGCTGTTTCAAGTTGATGTCGACTGTGTTGTGAGTTGTTACAGATGAAACAGAAACCGATAATCTTACCAAGCGATGGATTAAACTCGCGGCGAGATGGTTCAATCAAAGGACGGTGCCACTGGCAAATCTTTGACGATCAACGAGATGAAGCCTCTGGCTGGGCTGGGGACGAATGAAAATTTCCGTCTATGTCGATGTTTTGGCACGGGCTCTCCGGCAGCATGCCGAATTGATTCCGAAGCATGTCTGCTCCAAAGTCCTCATCGCGCCTCCGGCCTTTGCCCAACCTCAAAAGCCATGCAAGCGGACGCCGAAGAATACTCAACGCTCCCTGGCGTCCACATCGGCATAACTGGGGCAGACCGTTCCGGAAACTCCATGATATCGACCTGAACTGCGTTTATTTCAGAGCTAGAGAACCTTTGCCATATCGACAATCGTAAAGCCCGACGAGCCGGATTGGGACGTCGTGCTTCTCAACATAGCCAAGCTTTAGATAGAGCGAGATGTTCCGGCCCATAAGAGCGTTTGTATAGAGCGTCATATTGGACTTGCTATCTGCTTTAGCACGCTTGCTCAGCCTCGCTGATCAATCGAGAGGTCGTGATCGTCACCGAGCTCTATTGCGATAAGACCAAAACGGGAAAAGAAGGTGGCGGTCCGCAACATATCCGCTACGTCGAAGCGAGCAGCGAGATGCATGCGTAGATGAGTGCTGTAAGGACGCTAATCACCATTTCCGGCTTTTCCCAAAGTACTTATGAACTGAGTGGGTTAGAAATCGTCAAATGTTCAGATCAGCTTTCTTCGAATGGCCAATGCTGCGAGGTGGGCCTTGCTCCTGACGTCGAAGCGTTTCATCGCTTCGCGAAGCTTGACGCGGACGCTGTTGTATTTGACGCCTTCCACGTCAGCGATTTCTTGCATCGTCTTGCCGACGGCAATCCATCTCAGATAGGTCGCCTCTTTCGGATCGAGCCATGCGGCATCTTCAGCGGTGGCCGTGATCCGAAGGAAGGAGATGCGGGCATGGAGCTGCCCGACGGCCGCCGCTGCTGCAACCGCATCGATTTCCCGATCAAGCGGGATTGCCGTCTTCTCCGACGCCAGCGTGAACATCGACATGGAACCGTTGGCGGTCCTGATGGGGATAGTGATGCCGGAGCGGATGCCAAAATCGGCCGCTTGTGCATAGAAGACACGCTCTTCTGTCGATAGTCTCGGGCGCTCCTGCTCGCCAGACCAGGCGAAGACGTGCTTCCTGGATCTTGCCCGTTTGACGACCGGGTCGAGAGCGTCGAATTTCTTGTCGAAGTAGAGCGACCGCCAATCGTGATGATAGTTGGTCACGGCGATGATGTGCTTGTGCTGGATGTGGAGATAAGCATAGCCGGTGAAGCCGAAATGGTCGGCGACGTCCGCCAGTCCCGTTTTGAGGATGCACTCATCGCCCTCAATTGCGGTAAGATCGATCAGCTTGTCCAGCCAATGCTGCATTCTCTATCTCCTTCTAAGCGTTGCCAGTATCCTCGTCGTCGCTGTTCGTCCGACAGTATCTCGAGGACATCGATGGCTGAACTTCAGATGGGATGTGGCTTCCCGGTCTCACCAGCTTGCTCATGCGACGTCTCCTGAGGATGTGAAATCGTAGCAGCCTGAAGCCTTGATCGTTGCCTTGCCTTGAGAGAGCGAAACTACTAGTTGAGCAAACTCGGCTTCGAGATTCCAGCTTAAAACAAGGCTTCCGGTGTCATCGGTTGCTACCTCGAACGATCCATTGAAGGCCGGATGGGTGTTACGGAAGCGGATCAAGTCCGACAGTCGTTTGACGAGCGGCGATTCAAGAGCGAGATCATTTTCCCTGTCTTCAAAGAAGCGCCGATTGATGTCACGCCCGACACCCGTCTTTCTCAGCAATTCCATGTCGTTAAGCCCCCCCAAGAGACCGACGTAGTAGACTTGCGGAATACCGGGTGCGAAAAACTGGATTGCGCGAGCGATGAGGTAGTCGTTGTCGTTACGGCCAAGGGCGTCGTAATAGGTGCAATTCACCTGATAGAGATCAAGGTTAGAAGCTGCAGCGCCTGTTGCCAAACGGCTCTGCCCCTCGGAGCGCCTATGAATTTCCTCGACCAGATGGTCGATTGCCTGCGGTTCTAAAAGTCCGGGTCGGCCATCACTGTGCGCGCCTACATCGATGACGCCGATCCCGTCGTGAGTGTCGAGAACGGTGATCGCGTTGCGAGGACTGATCTCCAGCCAACGCGCCAGCGCTGTCGCATCGCCCGTGAACAGCGAATGCAATATCAGTGGCGGCAGCGCGAAATCGTAGACGCGGTCAACCTTCCTGGCGATTTCGATCTGGTCACGATAGTAGCTGTGAATTTCGACAAGAACCTCCATCCCGCGATCCCGTGCCTTCTCGGCGAGCTTGGCAAGGAAGGCATAGGTCTCATCAATCATGAAGCAACTGGTTCCGGCCTTCTTGATCGCGTAGCCGGCGGCATCGAGGCGGATTGCCGTTACGTTGGCTTCAGCAAAGCGATCGAGGATGGTCTCCAGGTATAAGGCGCCATGAGCACTGTGGACATCGATGTCGATCTGTTGGGGGGTGAATGTGGTCCACAGCATCCGCTGACTGCCATCTGCAAGCGTGGCCTTTGAAAACGGCAGCCCAGGGCGTGGCCGATAGATATTCAGGAGATCTTGCTCGCTGGCACCACGGGGAAAGACCTTGCCGAATGTCATGAACATGTCTGCGAATTCTGAATCAGGTCCTTTTGCGATGAAGTCCTGGAACCAGCTCGATTGCGCCGAGACATGGTTGACAATGAGATCGGCCATGATCTCCACGGAGCCGGCCAGGGCGCGAACATCATCCCAGCTACCGAGGCGAGGATCGACAATCGTGTGATCGGTGGGATCGAACCCGGCATCAGCGCCGTCGATCGGGTTGAAGAAAGGCAAGGCATGGACGCCGCCGAACAGGCCTTGTAGCCTCCCGTCGAGCAAAGCTCTCAACTCCGGGAAACCGCCTCCGCTTAACCGGTCGACGTAGGTGATAAGTTGAACACTGTTTTTTATACGATGCTCTTCGTCTGGGGCCCTCCACTGGGGAGGGCGCATGGGTCATTGGGGTCTTTCAGTTGAACTGCCGGTGATGAGACGGCTTTCTCCAAGCAGACCCTGTTCGTCCATGATCGGATGCGCAACGGAAACGATATGGGCGTTGATGCGTTTGAGATCACGCAGGATGTCGAGATGAAGGGAGCTGGTCTGCAGGCTTTCGGCCCGTCCGTCACGCAATCGTTCGAGGTGTCGCTCCGAAGACCGTTTCTCCATGTGGCGCACCTCGATCTTTCGCTCCATAAGTTGTTTTGCGAGGTTGACGTCACGGGTGATAAGAATCGTCTGGGCGATCCTGAGATTGTCGATGGTCAGCTGGGAAAGCTGCTGAAGCTCGGCAAAACCGTCATCGGAGAATTTGAGGCCCTGACCGATCTTCTTGGTGACCGCCGGTAAAAGGCCTTTTTCGATAATGTCACCGATATGCTCGAGGTTGATGGCATAGTCGATGATGACGATGGAACGGCGACCCTCATCTTCAGACAGTCCGGCTCGCCCGAGTTTCGAGAGATAGACTTTGACCTCTTGCTGCAGCCGGTCGACCTGACGTTCAAGCGGCGAGATATCCCTGAGCCTTGCGGCATTGTTCCGCTCGAAGGCGTCCGACACTTTCAGGAGCATTCGTTCGATCAGATCTCCGACACCAAGCACCTCGCGTGAAGCGCTGGTGAGGGCCACGATCGGCGTCGAAAGTTCATCCGAATCCAGAAATTTGGGTGTGTTCTCCGTCTGGGCCTCCTCGGGAATCAGGATGGTCATCCAGCGCGCGAGGAGTTTGGAAAATGGCCAGGCCAGAAGCGCCAGAGCGATGTTGAAGGCCAGATGCGCATCGACTGGTAGCTTGGCGTAGGGGAGGGGCAACATCGAAAGCCAGTCGGCCAAAATGCCGGCCGCAGGCAGAGTGAGCACGCAGCCTATCGCCCGAACGATGAGATTGCCCAACGTGACGCGTCTGGAGGCTGCCGGCCCCGACAGAGCAGCAATCACTGGCGGGATCGCGCCTCCCAGATTGGCCCCCAGAACCAGAGCGACAACAAGGCCACCAGACAGAAGGCCGGTCGTAGCCAATGACAGAATGAGGACGACCGCGGCAAGGCTTGAGGATGACACAAATGCGATCACTGCGGCTAAGATCATCGCGACAGGCCACGCGTCGTCGAGCAACCCGATGAAGGCTCCAAGCGCCTGAGAATGGCGTAAGGGTTCGGTCGCTGCGCTGAGGAGATGCAGCGAGAGCAGCATCAGCGCGATACCTATCATTGCCGTGCCAGCGCCTTGGCGTGAGGTCGAGCCGCCTCGATAAAGAACGATGCCCACAACCAATAGAAACGGCGAAATCCACTCAATGCCGGTCGCAACGATCCAGGCTGTGACAGCCGTACCGACATTAGCCCCAAGCAGCACGACCTGCGCCATGCGTGGCTTTATCAATTCCCGCTCAACGAACGACGAAACCATAAGCGCGGTCGCTGTGGAACTCTGAAGCGCAACGGTCGCAACGAAACCCGTCAGGAACGATCGGACGCTGCTTTTGGTCCCGGTGGCGAGACCGGTTCTTAGCTTTGAACCAAGTGCACGCGAGGCACCATCCTTGACCTGAGCCAGACCGAACAGCAGCAATGCCACGGCCCCAAACAGGTTGATCATGACGATGGTCGATTCCAACCTATGCTCCTCACCAAGATCTTCGCGTAGCGGCTTCCACCGATGAGACACCCGCTGGATGCGGCGGTGTACGAGGTAGGACATCTGCTATGTTGGATTTTGAGCTGACGCGCGTGGTTGCTCTCCAAAATGGGCTCGGTTTAGCCGTCTTTCGGCGAAGGAGCCGGTGGGCGAGCAGGGAGGATCGCTGCCCACCGGCATCCTGCCCGCGCCGCCTCGCGGGCAGGATTGACCTGATGTCGACCCGTTTTGCTGGCTTGCGAAAAACAGGTGAGTTGGCTGCCAGGTTGTCAACGCCGCCCGACATCTCATTAAAGTCCGTCATATTTCTCTCCCTTGCCTGTCGCTGCCAGCCTGATTGATTTCGCTCACTATAACAATGGTTTCGGGAAGAATCTTTGCCTGTGGTTTCGGGAAATCGATCGAAAATTGCTCTAACCTTCTGCTGCATCGCAGCAAAACTGTCATGAAACTTTCATTTGACGAAGAACGATTCCGCTCATATTGTGATCGATATAGATCATTTTTCTACCAAAGGGAAGCGCTGGTGTTCAACTCGACTCAGGACCGTCAGGCAAAAATCGTCGAGCTGTTGCGTAGCGAGCAGTTTCTGCCTATCGGCAAGCTCACAGAGCACTTTCAGATTTCTGTGGCGACTGCCCGGCGAGATCTCAGCGAACTCCACGAGGCTGGACTTTTGCGCAGGACCCACGGCGGTGCTGTCAGTGTAACTCAGGTCGCTCAGGACAAGCCCAACGCCGCTCGTGCGGTCTGGAATCAGACTGAGAAAGCGGCCATTGCGGCCGTCGTCGCCGGAATGATTGTCGATGGCGACACGGTTCTCCTTGATGCCGGTACAACGGCACTGGAGGTCGCGAGGACGCTTGCCGGGCGCCGGGACCTCACCTTCATTTCGAACGGTCTCGACATCGTTGAGGAACTGACCCGGGGTGAAGGGCAGAGCATCTATTCGGTCGGAGGAGAATATACCGACACGAACCGCTCTTTTCGGGGCCCTCTGGCCGAACAGTTCATTCGGCAGTTCAATGTTGACAAACTTATTCTCAATGCCGCGTCAATCGATATTGACCGCGGATTGATCTGCACCTCGTCGCCAGTGAATGCGAGTGTCGCCCGCGCCATGATCGAGGTTTCGAGCCGCGTGATCGTTGTTGCGGACCACTCGAAGTTCACCAAATCGAGCCTCTCGGTAACTGCCAGGATCGAGGACATCGGTGTCATTGTCACCGACGCCGGAACCCGAAGCATTATCGAGACAGTACCCGAAAAGCTGCGGAAGAAGTTCGTTATCGCGAACTAGGTTCGAAGCTCGCACGAAAATATCAGCCACATTCACACCGATCTGGGAGGACAACTAAATGCTTAAGACCAATCGCAGGCATTTTATGATGGGCACCGCTGCAATAGCGATCGCTTCAACTGCAGGCGCCAGGTTCGCCTTCGCGCAGGAACGCCGGGAACTTCGGCTTGGAGTAAACGGATTGCCGAACTCGCTGGAGCCGGTGAATGCGATCAGCAATGTCGGCCCCCGCATTGTCAATCAGATCTTCGACACGCTGATTGCGCGTGATTTCTTTGCCAAGGGAGCGCCCGGCAATGCTATCGAACTGGTGCCGGCGCTCGCGGAGAGCTGGGAACGGATTGATGACAAGTCGGTGCGCTTCAAACTGCGCCAGAAGGTCAAGTTCCACGACGGCGCGGAACTGACTGCGGAAGATGTCGCATACACATTCTCCTCGGAACGGTTATGGGGGCCGGAAGCGATCAAGACAATCCCGCTCGGCAAGTCCTACTCGCTCGCCTTCGACGAACCCGTCGTCGAGGACAAGTACACGGTCGTGCTACGAACTAAGACCCCCAGCTATCTCACAGAAACTTATGCGGCATCCTGGATGAGCCGCATCGTTCCGAAGGAATATTATAAGAAACTTGGAGCGGTCGCCTTCGGCAACAAACCGCTCGGAACGGGTCCGTATAAGTTTGTTGAGTTCGTCGCCGGCGACCGTGTCGTGCTCGAAGCGAACGATGACTACTGGGGTGCAAAGCCGACAGCCTCGAAGATTACCTATCAGATCGTCCCGGAGCCCGCTACCCGCGTCGCAGGACTGATCAGCGGCGAATATGATATCATTACCACGCTCACGCCGGACGATATCCAGCTCGTAAACAGCTACCCAGACCTGGAAACACGTGGAACTCTGATCGAGAACTTCCACATGTTCACTTTCAACATGAACCAGGACGTTTTCAAAGATAAGAAGCTGCGTCGCGCTCTAGCACTGGCGGTCGACAGGCCGGTGATGGTCGAAGCCCTTTGGAAGAAGCTGGCCGATATTCCCGCCGGCTTTAACTTCCCGAACTATGGCGAAACCTTCGATCCAAATCGGCGCGCCATGGAATACAACGTCGAGGAAGCCAAGCGCCTGGTGAAGGAAAGCGGTTACGACGGTACGCCAATCACCTACCACACGATGGGCAACTATTACGCCAACGCCATGCCCGCGTTGATGATGATGATCGAAATGTGGAAGCAGATCGGCGTCAATGTGGTCATGAAAACCTACGCCCCAGGCAGCTTTCCTCCCGACAACCAGACCTGGATCAGAAATTGGTCAAACGGGCAGTGGATGACGGATGCATACGCCACAATCGTTCCCGAGTTCGGACCCAACGGTCAGGTTCAAAAACGTTGGGGTTGGAAGGCACCGGCCGAGTTCAATGAGCTATGCGAAAAGGTGACTATCCTGCCAAACGGTAAGGAACGCTTCGACGCCTACAATCGTATGCGGGACATCTTCGAAGAAGAGGCGCCAGCCGTCATTCTCTACCAGCCCTACGACGTCTACGCCGCGCGCAAGGATGTCCACTGGAAGCCCGTCAGCTTCGAAATGATGGAGTTCCGCAACAATCTCAGCTTCGGTTGAACGCGCTAGCGGGTTGGCGCGCGTTGCAGACGCGCGCCGCCTTCGGGAGGAGTCTGAGTTGTCAAATCTACTAACAGTTCGCGATCTGGTCGTTCAGGTACCGGCGCGAGACATCACCATCATAAACCGTGTCAGTTTCTCGCTGGATGCGGGTCAGACGCTCGGACTCGTCGGCGAATCCGGCTGCGGGAAGAGCATGACCTGCTATGCCATAGCAAAGGCGTTACCGCGGGGGATTGTTCAAACGAGTGGTTCCATCAATTTGGACGTCGATCAGCGAGCTGATGGCAAGCCGACTATCGCGATGATCTACCAAGATCCGACGAGTAGCCTCAATCCAGTGCATTCGATTGGCTACTATCTGGAATCCAGCCTCTATCGTCATCAAGGACTGAAGGGTAACGATGCGCGGCTGGAAGCCATGCGCCTTCTGGAGCGTGTCGGCATTGACCGCGCCAAGAGCCGCCTTCTGTCCTACCCGCACGAGTTCTCAGGCGGCATGAACCAGCGCGTAATGATCGCGCACGCACTCGCTGCCAAGCCAAAACTCATGATCGCCGATGAACCCACAACGGCACTCGACGTGACGACGCAGGCCCAGATACTCCATCTTCTGGAAGAGCTCAGATCAGAGACGGGCATGGCGCTTCTGATCGTGTCACACGATCTGGGCGTGATTGCTCGCCTGGCCGATCGTGCAGCGGTCATGTATTGCGGCAAGATCGTCGAGACAGCCCCGGTCGTTGAGTTGCTGGAGCGTGCCGCGCATCCTTATGCTCGCGCCTTGATCGGCTGCATGCCGACAATCGACCCGGACGATCTCGAACCGCCAATACCGATTCCAGGGTCCGTACCCCTTCTCGATAACCTTCCTGCCGGATGCTACTACCATCCGCGGTGTCCTCGCGCGAACGAGCAATGCATCGCCAGCTTTCCCGGTTCTATCAATGTCGGCCCGCTCCACGATGCCGCCTGTTATCACCCGGTGAGCCCATGAGTACGCCCCTTCTTCAAGCCCGAAACGTCACCAAGGTATTCCGATTGAAATCCGGACTGTTCACGAAGCGGTCCGTGCACGTGGCGGTGAACTCCATCAATCTTGAACTCGCTCGACGCGAACGGATAGGTGTGGTGGGAGAATCCGGCAGCGGGAAATCGACACTCGGTCGACTTCTCCTTGGACTGGATTCCGCAACCGAGGGCGAAGTCTTGTTCGACGGGATTGCGCACAAGGATCGCACATCGCGAGAATGGTCGGCGTTTCGTAAGGAAACATCCCTGGTACAGCAAAACCCGCTTTCCGCCCTTAATCCGCAAATGACAATCGGCGAGCAGGTGGCCGAAGCCGTATGGGTGCACCGCGTCGCAGACCGCACAGGAGCGCGGGATCGGGCTGCGGCCATGCTCGACCGTGTCGGTCTCTCAAGTGCAATGATGAACCGCTATCCGCACCAGATGTCGGGTGGCCAACGGCAGCGCGTCGTTATCGCACGCGCACTTATCCTCGATCCAAAGCTGGTCGTGTTCGATGAGGCGGTATCGGCTCTCGACGTCTCGGTACAGGCTCAGGTCGTTGCGCTCCTGCGGTCTCTCTGGACGGAGCTGGATCTCGCTTATGTCTTCATCACGCACGATCTGCGCATCGTTCGTCATCTCGTCGATCGCATCGCCGTCATGTATCTCGGCCGTGTCGTGGAAACCGGTGATATAAAATCTGTCTATGAGTGGCCGCGACATCCCTATACGCGAGCGCTGCTTGCCTCTGTCCCGACGATGGACCCGACTGTCCGAAATATCGAACCGCCCATCAAGGGGGAACTTGACGTCGGGAAGGTTATGAATGGCTGTGCCTTTCGGTCTCGCTGCCCGTTCGCGATCGATAGATGCGTGACCGAAACCCCAGCGCTGCGGCCAATCGCGGGACAAATGGCAGCGTGTCACAGGGGGGAGGAATTCCCCCGATCGATAGCTTCACCGGTCGGTCTGGCGCAGCACGCGGAGGTGGCGCAATGATGAACTTCATACTTGGGCGCCTGGTCCGGGCAATGGCTGTGCTCATCCTGACCGTGACGTTCGTCTTTATTATTCTCAGGTTGGGCGGCGATCCAGCCCGTTCGATGTTGGGCGAGAACGCGACACCAGAAGCGTTAACGGCATTCCGGACGGCATGGGGCCTGGACAGGTCGATCCCCGAGCAGTTCCTGATCTATGTCGCCCACGCGCTCAGGGGTGATTTTGGGGTGTCGGCGGCAGATGGTCGCGAAGTATTCGCCGTCATTGCGGAGCGCATCCCGAAAACGCTGACGCTGACGATATCAGCATTCATATTGAGTCTGCTTGTCGGTATTCCGGCAGGAATCGTCGCGGCGGTGCGTCGTGATAGTGCAGCCGACAAGTCTGTTATGGCAGGGGCCGTCCTCGGATACAGTGTGCCCAACTTCCTCCTCGGACTCACGCTCATTTTTGTGTTCGCTGTCTGGCTACGTGTGCTGCCGAGCTCCGGCAGTTCCACCTGGCAACACGCAATCCTGCCCGTGGCAACATTTGGCCTCGTGAATGCCGCCGCGATCGCACGCTTCGCGCGCTCCGCGCTCATCGAAGTTTTGGAACAGCCGTATATCGCCGCGGCTCGTGCGGATGGCATCCCAAAGTGGGAGGTGGTTATTCGCCACGCACTACCCAACGCCGCAATCCCGATGGTGACCATGTTGGGTTTTGTGGCGGCCGGTTTGCTGGGCGGGTCGGCGATTGTGGAGACCGTGTTTGCCTGGCCAGGACTGGGCAGCGGGTTTGTGCGGGCCATAACCTTAAGCGACCTCAATGTGGTTCAGGCGATGATCCTTCTCTTCACGGCCTTCATGGTCACGGTCAATCTGATCGTTGATGTTCTCTACGCCGTGCTGAACCCTAAAATCAGGCTTCAAAAAAATGACCACTAACACGCTCGCTTCGCCGAAAAGGCAATTTCTGAAATCTGCCAGCCGGATTCCGGTCAGTATCTGGCTGTGCCTGATCTGGATAGCTGTCGTCGTCTTTGTGGGTGTGACGGCACAGTGGATCAGCCCCTTTGATTATCTTCAGCAGTCACCTCTTGCCCGCTTTGCGCCGCCCGGTGCGCCGGGACATCTGCTGGGGACCGATTATCTTGGTCGCGATGTCCTCAGCAATATCTTGGTTGCAACCCAGACGTCTTTGATGATTGCACTTCTCGGCTCTTTGATCTGCGCGTTTATCGGTACAAGCCTCGGATTCCTGGCTGCCCACTTCGGCGGCTGGGTCGACAACGCGATCATGGGATTTGCGGATGCGAAAGCGTCGGTTCCCTTCATCATTTTCGCCCTCGGCGTGCTGGCCTTTCTCGGGTCCAGTCCGCTCATACTTCTGATGCTCGTGGGCGTCGCGTCATTTGAGCGCTATGCACGCCTCACGCGTGGCCTTGTTCTGAGCGCCAACCAGGAAGGATATGCTGAAGCTGCCCGGATTGTCGGCGTTCCATCCCTGCGAATTTATCTGCGTCATGTTCTCCCAAACATTGCGGGACCACTTATCGTTCAGATCACTTTGAACTTCCCCGAAATCATCCTCTTGGAAAGCGGGCTGAGCTTTCTAGGGCTTGGAATTCAACCTCCAGAGACAAGCCTCGGGCTTATGGTTGCTGACGGGAGAAACTACATCGCAATTGCATGGTGGCTCATCGCCTTACCCGGCGTCGTTATTGTGCTCACCACTTTGTCCATAAGTCTGCTCGGCGACTATTTGCGCGATCGTTTCGACGCGCGGCTGCGTTAAATGAAAGGAACTAAAATGAATCCGCTCAGAATGACACCTGAGACTATACGTCTTGGCGGTCACAGAGGCCATAGTGCCGGTGCTCCCGAAAACACCCTCGCAGCGTTCAGGAAGGCATTCGAATTCGGTGGCCAACACGTCACTTGTGAAACCGATCTCGGAATTACCCGCGACGGCGAACTTGTCCTGATTCACGACAAGACGGTTGACCGCACCACCAACGGCCACGGTCTGGTGCAGAACATGACGTATTCCGAACTGTCCAAGCTCGATGCCGGCAGTTGGTTTGGCGATCAATTCAGCGGAGAACGTGTGCCGTTGCTGAAGGAGGCGCTGCAGCTCGCCCGTGAACTCGGTATCATCTACCAGCTGGAGCTCAAGATCTACGACGCGAACGATGTGTTCTTCCCGAAGCTGAGGGCACTGATCGACGAGCTGGGCTGTGCAGGCCTTCTGCAGTTTTCCTCGTTCGACTATGTTCAACTGAAGGCTGTTAAGCAGGCAATCCCAGAAGTGCCGACCGTCGGTCTCATGCATTCGCGTCTGATCGACCCTGCCGCTCTTGCGCGCCAAGCCAATCTCGACGCGATGAACATCGAAATCTACCACTTCGCCAGTGGAGAGGCTCGCCAGCTTCACGAAGAGGGCTTCGCCGCATTCTGCTACCTACCAGCGGGCTACCACGAAAAACTCCTGAAATATGGCGTCGATATTGAAGCTCATGTCGTTCAATGGGTTCGTGAAGGTCAGTTGGATCAGCTCTTGGGCGACGACGTCGCGCAAGTGGCAAAGATCAGGGACAGAGCCCATGGTTGAAATGGCTCCTACGACTGTTTCCGCGCGTCCGTTTGAGGCGATTGTTGAAGACATAGCTAGGGAAGCTGGCAAACTGGCCTTGAGCCATTTTGCATCCCTGGCAGACCTTCCCGTCGAAAAGAAGGGCCATCTGGACCTCGTGACCCAGGCGGACAAGCAGGTTGAGGAATTCCTGATTGCCAGACTGCAAGAAGCCTTCCCGGATGACGGGATTTTTGGTGAGGAAGGCGGCGAAATCACAGGAACGTCGGGCCGTATCTGGGTTATTGATCCAATCGACGGAACGTTTAACTTCGTGCGTGGGGGACAAAACTGGGCGGTTTCGATCGGTCTCTACGAGAATCGGCGGCCCGCATTCGGTGTCATTTTCGCTCCAGTCCGGGATCTGATGCTCGTTGGGGGTAAATCGGTCGAACCGCTCCTTAACGGTAAACCGATCAAGCCGCTGCCGGCCCTCGACATGTCACGAGCATCAACCGGCTTTAGCTTCCATCCCTCGATACCAACTGCCGACCGGCTGGAAGTGATCCGCTTTATTTCGGACGAGCTGCAGATCAGCTTCCGGTTCTGCGGATCCGCCACCCTCTCGCTCATAGAGGTCATGATGGGGGAGACTGATGGCTATGTTTCAGTGGGAGATTCAACCTGGGACGTCATGGCAGCTCTGCCTATCCTGGCAGGTCTTGGTGCTTCTCACACAATTGACTGGGATCGGATTGAACTGTCTCAAAAGCTCCGCTTCGTATGTGGCAGCAAAGAATTCCTGACCAGAGCCAGACCATTGCTGCAGAACCTTTCAGCCGCCGCTTAACCGCATAGTTGGCTGAAAGACCAATGCACAAATCTGAGCGCTTTTCAGCCAGCACACCAAACCCAAAGGCGTCGCGCACTTTCGCGGCGCCGCATACAACCCGTACCGATGGCGTGGTTCTCTCGCGCTGTGTGTTTTTGGAACACCAATATGAAAGCCTTTGATTTACCGCCCGGCCCAATCCTTTACGTAACGGGTTTCTATGACACCCGTGTGAAAGCCAAGGGGTCTGATGTCGAGTATCGCGATCATCCGCATCTGCATGTCGTGGTCAACCGACGGGAGCTTTTTGGGCGGGAATGGCTGAAAATATCTCGACGCCACCCCCACCTCAATTACGACGCCTTGCGTGTCAGGATGGCAGAGATCTCGCTTCGCCATGGCATTGTTCTTGACGCAACCTCGCGAGCAGAACGTGGCATTACCGAGCGGCCAATCACGTACGCACAATATCGACGCATCGAGCGCGAACAGGCCGATCAAGTTCGTTTCGAGGATTTTGATGTCGAATCGTGGTCGCCGGGAGGAACTCACCGGGAGCCACATCAATCTATCGTATCTTCGCGCAGCGAGCCATTCCCAGATGTGTCAGAAGGCTCGACACGAGATGAACGTCTACCGCCCCCGTATCGAGCGCATTCCCGGATACCCATGGGTTCGAACAGTAACGCCGGTGCGCGGGTTCGTGTACCGTCTGGAAATGATTGCCGTTCTCACCCCCACAGCCATGAAGCCTTTGGAGGCAAGGGCAAGAATCCTGAAGGGCCCTCCGGTATTCAACGTTTGGCAATTGAACCCGTCGTGCGCACGACAAGCCAAGGTGTCGACCGGCAACCGCTTCATTCAAAACGGCCTCGCGGTGACGAGGAAGAGCAGAGCGGCGTAAAACGCAATAGGTTGAACAGTTTTCGGGCGGGGAGGGCAAACACCGGCGTATCATATGGCCGGGACGATCCGGTTACGCGACCGATAGAGCCTGCTGAACCAACTCCTTCGGGGAAACCGGGACAGACCAACATCGCAGCAGACCCCTTGCCGCCTGCAGCGGATCGCCCGCGGCAAGGAGAACCAGATTCGAAGCGTCCACGTGATGATGATGCCGAACCAAGCGTTCGCAAGCGCGCAAGAGATGGACGCAGCCAGGATGGATAAGGGAAATCGAAGGTTGAAAGGATTAAATTATGGCAGACGAAGAGTTCGCTCTAGATTTGAGCCGTTCTGCTCCGGTGACTTCGAACAACGAAGGAGCTAGAACTGTACCAATCCCGCTCACGCCACGATCGACTACTGTCCGACAGGACGGCAGGGATCCCATCATAACAACCGGTTTCTCACGATCACCAATTCCTGGTGGCTCACACGACCTTCCAGGTACTTCAAGCGCCAAGCAGTGGCCTGCATTTCATGCCCAGAATACCGCTGCCGGAATCCCCCCGAGATCATCCGAGGTGCCGGCGGACGAATCTGCAGATATACCGAGGAGCAGATGGTCCTTGCGTGCGGCCATGCAATATATGCGTGAGATTGAACAGGAATACGCCGCCAAGGGCGGCCCTGAAGCAACTGCGTTGCCACGTTTTCGCAACAAGCGGCTGCACCAAGACGAGCAACATAGTCCCGCAAGTGAACCTGTTGCGAAACGGTACGACCGCTCAAAAAAAGAGAGCGGAACTAGCGTGGCATCTTTGACTGTAAAGGACGGCTCGCCCGCAGCGACCGGGTCGCAAGGGCCGCGCTCGTCTATAAGGGGACTGGATGATCTCGACGAAACTGGAGGAAGCGATCCGGAAAGTCCGCATGAAATTTCGACGCTTCCTCTTGACACAACCACTTTGGTTTTAAGTCCGGACGTCGTCATTCCCGGAGAGGGTCAGCCTGAAGAAACATTCGACACTGCGCCATACGCGATCGAAGACGACAGGGATAATGAGGAGGTGGCTAACAGCGTTCCGTCGACACCGCTAGGCCCCTCATGGCCAGGGCTTGAAGACTTTCATGAGCTCGCTGATGGCGCTTCGCCTTTTGTACATAGTACCCAGAGTTATTCTGCTAGTACAGCCGCTGCGGATTCAAGCACTGACGCAGGGTCCCCCAGCATTGCGAGCACCCAAATCCTTGACGACGTTAACACTGACGATTCCGACGAGCGGAACGAGCTCGATAGCCAAACAGTTTCAGCATCGATCCATGAAAGTTCAGTTCAAGCTGTGGGGCCACGGCAAGAGCGCCTCGATGACTTCCCCGATTTGACCGACGAGGAACTGGCGAGAATCGACGCACTATCTGAAACTCGCACCATTTCGAAGCGGAATTCTGCATACGATATTCATGCGGTCATGCCGGATAATGTTCTCTCTCGAGTGGATTTTGCTGGGGGTGCCGAAGAGCTGCGTGCAAGCCCTGCGGTCCATCGGGAGGGTTCTCGGCTCAAGTTGAACCCACCAGAAGGAAAGTTCGATGACTTCCCCGATTTGACCGATGAGGACCTGGCGAGAATCGACGCGCTATCTGAAACTTACACCACTTCGAAACAGGATGTTGCACCCAATATTCATCCGGTCATGCCGAATAATGTTCTCTCGCGAGTGGATTTTGCTGGGGGTGCCGACGGGCTGCGTGCAAGCCCTGCGGTCCATCGGGAGGGGTCTGGGCTCGAATTTAGCCCACCAGAAGGAAAGTTCGATGACTTCCCCGATTTGACCGACGAGGAACTGGCTAGAATCGACGCACTATCTGAAACGCATACCAAGAGACCTTTCTCCGCGCGGGATGTTGCAGGCGATTTCCATGGGGGCAGCTTGAATGAGGCTTTCGAGAAAGTGGGTTCGCCCACTATTGCCCCGGAAACGAGCATCGAACGCGCGCCTGGATCATCACAAGCGATCCGCAAGGACCTTCCTGGCTTGAGTGCCGTAGACCCCTCGCATATCAGCGAAGCATCGCGTGTTAACATAGCTTTTGAAAAGGGGAAACAAAAGGTCGCGTTAGAAGATGAGGTTCGGCCAGACCTCAGCACGTCCCAAGCTTACCAGCGGCACCCGTCAACCCATACGATTTTTAATGCTGAACATATTGGTGATAACCTGCTGATCGGGAACGAGCCCGTTCCCCCGTGGCCCCATCCGTGGGAGCATGTCGTGCTCTTTGAGACATGCCGACAAATATTTGAAAGAAAAGGGAAGTGGCCCATTGCGGAGGACTTGGACAACAGTGTGATCCTGGTCAAAAAAGTGGATGGCGCACAAAGATCTTATATGCCCCGAAATCAGCTTCTTTTGCATCTCGGTCCCCAAAAGTATCTCGAACGAATGAAGGCGCTCGGTCTTTCCGAGAACACTTTCAACAGGCTGAAGACCGATAGGCAATATCACTATAATACACCTGCTGGACCACGGGTCAGCGATCATGACTATGAGTTCCCGCTACAGGCAGGTGTGCACAATCCGGAGGTGATGGTTCAGCATCGTGGTGGAACCTTCTTTGCGTTTTGGCCAAAGCTCCTCAGGCTGGAAAGACTTGCCACTGTGACGAACACGTATGGCGCGGAGAATGTTTGGCTCAAATCACCAGACAACGCTTACATGACGCCGGCGACGTATAATTCCAGAGTGGCGGATGGCGCCGAAGACCTTTTTGCCAAGTTCATACATCCCGCTCATGTCTTGGACCACGCCGATAACCCTGAAACTTCCAGCGTAAAAACTGTCCGCGACATCATGCCCGGCGCAAATCGCGCGCAACCTACAGATCGCACCGGGACGCAATCCGTGAGTCGCAGCGGACACGGCCGCGACGCGCCGCTTGATACGAGGGAACCCCGTATGCGTGAAGACTATGGGCGGTAGTTTCAGCTATCCGCACAACAAGTTGCCTTTTCCGATAGGGGATCGAAGCGTGGTCACGTGATGAATTCAGGCAAGTACACGCCAATACGCCTAGCTATAAGCATAGTATGTTCACTGGTCGCTGGGTTTTGCGCGGCGAGTCTCTATGCAACATTCCGCCATGGCTTTACTGGCGAAGCGATGATGACGTTCAGCGTTTTCGCGTTCTTGTACGAGGCACCACCTTATTTGGGATACGCAAGCCCCATCTTCTATCACGGATTGGCGATTATCTTTGCCACATGCGCGTTCCTACTGCTGTGCCAACTATTCCTATCGATGCGCGATCGCGAGCATCACGGAACTGCTCGCTGGGCCGGGGTTGGCGAAATGCGATACGCCGGCTACCTCCAGCGATACAGTCGCATCAAGGGCCCCATCTTCGGAAAGATATGTGGGCCGCGCTGGTTCGGAAGCTATCTAACCAATGGAGACCAACCTCACAGCCTTATTGTCGCGCCAACCCGCGCCGGTAAGGGCGTTGGCGTCGTTATTCCGACATTGCTAACCTTTCAGGGCTCGGTGATTGCTTTGGATGTGAAGGGTGAGCTTTTTGAACTCACGTCGAGAGCGCGCAAATCAAGCGGCGACGCGGTTTTCAAGTTCTCACCGTTAGATCCAGAGCGGCGAACGCACTGCTACAATCCCGTACTGGATATTGCCGCGTTGCCACCCGAGCGGCGCTTTACCGAAACGCGCCGCCTCGCTGCCAATCTTATCACAGCCAAGGGCAAGGGAGCAGAAGGTTTCATCGACGGCGCACGGGATCTTTTCGTTGCAGGCATCCTGAGCTGCATTGAGCGCGGCACACCCACAATCGGTTCCGTTTACGACCTATTTGCTCAGCCGGGCGAGAAATACAAGCTTTTTGCTAAACTCGCGGAGGAAACCCAAAACAAAGAGGCTCAGCGCATATTCGACAACATGGCAGGAAATGACACCAAAATTCTGACATCCTATACATCGGTGCTCGGCGACGGCGGGCTCAATCTTTGGGCCGATCCGCTGGTCAAAGCAGCGACAAGTCAATCCGATTTTTCCGTTTACGACCTACGTCGGAAGAGGACCTGCATTTATCTTTGTGTCAGCCCAAATGATCTTGAGGTCGTAGCGCCGTTGATGCGCCTCCTCTTTCAGCAGGTTGTGTCAATCCTTCAGCGAACGCTGCCTGTTAAGGATGAACGGCATGAGGTCCTGTTTCTCCTCGACGAGTTCAAGCATTTGGGCAAGCTGGAAGCGGTGGAAACGGCAATCACCACGATTGCCGGTTATAAGGGCCGCTTCATGTT
Organism: Rhizobium sp. B21/90; assembly: GCF_019355815.1. NCBI lineage: Bacteria > Pseudomonadati > Pseudomonadota > Alphaproteobacteria > Hyphomicrobiales > Rhizobiaceae > Rhizobium > Rhizobium sp. B21/90. Next base: position 219,659 of record NZ_CP072164.1, on the reverse strand, counting down.
TATTATACAGAGTCTGTCGGCCTTGACCGGAACTTATGATGAGACCGGCAAGCAAAATTTTCTCAGCAATACGGGCGTGCAGGTATTCATGGCTACGGCTGACGACGAGACACCAACCTACATTTCTAAAGCTATCGGCGAATACACGTTCCAGGCTCGTTCAACGTCATACAGCCAAGCTCGCATGTTTGATCATAACATCCAGATCTCTGATCAAGGTGCTCCTCTTTTGCGGCCCGAACAAGTCCGCCTGCTCGACGACAACTACGAAATAGTCCTTATCAAGGGCCAGCCTCCTCTCAAACTCCGGAAGGTGCGATATTATTCCGATTTCATGTTGAAGCGGATTTTCGAAAGCCAGGCGGGTTCCCTTCCCGAGCCCGCATCTTTGATGCTTCCGGAAGACACGAATCTCTTTGGCGACAATCTCAGTCAACGAGCAACTGGCACAACTATGTTAGAGGCGGTGCAGATCGAACCGACAGACTATGTAGAAGCCGATACTTCCCTGAGTAAAACCATGGTTGATGGAGAGGATAGTGTCGCAATTGGGATGGAGGTTTACCCTGGGTCAAACGAAGTTGGTGACATTGGCGAGTGCAGCGGTTCCGCCGCCGCCGAACCTGTGTCCGAGATGCCTCCGGAAATAGCTCCAGCACTATTGGCGCAACGCGAGCTCCTCGAGCAGATCATTTCGCTCCAGCGACGCGGTGAAATTGCGCCTGACACTTGAAATGCGTTGTGACGACATTTCCGATCGAGCCTTGTGAGCGCCGTTAGATGCCAGTTCGTGAATTCATGACCAACGAAGTTTGCAGATTGATGAGACATCGCCATGAACCCGCCGGGAAATTCAAAAATTGGGCTCACCGCGTCGGCTAGATCCTCGCTCGACGTTCACGCCGGAGTTACCCCTGTCCTTCGTCCCACGGATTCCGGGAACCGTTGTGCTGGCTCCTCATCTGACGGCCAAACGGATCACGGGGAAGAATCATCTGCATCTTTCTTTTACGATGGAATGAGACTGGGCGTTGCCGAGCGGTCAGCCTACGAGACCTGGGATGGAGCTGACCGACCCACGTGGAGAGACCTCGTACTGAGTGCCCGCCTTAATGATATCGACAGTTCCGCTTGGAATTTCGATGGCGGACAAACGACGTCGTCGGTTTTTGTCTATGAGGGTGTTACTCTGGGAGAAGGAGAACGACGTGCCTACGAGGAATGGACGGAGCCCGGGCAGCCGGGGTGGCAAGAGCTCGTTGTGAACGCCCGGACTGCAGAACTACACCCGTCGGCTGCAGTTTCGCATGAGCGCGATCCCCCTGAAAGAAGCACGGAGTTGCGGTCCGATGCACCCAAGCGCAAGCGGAAAGGCTCAATAGACCAAGACGAGAGTGTCCCTTCATCATTTTACTATGATGGGAAGAGGCTCAGCTCACCCGAGCGCGAAGTATATGACAACTGGAGCAAACCGGAACCACCTTCATGGAGAGACCTGATAATAAACGCGCGTCTTGATGCTATTGACAGGTCCGCCTGGCTCCGTGAATCGGGAGGGGCTTCCGTCTTTGAGTACGAAGGGATCCCGCTGGGTGAGGGGGAACGCCTGGCATATGAAAGTTGGCTGGAGCCCGCGCAGCCCGGATGGGAAGATCTCGTGGTGAACACACGCACTGCTGAATTAAACCAGTCTGCTCGGGCCTCGTGTGAGAACGAAAGTCTTGAAGAAGGGAAGGGATTTTCATCTCACGAATTGGAGGGCACGTTGGGCTCCCCAATTGACGGTGCGCAGGACGCTCGTGCATCCTTTGTGTACGACGGAGTGTCTCTCGGAGCGCCCGAGCGTGACGTGTACGAGAACTGGAACAAGCCCGAACGACCCTCATGGGAAGATCTAATCCTGGATGCCCGCCTCGCTGCGGTACAGGATTCCTCGATCTCAAGTTTGGCGCCTGGAGAAGCATCCAACTCAGCTTTTTTTTATGACGGGATTGCGCTGGGAAACGCGGAACTCCAGGCATACGCAAGGTGGAGGCAGCCTGCTCAACCGCGGTGGCAGAATTTGGTGGTGAACGCGCGTTTGTTGGAACTCGACCCTTCGGCTTGGATTCACGATGAACATGACCCATTTGAGGAGGTCGAGGAGTTCAACCCGCCATCGCGATCGACTACCCCAAGTGAGGCCAAGCGCACGTTCGGTAAACTTGATCTCAATCGACCGGCCCTGAGATGTGAAAAAACATCAGAAGAAGTGAGTCAGACAGGGCCTCTAACGCGCGTGCAATCGGAGATGCGGAGCGCAGTTCAAATTAAACCTTCTGGACTGAACGCGTATCGAGCGAATACAGTTGCCAGTGGCCATGCTTTCAATGGCGGAGGCAAGGTAAAGAGGCTCGGCTTCAAAAGCCACTCCGCTGGAAACGAGGCTCTTCAAGGGATGAATTCCGGTACGAAAGGACTGGCGTCCGACGAAGGCGGACAAGTTGTTCCACCAGACCGGTCCAGTGGCCCGAGAGGCGATAATATCGGCACATACGGAAGTCGTAGGAACGAACGGGTGCGGCTCGCTACCGAGACTGGACAATTCGAGTCGGAGCACATTTTCGGCTTTAAGGTGGTCCACGAAGTTTTACGCAGAACGAAAGAAGGTCGTCGTCTCGAAAGGCCAATGCCTGCCTATCTTGAATGTAAAGAGCTTCATCGGCAGCACGTCGGAACTGGGAGGGGGCGAAGCGGGCTAGTTGGGCGTGGATGGACAGATGACTCCAGTTATCGCTCAGATCAACGAGCAACCTTGTCAGACCCCGTCGCGTCCGCTGAAGGTGCAACGGCTTCAAACGGATACCAGTTGAACCAACTGGGTTACGCACACCAACTCGCCAAGGATGGCTTACAAAACGTATCGTTCGACAGCGTCACTATGCCAATTCGTGTTGCAACGACCAGCTACAATTATACGGTAAGCCGTGACCCCGTGCTGTCACCGACCAGCAAAGAGCAAGAGCCGCCAGTGCTTCATCTTGGGCCTCGTGGGCAGACAGAAGCTGTACTCGCGCGCGAGACTGCACTGACCGGACAATGGCCAACGCGCGATCGTGAACGTGAAGTCTATAGAGAGTTTCTGGCCCTGTACGATTTCAAGACGAAACTCGAGACCAACTCGCTCAGTGTACGGCAAAAGAGAAAGGCACTCGTCTCCGCGTTGGACCGAACCGCCAGTTTGATAGGGGCGGCGCCTGTGAAAGCTCTTTCGCAAAACGCGGAACGCCAAAATACCGCTGAGTTGCCAGACGAACGGCGGGAGTATGATCCGCGCGAGCGAGGCCGACGAAGCCTCTTTCAGCGCTGACGGTGGTACAAGAATGACCGGCCGATATCTGCAGTCACCGCTTGCCGATCCTCGCCAGAAAATAGCGTCGAAGATATCTGTGCTTGGCCGTTTGCCCTTTTCGCATGAGAACCACCAGATCGCGCAAAGCTAAACGAGGGTTACAGATGAAACGATAAACCCGTTCAACAATTTGGTCCCGGATGGTAGTTTCGACATGTTGTCGATTTCCATCCGGACTCTGAATTATGCTGCAAGAAAGACCGCTGACACAGGAATCCGGAGAGATCAACAGGCTGTCACGACTGGCCATCGGACGACTCGCACCCCGTGTCGCTGAGTCAAACGACACCGCCACGTAGAGCAACCGTTCACGAATGACCGTGATTGACTGGGGCAGCAATCAACAGGAGCCGGGCTCTGCCCTGCAGGAGAACAAAAATGGCGATAGTCAAACTCAACCCCAGCAAAAGCAGCAATTCCTCCTCGCCCGAGACACATAGAGAAATTCACCAACAGAAAAAGACCGATAATCACGAACCAAGCGGTTTTACACAGTTGGACCTCGATATGATCGCGCTGGAGAATTTTGTTCATCAGTGCCCCCTTCCTAACGAAGACCTGGCTGACTGAAAGGAGTTCGATAATGAATCCGAACAGCAAAGGCAGTGATGAAAACAGCGTCGTGATGGGCGTGCACAGGGAAAATGCCAATGACGGTTCCATCAAACGGCAGAAGATGGTCAATTCCGAGACGACCATCGATTTCGAGATGGTGAGTAGCCAAGAAACCCACGAGTCCCGTCTGCATGAGACGACCTTCCACGTTACGCAAGCTGACACACACAATGATTTATCCAACTTGTTTGCGAACATGGCATTGCCGGGACATGATCGGCGGCCTGATGAGTATATCCTTGTCCGACAAACCGGAGGTGACGCGGTTGCCGGTGTCACTAAAGGTAATCTCGAACATCTACCGACCAAGGCGGAGTTTAATGCGAGCTGCCGTCTCTACAGGGACGGAGCAGGCAACTACTATCCGCCGCCGCTCGCATTTGAAAGGATTGCCGCTCCGCAGGAACTGGATGCAAAATCGAGTTTTCAGCACAAGCTGGAAGTTTGGAATCGCGCTCACGCCGAGATGGGTATCACGGGTACCAATATTTTTTATCAGACAGATAAAAATATAAAGCTTGATCAAAACTACCGATTGAAGCCAGAAGATCGGTATATACAAACAAAGAAATATGGTCGCAGAGAAGTTCAAAAGCGCTATGAACACGAATTCCAGGCAGGATCACTGCTCCCTGACATTCTGATCAAGACTCCGCAAAACGATGTCCATTTCATGCACAGGTTTGCGGGGGACAACTTTGCGAATAAACCATTCGATGAATTCCAACGCACCATGAAAGCTAAATTTGGCAACGACACCGAGATTAAGCTGAAATCGAAGTCGGGTATCATGCATGATTCAAAATACTTGGAATCATGGGAAAAAGGCAGCGCGGATGTACGCTTTGCCGAGTTTGCAGGAGAGAATCGAGCCCACAACAAACAATTGCCGCTCGCGACGGTCAATATGGGAAGGCAGCCAGACGGGAGCGGCGGGATGACGCGCGATCGCTTGGTTAGCATTGGTTTCCTGATGCAGAACGCACCCAATTCGCCTTGGGCGCTAGCGTTGAAAAAGGGAGAATTATGGGATCGCGTTCAAGTCCTTGCTCGCGACGGAAACCGTTATATGACACCTCCCAGACTGGAATATTCCGATCCCGAACACTTCACTCAGTTGATGAGCCAAGTCGGATTGCCGGTTTCGATGGGCCGGCAAAGCCACGCGAATACCGTCAAGTTTGAACAGTTTGCCGAGCAGGCAGCGGTAATTGCTGCCAATGGTGCAGATCTGCGCGACATTCGAGACCTCGCGTCGGACAAAGTGCAGCAGTTGACGGAGAAAGATGTGCTTATTGCGGATCGCAATGAAAAAAGCCAGCGGACCGGCACCTATACGAGCGCTGCGGAATATAAGCGCCTTATGATGAAGCTGCCAGAGGACGCTGTCCCGCTGCTTGGCGGTCCCGCCGATAAGTATTCACGTGATTTTGTCCGCCCAGAGCCCACGTCCCGACCGATCATTGATAGCCGTCGGAGTTACGAAGTCGGCCGCGGGGCCAAACTGAAAACAGCCTGTGACTTTGCTACTGCCGCGCCGGCAATGAGACTTGTCACGTCACAAGCATCTGATTGAAAGAGCTTAGTCATGGTCAGCATCACAAAGAAAACGGTCGCAAAATCCCTTACGATCGATATGCGCCGCGCTACTCAGCGCCTGGTTGAGCAAATGCGCAACGCGGTGCTTACTGAAGAGAAGGCAATGAAGCGGCGTGGGCGGTTCGAAGCTCCGCAGAAGAAGCAAAAATACGCTGCGGATATTCGGCTCGTCGACAAATTAGGCGCCGGCTTTCGGGGTGAAATCAGCTATAAACTTCTCGGGAATAAAAGGCTGCGAGTTGACAACGCAAGCGAATTAACGCGCGAGCACGGCCTACTAAGAAAAAACATGAAAGTTTTGAAGCGTAACCTGGAGACAGGAGAGTTCTATTTGAGTCTTCACGAAAGGAAGACGTGGGCAAGTGTTACCAGGCATCAATACGGTGAGGACGGCACTCTTCGTACCAAGCATGTAAAACATAGAGACGGGCGTTTTGAGGAAAAATGGGAGCGGGACGAAAACGACACCCTGATCCGTACACGGTATGTCAACCGAGGCAGGCTCAACCGGCAGCTGTTTCAGGCCACTTCCGAAGAGATGACTGCGCCTTATCGCGGTGGACCAGAGAATAGACTTTATCGCAAACTAACCCGACAAGTAGGTTCCAAACGGGAAACATTTGAGCGGGACGACAAGGGAAATCTTGAACTTATCGGCCGCGAACGTCTCGGTTTTTCCAAAAATTCAACGAAAGCGGAAGATCGCAATACCTCGCATACGAGGATTCGAAAACTTGGTGGCGCTTTCAACAAATCCTATCGGTCTCTCCTGGACAAGGAAGGCAATGAACTGGGCCGGGATATCTTGAGCCATCGGCGGCTTTTCAACAAGAGATCGGCGATCTACGATGATGTCACACGGGAACTGAAAGGCACTAAACATACCTTCGGCAAGATTTATAAGAGTGAAGCCGCATACCTGAGCGATCACGTGATAAAAGTTTCGAAAAAGATACTTGGCGTGACAGTTCAAAGGAGGCTGCGGGGGCTAAGTGAACAAGAAAGCGGCGCTCAGACACTGCGCGCTTTGGAATCCGTCCACCATAAGCAGGCCTGGCAGGAGCGTGAGGCAGTTCCCAGATCTTCGCAAAAGGGAGCTGCAGTGCCGCAGCTGGTTCTGGCCGGCCTTGCTCAAAACGAGTTAGGCAGTCGGGCGAAAGCAGAAGTGGCGGGTGGGAAAGGTGGGCCAGTTGATGCGGTTGAACAGGCACCACCGTCTACACGGCGATTGGACCGACGCTCCAATTCTCAACCATCCTCGTCGCTGGACCTGCACTTCCCGGCCCCAAATCATCAACCGAGAGTGGCAAACTTGGACGGTGGCCCAGCGGCGCACATTCTCCCGCACCATGATCAAACCGGAGTGCAGGCGGGAAAAAGCCTGAGCAAGCCTGTGGAATATCTGTTCTCACCAACTCATTCGGAATCAAACGTTCCGGCTCCTCCTCTGTTGGCCGGTGTGCGGGAGCCGGCAAACAAGGTTGGTTCTCAAGGCCAGTCGGTATCTTCAGCGCCGAACAGTCGTGCGTCAGATTCAGGACAGCAGGATCTGTTGAATTTCCTGCATAGTGTGCCAGTCCCGACTCTGCCAGCACGTAACGGACGCGGGCTTGGGAACGACAACGCTGATACGTCCGTGCCAGAAAGCTCTGTGGCGGAGAGCATGGTCTACGGGTATTCGGAGGGGCATTTGGCACGGGATCGCTCGACTAACGGCTCCATCGATCCGCAATCATTGTTCGGCGAACCGAATTTGTCGCGCCTTCCAGGATTAGGACCAGCATCTTCCTCGCGAGTCGACCACCTGTCAGGTTCGGAACAGGAAGCGTTGCTGAATGAGTTGCTTAGTATGCCGCTGCCTGTTTCTCCGCATACGGTCGAACCACCGGAGTCCAACACTCCCGAAAATTCGCGGAGCCGAGAACGCTCGGCGTCACGAAGTTTTTCACTCTAATCGCGCAGGATCTCCAGGAGCTTGGGCGACAGCATCACATAGCGGTCCTTTTGGCCTTTGCCCTGTTCGCTCCGGCCGACCATTCTCTGGCTGTCGATGTCAGTCGTCTTCAGGTGCACTGCTTCCGAAATGCGTAGACCGGCGGCATAGCAGGTAGTCACCCATGCGATGCGTTTGCCCGTTGCAGCATGGACAAGCCTTCTGATCCTCAGGAAGGTCATATTCGACCCGCTCGCGTTGAAGATCTTCCGGCGGAGGTCTGCGGCCCCGCTTCTTTCCCGCGGTCCTGTCGACTGCGTATTCCGATGATGCCGGCCACCTATTCTGACGCGAAGCCGGCCACCCATTCCGAATTCATTCCGGCCACGATTCCGGCGCGAAGCCGGTCATCTCAAGCTGAGCTCTGGGTCTTGGCAGTGAATGGATCCTGATTGTCGCGCCGTCATGCCTGGGTTGTTTCAGCGGCGGTGACGGAACGTTGCTTTCGCATGCTCTCGCCGGACAACTCGATGCGGTATGCATTGTGCACGAGACGGTCCAGGACGGCATCGGCGATGGTTGGATTGCCGATCATGTCGTACCAGTGTTCGACGGGCACCTGGCTGGTGACGATAGTGGATCGCTTCTCATATCTGTCCTCGACGATCTCCAAGAGGTCGCGTCTTTGCTCGTCATTGAGCTTCTCCGGCCCCCAATCATCAAGTAATGTGTAGCACAACATTACTCGACTAACGTGCACTGCGCAGAGATGTGGAGTTGATACCGCATGAGCCCGCAACTGCGCACCATTCCAACGATACCACTCCACATAACTGAATCATCGTCCGCCTAGATTGACCGCTCCCCAAACCCAACAGGAGAGCGCCATGCTAAAGGTTTTATTCCCGAAGTCTTGCCATTACCAATATTCGCGCTTCGGCGCGGAGCTTGAATTGTTTGCCCGGTGGTTGCTCGCAGTAGGGTATCTCCCTGGTGCTGCGGCACGCCGTCATGTCCGCCGATTGAAGCGCATCCTCGAGGCCACAGCGGCCCTTGAGTGTGGCCAGTTTATACGCGAAGCCGAATTGGAAGAAGCGTTAGCCCTCGTTCCTGGCGCTCTGCGCGACGCTTCCACTGAGCGGGCATATCGCCGCTTCCTAGAGGCAGAAAGACGGCTTGAAGAAACAAAGCCGAAAGGGCCTCTGGAGCACTTGCTGCTACGATATCGAGAATATCTTCGAGACGTAAGGGGGTTGGCACCAGCGACGATTGGCCAGCATCTGGCAACGATCGAGGTTTTTCTGTCCTTGTCGGCTGGACCAGCACAGGACCTTTCCGCACTGACATCAGAGCACGTCGAAAACTTCATCCATACCTTGAGCCGCAGAGTGCTGCGCCAAACGCTCCAGCATAAAGTCGCCCATCTGCGCGCTTTTTTGCGCTTTTGCGGCGATCGTGGTGAGACTGCGCGAGGGCTTGAGCGCATCGATACGCCCAGAACCTATCGTGGAGAATTGCCGCCTCGTGCCCTTGGTTGGGAGGTGATCGAAAAATTGCTGGCCTCGGTCGCCAGGACTGATTATCTCGGCCGACGTGACCATGCGATCCTCCACCTCATGGCCTATTACGGTCTGCGGCCTTCTGAGATTGCAGCGCTGACGCTAGACGCGGTCAATTGGAAGGGACGTACTCTGCGCGTAGAACAGCGCAAGACTCGTTCCACCCTGGTTCTTCCTTTGGCTGACCAGACCCTTGAAATCCTCGACAGATATCTTGCCGAAGGGCGTCCCTGCGGTACGGTGACGGACGTCCTGTTCCCGAAAGCGCGTAGTCCTGTGGGAGCCCTGACGAGCTGGGGGATATGCGACATCTTCACTAAACGGGCACGGCAAAGCGGCCTACCGCTCGATGGTGTCTCATCATATGCATTGCGACATTCGTTTGCCATGCGATTGCTAGGCCGAGGCGTCGGGGTAAAAACGATCGGTGACCTGCTCGGGCACCACAGCCTTGAGAGCACTTGTGTTTATCTTCGCATCGAGACGGACATGCTGCGTACGGTGGCTCTGCCAGTACCTGGCACTGCTGCTCATTGAGGAGAATGGCAATGTTCACAACCATCTCTCCGACACCCCTCGATCAGCCGATTGTGGCATGGCTTGCCCATCAGCGTGCTCTTGGCCGCCGCTATTACCCGGAGGAAAGGGTTCTAGTGACCTTGCGTGAATTTATCAGCCGCACCCCGGGACAGGATCTTGACCGTGCAAGCTTTGATCGATGGTGTGCCGCATTCCCTCATCTGGCAAGCAATACCTTGCGTTATCGCCAACGCGTTGTCCGCATGTTCTGCCTTTATCGGCGGCGCAAGGAGCCGGGCTGCTTTGTCCCCGATCCCTTGTACTTCGCGCGGCCCCGGCCGTACCGGCGTCCCGTTATTGTGGAGCCCGGGCAAATAGCCAGAATGCTGACCGCCGCTAACAATATGCCCGTCGCTTCTGGATCGCCGCTGCGGCCTGCGGTTTATAGGATGGCCGTCATTCTGCTGTACACGACCGGGATGCGTCGCGGCGAATTGTTGCGCCTTACGCTGGCAGACTGTGAGCCTGAAAGTGGAGTGTTACGGGTTCGGGAGTCCAAGTTCCACAAATCAAGAATATTGCCGCTGTCGCCCGACGCACATACCGAATTGTGTAGCTACCTTCGAAAACGTCTCGCCCCGCCGTTCAGCAGGGATCCCGACACGCCACTTCTTATCAACACGGAAGGCGGTCTTCGTTCCTATACTGGCACTGGGATCAGTGGCGGAATCCATGCCCTGTTCAAGGCCGCAAATGTTGAGGATAGCGAGGGCCGACGGCCCCGCATTCACGATCTGCGTCACAGCTTTGCAGTCGGGGCGCTCATCCGTTGGTATCTGGACGGCGCCGATGTGCAATCGAATTTGCCGAAGCTGGCTCTCTACATGGGTCACGTTAGCATCGCGTCGACGGCATGTTATCTGCACTTCCTTCCGAAGCTGAGGGCGATCGCCAGCGACCGCTTTGAAGAGGCTTTCGGCGGTCTCGTCAGCGAGGTCGTGGCATGAAGAAGCATCAATCCACGGCATTGGGACGAAGCATGGCACGCTTCTTTCAAGAATATCTTCCCGCTCTCCGCGGCATGAGCCATCATACGATCCGGAGCTATCGCGACACGATGGTCCTGTTCCTGCGATTTGCAGCGGCAGAGACCAAGGGATCCGTCGAAAGCATCGACGTCTCCGACATCAATGCCGACAGGATCGGTAGCTTTCTCACGTCGCTTGAGGTCGAGCGTGGCAACAGCATTGCGACCCGCAATGCAAGGCTGGCGGCGATGCATACCTTTGCGCGGTTCCTGATCTCAGAGCATCCCGAACATATGGATAACCTGCAAATGGTGTTGACACTTCCCTTCAAAAGGGGCGCGCGGGTGGCACCTGTCGAATATCTCGAAGAGCCAGAAATCAAGAGCGTCCTGGCGTGTATCGACCGCCGCACGCCTTCAGGACGGCGGGATTACGCACTGTTCTCGCTGATGTTCAATACGGGTGCACGAGTTCAGGAAATTCTGAACCTTCGCATTTGTGACCTTCGTCTGGTATCGCCCTGCCAGGTGCGCCTGCATGGCAAAGGCAACAAGGTTCGCCTCTGCCCGATCTGGCGAAACACGGCCCAGCTTCTTCAGGAATTGATCAACACGCAGCATCCGCCCTCGGATAATCCCGCCGAGCAACGAGTCTTTCTCAACGACCGCGGCACACCGCTGACCCGGTTCGGTGTTCGATACTTGCTGCGCAAATATGTTGATATGGCCGCGCGGGAAGAGTCCACTCTGGCCGAAAAAAGCATCCATCCCCACTCGCTGCGGCACACAACGGCCATCCACCTTCTCAAGGCGGGCGTTGACATTGCCACCATCAGCCAGTGGCTCGGCCACTCGGGCCTGAACGTAACGATGCGCTACGCGCGAGCCGATATCGATATGAAGCGGCAAGCGCTCGAACAGGTCTTTCCGGACGTGATGTCATCTACAAAAAATCAGACGATCATTGCTTATGATGGCGGGATGTTAGGCTGGCTGCGCCGCTTATAGCAGCTCAGTTATGTGGAGTGGTATCGTCGGAAAGGTGCGCAGTTGCGGGCTCATGCGGTATCAACTCCACATCTCTGCGCAGTGCACATTAATCAAGAATGAGCAGGTCGGTTCTCGCCAAAGCCTTTAAAACCTTTGGATATCGGCCGTCAGCACGCGCCAAAGCCAGGGTCGCGAAGAGCCTCGGAAGCCTATGATAGGCGACAGCGAAGTCCTCGCGGCATGCCTTGTGCCCAAGAGCGCAAGACAACCAGCTCTTGCCGACGCCCGCAGGTCCGATCATCAGTATGCTATGGCGCTGCCGGATCCAGTCGCATCCGGCGAGCTTCAGGAAGAGATTGCGATCGAGGCCACGGGTGGCGCGAAAGTCGATGTTCTCAAGCTGGGCATCATGGCGGAGGTTTGCGGCCCGAGCCCTTGCCTCGAAGCGCTTCTGGCGGCGTGCGGTGGTCTCTCGCTCAAGAAGAAGCGCGAGCCACTCTCCGTGCTCGAGGTGCCTGACTTCCGGCTGCGTGTCGAGTTCTTGATAGGCGCTTGCCATGCCGGAAAGGCCGAGATCGCGCAGCATGTCGATGGTGGGATTGGTCAGCATGATGGAATGTCTCCTCAATGAAAGTAACCGGGACCGCGCAAGTTGGCGTGTTCCACAACGGCGTCAGGTTCGGTGGAAGGTTTTTTGCCTTTGTAGGTGGCGATGAGCGAGGCGATGGTCTTGCAGTTCAAGCCGCCGATCTCGACAGCGCGTGCTGAAACGGCCTCGGCGCGGTCATGACCGATATCGCGATAGAGGCGCAGAATCCCCAGGCACGTTCTAAAGCCCTGTTCCGGATGCGGTCGGCTGGTGAGAATGGCGATGATAAGCCCTTCGGTCTGCGGCCCGATGGACGCGCCCCATCGCCGGAAGCGTTCCGGCGTCCATTCGGCATAGCGGCGGTGCGAACTCGGCATATGCGCGGGATCTGTTCCGTAACGCGGGCCACCATAGCGGCGCTGATGCACCGCAACGCGTTTGCCGCGATGGAAGATCTCGATCATTCGTGCGGTGGCCCGGATATCGACTTGGCTCCGGATGAGGCTGTGCGGGACGGAATAGAAAAAGTTCTGGAATTCGACGTGATAATCCGTCGACACCCGTGCCAAACGCGATTCTGCGAACTCGTAGTGCTCGGTGGGCAGACCAGCAAGTGCTGCCCGTTCGACCGCCTCAAAGAGGTTCCGACGACTGACGCTAAACCGGCGCATGACGTGATTGTTGAAGCGCCGCCGTGAATGGGCCATGCATCCGACGTGGGTTGCGCCATGCGGTGTAGCCATCGGTCACCAATATGCCGCGGTAGTCACCGAGAAAGGTCTGCGGGTGGCCATGTGTCTCTGGACACGACGCATGTTTACGCCGAAGTCGATATGGAAATGAAGGCCAAGGCGCTGGCTCGGGTCGACATCTCTGAACAACAAACCACGGTCTCCCAGCGTGCGCTACCGTCCCTAATGGCCTTCCTGAAGGCTCTCTAGCGCGGTCGTGGAGTTGAAGTTTATGTTGGGGTGCAAGCCGGGGAAACGAACCTTTCTCCGACCACCGCTACATATGGCTGGCCGCAACAAAACGCCATAGGCGTCCGCCCGCAGAATGCCAGTGAAGGTCTTCAGATGGCGTTAGCTGTGCTTGCGCCGCCCGTCGTGCGCCAGACGCCAACGGGCGGCGCGGTCTTTGCCTCGGGATCTGCAAGGAAGCTTCACCGGACCTAAAGCGGCGGCGGCGGCGGGATCTGCAAGGAAGCTTCACCGGACCTAAAGCGGCGGCGGCGGCGGCGGCGGCGGCGGGATCTGCAAGGAAGCTTCACCGGACCTAAAGCGGCGGCGGCGGCGGCGGCGGCGGCGGCGGCGGCGGGATCTGCAAGGAAGCTTCACCGGACCTAAAGCGGCGGCGGCGGCGGCGGCGGGATCTGCAAGGAAGCTTCACCGGACCTAAAGCGGCGGCGGCGGCGGCGGCGGCGGCAGGATATATCGAATTGTAAATGTATCCATGACAGTCCGGGAACTACACACTGATCATCAATGAATATGTTGGTAAATGGAACTGCCCCATAAAAACCGTTGCGGACACCTCTCGGAATGCGGGTGATTTCTTCTTCGGTCATGAGCATGCGGTTGAGTTCCGTGGTGCGTCCGGCCTGTTGACGTGCACCGCTTAGATGCCGGCCATTATTGTTCGTGCGGGGATTCGGTTTATATCGGACAGACATGCTCGAGGCACGTGGTTTTAAAGGGGTTTCCGATCCTGTCACTCTCAACTTTCGCCCATAAACCTCCGCTTAGAACCACGCATGCCGACAATGAGGATCAGGACGCGCGAAGCTCCATCTTGGCAAGGCGTGCCTTGATACTGGATAAGTTGGTGCAGATCAGCCTTTTTATTTGACCACTTGCGGACGGGCAACCCATACTTTTTTGACGCTGATGCTATCTCGAGCTTCCTTGAGGATTTGCCTCCGTCTTCTTGCCTCTTGCCGAGGAGGCGCTGCAGCTCTTTCACGTGGTTCTGACGTACAACCTCTTTAAGCGATGCGGTGACAGTTAGCGCGCCCTGCGCTGCAAGCCTGCGCCAGGCGAATGACTGGTTCGGCTGAATGCCATGGCGTCGAGCAACGATGCTCACCGTGACATCAGACTCGTACGTCGGTACGTCTCCTGGACTATCGCCAGCTTTTCCGCTGTCGACCAGTGACGGCGGCGCTCAGGGCCGGACAGGACTTCTATCTTCGGATTGCGACTAGTCATAATAGTCACATTACTGCTCACACTAAAAAATTGGGAGATCGTGTCCGAGGATTTATGGAGCCATTACAGTAAGTGCAGAAACGGAATAACAAGAATTTAATACGCTTATTTTATTGCCATAAGATAGGAAATTACATTATTATAACAGCAAAATACACATTAACTAATGAGAAGTTGCATCGAATTACATTGATATTGAAAAAGTAATAAAGATATTACTTTAATACCGACGCTTTTATTTCGGCATTCACACATTAACATCCAGATGGGGGCTTAGATGAGAAACTTCACGATCGATGCCCTGATTTCGCCATTCCCAGATAGCCATTTCATCTTCAGATCGATCTGAGATTACCCAGTCCGCAATTGTTGCCGAATTTCCTGGTGTTCCTTTTCTCCACCGTATGTATTTCCGCTCGTCGGTCTCATGACGTCGAGCCCTGCCTGTTTTAATGTCGATTGAGAACTCAGCCCTCTCGCCACAATCCAGAAAGGCTGCGAAGTCATAGCATCTAGTAACCGCAGCAAACTTCAAGTGAGGGCGTTTAGCTCTAATCATCGTATCCTCCTTGACGTAATGCGCGAGTCTAACTGCGGCTTGATCTGAATCAAAAGCCAACAGGACATCTGCAACGACAACTCGGCCCAACAAGTTTTTGGTCACCCTGGAGAAAACAACATGTACCGCCACAATCCGCATGTCTTGCATTAGCAAGGAATCAATCCAGGTTTTGCCTGCCAAATACAAATCATCGACTGTGGGTTCAGTAACTTGACGCAGACGGGCCAGACGGCAAAGTTCTTCAGGAAAAAGAGCGGGCATCAAAGCGATTGATTTCCTCCAATCAGATGCGGGCTGGGCTTTTAAAACTGCGTCGACAAAGGCACTACCGTGTGGGTATTCAAATGTGTAGAAAAGTACAACAACTCTTTGATGGTATTCCGGTCGGTGGCTAAGCCAAGCCACAATCACGTGAGCTTCGTAGTTCCTGCCGTCTAGGAAAATGGTGGCATCTGGATTAGCCGAAAATACCTTCCCCAATATTTCGTCTAACAAAGGAATATGATCAATGGTTTCAAGATACCTATCTTGTATTACCCCATTGGACACCTCTCGAATAATAACAGGCACGTCCTTGATGTCTGATGAGTGAATTTCATTGAAAAGATTATCTCCCAATTTTTCAGACACTCGCCAAGTGTTAAGATCATGAGAAACGATAGGTACATTATCTGAAGTTAAACAGACGTCCAACTCGCTCAGATTGCGTCCACCTTGCCCCAGCGCGGCTAACAATGAGCTCGCGGTGCATTCTTGAATGCGGTTCCCTAAATTGAACATTCCTCTATGCTCAATGACCTGTAAGGGCAGGTTCTCCTCGAGCCGCTCTAGAAGCTTTGGGACAGAATGGCGTGCGAGAACCTCAGGGGGAGTGACGTTTTCTGGAAGATCCCAATGAAGCGTCCAAGCCGGCCAAGCGGTTTCGTCCACCTTGTGTGGCTTACGCTGACAAAGCACCTGCGCAAAAAAAACGGGACGTCAGGACGCTTTTTGATGAGAAAACAACAAAGCATTCTTACATTCATAGCCATCTGCGAACTAAAGCCAATAGCCGGGAGCAAGATTGGAATTGCTGCGATCTCGATCTAAAAGTGACAAGCGAAAAGTTCGGTGCGACGTATAAAAATAATGGCAAGATATGTATTTAAATGATGGATAAAGGCTGACAGTTTTAGCTAATAATGTAGTGGGGCTCATTAACCTAGCTGGAATCACTGCCCGCCTGATCAGTCAGTGTCTTATTTTCGGCGTCAATTTGTCCCCCCCTATACGACTAATTGCGCAAAATATTCAAACTGCTGGCCTCACATCGCGCCGTTGCCGGCGGTCTCACCGAAATGTGGGCCCTACTCTTGAAAAATCGTCCATCAACATAAATTTAATGAGCTAAAAAACGAAATACTTCGGGGCCGTCTCAATTGATTCAAACCGCTATCCCGTGATTTATGCTATCGGGTAGCCAATATTAAGGGTACTCACGCACGTATAATAATCAACTTAGGCTGATTGACATTCAGAAAGAACTCTCTTGTTCGATATGGATCACAGTCGGCCGATATTCAACGTTATCGACAGCTCGCATATACAAGACCGGAGTGAACTTGAAATCGTCCTACTTGCTACAAGGGAAAATTATCTCAGTTTTACAGAAACGAATCTAATTCCTGCTCAACGCTCTTGGATAGATTTTATCATTGATACTAATGTACCGATTGATCCAGCTGCAGACGAAGTGGTCAAGCGCTTCCGCAGTGTTGCTTGCTTGCCAGGGCCGGTAGGTATGCCCCTGAATATTATACTAAAAGATTCTCTAATGTACGTTTATTGTTCGTTTCGAGAAATGCGAAGGTATGCATGCGAGCGATTTTATGAGGGCTTTTCCGGCAAAGGCGTGGTCATCTCCACCGTTCCACCCTATGCCCAAGGATTAACAAAAGAAACTATGAGGTGGTGGCAGAACGAGGTCTGTCAAATTACAAACAATGAAAAAAATGACTTGGATGCTTATATTGCTTTCCTTCCGAATACTTCGCTTCAGAACACAAGTTTCTCGCACGTGAAGATCGGCGGCGATACCTTCCTGGCGCCATCCCGGGCTGACCCTTTCTGTGTTGAAATAGTCGCGGTCGGCAAAGCTCTCTTTCAGGATAACGGGCTGAAGAAGGCACCCAAGGCGGGGTGGACAATGGCTCTCACCTCCTTGTTGAAGCGCTTGGTCTAATACGCACATCTGTGTGTGAGCGGGAATGAAGCAACAGTGTCCGATCGTAACGAAATGTGTCAAGTCTATGTAATGATAATAAGATGATGTAGCCTGCATGCAGATAATCAGTGTATTTCCAATATGTACTTTAATTACCGATGTCGTATCGTTGTGTGCTTTATGAATAATAAATTATTTACCATAGATGTATCTGATTAATATTTTGGTCTCGAGTCGCAGTATAACGTTTGAGCCGTTCTATCAATCAAAGCAAATTAAAGGTGCATCCTATGTAAATTGCTAATTTTATTTTTGCTTTAGAATCTAATTTACCACTGAATTATAAGATAATGCTTATTCTAAGCTTTGAGAAGGATTAACTAAAAATTTTATATATCGATTTTTATTATATCAAGCAGATGTTTCGATCTTGGTGGCGACACAGACGCGCTGAGTATTCTATGAATTTCAAGAATAATTATAAATGAAGCGCAGATTTATTAGACAATAATTGGCGTGGTAAACAGCTAGTTCGGCACATCTGAGAAAGAACGAAAATTTATGGCTTTTTCTAATGCTGCCCCGATTGCTAACAGACGGTGGTCTGAACCCGCTAATCCATCAATTTCCATTCCAACAGGCAAGCGATCAGGTGTAAGGCCAACAGGAAGGCTCAACCCAGGTAGGCCTGCGTTGCTGCTTGGATCCACGTTTCGCACGTAGATCTTGAAAGTGTTCACCATTGAGCCATTGTGGATGACTGAGGAATCCTGACCTATGGCTTTGGCCGCCAAGGGTGCAGTTGGGAAGAGAATTGCATCTAACCGATAGAGTCTGAAGTAGTTGCGATAAGCGGCTTGGAGCCTTGGCCTGAAGGAGTGACGCGCCAGTTCATATTCAGCGTTGGAAATTTGATGTCCCTCAATTTGTGCGTTGACAATGTCCGCTACATCGGGACTACGAATTTCTTTGATAACGTCAGAAAAAGAAACTGTTCCCACAAACTCGTCGAGATACTGTTTTAGAGCGTGTGGAAATTCATAAAGTGCAATTGGCAAGCTGGCCCCGTTGTTCAGATCCTCCAGGTGGGGAATATTGGCTTCAACGAAGGTTACGCCTCTGTTGGCTAGCAAGCGAATCGTCGTTTCAGCTGCCAAGGCCACATCAGCATCAAGGTCACCGTAAAAGTAGGTAGTGGGGAGGCCGATCCGAAGCCCCTTCAGTGGCACGGGCGGAATTCTCGCCGGCCTTCGGGATATCACCTGGTCGAGAATTACAACATCGGCTACGCACTGCGCTATGATTCCGGCGGTGTCTCGGGTCGGACTAACCGGTATTATCCGATCTCCCGGATATCGACCAAGTGTCGGTCGAAATCCTACTACGCCACACAGGGCTGCGGGTAGGCGAACAGATGCACCGGTATCGGTGCCTATGCCGCCCAACATCAATCGGCTTGCCACCGCAGCAGCCACACCACCGCTTGAGCCTCCTGGTATCAGACCTGGATTCCACGGGTTCCGCACCGCCCCGGTGGCATAGTTGTTGCTCGTAATTCCAAACGATAACTCATGCATGTTTCCCGAAGCACCCGGCAGGGCTCCAGCTGAAAAAAGTCTTTCTGCGACGCGGGATGGTATCTTTGGCAAGTGGTTTATCAGTGCCGGCGTAGCAGCGCTGGTAGGAAATATGCCGGTCGCGATGTTCGCCTTAAAACAGAGTGGAATGCCGCAAAGACCTACTCCGGCGTTTCCATGGCGATCAATTTTTTTGGCGCTTCGCCGCAAGCCATCCCAGTCTGTAGCCAGAAGGGCATTCAATGCTTTTGCAGCTTCACAACGCGCGATTAGAGTTTCTACTAGTTCTAAGCATGAGTAGTCTTTCCGTCTTAGGCGTTCTAGGGTTTGTGCTAACGAGGTAATGGGCACCATCTTTCTGGATTGGGGATTTTAAGCCCATTTCAGATCAAATAAATATACCGCGCTTGGGCCCAAATTGCGCGATTATTGGAGGGAATTTCCCAATCACGGCGTATGATCCGAATTATTGGAGGTATTAAGGGCACTTTTTCAAACGGAAACAGTATTGTATCAATCAATATTCAACCTGATTGAGCGGCGAGTCGGACCCGCGTGAATATTCTATTGAAAAACGCCAAAATTGTCGCTTTCCATTGGGATGTCAATGCACAGTATGTTCCCCGATTTTCAACTTAAATAGAAACGGTTGATGTCTTTAGTTATCTACACAAAGACCAATCTTCCCTAGCAATGTCAGCCTCATCTCTTTTTGATAAACAATGCGATCATTTCTCTACCAAAATTGTGGATCTGATAATGGTCGACAAGGCTGATGAATTGGACCGCCGCGTTGCCGCAGCCTTCTCAGAACGAGAAGCTTCGAGGGAAAGAAGAATTACTCAAATTTCCGGCGAGTGCCGCGCTGGGTTAGCTTGCAAAAGGCTGGCCGACGGTCGCTTTCCGGAGATCTCAGCCGGTCAGAGGGTCGCAGTCCTCTCCGCTTACATCTATGTTGGCGAGGAAATTCTGAGGTGGATACTCGAACCAGAAGCTTCGGTGCGAACAAGAGTGAGTGGTCTCGTTGCCATCGACCTTGCACCATCTTGCATGGATATCTCCAGAGCTCAACTTCTCCAAACCATGAATTTGCTGAGTGGTAAAAGATGTGCACCCAGCGACCTTAGTCATTTCGTGGCCATTTCAATCTCTGAGACTGCCCGCTCCCGAACCCTGCAAATGGCGCCGTACGAAGAAGGCTCGTTGAAAAGCGTTACCGGGTTTACCGTAATCATTGAAGAGGCAGTACCATTTGACATGGTAGCTTATGGTCGAAACCTGATGCTGAAGGCTTCGGCAGGGTCCTTTCCAACGATCGACTTGCTCTACGACTACAGATTGTTTCTCGACAAATGTTCAGATAGTGGGCGGATCGGCTTCTTTCCAGAAGATGTTCCCAGGCCAAAAGTAGCGGTCATTGGGGCTGGCATTTCCGGGCTCGTGGTGGCAAGCGAACTGCTTCATGCTGGCGTAGACGATGTTACAATATATGAAGCAGGTGATCGGGTTGGAGGCAAGCTTTGGTCACATGCTTTCAAGGACGCTCCGAGCGTCGTGGCCGAAATGGGGGCGATGCGATTTCCTCCTGCTGCATCGTGCTTGTTTTTCTTCCTCGAGCGGTACGGTCTGTCTTCGATGAGGCCGTTCCCAAATCCCGGCACAGTCGACACTGACTTGGTCTACGAGGGTTGCCGATACATGTGGAAAGCCGGGCAGCAGCCACCGAAGTTGTTCCATCGCGTTTATAGCGGGTGGCATGCGTTCTTGAAGGACGGTTTCCTTGAGGGAGATATTGTGTTGGCTTCGCCTGATGCTATCACTGAGGCCTTGAAATTAGGGGACATTAGGCGGGCTCATGACGCCTGGCAAATTTGGCTGAACCGTTTCGGGAGGGAGTCGTTCTCTTCAGCGATAGAGAGGATCTTTCTGGGCACGCATCCTCCCGGTGGTGAAACATGGAGTTTCCCTCATGATTGGGACCTATTCAAGCTAATGGGAATAGGATCTGGCGGGTTTGGTCCAGTTTTTGAAAGCGGGTTTATTGAGATCCTTCGCTTGGTCATAAACGGATATGAAGAAAATCAGCGTATGTGCTCTGAAGGAATCTCAGAACTTCCACGTCGGATCGCCTCTCAAGTGGTTAATGGCGTGTCTGTAAGCCAGCGTATACGCCATGTTCAAGTCAGGGCGGTTGAGAAGGAAAAGACAAAAATAAAGATAAGGCTTAAGAGCGGGATATCTGAACTTTATGATAAGGTGGTGGTTACATCTGGACTCGCAAATATCCAACTCAGGCATCGTCTGACATCCGATACCACCATTTTTCGTGCACCAGTGAACCAAGCCGTTGATAACAGCCACATGACGGGCTCTTCAAAATTGTTCCTGCTGACTGAACGTAAATTTTGGTTTGACCATATGCTCCCGTCCTGTGTCCTCATGGACGGGGTCGCAAAGGCAGTGTATTGTCTGGACTATGAGCCGCAGGATCCGAACGGTAAAGGTGTGGTGCTCATCAGTTATACATGGGAGGACGACTCCCACAAGCTATTGGCGATCCCCGACAAAAAAGAGCGATTATGTCTGCTACGGGACGCAATTTCGAAATCGTTCCCGGCGTTTGCCCGGCATTTAGTTCCCGCTTGCGCTGATTACGACCAAAATGTTGTTCAACATGATTGGCTTACAGACGAGAATGCCGGCGGAGCTTTCAAACTCAACCGGCGTGGCGAGGATTTTTATTCTGAAGAACTTTTCTTTCAAGCGCTGGACATGACTAATGATACTGGAGTTTACTTGGCGGGTTGCAGTTGTTCCTTTACCGGTGGATGGGTGGAGGGCGCTATTCAGACCGCGTGTAATGCCGTCTGTGCAATTATCCACAATTGTGGAGGTGTTTTAGCAAAGGACAATCCTCTCGAACACTCTTGGAGGAGATATAACTACCGCAATAGAAATTAATCTGCGTATCCTGTTACAAGTATTGCACGTTTTATAAATTGCTATTAATGAATCTTGATGTTTAACAACGAATATGATGGTGTAAATAAAATTTCTGTAATTCTATTAACCTCCATTATGTTGAGGTGCGCAGTAATATGTTGAGGTATAGTTAAAATATCAACTGTCGCGTTTATTGAATGGTAATATTATTCCAACGGTAGAATATCTTTGATTTTGTCACAATGACAACGACTGCAAGAAGTAAATAATAGACACCGTTGTTAAGGAATTGCTATCACATGTGCCTAACAATATGGACATATTTAAGTCAAATATGAAATAGTCGCCCTTATTTTGACGTCTCACCTAATCAACTATTACAAACGATTTCACTCTCTCGCCAGCAATGATGATAATCAGCGCAGACAAGTGGCAGTAAAGCGCGGAAAAACGTCCTCAAGTGGCATGAATAGCTGCCTCTATAGTGCTGATTTAGTCAGCCTTATTTTGACTTAAAGGCGCCTTCGTTGGTGACAAATTGCTTTCAAGGAAACAGCCGTGCCCCACACTTTGTTGAAAAACAAGTTGCCCTTTGGAGAGACGCTAAAGCCATTTGCTCTTCAATAAGGAATCTCGAGGAAGACAATATAACAGCCTGTGATGATACACTTCTCGAACCCAAAAAATATCAATTTGTATTCAAGATATCGCAAAACACTTATGGATCTCCGTCTAATTTTCGGTCCAACTTGTACAGGAAAGACATCGACCGCGATAGCTCTTGCCCAGCAAACCGGGCAGCCAGTCCTTTCTCTCGACCGGGTCCAATGCTGTCCTCAACTGTCAACCGGAAGCGGACGACCAACAGTGGAAGAACTGAAGGGCACGACCCGTCTATACCTTGATGAACAGCCTCTTGTGAAGGGTATCATCTCAGCCAAGCAAGCTCACGAGAGGCTGATCGCGGAGGTTTATAATAATGAGGCTCACGGTGGGCTTATTCTTGAGGGAGGATCTATCTCGTTGCTCAAGTGCATGGTGCAGAGCAGTTATTGGAGCAACGATTTTCGTTGGCGTATTATTCGCCACAAGTTAGCAGACGAGGAGACCTTCATGAAAGCGGCCAAGGCCAGAGTTAAGCAGATGTTGCACCCCGCTGCAGGCCTTTCTATCATCGAAGAGTTGGTTCATCTTTGGAATCAGCCTCAGCTGAGGCCCATACTGGAAGGGATTGATGGGTATCGATACGCCATGTTGTTTGCTAGCCAAAACCAGATCACACCCGATATGCTATTGCAGCTTGGCGCAGACATGGAGGATAAGTTGGTTCATGGGATCGCTCAGGAGTATCTCATCCATGCGCGCCGACAGGAACAGGAATTCCCTTCAATTAACGCAGTCGCTTTCGAAGGATTCGAGGGTCATCCGTTCGGAATGTAATAGGATCTCCTGGCGCCCTGGGGATTCGCTATGTTTGCGATTGCCAACGACGAACAGCCCTATCCGATGAAGACAAAAATCGCAGGACGAGTTGGTGGAAGGTATAGCCCAGGAGTATCTCAGCTATGCTCGCCTGCAGCATCGCCGCTACGCAATGCCAAAGATAGATCTATCTTTGCATAATAAAATACGATTAAGTATATTATGGAATGTTCGATTGGTATTTGTAGATGTTTTATTTTTCATGGGCGTGTTTCATTTTGTATTGTATTTTCATAGTTTTGAAACGAGACGTTTCATAAATAAAATTACGCACGACTAATAATAGTAATAATAATATGTGTTTGGGCCACAATTGCTGTATTTAGACCATATTAATTGCATTGCGAGAGACGAAAATGACGAATTTTATTTCGGTACTGGATGATATTAGAAACATGAAAAATAACAAGATTCAAAGCACGCGTTGATAGATCAAGTTTTCTGGTAACCGCGACACCTAACGTGTGAGATGGCACGATCCCAATGCGACAATGGGATAATGAATGAGATCGGATAATTGGAACTCTCTCGTTTCCTCTTCCTCTTCCTCTTCCTCTTCCTCGTTTTCGATACCTTCGTTATCCTCTCCTTCCTCAACATAATTACCTAGCCTGGCGTACCAACCATAACCTTGACCGCGGATTACATCAGTCCTGATCCGTATGAACAACTGGCTCATCAGGATCGCCAAAAAAAAGCTGTTTGTACTCGGACCGTGGTGGTAATTAACGAAGCCTCCTTGACCGCAACTCTGTTGCAAGATTGCGTTCATTTCTTGTGGATCCAATAGCCATGGGGGCATTGCGGTAGCTACTGTCCCGAAGGCCGGAGAGTTGGACGGTAATAGGCGATTGAGACCACACAATTGCGCTGTTTGCGGATTTCGCTAAATCGGGACAGCGGTTTCAGCAAGTCGCGGACAAGCGTTTCGCTAAGTCGCGGACAACGGATGCGATCGAATCCCGGTTGCCTTGTTGCTGTTACGCGTGATTGTGTTCGGTTATTTCGTCGCCGGTCAAGAGCGTCGGCGTTTTTCGTTTGCGCATGCTGTCGCCTTCGAGAGTGATGCGGTGGGCGTTGTGAACAATGCGATCCAAAATCGCATCGGCCAAAGTGGCTTCTCCAATCATTTCGTGCCAGGCGGCCACCGGAAGCTGAGCTGTGATCAGGGTCGATTTCCTTCGATATCGCTCCTCGAAGATTTCGAGCAAATCGAGGCGCTGTCGGTCATTCAGGGTATGGGTTCCCCAGTCATCCAACACCAGCAACTGAACACGTGCCAGCTTGTCGATGAGGCGCGGAAAGCGTCCATCGAGCCTGGCAAGTGCGAGATCCTCGAAGAGCCGCGGCATACGAACGTAGAGGACAGAGTAGTCGAGGCGGGCCGCCTGTCTCGCAAAGGCGCAGGCGATCCAAGTTTTTCCAGTGCCCGTTTGGCCTGTCAGGATCAGGTTCTCGTTTGCCTTCAGCCATGCGCCCTGCGCCAAGGACAAGACATTGCGACGATCAAGGCCGCGGTGAGATCTAAAATCGATGTCTTCGATCGAGGCATTGGCAAATCGAAGCTTTGCTGTGGCGAGCCGATTGGTCAGCCGTCGGTCGGTTCGTAGTGCGATCTCGCGGTCGAGCATCAGGCCAAGCCGTTCGTCAAAGCTAAGATCATTTCCATGAACTTGCTCGATAAGTTCGCGATAGGCGGTTGCCATTCCGGCAAGACCAAGCGCACTCATCTGGTCCAGTGTTGGATGTGTCAGCATTAGATGTCCTTTCATTGGTAGTAGGTTTTGCCGCGGATATTGCCGTGCGGCGGTGCCGGCTTCACGGTCTCGCTTGCGGCAGGAGCCTGATCGAGACCAGATCTGAGAATGTTGGCGACAGACGAATAGGTCAGCGCATTGATGACCAACGCACGCTCACAGGCCAATTCCAGCCGATCGGTTTCGTAACGACGCGCCAGGGAGAGAATGCCCTGAGCGGATCTGTAGCCTTGCTCCGGGTGCGGCCGATCGCTAAGCAGACGCTCGATAAATATCGCAGTATTGGCCCCAACCTTCGCCGCTTCCTTGCGCAACGTGTGAGGCGTCGTGTTTGCATAGCGCTGGTGAGCTTTCGGCATATGCTCATTGACAGTGATATGGCCGGAACGCTGGGAGCTTCGGATGTGGCTGGCGACCCGCTTGTGGTCAAAGAAGATCTCGACCGCTCGATACGTCAGCCTGATATCGACCTTCCTGCCGATCAGACCGTGCGGCACGGAATAGAACGTCTTGTCGACGTCGACATGGTAATCGGGATGAACCTTGGCGACCTTCCATTCCGCGTATTCAAACGGCGTTGGCGGCAGTGGCTTGAGCTGGGAGCGCTCGACCTCATC
Source organism: Rhizobium sp. B21/90 (assembly GCF_019355815.1). NCBI lineage: Bacteria > Pseudomonadati > Pseudomonadota > Alphaproteobacteria > Hyphomicrobiales > Rhizobiaceae > Rhizobium > Rhizobium sp. B21/90. The sequence goes on along the minus strand of NZ_CP072164.1, from coordinate 194,089 downwards.
GAACAGGGCTCGCCGGGATTTTCCATACCGACGCATCGTACGGGTGTTAAGGTCCTCGATCAGAGCGCTGATGCGGATATTGAGATCGACAAGGCTGAAGAAACGGTCGTTTCGAAGTCTGGCCAGAACCCACCTCTCGACGATTAAAACCGATCCCTCCGCGGATGGTTTATCCCGAGGACGCCGCGGCCGTGCTGGCAATACGGTCGTATCGTAGTGTTCGGCGAAGGCAGCAAATGTCGCGTTCAACGTCGGTTCGAACCAGAGAGCCTTGGCAATCGCGGATTTGAGGTTGTCGCAGATCGTTGTCTTCGTCACCCCACCGAAGTAACTGAAGGCTCGCTGGTTCGCCTCGATCCAATCCGGCAGCTTCTGACTGAAGCTGGCATAGGAGAACACCAATTGCGATGCACTCAGCACGGCCACATAAATCTGTGCTGCCCGGATCTCGCCAGAAGACGGATCGATGATCGGGATCGTATGGCCGGCATAGTCGCATTCCATCGCGACACCAGCCACATGACGACTGCGATAGGTGGGTTTGGCGCGGCTCTCATAATCAGCAAATCGGCAGCAGAACCAGGTGTAGCCGTATCCATCCGGATGGACCTCCCGGTATTCCTGCCATAGCAGGTTGAGCGTCACGCCTTTGCGTTTCAACTCGCTGGCCACTTTCGGCCAGTTCGGTTCCTCGCTGTCTCGAGGAGGTCGCCCCATCCGCCGGAATAGTCGCTGCTCCAGGAGCTCGTCATCATCCAGACCGGGTGGAAGTGGCCATGCTGCAAGCCCCGCCTCCCGCGCCCGCAGCAGATACGTTGAGACCGACGTCTTGCTCATCTTCAGCCGCTCAGAAACGGCGCGTATCGACAATTCCTGCTCGAACGTCAGCCGCAGTATCGATCGAATGTCTTTCACATCAGTATGTCTCGCTTGCTTCCGTCTAGGCATTAGATCCTCGCTTAAAACACGAGAACAAATTGCCAGATCGGCGCTCACGAGATTCGATCTAAATCCGCTGTCCCTTCTGTCCGCGACTTACTGAATTTGCTGTCCCGAACTTTCTGAATTCGGTGTCCGCGACTTACTGAAATCTTTGTCCGGGACTTTGTGAAACCCGCACGCTGTTACTTCATCGACGTAAACATAGGTGAGCCTCTGGTCTGAAAGGAGATACTCGTCATCGTACGCATTTGGGTTAACAACGGAGCGGTTAAAGTATACGAATTGTGACAGGGTGGATCTGAAATCGGTACGAGCCTGGCGCAAGTGTTGCCTCAACTCACTAACTCGTAGGATGCGTCTAAGATCGCGAACCTGCCAAGTAGGAACCGTCATTTCGTATATTGCCGATTTGCCGAGGGGCTGTGACAGAAATGGAGTGATGGTTCGTGTTCTTATAGTGAATGGGCAAGCGATTGTGGCCGACTCGATAGCATTTTCGTGAGTGCACTTGGTAGCCTCGTCAGGCAATCAGCGCGCAACAGTCGCCGCATGTGGAAATATTTCTCCAATCAGGAGCATTTTTCGCTAAATGTGTCATATTTTTTGTCTTTTTTGTCCCAAAAGTCGTGGATTGGGTAATTAGATCGCAGAATGTGGCAATTCTGCGCCGAACTGCTTTTTGACATTTACGCCCCAACTTTTTCTTCGGTGGGCCACCGTCGGCACGAATTTTTGTCTTTTTTAAAGAGCGCTTGGTGCAAATTTCAGATTTCAGAGAAGATATCTGTTCCGTCTGAGGCAAGTTTCTACTTCTCAATTACAAGTTGGAAATGGAATACAATCGTCCAATGTTCCGACCGAGATACGTCAAATTTGTATCTGATTCATCGTTGGGAGATTTCCGTCTTAGGGAATCTAGGGACGCATATGTAGGGTTTATCAATAGTACATTAGCTAGTGCTCAGAAAGTGTTGGAGGAATCAATTCTAAAAACTAAGGTTTGCGCAGCCGACGGGAGGTTAGCGCATTTTTCTGAAGCGCCGTGTCTGCGGGGTCCTTCTTTTGACACCTTGTATTCAGTGCTTCCCGGCACTGATTTGTGGTACGTCTACGGTAGTTCCGACGAAATTCATCGGTTTGTGGAGTGCGGAAAATTTTTGTGCACTACGGCTTCCAGATTTGTCGCCTGTACTGAATCGCCTTACACCGACGGAGTGACATCCCAGACGATATGGAAATGGCACAACCAGATCTCACCTGGCTCTCGGCTTTGCCTGAAGGATGTGGAGGCGTTTTTCGCTTTCCTGCCGAATGTATCGTTTTTCAAGACGAACTATTCACTTCTCGAAATCCATGGCATGCATCAGCGCAAGTTTCTTGCCCCAATCCCAAGTTCACGGTTTAGATGCGAAGTTGTCGCGTTTGGTGAGGCCTTTCCGCCGTCGCCTAAGCTCGTACCAGATGCGAAGATTGTCAGCGTTGAGAGGCTTTCTAAGTGGTCCTACGGTAGTTGTTTCCGGTGTTAGATTAGCGCAGAGTGTTGATTGTGGATGTGTATTGCTTTTCAAATATTAATGTTAACTGAATCTTGAGTGTGTTTTTAACGTTATATTATATCATGGGGTTTTTGTATTGTAATATAAAGTAATTCCGGATTGTGATAATTAGTAGTTAAGAATGTCTGTGTGAGGGGATTTCCTCTAGGAAAAATTTGATTTTATACGAAATTAACATCCTTTATTTTGTTGCTAGATTAATATAGAAAACATAAAAATAACAAAGTCGAAAGCACAAAAAACACACTTGATAAGAAAAATACGCGTTACATTTTACATAAATATGATAATTCAACAGAAATTATATTAGATGCATCGCAATACGGTGATAGGGGTGCGGACTTATGAACTTTATTACAAGAGGTTGGAACGAACTGCGTGGCGCACGTCTTCTTTACTTCATCATCTCATCCTTAACAAGTATGGTGGCACCAAAGCGGATCAAGTCTCCTGACCTGAAGTTACCAATCACGCTGGATGTTTTGTCAGTTGGCGGAAAGTTTGCCTTTCCCGCATGAATAATATTGATGAACGCGCGGGTGAGGGGCATCTCGATTTTGGTAATAGTTGCAATTGCCGCGATATCCTCCAATGAGCATAATTCCTCAGAAAAATAACGATGTTCCATGTTGTCAGGGCATGCATAATGCACGTTATGAGGTGATGGTGCGAGGCAATATTCCCTTAGGGTCGCATAATTAGTGCCATATTCATCATTGCATTCCTGCAAGAGAGAATTGAGATGCAACCCACACGCTTTGGCAACCTTCCGGCGCTCTTGGTCTACCTGCTCTTGAACATTGCAAACGTAAGTGTTGGATCCTTCACCATAAAAGAAAAAGTCCGTCTCGGCTCGTGGGGTTCGCTCGTCTAGTTCAAGAAGCCACTGCTCAGCTCTTTTGGTAAGGGAATTGACAGGGTCGCGCAATCTTCCGATGTTCATAACAGCGGCAATCGCATGAGTGATATAGTTGGAAAAGAACAGCACCTGCAATGGTGGGATGGGGATGATCCTAGCCGTAAATAGCTGGGCGAAGATGATCTTGATATCTTCGGGTAAATCGATGACGCCAACATCATTTCGATGAATTGGGAAACACGACAGTCCGAAAGAAGCTTTCATTTCCTTGATGTTGACCTTACATTTTTTTTTATCCGATAGCTTAGACGTTGTGGGCGAATTATCCGTCTCGAGTATTCGCTTGCATTGCAGCTGCCTCTCGTACTTCATGGAAAACCCATGGCCGCAGACGACGAGAATATCCTTTTCTGCGAGTTCACCGTTGAAGTTGGCTAGTTCACTGACGAAGCTGTCGTGAACGTCCGCACGGGTGACAATAATCAGTAGATGGCTGGAGCGAATAACTGCGAGCAGATCATCAGAGGCTGAGACCGTAAATGAACCGTTGATCACTCCCTCGGTGGTGACGACTCCTTCGTTGGCTTTGATTGCTGAGATCGATCCTGGATGATCCGCTGGTGCCCACAGAGCCGTGGAAACGTGCCGAGAGGCGAACCAAGCCGCTAATGCAGTCCCAGCGTGACCAGAACCGAGGACACCTACAGTCAAGGGAAGCGGATGATGACCTGCGGCTGGGACAGGTAGAGAAGTTGAGGATGAAGCGAGAGCCATTATCGAATATTTTGGTTGAGAGAGAATATGAGATATCTGATTGAGTTCCGAAAGGAATTTATGTCAAACGTCAGTTGCGTTGTGGCAAGAAACTCTTGCTGGCTGACAGTGACCTGAGGCGACTTTTGTACGCCCAACAGTGGTTTCTGACGTACGTGCTTAGCTCATTAAAACTCTAGCAGCCGGCGGCTGAGTGGCTCCTTCAACTTTAAAGTTCAATCCATCCCAAAATTAAAACGGCTTGTCCAACGTCATCGCCCCGGTCAATAGCGTGGCTGCCTTAAATTTTGCGCTCCTGATCGGTTTGTCATTTTCCGTAATCAATTGTAAATATCCAGTGTTTGACAGGATATATTGGCGGGTAAACCTAAGAGAAAAGAGCAGTTATTAGAATATTTGTATGTTTGTAAGAGTCGGACTCGAAAAGCCTTCAATGATATCGATACCTTGCAAGGCGCCGAGTGATCAGGCGAATGTGGGCGATCATGATCCATGCCTGTGAGGAGGCGATGGACTTTTCTACGTCTTTTGCCAGTCTTCGGCATCTGCCAAGCCAGGCGAAGGTCCGCTCGACGACCCAGCGTCGTGGCAGCACGTCAAAGCCTTTCGCTTTGTCCGAGCGCTTGATGATCTCGACCGTCCAGCGCCCGATCTTCTTCAGTCGCCGCTTCAGCTTGTCGCCTGCATAACCACCATCGGCGAAGACATGCAGCAACCATGGCCACCTGTGGCGAATGGATTTCAGGAGATCGGGAGCACCGTCGCGATCCTGGATGTCGGCGCTGTGCACCATGAGGCCGACCATCAGGCCGAGCGTATCGACGATGATATGGCGCTTGCGCCCTTTGACCTTCTTGCCCGCATCGTAGCCTCGTATGCCGCCACTTTCCGTGGTTTTCACGCTCTGGCTATCGATCACGCCAGCCGTCGGGCTTGCCTCTCTGCCCTCCAACTCGCGAGCCTCCATCACCAGATGATGGTTGATACGTGTCCAAAGTCCCAGTGCCCGCCATTCATAGAAATATCGCTGGACGGTTGAACAGGGCGGAAAGTCCTTTGGCAGCATGCGCCACTGGCAACCGGTCGTGGCGATGTAAAGCAGAGCGTTGACGACCTCGCGCAAATCAGTGGTGCGGGGACGGCCCAAGCGGCGGGGTATCGGCAGAAAAGGCTCAACCAAAACCCATTCCCGATCCGTCATGTCACTTGCGTAGCGTGCCGTGCGCCGGGCATAGTGCCGACGGGCGATTTCAGTCCAGGCCATCGTGTACTCCTTCGAATCTTCGCAAATCCGAAGGAATCATAACCTGTTGAAATCACCCACCTCTTTTTGAGGCAGCCTCTAAGAGCGTGAAAGACTCATTCGATCGTTCGTTTGTATGTGCAAGCCCCATAGAGCCCGTTCTAGATGCTCGACGGTCCACGCGCTATTGGCATCTCTTCAACTTCCCAAAGTTCGGAAAGCCTGACGACGCAGCAACATTCCAAAGAGATCTCGAGGCTCGTCCGGATCGGCTATTAGGTCGAGTGGGCTGCTGTGGCGTGATCCCTCAACGCGGTCGCGGACGTAGCGCAGCGCCGAAAAATCCTCGATCGCAAATCCGACGCTGTCGAAAAGCGTGATTTGCTTGTCGCTCTTTCGGCCGACGTCCTGGCCAGTCATTACGCGCCAAAGTTCCGTCACAGGATGATCTGGCGCGAGTTGCTGGATCTCGCCTTCAATCCGGGTCTGTGGCGGAAACTCCACGAAAATATCCGAACGCAGCAAGATATCGCGGTGCATCTCGGTCTTGCCTGGGCAGTCGCCGCCGACGCCGTTGATGTGGACGCCGGGCCCGATCATATTGTCGCTCAGGATCGTGGCGTTGTGCTTGTCGGCCGTCGCTGTCGTAATGATATCGGCACCTTCGACCGCCTGTTCCGCAGAGGTGCACGCCTCGATCTGAAACCCGAACCGCTGGAGATTGCGGCTGCAGCGAGCGGTTGCCTCCGGGTCGATATCGTAAAGCCGTATCCGATCGATATGGAGCAGCGCCTTGAAGGCGAGCGCCTGGAACTCGCTCTGGGCACCGTTGCCGATCAGCGCCATCGTGCGCGCATCTTTACGCGCCAGATATTTTGCCGCGATCGCGGAGGTTGCGGCCGTTCGCAAGGCCGTCAGGATTGTCATTTCCGACAGCAGCAGCGGATAGCCGCTATCGACATCGGAGAGCACGCCGAACGCGGTCACCGTCTGGCGTCCCGACTTCGTGTTTTTCGGGTGGCCGTTGACGTATTTAAAGCCGTAGAGGGTGCCGTCGCTCGTCGGCATGAGTTCAATCACGCCGTCCCGCGAATGCGAGGCGATGCGTGGAATCTTGTCGAAGCTTTCCCAGCGCCGGAAATCTTCTTCAATGTAGCCGGCCAGTTGAACAAGGAAGTTCTCGATCCCGGTGCTGACCGCCAAATCCATCATGTTTTCAACACTGATGAACGGAACGATGTTGAGGTTGACAATTGCTGGCATCTTTTGGCCCCCTTTATTGGTTTGATAGACTGCCGGACGAGCCCCGATCACACGGGTTCGGCCGTGATCGCGTACCCGGTAACTACCCGTTTCTTGAGCGTGGGCAGATCCAGCGGGCCGAGGTCTTTAAGCAGGTCGTTTTCTTCGGAAAAGTCGCGTCCGTAGCAGGCGCTTAAAATTCGCACGCCGCTTTCATGCAAAGGCGCCGATACGCCGGCTGCTTTTGCCAAATGCAGGGTGGGGATCAGACCAAAGGGAACGTCTTCGAGCACGTAGCGAGTATCGAGGCTCTTCGGACCTGCCGGGTCGCTTCCGCGCTCGACCAGGATCGATGATATTTCTGAAACCGATTGGCCGGATATGTCGAACGATAATCGGAAGTGATCGAAGGTGGATCGGACCGTCTTGCCGAAAGCGGACGCGATTGCCAGCCTCTCAAGATCGAGCGCTTCCAGGAAGCGCCCGACGGCCGGGGTGACATTGGTGTTCTGACCCCAGTCCTCAGCGCGTTCGATACGCGACAAATTGCAAAGCGCGATTCCCATATGGTCCTGGGGATTGAGGTTGCTCAATGCGATCGTGAGGATGTCGTCCTTAACGTCGAACCGATCGCCGAACAGACCGACGCATGTTTCGTGCGCCCGTCCTGCGAAGCGTGCCGGTAGGGTCGCCATATCGACCTTTGCCCGGATGGCACCGATGTTGAACGTATCCGCTGCCCGCGGCTTGCAGGTCAGCACAGTCGTGCTCCATGCCGTGATTGGAATCTCGATTCCACGCTCGGCCAGCCCCTTGGCGAGGTAGAGCGCCGCAAAGGAAAGATGGGCGCTGATGATCACCGAATGACGTGCGCTGAGGTGCGGCAGAAGAGCGTCGAGAACAAAGCGGTGACCATAGGCTGGCAGTGCCAGCACGATCACATCGGCTTCGGCCAATTCCTCGGCGTTCGTGCAGATGTGCGGGTGGAACTCCATGCTGATAGCACCCGTGATCTTCACCGGCGCGCCGGCAGAGAAATCAGTAGTTCTTTCGCGTGAACGCGACCAGATCAATGGCTCATGGCCATTCTGTAAGAGCAACGCCGCATATCCAATGGCGATCGATCCTGCTCCCGCTATTCCAACCTTCATCTTCTTCCTCCTTGTTTCGAAGGGTTGTCTCGATGCGAGAGGCAAACCTCGATCGCTCCGGGCCACACCCAGTGGTCAAAATGCTGTTGTCACCCGGTCGAACACGCGCCTGCCGAACAGGCTCGCGGCAAGATCGGTCATCAGTCGGGCCGTACGTCCTCGCTCGTCCAGAAACGGATTGAGCTCCGCAAGGTCGAGCGAGGTGACGAGACCGCTGTCATGGAGCATCTCCATGATGAGGTGTGCCTCTCGGAAAGTCGCCCCGCCCGGAACCGTGGTGCCCACCGCCGGCGCAATCCCGGGATCGAGGAAGTCGACGTCGAGGCTGACGTGCAATCTGCCCTTGGCCTTGCTCACGCGGTCAAGAAAGACGCCCAGCGGGCGTACGACGCCTTGCTCGTCCAGAACCCGCATGTCGGCGACTTCGATACCGATCTCGGCAACCCGGCGCCTTTCTTCCGGGTCGACCGAGCGAATCCCCATCATGGATACGTTGCGGGGATCCACAGGCGCTGCCAGCGGCGGTAGCCCTTCGAAGCCAGGCTGGCCCGTATAGTAGGCGACCGGCGTGCCATGAAGATTGCCGCTTGCAGTCGTGTGTAGGGTATGCAGGTCTGCGTGCGCGTCCAGCCAGAGGACGAATTGCTCCTTGCCGAGTTCGGCCGCTCGTTCGGCCACCCCGGAAACGGTGCCGGCAGACATTGAGTGATCGCCGCCGAGAAAAACCGGAAGATCACAGCTGCGGGCCATCTCCAGCGCTTTTTTGGAGAGACTGCGCGTCCATCCCACCATAGCGTCGAGGTTCTTAACAGCGGAATTGGTGTGACTGATTTCGGGCTCCGCCGTCGGCGTCGCATCTCCGAGATCAGTGACGGCCCAGCCCAGTTCCGTCAAAGCTCGCGACAAGCCGGCAGTCCGAAAAGCATCAGGCCCCATCAGGCATCCGGGTTGGGATGCGCCGCTTTGAACGGGGGCTCCCAGGATTTGGCACGTCTTCAACTCATTCTCCTTGCGACGCCGCGAGGCGTTCATTTCTTGACTGCAACTTTGGTCACCACGCTGTGGCGATGGCCGAACGATCACTCATGTGTCGACGCTGAAACGACTTCCTCGGCCTGCTGAGCTGCAAGCATCGATACCGTTAAGGGAACGAAGGGAGGCCGCGGATTGAATAGGCCGACCTCGCCGGCGGTCAGACCGGCGACGGACTTCACCAGTTCGTGCACCGGGTAGCCGCACTGCCTTCCCTGACAGGGACCCATGCCCGCGCGTGTAAAACTCTTCAGCTGGTTAGGGCCTCGGCAAGCGCCACGGACAGCAGCTTCCCTCAACACGCCCGCGCTCAACTCTTCGCACCGGCAGACGATCGTTGCGTCGTCAGGCTGGGTCCGCGCAATATTCGGCGGATAGACTCCATCCAGAAATCGCCGGAACGCCTTTTGCCCGGCATGATGTGCCCTTAGCGGTTTTGTCTCGGCATCCGCCTGAGCGGCCGTCAGGGCGCCGTCACGAAGAAGGATACCGGTCGCGGCGATCTCTCCTTCGATCTCGGCATTGACGGCGCCGCCGATCCGAGCACCGTCCCCGGCTATGTACAGTCCGTCCGGACCTGCGTTCATCCACTCGTCGCGCTCAAGCCGGAACGCTGACTGGCCGACATCCCACATCAGTTGCGCGCCAACCGACACCGCCAACTGATGGCTTGGCACCAGCCCCTCGTGAACAAGAAGGGATTTGACCTCCAATCGGTCAGGCCTGCCGTTTGAAGTTTCGAACCGTACAGTTTCCAGTCGTCCGCTTCCTTCGGCGCTGATTTTGACCACGTTGCGTACGTGCCGAATGCCACTGAACTGCGGTAACCAGGCAATCCCTTTCAGGATTTGGCCGGGCTCCTTTAGCGCCCCGCGAAAACCGCGCAGCGAACGGCTGATGAGACCCCGAGGGGTCGTATCGAGATAAGCGACGGGCTTTGTCCCGGCGAGCCGCATCTGCTGCATGTATAGTAGGGGAAGAGGTCCGCTCCCGACCACGGCAACTGGCCCCCGTGGCAGTTGGCCCGCCGTCTTAAGGAGAATCTGTACGGCGCCGACCGTCATGATGCCGGGTAGCGTCCAGCCGGTGAACGGAACCGGGCGTTCCTGTGCGCCCATAGCGAGCAAGAGATGCCGTCCCATGACAGAACGAATTTCTCCACCCTTTACATATTCCACCGTCCAACCCTGGCTGAGCCTGCTTACCTGAGCCTCCGGAATGTAGTCGGCGCCGCAGGCCAGGAATGCTTCGATTTGCCGGATGCCGCGTCGATATTCCGCCCCCAGAACGTTTATGACCGGGCTCGTCGCGTTGCGGCCGGCATTACGCCAGATCTGACCTCCGGGCTGTGATTGCGAATCCAGCAAGACGACGGATAGGCCGCCGCGCACAGCTCGCCTCGCGGCGGCCATGCCAGCGGGGCCAGCTCCGACGATCAACAGGTCGGCGCTCGAATGATGGTTCATTTCAGCCTCTTCGGATGGTCATGACGTTCGACCCTCATGCCGGCGTGAACCGTTTGCTGACAGCTTCGAATAGTGCCGATGTCTTCGACGTGCACGACACATTCGAAACAGACGCCCATCATGCAGTAGGGCGCCCTGGGCTGGGCGGAAGGAAAGGAGGTCCGCGTGTGGATGTCGTCCAGACGCAGAAAGACGGCGGCCAGAGGCTCTCCATCGCGAGCGGTCACGAGACGACCGTCGATGGTGATTTCCACGGCTTGGCCGGAGGGAAAGAGAGCTTCACTCGTCACGCCGCGATCCCCATCTTGAATCTGCTGCCGCGGAAAGCGTCGTAGGATGGCTCCCTTCCATCGGCTGCCAACCATTCGGCAAAAGGACCTGCATGCAGAGCGGCAAGGGTGACGCCGGAATGGCATGCGACGACATGGATGCCGGGGTATCGCCGCGACCGATCGTAGACCGGCACCCCGTCCGGGGTCAGCACGCGTAGTCCCGCCCATTGCCGTATGACACGCAACGCGCCAACGTCAGGCATCACATTGATCGCGCGATTGGCGATATGACGCGCGCCGCCAGCTGTCACATCGGTAGACCGGCCCACACGTTCATTCGTAACGCCGAGCTGAAACGTGCCCGTCATGGTCTGACGGATACCGCTGGCGGCGTAAGGGAAGACCGGGGCGACCCGTTCCGTGATGAGAAGCTGCCCCTTTTCCGGGACGAGCAGAAGTGGAAGGTCTAGGCTCTTGGCAAAAGCCATGGAGTCATTTCCCGCTGCAATAATCACCCGCTCCGCTTCTATCGTGAGGCCATCCGTTGCCAGTCGGAAGCCACCAAGCGTGGGCGCGATGCTGTCGACGTGTTCGCCCGTCACCAAGGTTCCACCGAGGCGCACAAATCCCTCCAGCAAAGCGCGAAGGACCAGGAGAGGATTGACGTCACCGTCCATATGACTGAACGACGCTGAACACACCTTCGGTCCGAGACGGATGTCGGGAAGCATGCGCTCAAGGCGCGAGCGCTCCAGCATCTCGAAGCGATAGTCAGGATGAATGGCAGCCATCTTCTCGCCGATGGCTTTTTCTTCTTCCGCCTGAGCTTCCGACACACAGAAGAGCAAACCACCGTTGCGGCGGTACTCCACGTCGACACCTGTCAGTTCTTTCAACTCGGATGCAAAATCTGGCCACAGCTCGGCGCTTTGCCGCGTGATGCGATGATATTCAGGATATTCGTCGCCCTTGCCCTGAACCCAGATCAGGCCGAAATTCGTTCGGGACGCACGCAGCGCATCGTCCGAGCCATCGATGATGATCACCCGGCGTCCCAACTTGGCTAACCCGTATCCAATTGCGGCGCCCACTACGCCGCCGCCAACAATGGCTGTCTCGAACTCGTGATCCATTTAACCTTCTCACAATACGAAGGCTTCCGTGCCCGGGCGAAACGTTCGATCCGTGGCCATTAGCCCCCAGTGAGCCAGACGCATCCTTCAATCCTCGTGCGGTCGGCTATACAGTCTGTCCAGCTGTCGCCGTTTGACGGCCAAGTTTTGAGGACCTTCTTTGCTTCGGTTTCATCAGTCTTGAACAGATGATCACCATGTGAAGCGGGTCGATTGCAGATCTGGCTATCTTGGAATTCTTGCCTTCCAGCTTAGGGATAAGGCGTTGCCGTCCATGCTGCAAGGGCAGTAATAGGTATGCGGCGATGTTCAAATGTTATGAAGGCGGCACGGTCCTAGGGCCGTCGCGAGCCACAGGACGCGACCGGTTAATCTCAGTCACCTTCATCGCCCTCAGTTTCTATAAGCAGGCGAGTCTCATCCGTTCCGATTGATTGCCGTTGCCAATCAATCGGTGGGATATGCAAATTCTCCAAACGGAGTGAGCAGCGTATTCATCGCTGAAATATCGCGATGATCACTCCAGGACGGAGACAGGTTTCATGCAGATCAGAACAGATCGAAATACCCCGCAGGCCGACCAACTGAAGAAGCGAGGGTGAGCGGCAGATGCTTAGAATCGGCGTTGATATCGGTGGGACGTTCACAGATTTTTGCGGGTGGCGTGAAGGAGAGGACAGGATCGTCACTCTGAAGGTCCCTTCGACTCCTCCCGCTTTCGAAAACGGTTTCCGTGAGGGATTTGAAAAACTACTGGAACGGCTCACGCCCGAGCCGGGCGAGGCAGCCTTCGTCATGCACGGCACCACGGTCAGCACGAATGCCGTAATCGAGCGAAAAGGGCCGAAGATCGCGTTCTTCGTAACGAAGGGATACAGGGATCTGCTCGAACTGCAGCGGATCGGCGTCCGCAACCCTCTGAACATGTTCGAGACCCGAACCAGGCCGCTGATCGATCGCGAAATGGTTTTCGAGGTCGAGGAACGATTGCTGCGCGGTGGCTTGGTTCGAACCTCGATCGACGAGGCCGCAGTCGAGGCACTTGCCCGTCGGGCAGCCGACGCAGGTGCTGCCGGCTATGCGGTCGCGCTGCTTCACAGCTACGCCAACCCGCAGCATGAAAAAGCGGTCGCGCGGGTTATCCGTAAAGCGGTCGGCGAGGATGCCGAAGTCAGTCTGTCCAGCGAGATCTGGCCGCGGATCGGAGAATACGAAAGAGCGATCGTCAGTGTGCTCAACGCTTTCGTGAAACGCCGGATGAACGAGTATATCGGTGCGGTCGAAACCTATGTGGCTGAACGGCTGCCGGGGTCGCAACTTTTCGTCACACGCTCGAACGGTGGTGCGATGGCCGCCAGTGAGGCGCGCAACTTCCCTGTGCATACGCTTCTGTCGGGTCCGGCGTCTGGCGTGACGGCTGTGCAATATCTCGGCCGCGCCTTGGGCGAACATAACATCCTCACCATGGACATGGGTGGCACCAGCACTGACATCTCGCTCGTGCGCGATGGCGAAGCTCTGACCTCGACTTCGGCCGAGGTGGGTGAGTTTCCGGTTGTCATGCCAGTTACCAGCATCGAGGCGATCGGCGCAGGCGGCGGTTCGGTCGTCACGATTGATGGCGGGGTGTTGCGTATCGGCCCGCGCAGTGCTGGGTCCTATCCTGGCCCTGCCTGCTTCAGCCGAGGCGGCACGGAACCCACGCTGACCGATGCCTTTTTACTTGCGGGCTATTTGCCTGAAGCCCTTCTTGGCGGCGATATGCAGCTCGATCGTCATGCCGCCGAACGCGCTATGGCGCCGATTGCGGAGACTCTCAAGACGGACGTGCTCAGCGCCGCGGAAATGTGCGTCACCGTCGCAAGCTCGAACATGGTGGCCGGTGTCTTGCCTTATCTCGCACGCCAGGGCGTCGATCCCGAAGATCTGACGGTGCTCGTTTACGGCGGAGCTGGCGCGATCCAGGGGCCGCTCCTTGCGGCCGAGATCGGCGTGAACCGCGTTCTTGTGCCGGCGACACCTTCCGTATTCTGTGCCCTCGGGGGCCTTGTCTCTGATTTGAGCAAAGACGCGCTCGAAACCGTCCACGGCCTTGATATCGATGGTTCTCTCATCGCGAAGAAGTTTCAGGTCCTTCGCGAGCAGGGAGCCGAATGGTTATCGCGGCAGGCACCGCCGGAGCGTCTCGTGTCGAAAACGTTCGAGTGCTGGGCTGAGATGCGCTACGTCGGGCAGTCCTTCCAGGTTGACGTGCGGCTGCCGGATACGGCGATCGAAGCGCACGACATTGCCGCAATGCATGCCGCCTTCCACCAAGAGCACGAACGCATCTACAGCCATGCCGACAAAGCGGCGCCAGTCGAATTCGTCGACCTGCGCATGCGCGTGCGTGGATCGATGTCGATACCTCAGCCCACAACACCTGAAACGTCCGGGGCTGGCGGTGCGCTCAAAACGGTTCGTTCGATGCGCTTCCACAACAAACTCATTCCCGAGGTACGCGTCTTCGATCGCGCATCTCTCACCCCCAACGATGCGATCCAGGGGCCGGCTGTCATCGAGCAGCGTGATGCGACGATCGTCGTTCCGCCAGAGTTCGTTGCCCGCGTCGGAGCCTTTGGCGCAATCCTCATGACCCGGAGCTGATCAATGGATGCCGTTCGTACTGCCGTCATGAACAATCGCTTCAACGCGATTGTCGAAGAAGCCTCTGCCGCGATCTACCGCACCGCCCACACGACTTTTGTTAAGATCGTGCAGGATTACCAGTGTGCGATTGCGACCGCCGAAGGCGAAATGTTCGCTTATCCGATGTTGTCTGGCGTCAATGTCTTCGTCGGCTCCCCGTTGAAGCCGACGCTGGATGCCATCAGCCGGGAGAACCTGAAGCCAGGCGATATCATCATCACCAACGATCCCTTTGCCACGGACGGTCTGGTGACGCACCTGATGGACGTTACGCTGCTTTATCCGATCTTCTTCGACGAGAAGCTGATCGCGATCGGCTGGGCATTTGTCCATGCGTCCGATATCGGCGGCGCCGTTCCAGGAAGTATCTCGCCAGCCTTCACGGAAGTATTCCAGGAGGGCCTCCGTGTCAGGCCAATGAAGCTCTACGAAGGAGGGGTGTTGAACGAAGCGATCAAGTCGATTTTCCAGGACAACAGCCGAAGTCCGACCGAGTTGTGGGGGGACATTCAGGCCATGATCTCGGGCCTGAAGAGCATGGACCGGCGCGTCAGCGAGCTTTGCGAGCGATATGATCGTGAGAGTGTCGAGGAGGGGATGCAGGACGTCATCAACTACGCGGAGACCAAGGCCCGCGCGGTGATCAGGACGATTCGGGACGGTGTATATACCTTCTCGGACTATCTTGAAGGGATCCATGATGGTCAGCTGGCCTATTTCAGCGTGACCATGACGGTGAAGGACAGCGAGATCGAGGTTGATTTTACCGGCACGGATCCGCAATTGGCGGCCGCCTACAACCTGGTAACGGGGGCAACCACCCACCCCTACATTATCCAGTGCCTTTACGCCTACATCCTGACCGTTGATCCGCTGACGCCGCGCAACTCCGGTATCTTGCGGGCGATCCACGGCCATGCTCCGCGCGGCACGGTTCTCAACGCGGTCTATCCCGCATCCGGCGGGTCTCGTGCTGCATCAGCGACACGCGCCTACGACGTTATCCTGGGGTGCCTCAATCAGGCACTACCGGAGGGCCTTGCCGCAGCCGGTGGCGGTATGAGCGGGGTTATCGTCGTTTCGGCTCCCGATCCTCGTACAGGCCGTGACCGTGTCAACGTGGTGGGTACGATCGACGGCGGCGGCGGTGCCCGCCGTGGCGTTGACGGCCTGGACGGATCGGAAGTACGTTACTCACAGCGCAGCGTGCCAGTCGAAGTCATCGAGATCGAAACGGTGCTGGTCATGCGGGCGCTCCGCCTCGTGCCGGACAGTCGCCGCGCGGGAAGATTCACCAGCGGCGCAGCGCTCGAAATCGAAATGGAAAACACGTCAAATCGCGCGGTCATAACGGTCAGAAACCTGAACCGGTTTGTGTTCGCGCCGTGGGGCTTCAAGGGGGGAGAGATCGGTCTTCTGGGTAAGGCAGTCGTCAATCCTGGCCGACCCGATGAGCGATCGGTCGGCAAGATCTCGGTTCTGGAGCTCGGACAGGGCGATATTCTCAGGATCACCAGTTCCACAGGCGGGGCGTTCGGCGAACCTCTTGAGCGGGATGTGGCGGCGATCGCGCGCGAGATCGAAAACGGCATGCTTTCCCCGGAGCGGGCCGCCGACGTCTATGCTGTCGTCTTCGACCGGGACGGTAAGATCGACGAGGCGGCGACCGCGGAACACCGCCGCGAACGCGGGAACCGAAGGTCAGTCGACTTCAATTTCTGCATCGAACGCCAGCGTCAGGACCTGGTGTGGTCGCAGCAGACACGCAGGGAACTGGCATCGCGGGCACTGACCTATGAACAGCGCATCCGCAGCCAGCTCGTCGATCGCGTTCATCACCGCCTGTTGGCGAAAGGTGAGCGGGTCGATGCCGTGAAACTGGATCAAGTCATCGCCGAAGAAGCCGGCCGGTTGTAGCGGCGGTGGTCTTGTGATCGTAAGCAGTTAGTGTGAACGGTCGTCAGAAAGTGCGGCTATTGGAAGGGACGCCTCCTCCAGGAGGCATCCCTTGTTCATTCAGGATTTCACAAGCGCCGCTATTTTCGCGCTGAAATCAGGTTTTGCGCAGCCAACGTCGCAAACTCGACGAAAGGCAGTATCCCTGGAACCGGGCAATCCGGATTCCAGCCCACGGCCATTGAAATTTCGACGGACATATCGTCCACAACTCGGGTAACAACGCCGTCGGGGGCCATCGCAGACACCCACTCCGGCAGGAACGTGATCCCGACGCCGGCAGTCACCAGGGCCAGAGCTGTATTGGTGTCGGAGACCGCTATGTCGTTCTCGATCAGCAGGCCGGCGCCGACAAGTTGTTCGTATACAGTCTCAAAACACGATAGCTCGAAGCGCTTGAGCGCGAAAACACCGTGTCCGGCGAAATCTGATAATTTCAACGCGGTTTTTCTCGCAAGTACCGATTGGCGGGGCATGACGGCAACAAATCGTTCCGACAACAGGTGCTGAAACCGTACCAGATTGCTGTTGGATGGCGGTCGCATCAACCCGACATGGAAGTCACCGCGCTCGATCCCTCGCAGAAGCTCTATGGAATCGACCTCTTTGATGACAAGCCTAGTCCTGGGAAACCTTTGCCGGAAACGGCTCAAGATCAAGGGGAGCAATTGACTGGTGGCCGGGCTGATCGCTCCGATGATCAGCTCTTCTCCGCCGGGACTGAGACCGCCGGCTTCCAGCTTGGCATTGAGGATCGCCTCGTCGATTTTCAAAAGGATCTCGCGCGCGTGATCAAGGAATGATGCTCCCGCACGCGTCAGCTCCACGCGCCGCGTAGAGCGGATGAACAGTTGCACCCCCATAAGCTCTTCAAGCCGCTTGATCTGCTGGCTGAGCGTTGGCTGCGACATGTTCAGTCGGATCGCGGCTCTGCGGAAATGTAGTTCTTCAGCGGCAACGACAAAACAGCGGATGCTTCCAATTTCTATTTGATACGACATCTCCGCTCACCAATACAAAGCGACGTAACATTCAAACCCTAAGATTTGAATGTTACGTCGACATTCGCCCGAGCGCACTCTTTCGATCGGTAATCCAACGGGGATTTCCAAGTTCTAATGCGTCTCCACGGCCTTCGGAGCCGTTCCGCCCACCCGGGCGCGCATGTGCGGATTGAGCCACCACTCCGCCAGAATGACCAGGCGGCTGACAATGAACGTGATGAACAGGTAGATCGCACCGGCGACGATGAACACTTCGACCGGGCTGTAGGTGGCCGAGATGATCTGCTTCGCCAGACCGGTCACTTCGACGATAGTGATTGTCGAAGCAAGCGACGTCGATTTGATGATGAGCATGACTTCGTTGCCATAGGCCGGCAACGCTTGCCGGATGGCGATCGGGAACACGATTCTCCTAAACTGGAGAACTGTGGACATGCCGACAGCGCGCGCCGCTTCGATCTGCCCGAGAGGAACCGCCTGTATGCCGCCCCGGATGATTTCGCTGGTATAGGCCGCGGTATTGAGGGCCAGAGCGAGGATCGCACAAAACCACGGTTCGCGGAACGACGACCACAGACCAATTTCCGTGAGAAACCCTCTGAACTGAGCCGACCCGTAGTAAATCAGGAACATCTGCACCAGAAGTGGGGTCGATCGGATCAGGTAGACGTAGCCGTATGCTACCGAAGAAACGATGCGGTTTTTCGAAAGCCGCATAAGCGCGACAGGTACCGAAACAACAAATCCGATGAGGAGCGATATGAACGCGAGCGCCAGCGTCGTGGGGACGGCAGCAATGAGTTTGGGGAACGACTCGATGATGAGTTGAATATCCATATTATTGGCTCCTCACACCGCGGTTCGCCCACTTTTCAGCTTTAAGAAAGCCCCGATTTGACACGGAGGAAAGAAGAAGGAGGATCACGAAGGCGGTGATATAGAAGGTAAAGGGCTGCTTCGTCGAACCTGCCCCCATCGCTGCTGTCCGCATGATTTCGACCAGGCCGACAACGGAAATTAGCGACGTGTCCTTGAGCGTGAACTGCCAGACATTTCCAAGGCCTGGGAGGGCGAACCTAGCCGCTTGTGGGATCAGCACCCGCCGCAGCCGCAGCCACGGACCCATCCCAATGGACTTCGCCGCTTCGATCTGGCCGGGGGGAACAGCGAGAACGGCAGCGCGAATGACCTCGGTGGCATACGCTCCGGCACTCACGCTGATGCAGAGGACGCCGATCACGAAGATTGGAGGCTCAATGTACCCCTCGTATCCGAACAGTCCATTGGCGACGGTGCGCAGGAGTGTGCCGCCACCGAAGAATACCAGAAAGATGATAAGCAGTTCAGGCACCCCGCGAACGACCGTCGTATAGACGTCACCGAGTAGGCGTAGCGACCAGAAACGGGATAGCTTTGCGGCAGCAAAAAGCGAACCAAAGATGATTCCGAAAAAGTACGAACAGGCTGCGACGACAACAGTCATCATCGCCCCGCGCACCAATTCATCGCCCCAGCCGGCATCTCCCCATTGCAATAGTGTCAAGTCCATCGACCACGCCTCAAGCTTGCTAAACAGATAGAGCGCCGGCCACACGAGTGCCGACGCTCCTATTGAAAGTAATTACTGCTTGGGAGACGCGTCGTAACCGAACCACTGTTGAGACAGCTTCTGAACGGTCCCATCGGCAATCGCGGAATCAATTGCTTTGTCGAACAAGGCTTTGAGATCGGTATCCTCTTTGCGGATGCCAACGCCGACACCCTTGCCGAACACTCCCCCCGTCATCCTCGGACCAAACATCTTCAGGTCCTTGTTGTCAGGCTTGTCCGTTAGCGGCTTCAGGAAGCTGACCGAAGCCAGGCTCGCGTCGATACGGCCGGCCTTCAGATCCATTACGACATTGTCGATGGTGTCATAGGTGGAAATCTGCACGCTCGGCATCATTTGTTTCATGAACGCTTCATGAGATGTACCGGCTTGAACGCCAAACTTCACGCCCTCGAAGACCTTGGTGAACTTATCCAACTCGGCTTTCTGTTCGGGGGTGATATTGTCTAGCGGAAGGTTCTCGATTGCCGCTTGGGTTTTCAGAAGCGGGCTGTCCGCTGTCGTCAGGAACATCATCGGCGTGAGGAGATACGGGCGGGAGAACGAAATGACCTTTTCGCGCGCCGGCTGGATGCCCATCGCTGCCATAATGGCATCGTAACGACCCGCGGTAAGGGAAGGTATGATCCCGTCCCAAGCCTGCTCGACGAATTTGCATTCGATGTTCATGCGCTTGCAAAGGTCGTTTCCTAGATCGATGTCGAAGCCGATCAGTTTTCCGCCCGCATCCTTGAAGTTGTACGGCGCGTAGGATCCTTCGGTTGCAATCGTAATGCTCTTGTAGTCCTTGGCCTGTGAGGGGCCTGCCGCGACGAGGACGCCGGTCACAACTGCCGCAAGCGCATTTAAGTTGAAGAATTTCATAACGTTCACCTCTGTTGCTGTTATTTTTTATTTCGAGTGTTGACTCTTCTGCGCGCTTGCGCGCTCACAGAACGCTGGAGAGAAAGGCCCGACACCTTGGTGACGTCGGGTTCTGGAACACTTCTTGCGGCGTTCCCTGCTCTTCGATTTGCCCCTTTTCGAGGAAGAGAACCTTGCTCGATACGTCGCGAGCAAAACCCATTTCGTGCGTCACCACGACCATCGTCCGCCCCTCCTCGGCGAGCTTCCTGATCACCTTCAGGACTTCACCCACCAATTCCGGATCGAGGGCAGAGGTTGGTTCGTCGAAGAGAAGCGCGCTCGGTTGCATAGCCAGTGCGCGTGCGATGCTGACGCGCTGTTGTTGCCCACCTGACAATTGAGACGGGTAGGCGTCGTGCTTGTCGGCAATACCGACCTTGTCCAGGAAATCCATTGCACGGTCGCGCACGTCGCCCTTGGGCTGCTTGAGAACGTGTACGGGGCCTTCCATGACGTTCTGCAGGACAGTCATATGCCCCCACAGATTGAAGCTCTGGAACACCATCCCGAGTTGCATCCGCATGCGTTCGATCTTTTTGCGATCGACTCCGACCAATCGGCCGGCCGCATCGGTTTTGACGACAACCTCCTCCTGCCCGACCGCGATACGGCCCTTATTCGGCGTTTCGAGGAAATTCATACAGCGAAGGAAAGTACTCTTACCGGAGCCGGAGCTGCCAATTATCGAAACGACGTCACCCTTATTGGCCGTGAGTGAAATCCCCTTCAGAACTTCGAGCGTTCCGAAGTTTTTATGCACGTCTTCTGCCACCAAGGTGGGTTGAGTAGCGTCCATTCGCGTTCCCTTGTTTTTCATTCCTAATCTCTTGCAATGCAGCGGAAACTCTCACGGCAGGACAGCCGAGAATGACGCCGCTGGCATCTGCCAGCATTTATTTTCAACGATGCAGCACGTGTTAACATGCCCGCCGAAGTGCAATTCGAGATTAGGACCCAGTTTTCTATTGTTACTAAAAGCTTGCCTTCCATATCGCAAGGGCAGTAATAAGTATGCGCCCATGCGCATATGTTATGGAGGGGACAATGATTCAATCGCGTCAGTTGGAAGCGTTCCGGGCTGTGATGCTGACGGGAGGTATGACGTCTGCAGCTGATCTTGTGAGGATCACACAGCCCGCAATTAGCCGGCTGATCAGGGATCTCGAAGACGAAATAGGGATCAGCCTGTTCGAGAGAACGGGCAACCGCTTACGACCCACTCGTGAGGCCGGTATTCTGTTCAAAGAAGTGTCACGACACTTCAACGGGATTCAGCACATCGATAAAGTCGCTTCCGAATTAAGGAAATCTCACATGGGCTCGTTGAGGGTGGCCTGTTACACCGCGCCGGCCCTGAGTTTCATGTCTGGTGTCATTCAGTCAGTCATCGCCGATCGACCCGATGTATCCGTCTACCTGGACACGGTCCCCTCGCAGACGGTCTTGGAACTGGTCTCGCTACAACATTACGATCTTGGAATATCGATACTAGCCGGCGACTATCCCGGACTTACCGTCGAACCCGTCCCTTCGTTTCGCGCCGTCTGCCTACTGCCGCCAGGCCATCGTCTCGAAGAGAAGGAAACGGTTCATGCGACGGATCTTGAAGGAGAGTCGTTGATTTGCCTCTCTCCAGTGAGCCTCCTGCGCATGCAAACAGACGCGGCGCTTGATAGCTTCAATGTTCATTGCACCCGAAGAATAGAGAGTAGTTTGGCGCTGAACCTCTGTGATCTGGTGAGCAGGGGGTTGGGGATTGGCATCGTCGACCCGTTCACTGCCGACTACTACAGTGCCAATCCGATTGTTCAGCGTTCCTTTGATCCAGTCGTTCCCTATCATTTCGCTATCGTCCTTCCGACCGACAGCCCGCCGCCTCGTTTGGTTAGCGAATTCCGGGCAGCGTTGCTCGACGCTTTGAAAGCCTTGCCCTATGAAACCATTTGATCGTCAGCTTTGACGCCATTGATCAGTCATCTGGGGTCTTAGCCCGGCATCGTGGTCGAAAGCCTGCGAAGATCGCTGTGGCCGCTTCCGGTGTTGCCGGCAGCGAAGAGGATGCTCAGACGTCCGCATATCTCATAGATAAGCTCCAGGAAAGACGATGTCCTGATCGACAAGGACATTGAACTTATAGCCAGGGCGAATTTCAAGCGTCGGCTGAACATCCATGTTCCGTTGGATGGTACGATCAGCTACCCGCCCGAACGTCTCGGCGAAATTCCGCCGCGCCGCATCCGAGGCCGTGTCCTGGGTCGCGAGGGTCGAGCTTTCCGGAACGGCCATGTCGATCCCTGTTCCGATCAGGGCAATCATCACCGCCGAGCCGAACGTTTTCAAATAATGGTTGTTCACCTTGTCGCTGAAACCGCCATATCCTTGCGCATCCGTCCCCGACATGCCGGCGATCTGTAAAGTCGAGCCGTTCGGGAAGATGATGTCGGTCCACACGACGAGAACGCGTTTCTGTCCGAAGGAAACCTTGCTGTCATAACGGCCAAACAGCTTCGTTCCTTGCGGAATGAGCAGATGATGCCCTGTCGCGCTGTCGTAAACGCTCTGGCTCACCTGGGCGGTGATCCGGCCGGGAAGATCGGAATTGATGCCCGTGATCAGTGTTGCCGGAATGACCGAACCGCGCTTTAGCTCGAAGGGCGATTGTTGGGGCACGACACGGTTCGGCAAGTAGCCAAGCTCTTTCAAGTCCGCGTTGAAGAAGTCCTCCTTGGCGCCTTGGGCAGTGGGATCAACGTTTTGACCACCGAGCCCGGCGCGCAATGCGGCCGCATAGAGATCGGGACCACTTGCCGTGTTTGTCGACGTCGTTGCGGCTCTTGCTTTCGTGTCCGCGGTCGCATCATGCGTTTCAGCACGCCCATCCAGTTTGCCGCGATCGATGGCAAGCGGCGCATCATAGGCAGCGTTGTTTGCCTGCAGGCGGGCCATCCGCTGGCGCTGCTGCTCACGCAGAAGCTGCTCCTGTTGTTCTCGCTGAAGACGGGCACGCCAGACCCCTTCCGCTTCGAGATCCTGACCGCGCTGCTGCACCTCGTGTTGCCCCGGCTGCGGCGTGAAGGGATTGCTGGCCTTTTCATCGACCTGTTTTGTTTCGACCGGCGTCGGCTGGAAGGTGGTCTGCTGCTGTGGCTCGCCGATGATACCGTCGGTGACGCCGCGTTTGATCTGGTCGGCAAACGTCGAGGCGGGGTTTCCCGAACTTGTCTCCGGGCCGCCTTTACGTGTGGCCGCACACGACCACTGGCCAAGATGGTTTCCGCAACTCGTGTTCCTAACAGACTTGCGACCCTTGACGGCCACCGGGCAATGCGGAGTTTCACGCGTCTTGGATCGATCGATCACACCATCTGCTTTCTCTTGCAAGTTCAGAGCATTAGATCAGCACGGTAGCATTCATATCATGCTCACCGAGATGGCCAATCTCCTAAACCGCCTGTGTCTGTCCTTCTGCCCGTCTGTACCTTTCGCCGCTCACCATGAGCTTCCAGGCGATGCGGGCGATCTTATTGGCGAGCGCTACAGCCACCAGCTTTGGTTTCTTGCGTTGCAGGAGTTCAAGCAGCCACTGGGTGGTATGTCTGCTTCGACCTGCCCTGACATATTGAAGAAGGGCGGTTGCTCCAACCACCAATATGCTCCTGAGCATTTCGTCGCCAGCTCGGGTGATCACCCCGAGCCTACAGGTTCAGGTGGTGCAAGAGGGTGCACGTTGCGCACCCTCGTGCACTTAGATTCCATGAGCATCACCGCGGACGCGAACACGCTCGTCAAAATCCCGTGTCAGCCGATCCATGTCATTTGCGACCTTCGGCAAAATCTCTCGTAGCGTTGCGTTACTCACTTTCGGTAAATCGGATTGGGTGCTCCGCGCCTCGCTGCCTGCAGTTCCTTGCTCTTCCGTCGAGATTGCGTCAAGTTCCGGAGTTTTCTCGCGATTGGTTTTTATCCGTTCGGACAAACGGATGATTGAGGTCTCACCATCGACGGTGGCTTGGACGTGCAATGGTTCGGGCGATTTCAATAAGTCTTCCTGCTCAGCGTGGCTCGCTTCCGTACTCTGGTGAAGTTCGAGCGCTTCGGTCTGCACGATCGGCTTGACCTCGCCACGTGCTGCTCGAACTTCCTGACGCTTTGCGATCCGGTCGAGCGTGGCTGCATAATCCGGCAAAGCCGGGAATTTGTCCTGGTAGAGCTCGCTACCGGACTTGCCCAGTTGGCTGGCCAAGATGTCCCTGTCGGCCGTATCCGCACGTGCGGTGAAGAGTTGCGTCCGCTCGTCGGCCTTGCTCAGCAAGGCGCTGTTGGCGTTGATACCATGGGCAGCATTGTGCAAGAGATAGACTTGGTCAACACGTTTGCCATCATCATGTCGGGTGAGTTCATAGGCGGAGCCGATGATTGTCGTCGGGCCTTCGATCTTGTAGCCCTTAACGCCCCTATCGCCCGGCTCGCCGGTGCTGGCCTCGAAGGTCTTGCTCTGACTGCTGCCATCGGGTTTGAAGGTAACGAATTTGCCGTCGACCTTTTCGATCCGGCCAGCTTCGCCCGCAACGAGATTCCTATAACTGCTGGTGACGCTGAGCCTGTCGCCGACCCTGAAACGAATATCCTTGTTGTTAAACGCCTTGAAGGTGACAGGGTCGCCGCTCAGGCGGCCGGATGCGAGACCCCGCTCTTCGATCTCCTTGGCCAGTACATCCACATCGACGCGCCGGTTGGCATAGAGCATGCGGACCTTCCCGGGATCGGCGTTAATGTCTCTTTCGTAAGCATTCGCCATCGCTTTCAGGGCAGACCCTGCATCCGCATTCTCGACAAGCGAGCCGGTTGCGACCAATGTTTCCACGAGCTTCTTGTGATCACCACCCTGCAGGGCTTCGACGACATATTTCTGACTGTCAGGCGTCCAATGACTCGCCTCGGCGGACGTCTGGTGCGCCACCTCTATTTGGATAGCGGGTTTTTCTTCGCCACGCGCCGTCACACGTTCCTGACGTTTCGCGATCCGGTCGAGAGCGGCTGTGTAATCCGGCAAGGCCGGGAATTTGTCCTGATAGAGCTCGCTATCGGACTTGCTCAGCTGGCTCGCCAAGATTTCTCTATTGGCCGTGTCGCTGTGCAAGGTAAAAACCTGTGTTCGCTCGTCAGCCTTGCTCAACAGCGCGCTCGCAGCATTCAAGCCGTAGATGGGATTGTGCAAGAGATAGACCTGGTCAACACGTTTGCCATCATCGTGTCGGGTGAGTTCATAAGCGGAGCCGATGATTGTCGTCGGGCCTTCGATCTTGTAGCCCTTAACGCCCCTATCGCCCGGCTCGCCGGTGTTGGCCTCGAAGGTCTTGCTCTGACTGCTGCCATCGGGTTTGAAGGTAACGAATTTGCCGTCGACCTTTTCGATCCGGCCTGCTTCGCCCGCAACGAGATTCCTATAACTGCTGGTGACGCTGAGCCTGTCGCCGACCCTGAAACGAATATCCTTGTTGTTGAACGTCTTGAAGGTGACAGGGTCGCCGCTCAGGCGGCCGGATGCAAGGCCTTGCTTTTCGATCTCTTCGGCAAGTCGGTCGACATGGTCAAGCTTGTTGGCGTAGAGAGCGCGGACCTTCTCAGGGTCTGCGCTGATGTCTCTTTCATAGCTCTGCGCTATCGCTTTCAACGCTGAAAAAAGGTTTGAGTTCTCGACAAGGGAGCCGGTTGTAGCCAATGTTTCCACCAGCAATTTGTGGTCGCCGGCCTGCAAGGCCTCCAGGATTGATTTCTGATTATTGAGCGTCGCATGGTCAGCATCGAGCGGCGTTTGGGACGCCAGTTCTACCGGGGCGGAGATTTTCTCCTCGCCACGTGCTGCTCGAACTTCCTGACGCTTTGCGATCCGGTCGAGCGTGGCTGCATAATCCGGCAAAGCCGGGAATTTGTCCTGGTAGAGCTCGCTACCGGACTTGCCCAGTTGGCTGGCCAAGATGTCCCTGTCGGCCGTATCCGCACGTGCGGTGAAGAGTTGCGTCCGCTCGTCGGCCTTGCTCAGCAAGGCGCTGTTGGCGTTGATACCATGGGCAGCATTGTGCAAGAGATAGACTTGGTCAACACGTTTGCCATCATCATGTCGGGTGAGTTCATAGGCGGAGCCGATGATTGTCGTCGGGCCTTCGATCTTGTAGCCCTTAACGCCCCTATCGCCCGGCTCGCCGGTGCTGGCCTCGAAGGTCTTGCTCTGACTGCTGCCATCGGGTTTGAAGGTAACGAATTTGCCGTCGACCTTTTCGATCCGGCCAGCTTCGCCCGCAACGAGATTCCTATAACTGCTGGTGACGCTGAGCCTGTCGCCGACCCTGAAACGAATATCCTTGTTGTTAAACGCCTTGAAGGTGACAGGGTCGCCGCTCAGGCGGCCGGATGCGAGACCCCGCTCTTCGATCTCCTTGGCCAGTACATCCACATCGACGCGCCGGTTGGCATAGAGCATGCGGACCTTCCCGGGATCGGCGTTAATGTCTCTTTCGTAAGCATTTGCCATCGCTTTCAGGGCAGACCCTGCATCCGCATTCTCGACAAGCGAGCCGGTTGCGACCAATGTTTCCACGAGCTTCTTGTGATCACCACCCTGCAGGGCTTCGACGACGGATGTTTGTGAAAAATGACGCTCGTTGCCTGTAGAGCCGGCGTCTTGCACGTCTTGGTCATTCGAAGGCATAATTTTTTCTCCTGAGTCTTCGGTCGATCGGTTTTCTGAAAAGTTTGAGAGGGCGTCCGTTGATGACGATTCCCAATTTGGTTCCTGAACATCTTGCTGGTGGGCTATGGAACCAACTCGGGAACCGGCAGCACTGGTGTCGGGATCGAGCCCCGCATAGGTCGGTTGAATTCCGTTCGCGAGGGATCCTCCCAAGTTCAATCGTTCGACTAGGGAGGTGATATCTTCGACAGCCTCGGCAGAACTGATTGAGCGCCGCGCCATTTTTTTGTGAGGTTCAATTTCTTCCTTCGTCGCGACGCGTTTCCTTTTCTCGACCGCAGTCTCCGGTTTTGTATCCGCTGTGATCCAGGGCCGCTGTCCTCGACGGGCTGAGGTGTTAGCCGGCAATCCTGGCCCATAGAATTCCGGCTGCATCCGCTCTTCAGTCGTGATGACGGACGCCTGGGATGCCTCTAAATCAATGGCCCTTTGGTAAAGGGGTGTGCTTTCCGGCATATCCACGTCCGTTATGGATGGCCCGTGAAACTGGTTCTCTCCAACGGAGCTCTCTTGCGTGGCCAGGGATGAACGAGGTGTCGTTGGAAAGATTTCCATCCTGCCGGCCGGCCTCAGCAACTGCTCGTTCGAAATCGAAGAGCGCTCCTCTAGGGCTATGTGTTCGGACACTAGGAATTGAATGGAGTTATTAGGTACGATTTGCTGAGTGAGCTTTTCACTGAGAACTTGAACGTTCTTTGCCACGAGAGGAGACGCAATGACGTCGAGGCGACTGCGATGCCTTGTCAAGCCGACATAGGTCAGCTTATCTGAAAGAGCACCGTCACAGAGGAGGATGGCGTGATCAACTGTGGCCCCTTGGCTCTTGTGAATTGTAGCAGCGTAGCCATAGGTAAAGCCTGCAAACTCATTATCGGTCCAAGTGACCGTGCGCGAAGATCCGTCAAGCCGTGCACTGATACGGACCGTCGCATTTGTGCCAATATCACGTCCGGAAGGTTCTGCGCTATGCAGTCCGACTACAGTTGCAAAAGTACCATTCCGAATATCAGCCTGCAGACGGCTCTCACTGAATAAGATTCTGTCTCCTAAGGCGAGATTGATTTTTTGCTGGACCCGCCTCGACGACCCATCATCTATTTGAAATTCAGAATCTCCCCCATCTATCAGGCTTGACCACACGCTCATTTGCTGGTCTTGCAATCCCGATTTATCGACGAAACTCTGATGGAGAGCGATATTGGCGCGGTTAACACTCCTGTTGGAATGTGCCATGACAAGACGATCATCCACCGGGTATTGATCGCAAACTCTATTCATCTCCCCGAGCATGCGGTCGATGATTTGGTCTGATGCCCTTACGTTTGCGCCGCGAGGGCCAGCAGATACGAAACGGACATGGCCCGTTTGTTGGAGCGCTGTCAGATAGTTCCCGACAGCGCTCTGGGCATCGTTTCGTATGTCACGTCCGAGCTTTTCAGTTTCTAATCGCGACCCAGCATCGAGTTGTCGAAGCGGCTGGACTAGGTCATAGCAACCGGCTTGCTGCATAATGATCGGCAGCAGGTCACCGGGTCCAACCGGAGGCAGCTGACGATCATCCCCCACGCAGATGAGTTTCGGCCTTTCGGTTGGTTGGTAGGAATCTGCACTTGCGATCTTGTCGATTAGCTGCGCAATCTCCTGCGTCTTGACCATTGACATTTCGTCGATGACGACAATGGTATTTTTTCCGACGGTCCGATCTTTGGCCTTAAACGTCGTGGCGACGTCGCGAAGCCCTTTTTTACGAAGCTCCTGAGCGGCACGGTTGGTAGGTACGAAGGCAACCAACTTTATTTGCTCGGCCGGGAGCCTATCTTCGTTGAACCGGTCCACCGCTTCGTTCAGGGCTCCAAGTACACTTGTTTTGGCGGAACCCGCCACGCCCACCATGGTGGCAGCGCGATTAGACCTGGACAGGTAATGCAGCGCTCCTCTGAGTTCCGGTGTGAAAAAGCCTCTGTCGGCGACCATATCAACAATGGTACCTGGAACGGCGAAGCTTTGTTCCGCGGACAGGTTGCTGACATGCCGTATAATATTCTCTTCCGCATTTCTGAGCTCGGTAGAGGTATAGAGAGGTTGGCCATCGGGCGATTCGAGCTGGGTAAGCATGTCGCTTGCGATGACCTGCTGAAAAAGCCGGTCGATTTCTTGTGCCGGTCGCTTGAAGCGCGTGAGCGCCCGGGTCGTTGAAATCTTGAGCTGGTCTTGTCCGAAGACCGCAGTGCGGTTGGTGGCGTGGTTTACGACCCATTCCGCAATATTGCTCCGGTCCAGTGGGTTACTGGACTGGCGGAGTTCCGCCTGCGATCGCGCGGGCACAGACGTGTCAACAGCAGCCATTCCGGGATCGGACATTATAATGTCATCGACTGGCATGCTTACCACTCCTACTCTTCTCACTTTTCAATCCGTTGAGTGATCATTCACCCGAGCATGGGCATTTCGGTAGGTGCTAATTCAAAACGCAACAAGTATCCGCTGCAACCTCAAAGCCGGTTGGAGGGAGCATGGTGATCATCAAAATCCGGAAGCACGGGCTCGCTGTGTCGCGCGGCCTTCAAGTATTCTTGACGAAGGATTGAATTCATTGACCTCAGATGAAAAATCTTTTCTACGATATTATCCATTGGGAGAACTATAACTCGGCATCAAGCAATTTCTACATATCGGCGCAGTCAAAATCGCTACAGATGAAACTTAGGATGTTTACATTTAAAGGCGACGAATTGCAGCTTTCTGAGCGGTAGCGTCTGGATCTGAGCGGCGCGTTGCCGGCGGTGAAGACGATCTGTCCGTCGGCGCGCATGCGCAGGACTTCGTGCGGCTGGATCAGCGGTCGCGCCGCGAGCTGCTTCGAGCGTGTTCGCGACGATCCCCTCGCCTAAGAACTGCGGCTGACCTGATCGATCTCGACCGTGGTCATGCCGCAGCGTTTAGATATGTAGTCGGCGGTCTCCGGATCGTTGATCGCGGCGAACGAGATCCAGCTGGCACTCTCGAACCACTTGCTCGAAGCCTCGCGGTCGCCATAGGTCTCGCGCATCTGGGCGATCGACTGATAGATCATCGCGAGCGTGATCCCGTATTTGCGGCCGGCGTCGCGCGCGGTCTCTATGATCGCATGTAGCCGAGGCGCTCGACCTCATCGAGGAGAAACAGCGCGCGCCCATTGAGCTGTCCGTCGCGATTGTAAATCGCACTCAGAAACGAGCCGATGATGAGTCGCACAAGACCCGAATGGGTCTCCAACGTCTTGAGGTCGATGTTGATGAAGACGTCGGCCTTTCCCGCGTCGATGTCGCTTGTCGAGAATTTTTGGCGGGACACGCGCGCGGCGTAAATTCGGATAGGAAAGCCAGTGCGTTTCCTTGACAGTATTGGCATAAACGCCCGAGAAGGTTTCCGGTGTCATGTTGACGAAGGCAGCGACGTTCTCCTTCACGAACCCTCGCGATCGGCTCGCTGGGTGAGTTCAGGCCACAGACGTGCGAAGGTGGGAAGCCGCAAGCTCGTCAGCATGAGCGGCAGCTTTGCGATGTCGACAGATGCGGTGTTCATTGTACTGTCCCTCCTGTCAGCAACCGGTCGTAGGCCGCGGCTGTGGGTAGAACGGCATCGATGCCCGGAACCTGTTGGTCGGCGACATCGAAGCGCACTTCCAGAGCTGCCAGATCAGGCAGTTGCCTGGCATCGAGGCTGTCTTCCAATGCCAATGCGAGTTCGGCTTCACAGGCGTTCGAGTGGGCAAGCCCGAGCAAACCGACCATGATTTTGCAGGCAGCGCGCTGGTCGAGGGCTCAGATATGACTGCCCAAGTCTGGGCATAGGCCGATCGAGGGAACAACTGGTCGCGATAGACGAGATTGGCGAACGCCTGTGGCTTGCGGCGAAGGCTGTGAATGACGTGCCGATAGTCGACGACGTGGCCGCCTTGACCGTTCCCACGGGAGGAAGGTCGTCCACGCGGAAGCGTGAATACCCGGACTTGCCCCAAGATAGCATTCCAGGCGGTCGTTATAGAGCCGAACCCGCAGGCGATGGCCGATATAGGTGGAGGGTGCGGTATAGAAGACCCGTCGCAAGGTGAAGCCGCCGGAGGAGGTCACCACAACGACGGTCAGTAAAAGCCCCGAATGTTGGTCGCGATCGCACTGGCCAACAAGATGGCGCGCACGGTCTGGGCATTGCTGACAAAAACATGAGGATTATCGAGTGCCGGCACAGCCAGCAACATGATGAAGGTGTTGTAGGTAACCTAATGTCGGAAAAAGGGGTGTGAGAAGGCGACGACCCGAATGGGCAAATGATCGAAAAGATCTGGATCGGGAAAACCAGCCTTGAATCATGAGCAGAAGAGCTCGGGATTCAGATTTGGACCCGACCTGCAGATCACCATACCGGCCAGCGGCTTCTGTAAACGCCGTATCTGCAGGCCTCACAGAAGACCGCACTCGATCACATGACCTTCGGTTCAAAGACTTCTTGCATCACGGGCGGCAACCACAGAAGATTCAAGAATCTGATGGTACAAGCCAGCGATCCTGACATTGCAGTGCTGATGGCGCGGTTGGCGGCAAATGCTGCCGAAATCGCTGCGCTTAACAGCGTGCGGAAAAAGGCCCTTACTGTGAACGGACTGCCGTGATTCCATGCCTGAGTGATTGGTCGGCAGGAGCAGGACATGCGTGGCAGTGATATGCAGACGGCGGGTCTGTTTTCTTATGTGAGCTGCGAAGCCCGCGTTCCGACAAGCCATCCGCTGCGGGCGATCCGCGCCATTGTGGACGAGGCGCTGGAAGTTCTGTCGCCAGATTTCGAGGCGATGTATTCAGCGATCGGCCGCCCGTCGATCCCGCCGGAGAAGCTGCTGCGTGCCCTGTTGTTGCAGGCCTTTTACACGATACGCTCTGAGCGTCAGCTCATGGAGCAGATGGATTACAATCTGCTGTTCCGCTGGTTCGTCGGCCTGTCGATGGACGCGCTGATCTGGAACGTCACGGTGTTTACCAAGAACCGTGAGCGGCTTCTGGCAGGCGACATCGCCGCCAAGTTTCTGGCCGCCTTGCTGGGCCAGCCGCGGGTGAAGGCGCTGCTGTCGGACGAGCACTTCTCGGTGGACGGCACCTTGATCGAAGCCTGGGCCAGCATGAAGAGCTTCAAACCCAAGGACGGCGCAGATGGTAGCGACACTGACGACAGCGGCTCTGGCGCTGGAGGGAAACGGCCGCCAAAGGCCGCAGGCCGCAACTCTGAGCTTGATTTCCACGGCGAGAAGCGCAGCAACGCAACCCATGCGTCGACCACCGCCCCGGATGCCAGGCTTTATAAGAAGGCCCGTGGTCAGGCGGCCAGGCTTTGCCATATGGGCCACGTCACCATGGAAAACCGCAATGGTCTGGTTGTCGACGCCACGCTGACCCATGCGACCGGAACCGCCGAGCACGAGGCGGCACTGGATATGGTGGGCCGCATGGATGGTCGTCATCGCATCACATTGGCTGCAGACAAAGCCTACGATACGGCCGACTTCGTCGCCGCCTTGTGGGACGCAAAGGTGACGCCACACGTCGCCTAGAACACGACGAACCGACGCTCGGCCATCGACGGTCGGACCACACATCACTCCGGCTACGCTGTCAGTCAGCGCATTCGCAAGCGTATCGAAGAAGTGTTCGGCTGGGCCAAGACCAGCGGCGGAATGCGCAAGACCCGCCATCGTGGAAAGGATCGCGTCGGCTGAATGTTCACCCTGACAGCGACGGCTTATAATCTGCTGAGGCTGCCGAAGCTGCTGACGACGGCATAATCGCGCCCGGAATGCCGAACCAGGCGGATTACGACAAAATGGGCCGACAAGGCCGCTGAAAAAGCCTCATCACGGCCCGCCTTCCAGCCGTCTAGTGCTACAGTGCGTTTACATTCAAATTGTGATTCACTTCCGATGTTTGATGGGAGGGATTTCGATGTCTGTCGCGGGTTGGTCCGGGTGGCATGGCAGCAGGAACTCGATACACTGAAGCAGCGGCTAGGCCCGGTCTTTGGTCGACGTGAACTTCGGGCATCGGCCAGTGCTTTCCTGGACGGTTTGTTGTCCGGAGTTGAGCGCAAGACCGGCTGGTTGATGGCTGAACAGGCAGGTCTGGAGAGCCCGTATCGAATGCAATCGCTGTTGGGGCGCAGCCAATGGGATGCCGACAAGTTGCGCGACGTCGTTCGCACGTATGCAACAGAGGCACTTGGCGATGAGGACGGCGTCCTTGTGGTCGATGAAACAGGATTCCTGAAAAAAGGCACACACTCGGTCGGCGTCGCACGACAATATTCGGGCACGGCTGGACGTATTGAGAACTGCCAGGTCGGCGTCTTTCTTGCCTATGCAAGCCGTTTTGGTCAAACCCTGATTGATCGGCAGCTTTATTTGCCCAAAGACTGGAGCGAAAGCGAAGCGCGTCGTGCTGCGGCTCATATCCCAAACCTATATCCTCCAGGACCATGGCCTACGCAATTCGCACCAAGATCAAAGCCTAGAGTTGAGGAGTATTCGGGAAACTTAACGTCTGTTCGGCGCGCCTAAGACAGATGGTCAGGCCGAGATAGCTGTGGTTTCTTCCAGTCGCTTTCGGCAGCCTGTTGTGGCGGTCGTTTCCCGAGACCCAAAGGTTGGCGATTGTCTGCTGGGCCTTTCGATACGGTCTTCGGTGAGCAAGGCAATATTGTTCACTAAGCTCACACGCAGGATAGTCGCTATGGGCGGACAAACAGCCGTCTATCGAGAACATCTGCATGGCGTAATCACCTAAATGTCTTTGTTCGTTTCGAGCGTCGTAGCGGCTGTCCGACTAAATAAGCGACGGAGTTGCGACAACCCATATGACGACCCCGCTTTGCTTCCCGCGGGTCTGATCAATGTTGTTGTTTCTGGCTTTTTGCAAAGCCGGCTTTTCCGAGCGTTCGGCGCCGAGCGAGTTTAGCGATACGCTCCTGGACAACATCGCTGCTGATATCGGCGGAATCAAACCGGCCGCCATACCAGCGCATGAATTCGCGATGCTGAGGATGCCGCGGTTTGGCCATTTCTTTCAGGAAGTCCGTGAAGCCGGATGTTCGGCCAACATCCTCCGGCGGCGCCCTGAGCTCACCATCGAGGAAGCGCGGATACTCCAGGAACGGATTGCGATCCTTGATGGCTTCGATTGTGATGGCGTGCTGCCAGTTATCACCGAAGTCGTAGGTATAGGTGAAGGTCTACACACCGCGATCGATGAGTGCTGCAATGCAGACGTTGCGAGCGGCATAAGTCTTTGCGGTCGTAGGCGTCTTCAGGATCAGGATCAGGTACATCATATCGTCTACCACCGGCCTTAAACTCGACGAGATGATAATCCTCAAACAGCATCGTGGCCTGAATGACGTCGTGGAGACCCTTGAGGCTCAAGTCAAGTGGCACCTCGATCCTGCGCCAGATCGCTGGTTCCATCCCGTGAGTTGAACGAGCAGGCGAGCTAAAGCGATCGGGCGGGGTCATGGGGCCAAAACCAAGGTTGCGCGTTGATCTTTCCAACTCTGGGGCAGCAATTCCTCGATATGTGTGGTTGGCATGCGCCAGAGCATGCGGAGCAGCCATGCCTGACCGTCGATCTCGTTGAGCTTTGCCGTCACGACTACCTTCGCTACGCAAATGACACTATCGACACCCTGATCGGAATCTGCGAAGAACCACAGTTCATTGAAACCATCTCCCGTCCATTTCGCCCATATCGACCCGATATCGACAGTGAGATCGCAGTTCAACATCGTTGCCGATAACGTTAAGCCGTACGAATTCACAGCTTGTATTGGAGCCACCGCCGTCTAGGCTTGATGGCAAGTTGCATGTCCGGCGAGAATCATCGCCTGCGTGCTGGCAAGGTCGCCAGGAGGCTGATCGGCCAGATCGGTCATGAGAAACGGAACCATATTCCCTCCCATCTTTCCAGTCATATCGCGATCGTACGCTTAAGCCTCGATTTGCTACGTCTGGAATTGCATCGGAAGGCGACCGTCACCCAGCGGTACGGAATTCAACTGCGATGGCATTCCAGATCCTCGCCGTCATCTTGGAGGGCCATCTTTCGCCGGCAGACCTTTGAGCACTTGGAAGGCGATTCCTGCTTCAAATGAAATCGAAAAGTAGAAAACAAAAATCCTGGAGTAACCGATCCTCCCGATAATCATGAACATCAGTTGGCAGCATTTCTTCCGACCGAAGGAGCTGTGTTGGTTATGAGCTTGGGGAGACGAGGAATGCTGAAGGCAACGGGACCGCTGTCGATCGTGTTGCTGGCCTCCGTGTGCCCATCGAGCGACGCCGCCCCACTTTCATCAGCCGAGTTTAACTATTTCGCACGCGAATGCGCCCCATCAGTGGCTCCATCTACGCTTGCTGCGATCGCTCAGGTCGAAAGTCGCTTTGATCCGCTTACTGCGCATGACAATACCACCGGCGAAACACTTCTCTGGCAGAACCAGGCACAAGCAAAGCAAATTGTGACGGACCGTCTCGACGCACGGCATTCGCTGGATGTTGGGCTCATGCAGATCAATTCCAGGAATTTTTCCATGCTCGGTCTGACACCTGAGGAAGCCCTTCAACCGTGCACGTCACTATCTGCTGCAGCAAATTTGCTTGGGAGCCGCTACGCGGGCGGCGACACGGCTGAGGAAGAGCAATTGGCGCTTCGTCGGGCAATCTCTGCCTATAACACCGGTGATTTCACGCACGGCTTTGCGAACGGATACGTGCGAAAAGTCGAAACGGCCGCTCAACAGCTCGTCCCTCCGATAACCGAGCGTCCAAAAGACGATCATGAGAGGCCGAGATCCGAAGAAACTTGGGATGTTTGGGGTTCATACAAGCGCCGTTCTCCGGAGGGCGGGCCCGGCGGTTCATCCGGTCCGCCACCGCCGCCAGACCAGGACAAGCGTAAAGACGACAATCAACCCATATTCGACTTAAATGAAGGAGGTCAGCAATGATGCGATGCTTTGAGAGATACCGTGTACATCTGAATCGCCTTACCCTTTCGAACGCGGTGATGCGCATGGTATCTGGCTATGCGCCGAGCGTGGGTGGTGCAATGGGGTGGAGCATTTTCTCCTCCGGGCCAGCCGCAGCACAATCTGCAGGCGGCGGCACTGACCCGGCCACAATGGTTAACAACATATGCACGTTCATCCTTGGTCCCTTCGGCCAGTCGCTCGCCGTTCTTGGTATCGTGGCCATCGGAATTTCCTGGATGTTCGGGCGTGCTTCGCTCGGCCTCGTTGCCGGTGTTGTCGGCGGCATTGTCATCATGTTTGGAGCTAGCTTCCTCGGCAAAACGCTGACTGGCGGTGGCTGATGAATGATCGGCTAGAAGAAGCGACCCTTTACCTGGCGGCGACACGACCCGCATTGTTTCTTGGGGTGCCACTGACATTGGCAGGGCTATTCATGATGTTTGCGGGCTTTGTCATCGTTATCGTTCAGAACCCGCTGTATGAAGTCGTTCTGGTGCCCTTATGGTTCGGAGCGCGGCTTGTTGTGGAGCGAGACTACAATGCGGCCAGCGTCGTTCTACTGTTTTTGCAGACGGCGGGAAGGAGCGTTGATGGTCTGATTTGGGGCGGCGCAAGCGTTAGCCCAAATCCGATCAAGGTTCCCGCGCGAGGGAGGGGAATGACGTAATGCTCGGCGCAAGTGGCACGACCGAAAGGTCTGGTGAGGTTTATCTACCCTATGTCGGGCACCTCACCGACCATGTTGTCCTTCTAGAAGACGGATCGATCATGACGATGGCGCACGTTAGTGGGATGGCCTTCGAACTCGAAGACCCTGAAATGCGCAATGCACGTTGCCGTGCGCTCAACACGCTCTTGCGCAATATCGCCGATGATCATGTGTCAATATACGCTCACCTCGTACGTCATGATGATGTCACGCCGTCACCTCCGCGACATTTCCGCAGCGAGTTCTCCGCCAATCTGAGCGAAGCTTTTGAGCAGCGCGTTCTCACCGGCAAACTCCTTCGCAATGACCATTTCCTTACGCTGATCGTGTTTCCCCAGACGACGCTTGGCAAAGTGAGGAGGAGGTTCAGTAAACTCTACAGACAAAAGGAAAACGATCTCGCAAGTCAAATCAGGAATCTGGAAGATCTCTGGCATGTTGTCGCTGGCGCTCTCGAAGCGTACGGCCTGCGCCGTCTCGGTATTCGTGAGAAGCAAGATGTGCTTTTCACGGAAGTTGGAGAAGCCCTGCGGCTAATAATGACTGGTCGATTCGCGCCGGTTCCGGTCGTTAGCGGTTCGCTCGGCGCCTCGATTTATACCGACCGAGTTATTTGCGGCAAGCGAGGACTCGAGATCCGAACCCCGAGAGACAGTTACGTTGGATCTATTTACTCGTTTCGCGAATACCCTGCGCGGACGCGACCGGGTATGCTCAACGCGCTACTGTCACTCGATTTTCCGCTTGTTCTGACACAGAGCTTCTCGTTCCTGACTCGCGCTCAAGCCCACGCGAAGCTCAGCCTCAAGTCCAGCCAGATGTTGAGTTCTGGCGACAAAGCCGTCACCCAAATCAGCAAATTATCTGAGGCGGAGGACGCCCTGGCGAGCAACGAATTCGTTATGGGGTCGCATCATTTGAGTCTTTGCCTATATGCAAATGATCTCAATAGTCTGGCCGATAGAGGTGCGCGGGCCCGGACGCGATTGGCGGATGCCGGAGCCGTTGTTGTCCAAGAGGGCATCGGCATGGAGGCGGCTTATTGGTCGCAGCTACCAGGCAACTATAAGTGGCGTACGCGTCCGGGAGCGATCACTTCGCGCAACTTCGCAGGTTTGGTCTCATTCGAGAATTTTCCCGAGGGTTCTGGGTCAGGTCATTGGGGCGAGGCGATTGCACGCTTTCGCACCAATGGTGGAACGCCTTTTGACTACATCCCGCATGAGCACGATGTTGGCATGACGGCAATATTCGGTCCCATCGGGAGGGGTAAGACAACGCTCATGACCTTTATCCTCGCCATGCTCGAGCAGAGCATGGTCGACCGCGCTGGTACGATTGTCTTCTTCGATAAGGACCGCGGCGGTGAGCTGCTGGTTCGCGCGACTGGAGGAACATATTTGGCACTCCGCAGAGGAATGCCGAGCGGATTGGCGCCATTGCGTGGCCTGGAAAATACAGCGACCTCTCATGATTTTCTGCGCGAATGGATCGTGGCGCTCATTGAGAGCGATGGCCGCGGAGGAATATCCCCCGAGGAGAATCGCCGTCTGGTGCGGGGCATCCATCGACAGCTCTCGTTTGATCCACATATGCGCTCAATCGCCGGGTTACGCGAATTTCTGTTGCATGGACCCGCCGAAGGTGCGGGAGCGCGACTCCAACGGTGGTGCCGTGGCAACGCACTGGGCTGGGCCTTCGACGGCGAGCTCGACGAAGTAAAGTTGGATCCCTCGATTACAGGCTTCGATATGACGCATCTTCTCGAATATGAGGAAGTATGCGCGCCCGCCGCGGCATATCTTTTGCACCGCATTGGCGCCATGGTCGACGGCCGTCGCTTTGTGATGAGTTGCGATGAGTTTCGCGCCTATTTGCTAAACCCTAAATTTTCAGCGGTCATCGACAAGTTTCTGCTTACCGTTCGCAAGAACAATGGGATGCTGATACTGGCAACACAGCAGCCTGAGCATGTTCTGGAATCGCAACTAGGCGCCAGTCTCGTCGCGCAATGCATGACGAAGATCTTCTATCCTTCACCGACGGCAGATCGATCGGCTTATATCGACGGACTGAAATGTACTGAAAAGGAATTTCAGGCGATCCGCGAAGACATGGCAGTAGGTAATCGGAAGTTTTTGCTTAAACGAGAGAGCGGAAGCGTCATCTGCGAATTCGATCTGCGGGAAATGCGCGAATATGTCGCCGTTCTTTCGGGACGCGCCAACACGTTGCGATTTGCAGATCAGCTTCGCGAAGTGCAGGGGGACGACCCGTCCGCGTGGCTCAGCGAATTCATGGCCCGTTACCACGAGGCAAGAGATTGATGAAAGGTGGAAAGCTATGAAGGCCACGCAATTCGCTGCTGCGGCCCTGGCCGTCAGCCTTCTTTCGGTAGGACCTGCGCGAGCGCAGTTCGTTGTTAGTGATCCGGCGACGGAAGCTGAGACGCTGGCGACGGCGCTCGAGACTGCGGCTAATCTTGAACAGACCATAACGATGGTGGCAATGTTAACGTCGGCATATGGCGTCACCGGCCTGCTAACTTCGCTCAACCAGAAAAATCAGTATCCCTCAACCAGAGAGCTGGACAAGGAGATGTTTTCGGCGCGGATGCCTATGTCGACCACGGCTCATACGATCACCGATGATGCAGATCGTGCTGTAGTTGGTGGCGATGCAGAAGGGGAGCTTTTGCGGTCGCAGATAACAGGTTCTGCGAATAGTACCGGTATTGCAGCTGACAACCTGGAGGCGATGGACAAGCGCTTGACGGCGAATGCCGAGACCACAGCACAGCTTTCTCGTTCTCACAACATCATGCAGGCAACTGTCACCAACGGTCTGCTTCTCAAGCAGATTCACGACGCAATGATTCAAAATATCCAGGCGACCAGCTTGTTAACGATGACCACCGCGCAGGCTGGCCTTCATGAGGCGGAAGAGGCGGCCGCTCAACGCAAAGAGCATCAAAAGACCGCTACCATTTTTGGGGTGGTCCCCTGAGACAGGCAATTTATTCGTGCCTCCCATCTGGGCATTTCAGGGTGCGTGTTCATTCAGCGAAGCCAGTCAAGATCAGGTCCAAACGATGAACTTCACGATTCCGGCGCCGTTCACATCCATTCATACGATCTTCGATTTAGCCTTTACAACAAGCCTGGACACGATGCTGGGGACGATTCAGGAGGCGGTAAGCGCGCCATTGATCGCTTGTGTCACCCTTTGGATTATGGTCCAAGGTATTCTAGTCATGCGTGGCGAAATCGAGGTGCGGGGCGGCATCACACGCGTGATCACGGTCACTGTCGTTGTTGCCCTTATAGTCGGGCAGGCAAACTACCACGATTACGTTGTTTCAGTCTTTGAAGAGACTATTCCGAACTTTGTTCAGAAGTTTAGTGGCAGCGGCCTTCCACTGCAGACGATACCCACTCAGCTGGATACAATGTTTGCCCTAACCCAAGCCGCATTTCAGAAAATTGCATCTGAAATTGGGCCGATGAACGATCAGGACATCCTTGCTTTTCAGGGGGCTCAGTGGGTCTTTTACGGCACACTCTGGTCTGCGTTTGGAATCTATGACGCTGTCGGAATTCTGACGAAAGTGCTTTTGGCGATCGGTCCGCTGATCCTTATAGGATATATCTTTGATCGCACTCGCGACATTGCGGCCAAGTGGATCGGGCAACTTGTCACCTATGGTCTCCTGCTCCTCCTGCTAAACCTCGTTGCGACGATAGTCATTCTAACCGAAGCGACTGCGCTCACCCTTATGCTCGGTGTCATTACTCTTGCCGGGACGACCGCGGCTAAGATCATTGGTCTTTACGAACTCGACATGTTCTTTCTCACCGGTGACGCGCTCATTGTCGCTTTGCCGGCGATCGCCGGCAACATTGGAGGCAGCTATTGGAGCGGCGCGACCCAATCTGCCAACAGTGTGTACCGCCGCTTCGCTCACGTAGAGCGACGCTAGGTCGCGCGAAAAAATCGCGTCAATGGAGAAACTTTATGAAATATTGCCTGCTGTGTCTGGCACTCGCTTTAACTGGCTGCCAGACAAACGACAAATTGGCGAGCTGCAAAGGCCCAATATTCCCGCTAAATGTGGGGCGTTGGCAGCCTCTGCCGTCAGATCTTCAGCGCAGCAACGCGGGTGGACGCCATGAAGGGGTCTGAATACGCCTTGCTGGTAGGGCGGGAAACCCTGGCTGAGCACTATAAGGAAGTGGAATCCTTTCAAACTGCGCGTGCCAAATCAGCGCGGCGTCTCTCCAAGGTCATTGCAGCTGTCGCAACCGTAGCTATCTTGGGGAATGTTGCCCAGGCGTTCACCATTGCTACCATGGTGCCGCTGATCAGGCTCGTGCCGGTATACCTATGGGTACGGCCGGACGGAACAGTCGACAGCGAGGTATCCGTCTCCCGACTGCCGGCAACACAAGAGGAGGCCGTCGTTAACGCCTCACTGTGGGAATATGTTCGGTTGCGCGAGAGTTATGATGCCGATAGCGTTCAGTACGCCTATGACCTGGTATCGAACTTCAGCGCCCCGACAGTGCGCCAAGATTATCAGCAATTCTTCAACTATCCTAACCCAAGTTCCCCTCAGGTCATCCTCGGGAAACGCGGTAGGCTGGCGGTCGAACACATCGCTTCAAATGATGTCACCCCGGGTGTGCAGCAAATCCGGTATAAACGAACCCTCGTCGTTGACGGCAAAATGCCGGTCGTGAGTACTTGGACTGCCACAGTTCGCTATGAAAAGGTGACCAGCTTGCCCGGTAGATTGAGGTTGACCAATCCGGGAGGCTTGGTTGTCACCTCCTACCAGACATCGGAAGATACCGTTTTGAACGTAGGCCACGGCGAACCATGACGAAAAAAGCATTTCTCACTTTGGCATGCATACTCCTCGCAGCGATTGGCGCAAAGGCTGAAGACGCGCCAACCGCGGGCAGACTTGATCCGCGCATGCGTTATCTGGCTTACAATCCCGATCAAGTGGTGCGCCTTTCGACGGCGGTTGGAGCAACTTTGGTTGTTACATTCGGGGCTAACGAAACGGTGACCGCAGTTGCCGTTTCCAATAGCAAAGATCTCGCGGCCCTTCCGCGCGGAAATTATCTATTCTTCAAGGCTAGCCAGGTTCTTCCGCCCCAGCCAGTGGTCGTGCTAACCGCGAGCGACGCCGGTATGCGACGCTACGTTTTCAGCATCTCATCCAAGACGCTGCCGCACCTCGATAAAGAGCAGGCCGATCTCTACTACAGCGTACAATTTGCTTACCCTGCCGATGACGCGGCGGCTCGCCGGAAGGAGGCACAAGAGAAGGCTGTTGCAGACCGTCTACGTGCGGACGCACAATAT
Source organism: Rhizobium sp. B21/90 (assembly GCF_019355815.1). Lineage (NCBI taxonomy): Bacteria > Pseudomonadati > Pseudomonadota > Alphaproteobacteria > Hyphomicrobiales > Rhizobiaceae > Rhizobium > Rhizobium sp. B21/90. Next base: position 152,378 of record NZ_CP072164.1, on the reverse strand, counting down.
CAACGGAGGGCGGAGGATCTGTTGGATCAGCCTTCCACGACCGTTGGTGCCGGGGACAAGAATTGGCACTATGTCGCCCAAGGCGATCGCTCGTTGTTGCCGCTCGAAATCTTCGACGATGGATTTACGACGGTATTTCACTTCCCAGGCAATGTACGCATGCCGTCCATCTACACGATCAGTCCGGATGGCAAGGAAGCTGTCGCCAACTATTCAGTCAAAGGGAGCTATGTCGAGATTTCTTCGGTTTCCCGTGGTTGGCGTCTGAGGGATGGCCAAACGGTACTATGCATTTGGAATACTGCTTACGATCCCGTCGGCCGCAAGCCGGAGACAGGCACTGTGAGGCCTGATGTGAAGCGCATCCTAAAGGAGGCGAGACGATGAACGACGACAATCAGCAATCGGCGCATGATGTCGATGCGTCCGGGTCGCTGGTCTCCGACACACATCGCCGGCGCCTTTCGGGGTCTCAAAAGTTGATGGTAGGAGGTGTCGTTCTCGCGCTATCCCTTAGCCTCATTTGGCTTGGCGGGCGTCAAAAGAAGGAAAACGGGAACGCACCGCCGTCAACCATGATCGCCACGAACACCCAGCCATTTCATCCGGTTCCGATTGCAGTTACGCCCGATCCTCTGCCTGCCCAGGAAGCTGTTCAGCCGACTCCACAAGCGCGAAGTGAGCCGGAACGGCATGAACCGCGTCCGGAAGAAACACCGATTTTTGCGTACACCAGTGGTGATCAAGGAACCAGCAAGCGCGTTCAACAGGGCGAAATGGATCGAGGACGCGGAGGCAATGGGGAAGACGGCCCTTTGCCCAAGGTTGAAGTGTCCGCCGAGAATGATCTGTCGATACGCATGAAACCCACCGAGCTGCAGCCGACCAGAGCTATGCTCTTGCCTCATCCCGACTTCATGGTGACCGAAGGGACGATTATCCCGTGCATCTTGCAAACGGCAATCGACACCAATTTGGCAGGTTATGTGAAATGCGTGTTACCCCAGGATGTTCGTGGAACAACGAATAACGTTGTGCTTCTCGATCGCGGCACCACCGTCGTCGGCGAGATCCAGCGCGGGCTACAACAGGGGGATGCGCGCGTTTTTGTCCTCTGGGATCGTGCGGAGACACCCGATCATGCCATGATTTCGCTTGCATCACCAAGCGCTGACGAGCTCGGTCGTTCGGGTTTGCCGGGCACGGTCGATAATCACTTCTGGCAGCGCTTTAGCGGGGCCATGCTCTTGAGTGTCGTCCAAGGTGCCTTCCAGGCAGCGAGCACCTACGCTGGCAGCTCGGGCGGAGGGATGAGCTTCAACAGCTTCCAGAATAACGGTGAACAAACGGCCGACACAGCCCTCAAGGCCACCATCAACATACCGCCAACCCTGAAGAAAAATCAGGGCGATACGGTCTCCATTTTTGTCGCACGGGACCTCGATTTCTCAGGCATATACCAGCTTCATATGACTGGCCGCGCCGTGCATGGGCGGGATCGCCGTCCATAACGAATTCAACTTTTAGATTGCAGATGAGGTACGATACAAATGGAGGTGGACCCACAATTACGCATCCTTCTCAAGCCGATTTTGGAATGGCTCGATGACCCGAGGACCGAAGAAGTGGCGATAAATCGACCAGGAGAGGCATTTGTGCGCCAGGCTGGCGTTTTCACCAAATTTCCTTTGTCTGTCTCCTATGATGATCTGGAAGACATCGCTATTTTAGCAGGCGCGCTGCGAAAACAGGACGTTGGACCACGCAACCCACTTTGCGCCACTGAACTTCCAGATGGCGAGCGGTTGCAAATTTGTTTGCCGCCGACGGTACCGTCGGGCACCGTCAGCTTGACGATTCGACGGCCAAGCTTCCGTGTTTCTGGGCTCAAAGAAGTCTCGTCCCGTTACGATGCTCCAAGGTGGAACCAGTGGCAAACACGAAAAATGCGCCAAGATCAGCATGATGAAGTTATCCTGCGGCACTATGACAACGGGGATCTGGAAGCGTTTCTGCATGCATGCGTCGTTGGGCGGTTGTCGATGCTGCTTTGCGGCCCTACCGGGAGCGGCAAGACAACGATGAGCAAGACCTTGATCAGCGCTATCCCGCCGCAGGAAAGGCTGATCACCATCGAAGACACGCTCGAGCTCGTCATTCCACACGAGAACCACGTGCGGCTGCTTTATTCTAAGAATGGGGCTGGGCTGGGCGCAGTGACCGCTGAGCACCTGCTTCAAGCTAGTCTGCGCATGCGACCGGACCGAATACTGCTCGGCGAGATGCGCGACGATGCCGCGTGGGCATATCTGAGCGAAGTGGTCTCAGGGCATCCGGGATCGATTTCCACAATACATGGCGCCAATCCTGTTCAAGGTTTCAAAAAGCTGTTTTCGCTCGTGAAAAGTAGCGTGCAAGGGGCCAGCTTGGAAGACCGCACGCTGATTGACATGCTCGCAACGGCGATCGATGTCATCATACCCTTCCGTGCCTACGATGACGTTTACGAGGTTGGTGAAATCTGGCTTGCGGCAGATGCGCGCCGGCGCGGTGAGACGATAGCTGATCTTCTCAACCAACGGTAGTTTCAGCTACTGTTTAAAATATCATGGGAATGTTACAAAATTACATTTGTAGCAAAGCTCAGCAATCTTTGTCATCAAGCTGAAACATATTGTTTGCATTTTTGTCCTGCACGGCTTAGCCGGTATTTTGCCGAAGTGCCCGTATAGTGAGAAAAAATTGACGAGTGGGGTCTAACGCATACAGCCTTTGGATGCATAGATTCTGTTAAGCTGCAAAGGGGTGGCCAGGATCCTAGATTGAAAGGTGAACCGTTGAAACACGTTCTTGTCATCGATGACGATGTCGCTATGCGGCATCTTATAGTCGAGTATCTTACCATCCATGCCTTTAAGGTGACGGCGGTAGCCGACAGCAAGCAGTTCAATCGTGTACTTTCCAACGAGACGGTCGATGTCGCGGTTGTCGATCTTAATTTGGGTCGCGAAGATGGGCTTGAAATTGTTCGCACTCTGGCGACAAAATCCGATGTTCCAATGATAATCATTAGCGGTGATCGGCTTGAGGAGGCGGACAAAGTTGTTGCACTCGAGCTGGGAGCAACCGATTTTATCGCCAAACCTTTTGGGACCCGCGAATTTCTGGCGCGGATCCGTGTTGCGTTGCGCGAGCGGCCCAGCGTCGCGCGTACGAAAGACCGACGCTCATTTTATTTCGCAGACTGGACACTGAATATCAGGCAACGCCGTTTGATTTCGGAAGAGGGCGGAGAGATTAAACTCACGGCAGGTGAGTTTAATCTTCTTGTAGCCTTCCTGGAGAAGCCGCGCGACGTTCTATCCCGCGAGCAGCTTCTGATCGCCAGTCGGGTGAGAGAGGAGGAGGTGTATGACAGAAGTATTGACGTCCTCATTTTACGGCTGCGCCGAAAGCTTGAGGGGGATCCGACAAGCCCCCAATTGATCAAGACTGCAAGAGGTGCTGGCTATTTCTTTGACGCGGACGTCAACGTTTCCTACGGGGGTATGATGGCGGCCTGACGCAGAGGTGCATTTCGCCATAAGCAGTCTGTTCCTGGCATCAGCTGATCGATATGTCGCCCGCAAAGCTGCCTTTCGTCGCCCTCTCTTTTGAGAGATCATCTTTTAGTTGTTTTCTCCCCAGCAAAGAAAGATGCAAGCGCGGCGGTAGCTAGCTTGTGGCCAAAAGCTCGGGCAGTCTCCAATCCTAATGGATCAAAGTGATTGCGAGCGACTTCTAGTAGCGGTACCGGGAACATGCGGGAGGTCTGAACGATGATGGATTTTTCGGAAGCTGTCTGAGGGATCGGATAACTCTTCGGAGCTGTGCGAAACGATCCGTCTGCCAGCATCTTTTCGAAATCGCCAAGCGCACGGCGCAAGATCATTTGTAGCGACTTGGAAGGGCTGTATTGAAGGATCAGGTTGTCATAGATTTTCGACACCTGCGGCGCGGGCGGCCGCGCTGAAAGGAAGACCTGGATCTTTTCCGGCGCTGTCGTCGAACTCAGAGCATCCACGGTAAGCATCGATTGCCGATCAGCACTGGGATGACGCTTGGCGACGGCCGGGGCAGGTCGTCGATCTTCCTGGTCGGGATTTTCTGGCGGCTGCGGTAGGGCCGAGTTTTGGGTGGCAACAGGCAAGTGAGCATGGACCATTTCGGGTCGAGCGGCGGCAAGCCGCCTGGCCTCCCCGACAGACAAAGCGGGTTTGCGAATTCCCATCTTCACCTCTCTAAAGCTTCGCCAACCAATTTGGAGATGGTGACGAGTTCCTCCATCGCGATCCTGAGATTCCGTTCGAGGAGGCGCATCGACGGATCGGTTCTCATATTCAGCAATGTGAGATGCAACATTCCACGTTCCTTCATCGCGGCAAATGCGTCTCTCTCGTGCATCGGAGATTGCACAACTGGAAGGCTTGCGAGCATGTCTGACATTGCACGCTGCGATGTGGTCAGCCGACCGACCGGGACACGTTGGCGCAATACGGCTGTCGGAATTGCCAAGTTCTCGCTCAGCAGCAGCTCAATGACATAGCGGTAGGTCGACAATGCTTCGTCGATATCGAGCGGAGTTAACATCGTCGGGATTAGAAGCAGGTTTGAGCTGGCAATGATCGTGTTGTTGAGCTCGCTCGAACCGCCATGCGTATCGGCCAGCGCATAGTCAAATCCCTTGAGCTCGGCATCCTCATAGGCCGCCTCAAGGAGTGACATTTCCTCGGCGGCATAAACTTCGCAGAATGAGTCCCAGGTATTGCTGCGTAGGGCGTTTTCTTTCCATCGCGTTAGTGGTCGGTTTTCATCGGCGTCGAAGAGAGCCACTCGACGACCGTCACTTGCAAGAGCGGCGCAAAGGCCCATGAGTGCCGTGGTTTTGCCGGCACCTCCTTTGAAGGAGCAAAATGTCAGAAGTTTCATGTCCTTATCCTGCTAGTGTTGTGAAATGGAAGTGCGTCTGTATTTTTGTTTGTGTGTAGGATGTTGCGATTATTCATGAATAAGAAAATAATTATCCGAATTATATTTCATTTTTGTTATAGAATAGTTGCAAATGTAACAATTATAGAGGAAATAATCCTTATCTGTTCTTGATTCCAGTTTTTATAGGCGTAGATTTTCGTCTGCCCCGATGGGAAAGTTATGCGACGGGGCAATTTAGATCATTCGCTCTTCTATGGAGGGAGCTATGTCGCAAGGCAGTAAGCCCACCTCAAGTGATATTGCCATCAACCAGCGCGTAGGCGCCACGGTTGAAGGTTTCAGGGTCGTGAGTACACGGTTGCGATCGGCCGAATATGAAAGTTTCTCTCACCAGGCACGCTTGCTGGGGCTCTCCGACAGCATGGCCATCCGAGTTGCGGTGCGCCGCATTGGCGGCTTTCTCGAAATCGATGCAGAGACACGTCACAAAATGGAAGCCATACTTCTGTCCATAGGAACGCTCTCAAGCAACATTGCCGCGCTGCTATCTGCCTATGCTGAAAATCCGACAATGGATTTGGAGGCTCTGCGAGCCGAACGTATCGCTTTCGGTGAATCTTTCGCTGACCTCGACGGCTTGCTTCGTTGCATTTTATCCGTATCACGCCGACGGATCGACGGTTGCTCCATGCTGAAAGACTCCTTGTAGCGCTGCCGTAGCACATGGCGGGGAAGATGTTGGATGCCCGATCGAGCTCAAGTTATCATTCGCATTGTACCGGGAGGCGGGACCAAGACCCTTCAACAGATTATCAATCAGTTGGAATATCTATCCCGGAAGGGCAAGCTGGAGCTGCAGCGTTCGGCTCGGCATCTCGATATTCCCCTTCCACCGGATCAAATCCACGAGCTTGCCCGAGGCTGGGTTCAAGAGACTGGAACTTATGACGAAAGTCAGCCAGACGAGGAAAGGCAGCAGGAGTTGACCACCCATATTATTGTAAGCTTCCCAGCGGGTACCAGCCAGGCGGCAGCTTATGCGGCGAGTCGGGAGTGGGCTGCCGAGATGTTTGGGTCAGGCGCAGGGGGTGGCCGCTACAACTATCTTACAGCCTTCCACATCGATCGCGATCACCCACACCTGCATGTCGTCGTCAATCGTCGCGAACTTTTGGGACACGGGTGGCTGAAGATATCTCGGCGCCACCCACAACTGAATTACGACGCCTTGCGCGTCAATATGGCTGAGATTTCGCTTCGCCACGGCATTGTCCTCGATGCGAGCTCGCGAGCGGAACGTGGTATCTTTGAGCGGCCGATCACCTATGCCCAATTTCGGCGCCTTGAGCGGCAGGCTCGTCAAATCCGTTTCGAAAACGCCGATTTGGAACAGTCGTCATCGCAAGGAGATCATCCAGAATTCAGCCAATCGTCCGATACAGCCCCGTTTGACGCATCCGCGGGCGGATCAGAGAGCATACCTCGGCCCAACAATCGGCAGAACGGGTCGCAAGTTCATCTTCACGAGCCAGCCGGATCGAGCAACGGAGCCAGTGGCAGCGTACGGATTGCATTGGAGACACAGCGCCTTGCCATTTTCGCGGACGACATAGAGAGCGGCTCTCCGCCTGTTTCCGATGTTCGCGCCGGCAACGCAAACGGCACTTCCGATCTTCCTCGCTCAACTGCCGCGCGCGCGACAGACTACAGCCAGCGGTGGTCAAAACGTCCTCGTGACGACGACGAAGGGCCGAGTGGCGCAAAACGTGTGAGATTGGAAGGTATGGCAGTTGGGCCCGAGGCGAACGCCGGCGAACGAGATAGCCGTGGTGATCCCGTCGCACTGCCGGCCGAAACGTCTCGGCCGTCTTCATTGCAGGACATGGCGCGGCCCAGCACCGCGACCGATCCATTGTCTGCTTCAGGCCACCTTGAGCAACGGAGAGGCGCTCCTTCAAAGCGTCCGCGTGAAGAAGATGATGGAGGACCGAACGAACGCAAACGCACGAGAGATGATCGCAGCCAGGACGGGCGCGGTGGAAATAGAAGATAGAGAAGGACAGAGTCATGGCAAATGAAGAGTTCACCGGACACTTTGCGCGTCCCGCTCCTGTGGCGAATGACGAAGGGCGTCGGACCACATCGACCTCCATTCCCGCACACGCAATGGCTGCTCGAGAAGATGGCCGGGACACTTCTGTCGCAGTAACTTTGTCGCGTCCACCAAATTCAGGCATCCCGGACGGCATCCCAGAAACATCGGCGAGCGGCCGACGGCTTGTAGCGGCTCATCCGCAGGATGCCGCAATGCCGCCAGGGTTATCCGGAACCCGCACGGATCTACCTGCAATTTTGCGGAAGAATAACGGCGATTTCCGCACCGCCATGCAGCACTGGCGTGAGCTACTACACGAAAATCCCGATAAGCGCGACAGGGAAGCCAGTGCGTTGCCAGATTTAGGAGCAAGGGGCATAAAGCGACCGCGCGAAATCGAGCATCCCGGCGATGCAAATAGATCAGTCACACGGCGGCAAATCGGCTTAGGCAGAGAGATCGATACGGTCGCGGCATCTTCGCTCGTGAACCGTGATACATGGGTCGCGCATTCGTCGAACGGGCAAGGCGGGCCGCAAGCGGGCGTGTACAATGTCCAGCCATCGGCAGACAGAGCACCGGAGACCTCGCAGGAAAGCTCGACGTTACCCGACGCCACCTCTGTTTCCGCTCTCTATTCGGGTCCACCCTCAGAATGGTTCGGGAGAGATACCGGTTACGAGACCGATAGAAATTCGGGTGACACCATCTCGGCGCCGATCCGAGGGCTAGAGGAACTCGAAGATTCAGCGGACAGCCGGTACTTTGGCCACGAAGCTCCGAGTCTTTCAGAGAACGTGACAACGTCAATTTCGAATGCTGAAGCAAGTTCTCATAGCGAACACACTGAAATTCTCGACGATGTCAGCAGTGCCCGCTCGGGCGAACAGGGGAGGGGTGGCGATGGCGGAGCAATCCTTGGGTTCTCTCATGACCTTTCACCGCATCCGCAGAGGTTACCACAAACAACCCCCGATGACTTCCCCGAGTTGACCAACGCCGCCATGGCAGAAATCGATGCGATATTCGAATCTCTCTCCCAGAAGTCCCTGGCGAGGGAGAGCGCCGCACCGGGCTTGCATGAGCCCGTATCAGGGGACGCTTTCCAGAAAGAAGGTACTTCCGACAGGGCTGATGGCATGCCCTCTAACGGGGAGCCACCGGTTGAGCAGGCTGGCGGACATTTACCGCAAGCGCTGAGGTCCTCGGGAGCGGAGCTCGATGATTTCTCTTGGTTGACCGACGCCGCGCTGGCAGAAATCGATGCACTGATCAAATCTCATTCCAATAGATCCCCATCGGTGCGGAATGCCGCACCGGATTTGCGCGGCGCGGGATTAGACAACGCCGTTGGGAAAGACAGCGTTATCGAACACGCAGAGAAGATCTCGATCGATAGTCCGAGGCCTGCCAGATTGAATGGTGAGCGTTCACCGAAGGCACAGAAGTCATCGCAAGCAAGCCTTGCGGATTTTCCCGATCTAACTGACGCCGAATGGTCACATATAGAAGAAACGGAGCGGATCGCAATAACCGCTATTGAAAAGGGGAAGCAAAAAATCTCGACCAAAGCCGATACGCGGTCTGGTTTCGGCAACTCTTCTGTACCCCAGGTTGCCAACCGATCAGGTACTCCGATGGTTCCCAATACCAATCAGCCAATTCCATTGTGGTACCACAAGGCAGAGAATATTTCTGACGGCTTGGTAGAGGACACTCACATCACGCCGGCCGTTGTGAGTTCTAGGAGGCGAAATGACGCCGAAAACGCCTCTACCAGGTTTGGTGACCCTGCTCCTGCCTTGAGGCATTACAATCTTGGTAGAACTCTCGAGGCGACGCCCGTTCGTGACGTGATATCTGGCACCAGCAGGGACCGAGGGCTGACCGCTCATGCGGCAGATCAATTGGCAATAGACGACAGTCGGAAACGGACTGACCGTGATCGCAAGACACAGCCTTATATAAGGGGACTGGATTCGCGTTCACGTGAAGGTTACGGGCGGTAATTGCTGGATTGTTTGCGGCAACACCCAAATACAAAGCGCGATTTGCGATCGATCGAAGAATCTCGGTGAAGTGATGAATTCGAGCAAGATTACGCCCCAGCGTTTAGCTCTCAGCATCGTATGTTCGCTAGCGGCCGGTTTTTGTGCGGCAAGTCTCTATGCAACATTCCGCCATGGTTTCGATGGCGAAGCGATGATGACGTTTAGCGTCTTCGCCTTTTGGTACGAGACCCCGCTCTATATCGGTCATGCGACCCCCGTCTTCTTTTGCGGCTTATCCATTATCATCGCGACATCTGTGGTTGTGCTGTTAAGCCAACTCATCATATCGCTGCGTAACCGCGAGCATCATGGCACGGCTCGTTGGGCGGCATTTGGCGAAATGCGGCACGCCGGTTACCTGCAGCGTTATAATCGTATCAAGGGGCCCGTCTTTGGGAAGACCTGTGGCCCTCTTTGGTTCGGCAACTATCTGACCAATGGTGAGCAGCCTCACAGTCTTGTTGTCGCGCCAACACGTGCCGGTAAAGGCGTTGGCGTCGTTATTCCGACACTCCTAACCTTCAAGGGTACGGTGATAGCCCTCGACGTCAAAGGCGAGCTTTTTGAGCTGACGTCCAGAGCCCGCAAATCGAGCGGCGACGCCGTTTTCAAGTTCTCACCTCTGGATCCAGAGCGACGAACTCATTGTTACAATCCCGTCCTCGATATTGCAGCTTTACCGCCCGAGCGGCAGTTCACCGAGACTCGCCGTCTCGCCGCGAACCTGATCACCGCCAAAGGCAAGGGTGCGGAAGGCTTCATCGACGGTGCACGGGACCTTTTTGTTGCGGGCATCCTTACCTGTATTGAGCGTGGTGCGCCAACGATTGGTGCGGTCTACGACCTATTTGCCCAACCTGGAGAGAAGTACAAACTTTTTGCGCACCTCGCGGAAGAAAGCCGAAATAAAGAGGCTCAGCGCATTTTCGACAATATGGCGGGCAACGACACGAAAATTTTGACCTCCTATACGTCGGTGCTCGGCGATGGTGGACTTAACCTGTGGGCTGATCCACTCGTCAAAGCAGCCACAAGTCGATCGGATTTTTCCGTCTATGATCTGCGTCGAAAGAGGACCTGCGTTTATCTTTGTGTCAGCCCCAATGACCTTGAGGTCGTGGCGCCATTGATGCGCCTCCTTTTTCAGCAGGTCGTGTCGATTCTGCAGCGATCACTGCCGGGTAAAGATGAGCGGTATGAAGTTTTATTTCTCCTCGACGAATTTAAACACCTGGGCAAACTGGAGGCGATCGAGACCGCGATTACAACCATCGCTGGTTACAAAGGTCGCTTCATGTTTATTATTCAGAGTCTCTCGGCCTTGTCGGGCACCTATGACGAGGCAGGCAAACAAAACTTTCTCAGCAACACTGGCGTGCAAGTGTTTATGGCCACCGCTGACGACGAAACGCCGACCTATATCTCAAAAGCTATCGGCGAATATACCTTCCAGGCGCGTTCGACCTCATACAGTCAAGCCCGTATGTTCGATCATAACATCCAGATTTCCGATCAGGGGGCACCGCTTTTGCGCCCGGAACAGGTGCGCCTGCTCGATGATAAAAGTGAAATCGTCCTTATTAAGGGGCAGCCGCCTCTCAAATTGAGAAAGGTGCGATATTATTCAGATCGTATGCTGAGGCGCCTTTTCGAATGCCAAATTGGCGCCCTCCCTGAGCCCGCATCTTTGATGCTTGCGCAAGATGTCCATCAGGATGGGCAAGATCATCTCAGTCAACAAGCTGCGGTCACGGCGGCGCTGGGCTTAGGTGACATCGATTCTCTAGTGAACAATGGGGAAACTCTTACACAGCAAAACAGTGATATGAATGACGAACAGGATAACCTTGCAATTGGAATAGACGCCCCCCAGGTCTCGGTTGAAATCGACGACGTTTTGGAAGACGCCAATGCCCGTGGTGTGGCGCCAGTTTCCAGTGTTCCCGCTGAAATGGCTCCAGCTCTGAGTGCACAACAGCAGCTGCTGGGGCAGATCATTGCGCTTCAGCAACGATCTAGACCTGTGTCCTCAAATCCCATCGAATAATTTGAGGCTGTTTTTAACATTGGGACCATTCGATGGACGGCGTCGTCACCTGTTGCGGTTCTATCGAATGCGGCGCTAGTCTCCGAGGTTGCCGATTGAGCAGATATCGCCATGAAACCGTCAGGAAACCCGAAAGTCGACCTTAGCGGTTCGGCTACATCGCTTCCCGAAGTTCCCGCCGGAGCTACCCCTGTCCTTTATCCAATCGAGCCCCGGAGCCGTCGGGCTGATGACTCGTTTGAGGATCAAATCGCTCACGGCGAATATACATCTGGACACCTCTAAAAACCTCCCCATTTTCCGCGTTTCATGATTCAATCCGGCCAGTGTGATTTTCTGGGAGCGGATGATGCGTGGGCAACCGGGCTTTTGGGATTTGGATGATCGTTACGAACGGCTGAGTGCCGTCGGCGATCCGCTGGAGAAGCTCAACAGCATCATTCCATGGGCGATATTTGAAAAACCTTTAGCGAAGGCGCTGAAGCGGTCCGACGGATCGAAGGGTGGACGTCCACCATTTCCGTCGGTTCTGATGTTTAAAATCCTGGTGCTGCAAGCGCTTTATAATCTCTCCGACGACCAAGCGGAGTTTGTTATCCAGGACCGGCTGTCGTTTATGCGTTTCCTTGGCCTTTCCCTTTCGCAGAAGGTGCCGGATGCCAAGACGATCTGGCTGTTCCGAGAGAGTTTGGTGCGTGCAGGTGCCATTGATAATCTGTTTGCCCGTTTCGACAAGCATCTCTCACGTTCCGGATATCTGGCCAAAGGCGGGCAGATCGTTGACGCCACGATCATCCAGGCTCCCAAGCAACATAACAGCCAGGACGAGAAAGACGCGATCAAGGCCGGCGAAATCCCTGAGGACTGGAAGGATAAACCCGCCAGGCTGGCCCAGAAGGACCGCGACGCGCGATGGACAGTGAAGTATTCCAAGGCGAAACGGCCAACGGAGACGCCGACGTCGACGACGACTGACCAGCACGATATTGCCATTCCAATGTTTGGTTACAAAAACCATGCAGGCATCGACCGAGCCCATGGCTTTATCCGGGGATGGACGGTGACGAGTGCGAGCGCCCATGACGGAGCCCAGCTTCGAAACGTAGTGACCAAAGACAATACCGCGTCGACGGTCTGGGCCGATACGGCCTATCGCTCCAAGACCAACGAGGAATGGTTGCAGGACAATGGCCTAAAGTCCGACATCCATCAGAAGAAGCCAAAGGGCAAACCCATGCCGGAGGCGATGTCGCGCGCCAACGGCCGTCGTTCGAAGGTCCGCTCCGCCATCGAACATGTCTTTGCGCGGCAGAAGGACAAGATGAAGCTCTTCGTGCGCACCATCGGAATCAGCCGAGCGAGGGTGAAGATCGGCATGGCCAATATCACCTACAACATGCTTCGCTATGTCTGGCTGACTGGAAAACCACGGACCGCATAACGCGCAGCTGGCCGGAAGGCCGAAATGCATGCCGCAGATGCGGCAATCATCACAAAAAATGGGCGATCATCCGCGCGAGTTCATCGCGGAAATACATCCACGGCACCATCTTGCCAACTGCGACCGGTAAATCGAGGTGTCCGATTGCGATCAACCAGCAGAGCGAAGTGGTCATCCACCGTCCCAACGGTCAAATCCGGGACAAGGATTCCTACGGTCGCGACCCGTTCCCGCCACGTGGTTAAAACCTGAGGCCGCCTGGAGTGAGGCGGCCTCTTCATCAAAGGAGAGAAGAAATGCAGTTTGAAGGCGCATTAGTTCGCGAGCAGGGCGTCACATTCGCCATCGTCATTGTTAAGCCGCACGTTCTCAACAGCGGCCCTCAAGCCGATGAGGTTGCTTATAGCTTCCAGCCAGCATTCCCCGGCGTGCCGATTGTTCTCATGGCGCAAAACAGCCGGGGCATCCCGACATATCGTGGTCGACGTGATCTCGTTAATTTTCTGGGCATCCAGGGTCCTCTTCTTGGCAGATGAAGATCCAGACGTACGGCAATCGGTACGGCCGCGGGCGCGGAAAAAATCCGCGCCCGCGAGGGGACAACCTATGGTCGGGCTGCGCCCTCCCAAGTCGGAGGTCTCGCCGCCCGTCAGGACGAAGCATGGAGGGCTGCTGCGCGACATTGAACTTGACTGGTCAGCGACATCGCTGGTGACGCGAGGGGACCTATCCAGCTCTGGAGCTATTGTTTCTCGAGCGATCGGTTGAATAGAGTTCCTGGCGCAAACGTTGATAGCTTTCTGCTAGTCTCTCGCTTACTTTTTCCACCTCGCCCAACTTACCGTCGGATACGATATTGGATGATGTTATGCGTAATACGGCTGCTTCGAGTTCACCTAACTCGGTGTCATTTCGAGTTGCCGGATTGTTCGATGAACGTGTCTCTTGTGATAGAGAATTTTTGAAATCGTGTTCTATGTTCCAATACAAGTCTTCGTGGTTGCCATCACCACTTCGAAGCTCCTCAATACGACTACGATGTACATCTGATAGGAAATTCTGCGCACACACGAGAAATTCGGCGGCACTTCCCTGATCGTCAGAATGGTCAGCTCTGTCAAACAGATGGAGCGCGTGATCAATTAAACGATTTTTATCATTCGCATCGAATAAGTCGAGCTTCTCTTTGAGCAATTGCAGAGCCTCAGCTTGCTTTTGCTGTTCGGGGAGATGGAGTACTTGGTCAACGAGTGTCGTTCTACGCTGTGACGTCTGGAAATCGATGATCGGAGTGACACTCTTGAGCCTTGGCGGCGTCACAGCCTGGTCATCGCGCGGGACCACGTTTTCAAACAGCCTGCTTGCAGACGTCCCGAGACGATTAAGCTTACGTTTAAATTCGCCGGTAGGCCCATCTTTCAGCATTTGCCTCGCTTCACGGCCAGCCTTTTCGAACCTTCCGAGCTCGGCGGCTGTTTTTACTGGATCGGGAGTAACCAGCCTGGAGAATATCTCTGCGACTGAATCTGTGTTCATATTCTTATGGAGTCCGGAACTTTCGCTACTATAGATCTTACCGGGGTTTTCCGCATTCAATCGCTTCATCGTCATATTTCCTTTCGAGCCGCGTCACCGAAAGCACACGTGAACTTTGATTTTAGAGACAGGCATGGTTATCGACCGAAGTACGAATTTCAACCAATTTTGCCTTACAATCGTAAGAGGGATTGAGTGCCGAAGATCGAGAAGGGAAACCTTGGTCAACGGTTGAGGTCGACTATGGTCGACATACGCTTGACGATCAGGACGGGTCTCAATCCTACATTTTAGCTACAGTTGCCCGGATGACAGGACGGTGCCGCAATGACTATCCCCATCGAGACGGCCGCTCTTCGGAGCACGTTTGAGCACGCGGTAATCAATCTCACTTTCAGTGGAGATGAAATTTGCATAATTGATGATAAATAGTATGCGGCGTCCACGCCCCATTGATTTTTCAGTTGCAGCGGCTTGATAGTATTGCCTTTGGGGTCGGATGTGAGCTCACCGACGAGTATCTGACGAGCTCATTGTGAGGACTTGATGCGGGCGGCATAGGCCCAAGGCATTAGGGCATTGATGTCTTTGGCGAGGTGGCCGTTTGCGAGGCGGGTGAAGAGGTCGCACAGATAGGCGTAAGGCTCAATTCCATTCATTTTACATGTGCCGATCAAGCTGGCAAACCGGGCCCAATTTCGGCCCCCTTCATCGTGGCCGGCGAAGAGCGCATTGCGGCGGTTCATGGCCGGGCGACGGATCGCGTTTTCCACCAGGTTGGAGTCAATATCGACATGGCCGTCGTCTAAGAACAATCTGAAGCCGTCTTGCCGCGTCAGCAGTATGCCAAGGCTTTTCCAAGATCTGACTTGCGTGAGACACGTGCAGCCTGAGCCGCGATCCATGTGAAGAACTTGTCCACCAGCGGGAGCGACAACTCCTGTCGGACTGCCCGACGATGTTCGGGCTCATTGCCTCGAATACTGTCTTCGATCTTGTAGAGCGCGGCGATGCGAATGAGCGCCTCATCAACGATGGGTGATCCGCTCTTCGGCGTGGCCTTGATCAGCTTTCTGCGCCCGTGTGCCCAACAGAAAGCCAGTTTCAAGGGATCGCCGCCCACACGCTCCGACGTGGCAAGGTGAGAGTAACCACCGTAGGCGGTGGAGTGGACGCCCCCCGACGGCATCAAATGTGCCATAGTGCGGGTGCTTAGACCTACAAGGAGGACGTCCATGAATGAGATTAGCATCATCGGCCTGGATCTGGCAAAGAACGTGTTCCAGATCCATGGCTCAGGTTCCGACGGGAGCGTCGCTCTTCGTAAGAAGCTGAACCGTGGAAGATTGCTTGAGTTCTTCGCCCAGCTTCCCATCTGTGTTGTCGCAATGGAAGCCTGCGCCAGCGCCCATTATTGGGGACGAGAAATCGGCAAATTCGGTCATGAGATTAGACTGATCAACCCGTCTTACGTGAAGCCCTTCGTCAAACGCCAAAAGAATGATGCCGCCGACGCCGAAGCTATCGCAGAGGCGGCTTCGCGACCGACGATGCGGTTCGTGAGCGTCAAAAGTGCCGAGAAGCAGGCTTCATCCATGGCGTTCAAGGTTCGCGACCTGGACACCTCTAAAAACCTCCCCATTTTCCGCGTTTCATGATTCAATCCGGCCAGTGTGATTTTCTGGGAGCGGATGATGCGTGGGCAACCGGGCTTTTGGGATTTGGATGATCGTTACGAACGGCTGAGTGCCGTCGGCGATCCGCTGGAGAAGCTCAACAGCATCATTCCATGGGCGATATTTGAAAAACCTTTAGCGAAGGCGCTGAAGCGGTCCGACGGATCGAAGGGTGGACGTCCACCATTTCCGTCGGTTCTGATGTTTAAAATCCTGGTGCTGCAAGCGCTTTATAATCTCTCCGACGACCAAGCGGAGTTTGTTATCCAGGACCGGCTGTCGTTTATGCGTTTCCTTGGCCTTTCCCTTTCGCAGAAGGTGCCGGATGCCAAGACGATCTGGCTGTTCCGAGAGAGTTTGGTGCGTGCAGGTGCCATTGATAATCTGTTTGCCCGTTTCGACAAGCATCTCTCACGTTCCGGATATCTGGCCAAAGGCGGGCAGATCGTTGACGCCACGATCATCCAGGCTCCCAAGCAACATAACAGCCAGGACGAGAAAGACGCGATCAAGGCCGGCGAAATCCCTGAGGACTGGAAGGATAAACCCGCCAGGCTGGCCCAGAAGGACCGCGACGCGCGATGGACAGTGAAGTATTCCAAGGCGAAACGGCCAACGGAGACGCCGACGTCGACGACGACTGACCAGCACGATATTGCCATTCCAATGTTTGGTTACAAAAACCATGCAGGCATCGACCGAGCCCATGGCTTTATCCGGGGATGGACGGTGACGAGTGCGAGCGCCCATGACGGAGCCCAGCTTCGAAACGTAGTGACCAAAGACAATACCGCGTCGACGGTCTGGGCCGATACGGCCTATCGCTCCAAGACCAACGAGGAATGGTTGCAGGACAATGGCCTAAAGTCCGACATCCATCAGAAGAAGCCAAAGGGCAAACCCATGCCGGAGGCGATGTCGCGCGCCAACGGCCGTCGTTCGAAGGTCCGCTCCGCCATCGAACATGTCTTTGCGCGGCAGAAGGACAAGATGAAGCTCTTCGTGCGCACCATCGGAATCAGCCGAGCGAGGGTGAAGATCGGCATGGCCAATATCACCTACAACATGCTTCGCTATGTCTGGCTGACTGGAAAACCACGGACCGCATAACGCGCAGCTGGCCGGAAGGCCGAAATGCATGCCGCAGATGCGGCAATCATCACAAAAAATGGGCGATCATCCGCGCGAGTTCATCGCGGAAATACATCCACGGCACCATCTTGCCAACTGCGACCGGTAAATCGAGGTGTCCACCTGTTGGTCCGACAGCGGACGCAGACGATAAATGCGTTACGCGGATATCTTATGGAATATGGCCTGATCATTCCTCAGGGCATCAAGCACATTCCCCTCCCACATGAGCAGATCACAACGAATTCCGATCTGCCTGAGGTTGCGCGGGTACTTTGTAAAGGTTTGTTGGAACAAGTGGTGTTCCTCTCCGAACAGATCGCCGTCCTGGAAAAGGAGCTCCGCACACGCGCCCGGCAGGATGAACTTGCCTCGCGGCTGATGACTATTCCGGGAGTCGGCCCGATTTGCGCCACCGCGATCGAAGCATTGGCACCGGCCGCGGAGACCTTCTCAAGGGGGCGAGATTTTGCAGCATGGATCGGCCTTTGTCGCCTAAACAAAACTCCTCCGGCGGCAAGGACCGTCTCGGCAAAGTTTCCAAGATGGGGCAGCGCGATCTTCGCCGTCTCCTCGTTCTCGGAGCAACGGCGGTTGTCCGCTGGGCAAGACGATACGGAGCGCCTGCCGGTTCATGGTTGGCAAGAATGCTTTTGAAGAAGCCGCCGAAGCTTGTTGCCGTGGCTCTGGCGAATAAATTGGCGCGGACCGCCTGGGCTCTGATGGCTCACGGCGGCGTCTACCAAGCTCCGGCATCCGGTACTGTCTAGGGCAGAACAGAACCGCGAGAGGTCGGGAATGTGGTGAGGTCAACGGAGGATTATGGGCAATCGGTCAGAAGCAGGATCGGAAGAATCATTAGGTCGATGAGTGCCCAGAGCACGCCTAAGCGAATTGGATCTGATCCACGTATTCCATAAGGGCCCGCGACGTGTTGAAGTCGCTTTACGAGGCCGAACACACGTCAGCACCCGACCACATGCCCGTACCGAAGAAAGATTTTGCTTGCATTTACCGGGGCGTCCACACACATCGACCTGGATCGTGCCGTTGAACCCGTCGAGGATTTCAGCGGCATATTCGCCTTTACGCCCAGGCCGATAATGGAACACCACGCCTGATGGCGCAGAGCCATTCCAGCCGCGGTCGTCACGCAGCACGGCCCAGAGATAACCCGTCTTCGTCTTGCCTCGCCCCGGATCAAGAACCGGGGCGGTCGTCTCATCGACATAGAGGCGCGTGCTTTCCCACAGCAGCTGTTTAGCCATATGGTCGACCACCGGCCGGATTTCGCTGCCCGTGCGCCCCATCCAATCGGCCAGGACCGTGCGGTCTATCGGCACTCCGTGTCGTGCCATGACCTCGGCCTGCCGGTTGAGCGGCATATGTTCGGAATGCTTGGAGACGGCAATCTCCGCCAGAAGGGCTTCGGTCGGCCAGCTCCCTTCCAGCAAATGTGCAGGCGCTTTGGCCTGGACAACGCCAGTTCGCCCCTTGGGACATGCGTATTTCGGGCGGATCGTGACGATCACCTCGTAGCGTGCCGGGACCCGGTCGAGCCGTTCCGTCCGATCCTCGCCGATCCGCACCATGTTGCCGCAACCGCAGGGGCAAACGATGCTCTCGGGCTCGATCACGCGCTCGACCCGAGGCAGGTGTTCAGGCAGTGCACGGGCCTTACGCTCCTTGAGAGAAACGGCCTTGTCCGGATCGCCAACCTCTCCAGGATTGATTGCGCTGGCTTCGATCTTCTTCTCGACGGCGGCGATCCGCGCCTGTGTTTCGGCAATCGCCGTTTCAAGGTCTTCCAGTGCCAGTTCCATCTGCCCCGGATCAAGCTTTTCCGATTTCGGCCCGAACTTCGCGCGCCGATATTCATGAACCTGACCCTCGAGTGTCTCGATCAGCTCCTTCAACTCGGCGATGAACACATCCTTTTCGGCCACAACTGCCTGCTCGTGCTGACGTGCTGCACGCTCGACCGACAGCTCGAACTGCATCTGCGCGAAGGCTTTGGCGACCTCTGGTGGAAGGTCCGGAGACAAGCTGAGATCAAAGGATTGCGACATGCCGCTTTATAGCAAAATGGCATCAAAAATCCAAATAAAACAATGCGAGAGCCGCGAGAATTTACCCCGCTGCAGACGGCGCACTCACCCGTTGCGCCATCACCCGTCGCCAGTCCAGACCTTCGAACATGGCCTCATACTGACCCCTGGAAAGACGCATCGTTCCATCCTGAACCTTGGGCCAAGCAAAGCTGCCTTGTTCCAGAATTTTGTACCTTATCCCAGAATGCAGCCACGACCAGCGCAGATCAGCAGCTAGTGCTGGTTACGCATCAGTTTCATCCTCTTTTCGGGCGGCAGCTGCGCTGCGTTGGCAAGCGAAGTAACTTGCAAGGCGACCGGCTGCTGCTGCAGACCGACGATGGCGCCATATGGCCGCTTCCCCCTCAATGGACTGATCTTGTGAGCATCGATCCAGAAGTTGTCGTGAGCAACGGGCGTGCGCTCTTGCTCGTTTCGAACTTGATGGATCTAGCGAGCATGGTGGAACACCTTTGCTGCAGGCTGGCAACGCGGCCGCGCGCGGAGTGTAAGGATAATTATGCCGCACATGTAAAGGGGATTATGCCGCTTGGGGATCTAGAATGAGCAATTATAGCTGTTTTATCGGCCTAAATCCGCGCCACAAGTGTGATCCTATCCTTGATATAACCGAGATATGCGGTATAATTATAATTACATTCATACTCGACCTCATATCCGGAGCCTGCAATGCTCGCGAAGTACGGCGGCAAGCGATCAAAGATGGATGCCCTCATCGACGAGGGCACCTTCAATCCAAATTCCGAGAAGGTGCGCGATCCAAAGTTTCGCGGCAGCGAGTTTTTCGATCCGCACGACGCGGTCCAGGTCAAATACGAGATGCTGCGACGCGTCTCCGTCGACAACGTCTCGGTAACAGACGCTTCCGACGAGTATGGGGTTTCCAGACCGACTTACTATCAGGCCAAGTCAAACTTCGACGCGACGGGGATCGCCGGACTGGTGCCGGCAAAGCCGGGACCCCGTGGACCCCACAAGGTCGACGACGAAGTCCTGGCATTTCTGCAGGCGAGACTGGTCCCGGGCGAACCCGTTCATGCCCGCGATCTCGCCAAGCTGGTTCGCACCGAATTCGATATCGCACTACATCCCCGGACGATCGAGCGGGTGTTAAAAAAAACGATCCGCTAGACGTTACCGTGGGACCGGCATGTTCATTGCCCGACATCGCGGACCAGTACGAGGTACTGCGCGGCGCAGCTCTCGGTGAAGCTCTGCCGCTCAAGGCTCGTAGCGGGCTCATGCTTTTTCTGCGCCGCGGCATGTGGGGATGGGCCCGCACACTGACTGCAGCGGCAAGCCCAGACCAGAGGCAGTTTTACCCATCATCGGCCACCCGACCGGCGCACGGCGAACTCAGCGCCGTCGTTCATGTCCTGGCGACCATCGCCATGAGCATCCATCAACGGAGAGCACCATGAATGTACACCTCAAAGTCCAGCCCCATCACCGTGAACGCAGCGCATACCTCTACGTCCGCCAATCTTCGATGCGGCAAGTCATCGACAATACCGAGAGCGCCATGCGGCAATATGCGCTTCGCGGGCGCGCTATCGCCCTTGGTTGGCGCGAGGAGCAGATTATCGTCATCGATAACGATCAGGGTGAATCCGGCGCATCGGCGGTCTGGCGCGAAGGATTTCAGCGGCTGGTCAGCGATGTCGGTATGGGGCATGCCGGGATCGTCATGGGCCTGGAGGTCTCCCGTCTGGCGCGCAACAATGCCGACTGGCAGCGTCTGCTCGAGATCTGCGCCCTTGCTGACACCCTGATCCTCGACGAGGACGGTGTCTATGACCCGGCAAGTTTCAACGACCGGCTCCTGCTCGGCCTGAAGGGAACAATGAGTGAGGCCGAACTCCATGTGATCAAGGCACGGCTGCGCGGCGGCATCCTCAATAAGGCCCGGCGTGGCGAGTTTCGTTGCCCACTGCCAACCGGCATGGTCTACGATCATTCCGGCAATGTGACCCTTGATCCAGACATCCAGGTCAGAGAGACGATCGCCCATTTCTTCGAGACGTTCTCTCGCGTCGGATCCGCTTCCCAGACCGTCAAGGCCTTTCGTCAGGAAGGCATTCTCTTTCCCTCCCGCTTCCACGACAGCCAGACGGTTTTCCGGCCACTGACGCCTTCGACGGCGATGCGCGTGCTGCACAATCCACGTTACGCCGGAGCTTATGCCTATGGCCGCCGTCGCTATCGGCGAACGATCGATGGCAAAAAGCTCGTGCGCAAACAAGGTAGTGACGACTGGACGGCATGTATTCCAGATGCTCATCCCGGCTACATCAGTTGGGAGCAGCATCAGGAGAACCTGAGGATTCTGAAGTCGAACATCTGCCATAAATGGAACGCGGCGGTCGCATCACCTCCGCGCGAAGGCCCGGCGCTGCTGCAGGGGCGGGCCGTGTGTGGGCAATGCGGCAGGCATTTTCACATGCGCTATGCTGCGCGGCGTGGCCGGCAGGAAGCCTGGTACGTTTGTGATCGCGCCCGTACCAATCGCGGTGAACCCCTATGCCAGGCAATCGCTGCACCTCCCGTCGACGAAGCCATCGGCATGCTGATCGCCGAGCAGATGACGCCGGCGGCCGTCGAACTGGCAATCGAAGTCCGCAAGGAGATCGAAGCGCGACATGAAGAGGCGGACCGGCTGCGCTGTCGCGCGATCGAGCGGGCCCAAACGGAAGCCGATCTCGCCCAGCGCCGTTTCATGCTCGTCGACCCCAATAACCGTCTCGTCGCCGACACGCTCGAAGGCGAATGGAACGGAAAGCTCCGCATCTTGGCTAACGCCCGCGAAGAGCGCGAGCGCAGCCGGGAGCACGATCAATTCATCCTCGATAAGGCCGTACGCGAGCGGTTGATCGCAATGACGGCGGACTTCAAACAGCTCTGGACCAACCCTGAGACCCCCAACCGCGAACGAAAGCGGCTGCTTGCCCACATCATTGAGGACGTCACCCTCCTCAAACTACCCAAGAGAGGCACCACCAAGGCTCATATTCGCTTCAAGGGCGGCAAAACCCAGACGCTCGTCACCATCAGCCCAAGATCTCCCAGCCAGCAGGTCAAGACGAACCCCGACATCATCGTGTTGATCGATAAACTCCTCGATGATCATATCTTTTCCGAGATCGCAGAGATTCTCAACAATCAGGGATACCGTCCCGGCTCGGTGACGCGCCGCGACCAGCGCAACGCCCGCTTCACAACCAAACGCGTCACCTATCTCGTTCGCGAGTACAAGCTGAGATCACGCTATGACCGCCTCCGGGATCGTGGGATGTTGACAAAAAAAGAGGCGGCTGCACACCTCAATATCCATGAGCATACCCTCGCCAGATGGGCTGAACATGGCCTCGTCACCAGCCATGCCTACAACGGACACTATTACCTATACGAGCTTCCAAAGACAGATTTACCGCAAAAGCAATGCAGTCGATGGAACCAACTCGTTGATCGCGTCGCCGCGCTTAACCAGTGCGGAAGCCAGGTCAAAACCTTCAACTGAAGCCAGAAGAGTGATGCAATATGAATTCAAATCGTTATATATTAACACCATTCCGCTGCCATCCCACACCAGGATCTTCAGACAATCTCCGCGCTTCGACCGGAAGATGACCGTAATCCCGGAATGTGGATCGAGCTTCAACTCGGTCTGCACCATCAGAGCCAGCGCCTGATGCCCACAGCGGAAGTCCACCGGACGCGTTGCGATCAGGATCGGCAGTCGTTGGCCCGCGACAATCATGGCGCTCCTCGCACAGCGCGAACCAGAGCGGCGACCCGTTCAACGGGCACGTCGTTCGGAACCCGCATCACAACGTCTGAGCCAATCTCCAACGTCAAAACCTGCACCTTCGGCCCGTCGGAGGCCAGCTTCGGCAGCGGCAACCGATTGACAGGCTCAGGCGCATCCGCAGCGATTGCCAGAGGCACGAATGCCGGCTCGATACCATCGTGCTCCAACGACGTCGTTGTCGCCGCAAACGGCAGCACCAGAATGCCGTCGCGCACTTGACGTGTATGCATTCGCCGAGGACCGCAGGTTCAGCTTTTCTTTCGCGATCGGCGCTTCCATTTTGCAGCTAAGGCCTCGACGTTTTTGCGGAGATTGGCGGCGTCGACATCGCCAGGATCGTAGTGCGCATCGCCCCACCATTCCACTAGTTCGTGGTGACGCTCATGGTTGGTGTCCGCAATGGCCTCGCGGAACTCTTCATAACCCCACGGACCGCCGACATCCTCCGGTGGACATCGTCCGACAACGTCAAGCAGGAAGGGATCGTCGAAGCCGGCGGTCGCCGGTAAAACCTTTTCGATTTTCACGGTGTGCGTCCAGCCGTCGCCGAAGTCATAGAGATACTTGAATGATTTCGCGCCGATATCTTCGATGGCAGCAAGAAGCGTTTCTTTGCGTGCATCGATGGGACCATCAAAGCCGCCATCAGGCACGCCGAACCCGATGTCACGGATCCTGAACTCATACAGATGGCTGTTGGTCCAGCCGAAAGCCTCTTGAAGAACCTCATGAAGCCGGTCAAGCCGAATGCGGAATGGGACGACAACGCGCCGCATCACCAAGGGATCAACGTCATCGAGCGTGATCTTTAACAGGTCGCGGAAATAGCGCCGATTTTTCCGCCGATCCTGGCTAGACGGCTCGAAGGCGGGCTGTGATGAGGCTTTTTCAGCGGCCTTGTCGGCCCATTTTGTCGTAATCCGCCGTCTTTCGGCGGATTACGGGCGCGATTATGCCGTCGTCAGCAGCTTTGGAAGCCTCACCAGATTATAAGCGGTGGCTGTCAGGGTGAACATCCAGCCGACGCGATCCTTTCCGCGATGGCGGGTCTTGCGCATTCCGCCGCTGGTCTTGGCCCAACCGAACACTTCCTCGATGCGCTTGCGAATGCGCTGACTGACGGCGTAACCGAGGTGATGGGTGGTGCGACCGTCGATGGCCGACCGTCGGTTTGTTGTGTTCTGGGCGACGTGTGGGGTCACCTTTGCGTCCCGCAAGGCGGCCACGAAGTCGGCCGTGTCGTAAGCTTTGTCTGCGGCCAATGTGATGCGATGACGACCATCCATGCGGCCCACCATATCCAGAGCTGCCTCGCGTTCTGCTGTTCCACTCGCATGGGTCAGCGTGGCATCGACAACCAGGCCGTTGCGGTTTTCCATGATGACGTGACCCATGTGGCAAAGCTTGGCCGCCTGGCCACGGGCCTTCTTGTAAAGCCTGGCATCCGGGTCGGTGGTCGACGCGTGGGTAGCGTTACTTCGCTTCTCGCCGTGGAAATCGCGCTCGGAGTTGCGTCCCACAGCCTTTGGCGGCTGTTTGCCTTCAGCGCCAGAGCCGCTGTCGTCGGTGTCGCCACCATCTATGTCGTCCTTAGGCTTGAAGCTCTTCATGCTCGCCCAGGCTTCGATCAAGGTGCCGTCTACCGAGAAGTGCTCGTCCGACAGCAGCGCCTTCACCCGCGGCTGGCCCAGCAATGCGGCCAGAAACTTGGCGGCGATGTCGCCCGCCAGAAGCCGCTCACGGTTCTTGGTAAACACCGTGACGTCCCAGATCGGCGCGTCCATCGACAAGCCGACGAACCATCGAAACAGCAGATTGTAATCCATCTGCTCCATGAGCTGACGCTCCGAGCGGATCGTGTAGAAGGCCTGCAACAACAGTGCACGCAGCAGCTTCTCCGGCGGGATCGAAGGGCGGCCGATCGCTGAATACATCGCCTCAAAATCTGGCGACAGAACTTCCAGCGCTTCATCTACAATGGCACGGATCGGCCGCAGCGGATGGTTTGTCGGAACGCGGGCTTCGCAGCTCACATAAGAAAACAGTCCCGCCGTCTGGTTATCACTGCCGCGCATGTCATGCTCCCGCCGACCAATCACTCAGCAATGGAATCATGGCAGTAGGCTCGCAGCAAGCGCCTTTTTCCGCAGCCTGTTAAGCGAACGAGAGGACCTGCCATCAGGCCGCCTGCCTCAGTGGCGATGTTGTGGTTTCCCGCCAATTCCAGGGGAGAAGCTCATCAAGACGGCTGACTGGATGGTCGGCGATGCGGGCAAGGACATCGGCAAGCCAGGCCTGTGGGTCAATGCGATTCATTTTCGCGGTGACGATCAGGCTGTACATGGCCGCCGCCCGCTGGCCCCCTCGATCGGAACCGGCAAATAGCCAGGCTTTCCGACCGAGCGCCACACCGCGCAGAGATCGCTCCGCACAATTGTTCGACAGGCAAATGCGCCCGTCGTCGAGGAAACGAATGAAGGATTCCCAGCGGTTCAGCATGTAGTCAAACGCCTTTGCCAAGTCATTGTCGCGCGACAACCTGGCGCGGTGTTCGCGTATCCATATCTCCATGTCGTCGATCAGCGGTTTTGACAACTGCTGGCGGATTGCTTTTCTCTCATCGGCCGTACGGCCATTGATATGGCGCTCGATTTCGAACAGTGCGTCGATCCGCTGCACCATGTTCAAGGCGACCGGCGAGATGACGGCGGCATTTTTACCCTGCGCTTTTCGGCGCGCGTTGGCCTCCAAATCGGCTTGCGCAAAGAATGGTCGCCTCGCATGCGCCCAACACGCCGCCTCATGAATCGGGCCCGGACTTCGATCAGGAAGATAGAGCTGGCCATAGCCCGTATAGGCATCCGCCTGAAGGATGCCGCTATAATTGGCCAGATGCGCCTGTGGATGTTCGCCGGCCCGGTCCCGGGAATAATAGAACATCGCCGACGGAGGCGCCGTTCCGCCAAACGGAGCATCGTCCTTGACGTAGCTCCATATCCGACCGGTGACGGTCTTGCCGAGAGCGAGAACCGGCACGGTCGTGTCATCACCGTGGATCCGTTCAGACGCGAACGTATGGCTTTCAATCCGCCTCACAAGCGGGTCAAGGACCTGGCAGCACGCGCCAATCGCGTCTGCTGCTGTCGACAGACTGACTGGCACACCTTCCAGGGCAAAACGTTCGACCTGGCGATTGAGGGGAATGTGCTGGCCGAACTTGTCGCAGAGCATCATCGCCAAAAGGCTCGGACCCGCCCATCCTCTCGGTATGACATGGAAGGGTGCAGGTGCCTGGCTGATCTTCTCGCAGTCACGGCAGGTGAACTTTTCCCGCACCGTCTGAATGACCTTCCAGCTACGCGGTACGCTCTCCATCGTTTCGGTGATGTCTTCGCCGAGCTTGCGAAGCCGTTCACCGCCACAGCAGCTGCAGGCAACCGGACCAGGCACCACGACACGCTCACGCGGAAGATATTCCGGGAAAGGCTTCTTGACGGGCCGCTTGCGCGTAAAGCCGGTGACCGCAATCGCAGCAGCTGCGGCAACGGCCATTTCGGCGGCAAGCTCATCTTCGGTCGCCGCCGCTTCGGCGTCCTCAAGCATCAGCTCCATCTGCGCGATCAGCCGCGCTGTCCGTTCCGACTTCTGACCGCGCAGTTCCCGTTGCAGCTTTTCGATATAGACTTTCTGGCGAAGAATGATGGCCTGATCGTCGGCCTCCTTGGCCTTGGCAACAGCCAATTCGGCCAAAGCAGTAGCCCGTTCCGACCGCGCAATCGCTAGCTCTGCTTCCAGGGCTGCAGCATGATCACGGTGATTTCCCGAGCCGGTTTCCATGCTCGAAGTGAATCACAAAACCACTGATTTGTATAGCTTTTCTTGGTGCTGCCGCACGCAATCCCGCCAAAAAAACGCTATCCCGCGCTCGTCGGGCGCCATGTCTGCTGCGGGTTTCGCCAGTCAATTCCCTCAAGCAGATAGGACATCTGGCCAGCCGTCAGCGCAATCGCTCCATCCTCCGTCGCCGGCCAGATAAAGCGGCCGCGCTCGAGCCGCTTTGCGTATAGCGAAAGGCCAATTCCGTCATGCCAAAGAGCCTTGATCAGCCGGCCACTTTTCCCCCGGAAGACAAAAACGTCCCCCTTGAACGGATCACGGCCCAGACCTTCCTGCACGATCAGAGCAAGACCCTGCATCCCTTTGCGCATATCGCAATGGCCGCTCGCAATCCAAACACGCACGCTCGAACTGATCGGGATCATTTGAGCGCTCGCATTACTGCTGCGGCAAGATCACAAGGTGCCCCGGACGCAATCCTCACCTTGGTACCGTTCGCAAAGTCCACAGCGATCGTCGCCGCAACGACATCGCCACCGCCCGCGGCACCCACGACCGTCGCGGGCACGAAGGCAGGACCATCCGTCACCTCAGCCGACAGCGCCTGGCGGCGCCACGTGTAGAGCAGCCCCGTCGAAACATCAAAACGACGCGCTACCTCCGACACATTTGCACCGGGAGCGAATGCTGCCTCCAGAATTTCCTGTCGATCATCCGGTGACCAACGACGGCGCCGTTCTTGACCCGTCAGCAAAATGGCCTGTGCCATAGTTCCTCATTGCGCTCTTAATTCCACTCTCAAGAGCGCAAAATCACGATATCGCAAAAAACTCGCAAGGCGGTCCACGCCGTAGGGATACCTTGACGTCGCCAATCGGAAAGCTGGTTTGCTATAACGCCGTGACGGCGCGCGACATCCACAACGCGAACACCAGGCTCAAAGCTTTCCGCCACGATCCGCGCCTTCACATCATCCGGCCAACGCCGGTTTCCGCGGCGCGGCTCGACAACTTCGTAGCGACCAACAAATCCATCATCTGCCATGAAAATCTCCAGATACAACTGGAAACCTTCTCGCATATGCAGCAAGCCTCAAAATACACCCAATCCAATGGGGCGGAGACGGCGCTTACGATAAATAGCGTGTTAGAGAGCGGAATCTTATCTACAGAAATATTTGAAAAAATCTCGATGTTAACGTTCGATAGAGTCGTCACGCTTTCGTTTTGAAAGCGCATCGCGTGGCGTCTCCCTTATCTTTGACACGTCCGATCCGGTGGCGCGGTTCCGCTGCCCAATTTCATGCCTAAAGAAAGGACTAGGATCGGAGATCGATGACCTACGCGCATCCGTAAGTCTTTCATCGTTAGCCAGCGATTTCGTCCCCGTTGGTTTGAATGTGAGTTTGGTCTGGCCAGCCGCACATCCCGCCCTCTCGATTCCTCGCCGAACAGGCGATATTTGAGGTTTTTTCAATCCGGTAGATTTATCTGCTTTACTCGCTCCCGCGAGCACCAAGTGCCGCTGGGGCACTGTGAGAAGCCGGCACGTCCATGCTTCATGAAAATCGTGCAGATCGCGCACAAGATCGTTGAATTGGTCAGGACTTTTTGTCTTAAGCGTGTGTAGCTGGCCGCTGCCGACAAACGCCGCGAGTTCCGGGCGATCATTTATATCCACCATCCCCGGAGCCAACCAGAAGTCTCTGTTGTCGGAGACGGTTTTAAGAAAACAAATACGGCTGTAGAAGTTACCGCGGCTAGGAGGAATAACTGCATCAAGGGATTTTGCGACGTAACCTGCCATTTCTGCTGCAACGGGATTTGTCCTTGCTCGATGCGGGTTGTCATAGAGGACGGCCGCAAACATGTCGTATGCTAGATACGGGTGAGGTTGATAGGATATTGGGCGGTGGGCTGCTTCTGTGGCCCCATTTGCAGCATAGGAAGAATCCGAGCCGAAACGGTATTGCGCTATTAAACGAGCAACATCTTTAACTTCGTCGGGCGCAAGTTTGCGCACATTCTTATTATCAGCTAGCTGCAGCAGCTTTTGCCGTTCTGGACGAATTATTTTCTCTACGGCGTCCGTCACTTCCTTCATGCGATAATGAAATTGATTTGGAATGAAATCCCGGGTTTCAGCACCGCGCGTCTCGGCGATGGTCCTTTGCCTCTTGAGCCAGTTCTGAATAGAATTGGAATGCGTTACGATCTCATCAATCACCCGCTGACGCACCTCATTGTAGCTTGCACCATCTGGGATTATCGTGTCGAGGAGCTTTTTAATTTCACGCAGGTCGGCGTTATACCGATCTCTGTGTTTGATATTACCACTAGTGTAAACGGAGGTGTGCTTTTCCGGTAATCTGAGATCAGCGCGATGCCCAACAACAGCTGTCTCAGGGAATTCGACGGGGCTGACCCAGTGTGGAATCTGTCCGTGTCGCTGCAGGTACTCCGACAGATGACCGATCGTAGCTGCCTGGACTGGATTGGCAAAGCGCGGTTTCATTGAGTCGATGGTGCGGATGACTTCATCTACTTTCGCCGCATTGTTTATCGTCGCCAAATCGGAAGTACCGATTATTCCGGCGTCGCTGATGAGCCGCAAGGTGCCCAAGCGCTGTCTGTTGAACTGCGGCAGGGCAGGAATGGAGCGGCTCAGGATCGCGTCCACTTGGCGGCCGAGCGAACCGGCGTCTGATTGTAAATTTTCTGTCCTTGAGCCAGAGGGCGGTGGACCATTTAATCTACCACCTGCATAGGCAGGAATTCTGCTGCGGATGGAGTCCGTCAGATATGTAATCGCTGATGCTTCCAGCTCGGACTTGCGCACGGTGCATATCCACTGCAAAGAGGTTCTATTCCGTCGATTTTGCGCCTTTCATCGCATTAGGCAATCCCAACGATTGAGCGTTCATCACAAAAATCAATTCATCTGTAATACGCCAACTCGCTGACCTCGACTCTTTGGCCTTCCCAAAACGCGGTGAATCTTCTGTGGTTGCCGCCCGTGATGCAAGAAGTCTTTGAACCGAAGGTCATGTGATCGAGTGCGGTCTTCTGTGAGGCCTGTAGATACGGCGTTTACAGAAGCCGCTGGCCGGTATGGTGGTCTGCGGGTCGGGTCCAAATCTGAATCCCGAGCTCTTCTGCTCATGATTCAAGGCTGGTTTTCCCGATCCAGATCTTTTCGATCATTTGCCCATTCGGGTCGTCGCCTTCTCACACCCCTTTTTCCGACATTAGGTTACCTGCAACACCTTCATCATGTTGCTGGCGCCTGTGCCGGAACTCGATAATCCTCATGTTTTGTCAGCAATGCCCAGACCGTGCGCGCCATCTTGTTGGCCAGTGCGATCGCGACCAACATTCGGGGCTTTCGCGCGAGCATGCGCGCCAACCACGATCCTTCCGGTATGGATTTCCGGCCCAGCCAGTTCAGGGGTGTCATTGCCCCAATAATCAGCAGCCTGCGGATATCAGACTGCCCAGACTTGGAAATGCGTCCCAGTCGTTGTTTGCCGCCCGACGAGAACTGACGTGGCACAAGGCCGAGCCATGCGGCGAAGTCACGGCCACGCCGGAAGTTCTCCATTTGCGGGGCAAAGGCTTCGATCGCCAAGGCTGTCAAAGGGCCAACGCCAGGAATGGTCTGCAAG
This sequence comes from Rhizobium sp. B21/90, assembly GCF_019355815.1. Lineage (NCBI taxonomy): Bacteria > Pseudomonadati > Pseudomonadota > Alphaproteobacteria > Hyphomicrobiales > Rhizobiaceae > Rhizobium > Rhizobium sp. B21/90. The sequence goes on along the minus strand of NZ_CP072164.1, from coordinate 122,010 downwards.
CGCCGCGCCGTGTCAGCTTCAGCCGACAATGCCTTGATCTTTGCGGTCCGCTCGTCGATGCGAGCCGTCTTCTGTCGCGGCAGTCGAAGGACGCAGCCCAGGTACGACGCTTGTCGGCGCTCGCATTGATCTACGACGGCTGCTCGCGGTCAGATGCAGCCCGGCTCGGCAATGTCACGCTCCAGATCATCCGGGACTGGGTCATGCGTTTCAACGAACGGGGTCCCCAGGGGCTGATCGACGGCAAGGCTCCCGGTCAGCAGTCGAGGTTGAACGATCAGCAGCGTGCGGCCTTGGTGCAGGCCATCGAGCGTGGGCCGACACCCTATCTTGACGGCGTTGTTCGCTGGCGTCTGTGCGATTTGGCTCAATGGCTTTGGGAAGAGTTCCGCGTTTCTGTGAGCGAGCAAACACTGAGCCGCGAGGTCCGAGCCATGGGTTATCACAAGCTTGCTGCAAGGCCCAAACATCACGCGCAAGACCCTCAAGCCATCGAGGATTTTAAAAAAGTTTCCCCGCCGCAGTGGCAGAAATCGCCGCCGGAGCAGCGCAAGGAAAACGGGTAGAGATTTGGTTCGAAGACGAGGCCCGTATCGGGCAGAAGAACAAGATCACGCGCCGCCGGGCTAGGCGGGGAACGCGGCCTTCCGCGCCGCACGATCAAAGCACAAGATCGGCCTATATCTTCGGTGCCATCTGCCCGAAGCTTGGCAAGGCGGCAGCTCTCGTCATGCCGTGGTGCGACACCCACGCGATGACGCAGCACCTGGCGGAAATCGCCCGCCATGTTGACGAGGATGCGCACGCCATCCTCATCATGGATCAGGCAGGCTGGCACATGTCCAATCATCTCGTCGTGCCTGAAAACATTACCATCCTATCACTCCCGCCGAAATCGCCGGAGCTAAACCCAGTGGAAAACCTCTGGCACTTCATGCGCGAAAACTGGCTCTCGAACCGAGTCTTCAAATCATACGACGAAATTGTCGATCACTGCTGTGATGCTTGGCGAAAGCTCGAAAGCCAGCCATGGCGGATAATGTCCATCGGTCGAAGAGAATGGACGAATGGGTTTTGATCAGTGAGGATGCGTATAAGACAGTGCGCGTTTGAAATTCGAAGAGTTTTGAATCTGCGCAATTGACGTGCGCACCTCAATTAACGGAAATCGCGAACCGAGTAGGCAGAATTTAAAGGTTTTCTTTTAAAAGAATTTCGATTCTGATCTTCTCTTGCGCCGCCAACGGCTCCTTGGCATCGGCGCGTGCTCGCATGATGCGTACTGCGCTGCGAACGGCGTGGCCCGGATCCTGCGCGATCACAGCGTCAATGCGGTCGTCGCGCAGTGCCTCTTCAGTAAAGATCGTGCGTTCGTGGACCACTACCGTGAGGTTAGAAAGATCTGAATGTGCGGCGATCGCCGAAAGCGGCACCCGGGCCTCCGCACTCAGGACGTAGACTGCGATAATGTCTTTGTTGTTCTCAAGAACGCGCGCGATGATCTGGTTTGCGCGACGCTCATCGGCGTGGGTTTCGATGGAAGGGAGGGCTCTGAGGTGGGGGAAATGCTGATTTATGACGCTGTCGAAGCCGTGGCGCCGCTGGATGCTGTCCAGAGATTGCATCCTCTCAGCAACAACCATCACCTTGCCCTGCCTGTGAAAGGAAAGCCTGCCAATCAATTTTCCGGCCGTGGCTCCTGCTGCAAAGTTGTCCACACCGACAAAATCGGCTGTGGCGAGTTTCTCTTGCCCCGGATAGGAACTGAATGACCTTGATGTTACGCTTGAGGAGACGGGCGACCGCATCGCGGACCTGGGGCGACTCCGGCGCCATCAGTGCCAAGCCGTCAATATCGACTTCCTCGGCTCTGCTAAGATACTTTGCCACGCCATGTGCGTCGTCAGTCGCAATCTGGACGTAATCGATGCCGGTGAGATCGCCCTTGAGGGCTAATTTCAGTTCCTCCACGCGCTGTATGAGCTCTCGTAGGTACAGATCGCCTGAGTTTGGCAGGACGAAACGGAATCTATAACTCTTGTTGCGTGCGAGGCTGACGGCTGCGGGGTTTCGCACAAAACCGATCCGATCGATTGCTTCGTTGACCTGCCGTACGGCTTTTCTGCTGACATTGGGGCGGTCGTTTAACACGCGATCTACTGTCGCGAGGCTGACGCCCGCGGCCTCTGCGAGGTCTTTTGCTGTCGGCCGCATCCCGGCTCCTAAAACGATTTGATCACATACATTTCCCTCAGAACGGAGAAAAATGCAAGAATTGAAGTGCGGACCTCAAAATTCGCTTGCAGTGAGGTGCGCACCTCAGTTATTAAGGTATTGCCTAGTGACGGCAGGGTTTGTTACTTTGGGGGCTCCTTCAGGCCGCTGATATCAACTTTGGCCAATGCTTTTGCCTTCATCTCCAGGTCCACCTCGGCGTAAATGTTGGTGGTATCCAACGAGACGTGGCCCAACCAGGCGCGGATTGTGTTGATGTCGACGCCCGCGCGCAGGAGGTGGACTGCTGTCGTGTGCCTAATCGTATGGGGGCTGACGCGCTTTGTGGCCAGGGACGGCACCATTTTGCTCGCCGCGGCGGCATATTGCGTGATGATGCGGTGTATTCCGAACCGTGTCAAAGGAGACGTGCCCAGCTGAAGACTACCGATCGTCAACCTGGCAGCCTCATCGGCGCGTGCACCGCTGTTGTACAGGAATAAAAACGGGGTGTGGTCGCGCACTCCAAGGTTCGTACGTCTGTCGGGTTGCCCGAGAAGCGCATCCATCTCGGCCTTTTCGAGGTAGCCGATCGAGGCTTTTGCCGTCTTCTTGAACGGTATTGCCCTTACGTCGGAACACCAAGCCAAGTGGACCGGCGAACGCATGCCGATGTAGCGCGCCAATGAATGAATGGTCGCGAGCCGTTGGTTACGGGTTGCTTCGCTGCATCGGCGATCGTGTTCTAGATGGTCCAGGAATTTGCGGACAACTGCCGGCGTCAGCGCTTCAACTGTCATACGATCAATGGCGCAACCTCCTTGCTTGCTTGCAAACGGCAACAGCAGTTTAACAGATAGGATATTCGGCTTGAGTCCCTGCCTCGACATCACAGGTTTGATGAAGAGGCGCTGCGCTTCGAGTTGATGATAAACGTGGTCATGTGAGAACAGCCACAAGCATCAATGAAAGGAAGCGCAGCATGAAATATTTTGCAGGCCTTGACGTCTCGTTGCAAGAGACATCCGTATGTGTCGTTGATGAGACCGGTCGGATTTGCCGGGAGATGAAAGTCGTCACGCACCCGGACGATCTGGTCCTGGCGTTAAAGAACCTGGGCCGGGAATTTGTCCGCATCGGGCTGGAAGCCGGCCCGATGTCGCAGTGGCTATATAGTGGCCTGGTTGAGGCGGAGCTGCCGACAGTCTGCATCGAAACCCGTCATGCGAAAGCCTTTCTCAAAGCGCAGGTCAACAAGACGGACCGCAACGATGCTCGCGGTATTGCCCAGATGATGCGGGTGAACCTCTTTCGTCCCGTGCACGTCAAGACGGTGACCAGTCAGAAACGCCGCGCTCTTCTGACCGCACGTAAGCTGCTCCAGGAGAAGGCGCTCGCATTTGAGAACGATATTCGCGGGCTGCTGCGTAACTTCGGCCTTAAGGTGGGCATTGCCAGGGTGGGTAAATTCGAAAACCGCATTACCGAACTCTGGAGGCTATTCCCGATCTCAAGGAGATCATCGCTCCCTTGCTTGACGCCCGCCAAAAACTCCGGGAGGAGTTCTCGCGGCTGCACCGGAAGGTTCTCGACATCGCCCGGGATGATGTCACCTGCAAGCGGTTAATGACGATACCCGGAATAGGTCCAGTGATCTCACTCGCCTACATCTGCACCATCGACAGTCCCGCTCGGTTTGTGCACTCACGAGCGGTGGGACCTGCTTTGGGGCTAACACCGGTTGTCAATCAATCGGGAGAAAGCAAGAGGATCGGCCGGGTCTCATCCGCCGGCGATGCGATCATGCGCGGGCTACTTTACGAGGCGGCACAGGTCTTGCTGACACGGGTGAAGAAATGGTCCTGGCTGAAGGCTTGGGCGATGAATGTTGCCAAACGCCGCGGTCTTCGAAAGGCCATTGTCGCTCTTGCACGGAGACTTGCGGTGATCATGCATCGGATGTGGAGCGATGGCACGGAGTTCCGGTGGACCCGCGACAACGACGTGGCGAAAGCCGCATGATCGGAAACAACGGGAGACAATAAAGTTCTGCCAGCCGGTGGAAAGATGTCCTTCGCGGACGGTGGACAAGGTGAGTTCGGCCGCAGCCTTGCTTCAACTGCAGCACATCGCAGGAAGTGCGCTTAACAGATTGAACCGCCTTGTTCTTCTAATCCTATGGTGGGAGGGCCGATGGGCCGATCCCGGAGAGAAGCGTGGACCGCGAAAGACTGAACGCCACGGCAGGAAAAATAGCTCGAAGTGCTTGACCTCAACACGCCGAATAGAGAAGGATGCGGAAAAAGGCCCTTGCTGTAAGCGGACTGCCGTGATTCCATGCCTGGGTGATTGATTGGCGGGAGCAGAACATGCGCGGCAGTGATGACCAGACGGCGGGTCTGTTTTCTTATGTAAGCTGCGAAGCCCGCGTTCCGGCAAACCATCCGCTGCGGCCGATCCGTGCCATCGTAGACGAGGCGCTGGAAGTTCTGTCCCCGGATTTCGAGGGGATGTATTCAGCGATCGGCCGGCCGTCGATCCCGTCGGAGAAGCTGCTGCGCGCTCTGTTGTTGCAGGCCTTCTACACGATCCGCTCGGAGCGTCAGCTTATGGAGCAGATGGACTACAATCTGCTGTTCCGCTGGTTCGTCGGCTTATCGATGGACGCGCCGATCTGGGACGTCACCGTATTCACCAAGACCCGTGAGCGGCTCTTGGCTGGCGACATCGCCGCCAAGTTTCTGGCGGCGTTGCTGAGCCAGCCGCGGGTTAAGGCATTGCTGTCAGACGACCACTTCTCGGTGGACGGCACTTTGATCGAAGCGTGGGCCAGCATGAAGAGCTTCAAACGCAAGGACGGCGCAGATGGTAGCGACACTGACGACAGCGGCTCTGGCGCCGGAGAGAAGCAGCCGCCAAAGGCCGCACCGCAACTCTGAGCGTGATTTCCCCGGCGAGAAGCGCAGCAACGCAACCCACGCCTCGACCACCGATCCTGATGCCAGGTTTTACAAGAAGGCCCGTGGCCAGGCGGCCAAGCTTTGCCACATGGGTCACGTCACAATGGAAAACCGCAACGGCCTGGTTGTCGACGCCACGCTGACCCATGCGAGTGGAACCGCAGAGCGCGAGGCAGCTCTGGATATGGTGGGCCGCATGGATGGTCGTCACCGCATCACATTGGCCGCAGACAAAGCCTACGATACGGCCGATTTCGTTGCTGCCTTGCGGGACGCAAAGGTGACGCCACACGTCGCCCAGAACACGACGAACCAACGCTCGGCAATTGATGGTAGGACCACCCATCATCCCGGCTACGATGTCAGTCAGCGTATCCGCAAGCGTATCGAAGAAGTGTTCGGCTGGGCCAAGACCAGCGGCGGAATGCGTAAGACCCGCCATCGTGGAAAAGATCGCGTCGGCTGGATGTTCACCCTGACAGCCACCGCTTATAATCTGCTGAGGCTGCCGAAGCTGCTGGCGACGGCATAATCGCGCCCGGAATCCGCCGAACCAGGCGGATTATGACAAAACCGGCCGACAAGGCCGCTGAAAAAGCTCATCACGGTCCGTCTTCCAGCAGTATAACCTGGATCGGTGAAAAATTGGCGCTATTTCCGCATCCTTCTCTATTCGGCGTGTTGAGGTCAAGCACTTCGAGCTATTTTTCCTGCCGTGGCGTTCAGTCTTTCGCGGTCCACGCTTCTCTCCGGGATCGGCCCATCGGCCCTCCCACCATAGGATTAGAAGAACAAGGCGGTTCAATCTGTTAAGCGCACTTCCTGCGATGTGCTGCAGTTGAAGCAAGGCTGCGGCCGAACTCACCTTGTCCACCGTCCGCGAAGGACATCTCTCCACCGGCTGGCAGAACTTTATTGTCTCCCGTTGTTTCCGATCATGCGGCTTTCGCCACGTCGTTGTCGCGGGTCCACCGGAACTCCGTGCCATCGCTCCACATCCGATGCATGATCACCGCAAGTCTCCGTGCAAGAGCGACAATGGCCTTTCGAAGACCGCGGCGTTTGGCAACATTCATCGCCCAAGCCTTCAGCCAGGACCATTTCTTCACCCGTGTCAGCAAGACCTGTGCCGCCTCGTAAAGTAGCCCGCGCATGATCGCATCGCCGGCGGATGAGACCCGGCCGATCCTCTTGCTTTCTCCCGATTGATTGACAACCGGTGTTAGCCCCAAAGCAGGTCCCACCGCTCGTGAGTGCACAAACCGAGCGGGACTGTCGATGGTGCAGATGTAGGCGAGTGAGATCACTGGACCTATTCCGGGTATCGTCATTAACCGCTTGCAGGTGACATCATCCCGGGCGATGTCGAGAACCTTCCGGTGCAGCCGCGAGAACTCCTCCCGGAGTTTTTGGCGGGCGTCAAGCAAGGGAGCGATGATCTCCTTGAGATCGGGAATAGCCTCCAGAGTTCGGTAATGCGGTTTTCGAATTTACCCACCCTGGCAATGCCCACCTTAAGGCCGAAGTTACGCAGCAGCCCGCGAATATCGTTCTCAAATGCGAGCGCCTTCTCCTGGAGCAGCTTACGTGCGGTCAGAAGAGCGCGGCGTTTCTGACTGGTCACCGTCTTGACGTGCACGGGACGAAAGAGGTTCACCCGCATCATCTGGGCAATACCGCGAGCATCGTTGCGGTCCGTCTTGTTGACCTGCGCTTTGAGAAAGGCTTTCGCATGACGGGTTTCGATGCAGACTGTCGGCAGCTCCGCCTCAACCAGGCCACTATATAGCCACTGCGACATCGGGCCGGCTTCCAGCCCGATGCGGACAAATTCCCGGCCCAGGTTCTTTAACGCCAGGACCAGATCGTCCGGGTGCGTGACGACTTTCATCTCCCGGCAAATCCGACCGGTCTCATCAACGACACATACGGATGTCTCTTGCAACGAGACGTCAAGGCCTGCAAAATATTTCATGCTGCGCTTCCTTTCATTGATGCTTGTGGCTGTTCTCACATGACCACGTTTATCATCAACTCGAAGCGCAGCGCCTCTTCATCAAACCTGTGATGTCGAGGCAGGGACTCAAGCCGAATATCCTATCTGTTAAAGGCCGGCCTCTATAGGATGCAGGAGATTGGTGGCGCGCGGCTTGGCGACCGGACAATGGTCGATGCTCTCTTGCCTGCACTCGACGCACTCGAACAAGGTTTCGCCCCCGCAGCTAAAGCAGCACGTGCAGGAGCTGACCTGACGGCAACACTTATCCACGCAAAGGCGGGACGTGCTGCATATGTCAATGCAAAGCAATTGGAAGGTCATGTCGATCCCGGAGCAGAGGCCGTTGCCCGACTGTTCGAGTACCTGGCGGTGCGGCCCGACTTCGAAGGCCAGTCAGCTGGCGAAAAGACCGTCGCTATGAGCGTGACAGGGTGATAATCGTCGCAGACGCAGACGCACACGCACACGCACATGGAATTTGGCACCTGTTTGGATCAGAGTCGGACTCGAAAAGGCTTCAATGATATCGATACCTTGCGAGCCGCCGGGTTATCAGGCGAATGTGGGCGATCATAATCCATGCCTCTGAGGAGGCGATGGATTTTTCGACGTCCTTTGCTAGCCTGCGGCACCTGCCAAGCCACGCGAAGGTCCGCTCGACGACCCAGCGTCGTGGCAGAACTTCAAAGCCTTTCGCTTTGTCCGAGCGCTTGATGATCTCGACCGTCCAGCGTCCGATCTTCTTCAATCGCCGCTTCAACTTATCGCCTGCATAGCCGCCATCAGCGAAGACATGCAGCAACCATGGCCACCTGTGGCGGATGGATTTCAGAAGATCAGGAGCACCATCGCGATCCTGGATGTCGGCGCTGTGCACCATGAGACCGACCATCAGGCCAAGCGTATCGACGATGATATGGCGCTTTCTCCCTTTCGTCTTCTTACCTGCATCATAGCCTCGTATGCCACCGCTTTCCGTAGTTTTCACGCTCTGACTATCGATCACACCAGCCGTCGGACTTGCCTCTCTGCCCTCCAACTCGCGTGCCTCCATCACGAGATGATGGTTGATGCGTGTCCAAAGTCCCAGTGCCCGCCATTCATAAAAATAGCCCTGGACCGTTGAACAGGGCGGAAAATCCTTCGGCAGCATCCGCCACTGGCAACCGGTGGTGGCGATGTAAAGCAGAGCATTTACGACCTCGCGCAAATCAGTGGTGCGAGGTCGACCCAAGCGGCGGGGCATCGGCAAAAAAGGCGCAACCAGTTCCCATTCCCGATCCGTCATGTCACTTGCATAGCGAGCCGTTCGCCGGGCATATTGCCGACGGGTGATTTCAGTCCAGGCCATCGTGAACTCCATCGAATCTTTGCAAATCCGAAGGAATCATAACCTGTTGAAATCACCCACCTCTTTTTGAGGCAGCCAATCAGAAAAAATCGATCCTATCATCGGGCTCCAGCAATTGCTTCTACTGGCAGGATATATTGATATGTCGCATCCGTGCGCCTCCCCAGAGGTATGGATTCTGATTGCCCGCAGTCGCCTGATAACCCAGACACTTGCAAGGTATCGAGATCATAGACGACTTTTCGAGTCCGACTCTGACATCGGTTCGCCTGCCTGCCTTGCCGATCGCTTCGACCGACAGGCAGGCGAACCGATGTCAAATGAAACAAAATTGTAAAAGGAAATCTCTTGAATTAAGGATAAAAATCAATAAGCTTATATTAATGATGCATAAATATCAATATTTTTATTCGTATTGCAACCCAGTACGCCCTCTGAGATGGTGTCTGAGAGACAAATTGCTATATTTAATTCCACATATACTGTATTTTCTAGTTCGAATACGTCTACTCTTACGATTGCGACTGATCAATACATGCGCTGTGGCAACTTCGGTTAGCGAGATCCGCTATCGCTAAGTAGGCAAGGGGGCAAGCTTCTTCCTGGAAATACGTCGCTGATTGTGACGCCGTATGAGCAGCCACCTTTAAGCTGTAGCCGCGGCGTACCGATTTAAGGGGCAGGCATTCCGAGGCGAAACTGGCTTTCGAGAAAACATTGTCATCATCGGAGAGCAATATGCTGAACAGTACCATCCCAGTAGCTTCATTACCGAGTATCGATCTTCTTTATGATTATGGATCGTTTTTGCGATTGAGGGATTTTGAAGGTCGTATTGGGAGCGTTGCCCAAAACAGCCGCCGTCCCCGAGTCGGCATTGTGGGCGCTGGCATCAGTGGCTTGGTGGCGGCGACTGAACTTTTGCGGGCCGGGGTAACAGATCTCGTGCTGTTTGAGGCGCGAGATCGCATGGGTGGAAGGGCTTGGTCACAAATCTTCGACCCGCTCGAACCGAATCTCATTGCCGAGATGGGTGCTATGCGCTTTCCTTCCAGCGCGACCTGTCTGTTTTATTATCTGGACAAATTCAGGATAGATACCGCAGCTTCATTTCCCGATCCGGGCATCGTGGATACTGAGATACATTACCGAGGTGAGCGTTACCTATGGCAGGCTGGCGGGCCTCCGCCGCCTTTGTTCAGGCGCGTTGATCAAGGATGGCAAGCTTTGATAAACGACGGTTACGTGCACGAAGGTATTCAACTGCTTGCGCCGGCTAAAATCACAAAGTTGCTTCGGTCGCGCCGCTTTGACGAGGCTCGTGAGGCTTGGCAGGCTTGGCTGGATTCGTTTCGCGACGCCTCCTTTTATTCAGCCTTGGTCACCATCTTTACCGGACCGCGGCCGCCAGGGCGCGTTCCCTGGAAAAGGCCAGAAGACTTTGAGCTTTTCGGATCTCTGGGGATTGGATCTGGAGGCTTTTTACCTGTGTACCAAGCCGCCTTTACCGAGATACTGCGTCTGGTGATCAACGGGTACGAGGACGACCAGCGCATGATTATTGGAGGGATTTCCCTTTTAGTGAAACGGTTTGCTGAACAGGAATTTCACGGTCTGAGTTTGCGGCAGCGTGTGCGCAACGGTCATGTCAGCGGTATTTCCAAACAGGGTGGCCAGATACTTGTGACATGCTCAGGAGGGCAGGTCGAGCCCTTTGACCGCGTCATCGTCACCACAAGCAATCGGACCATGGAACTGGCCCATCGTCTTACGACGGATGAAACATTTCTTAACAATGAGGTTTTGCGAGCGGTCAGACGGACCCACCTTACCGGATCTTCCAAGCTGTTTATGCTTACGGAAAACAAGTTCTGGTTAAAAGAGGGCTTGCCGACAACTATCCTGTCTGACGGCCTTGCTAGGGGGGTCTACTGCTTAGACTATCAGCCAGATAAACCTGATGGTAAGGGCGTGGTCCTGTTAAGCTACACATGGGAAGATGATGCAAACAAAATGCTTTCCATCCTGGACAAAAAAGAAAGGTGCCAGCGTCTAGTCGACGATCTGGCCACAGTTTGCGGTGATTTCGCCCGCCATTTAGTTCCGGCGAAAGGTGACTATGAACGTCACGTCCTGCAGCACGATTGGCTAATGGATCCCTATGCAGTAGGTGCTTTTAAGCTCAATTATCCTGGGGAAGACATCTTTTCACAGCGGCTATTTTTCCAATTTGCTACCGCAAAAAGACCGGAAGAAGACACGGGCCTTTATCTAGCAGGATGTGGATGCTCCTTTACCGGCGGCTGGGTTGAGGGCGCAGTACAAACGGGCTTGAATGCCGCGTGTGCTGTCATACGCAGCTGTGGCGGCCAACTCTTACAGGGGAACCCTATTGATGAGATGGATTCCGCTTATCGATATTGAGAACCGGTAGATTTATCTTCCTTTAAATAAGGCTACTTAAATGTTTGCAACGTCTAATATCGAGAAGATTTGCCATCAAATACACGCCAGGGAAACTTCGGTGTTGGAAATCAGAGAATCGACATTAGCAGCGATGCTGCGACACAGTCAGCTCAATTGTTTCATCCAAGAACGTGGCATTGAGCAATCTTTTACCAAGCCGGATGCGGCCTGTGTGGACGCTCCACTTTTTGGGATACCGGTCTCTTTCAAAGATAACATCTGTGTTGAAGGGCAACCGGTCACCGTCGGGACGTCAGCAATGGCGGCCTGCATCGCTCCGCGTGATGCTGAAATTGTCAGGCAGCTGAAAGCCTTGGGAGCGGTGGTCTCCGGCAAGAACAACATGCACGAGCTGAGTTTTGGTATCACGTCGGTAAATGCCCAATGGGGAACCGTAGGAAACCCGGCAGCGCCTGGCTATTGCGCTGGAGGTAGCAGTGGTGGGGGTGCCGCCGCTGTGGCTGCAGGAATTGTGTTGTTGGCAGTTGGTACCGATACTGGTGGTTCGGTAAGGATACCTGCATCTTTTTGCGGCATCACCGGTTTCAGGCCCACAAGCGGGAGATGGTCATCGTCCGGCATCATTCCGGTATCGAGAACCAAAGATTCGCCCGGTTTGCTGACTCGAAGTGCGGCAGATGCCCTTTTTGTCTATAGCCATCTCTCATCGGACGAACCGATGACGGCTCCTGATAAGTCGCCTTTGCGAATAGGCCTGCCGTCTTCACTATGGACCGGGCTCGACGCCGACGTCAAGTCGGTTTGCCGTGCAGCAATTGATAGCTTAAAGTCTGTCGAACATCAATGCGTGGAGGTAGACGATACCTCGATACTTGAACTGAGCCGGACGATCACCTTTACGGTCCCGCTCTACGAATTCTTCTTGGACTTCCCAAGGACATTAGTCTCGCTAGGTTGGGAAGAAAAAATTTCTGAGGTTTTCGAGGATATTCGCGACGAGAACGTTCGCGGTATAATTCATGCGCACTTGGGTGGTGGGCTAATTACGCCCGCGAATTATGCTGAGGCAATTTCCAATGTCGGACGATTGCGGCGGAAAATTAATGCGCTTTTTGACTTGGGCGATATTGATCTGCTAGCTTATCCGACGGTCCCCCAAGCGGTACCGCTTGTTTCTGAGGCCGCGCACCCAGACATCTTTGCTGAGTGCATCAGAAACACCGACCTCGCCAGTAACGCGGCGCTTCCGTCGATTACTATCCCGGTTGCTCCTAAAGGCGCTCTCCCAGTAGGGTTAAGCTTTGATGCTGCATGTGGGAAAGATCGATACCTCTTGGAAGCTGCCACGGGTCTCGAGAAAGTGATAAGCTATAAGTAAGGCTTGAAGAATTAGAGCACATGCTGTGATCAATGAATCGATTGTGATGTGACGTCGCCGGCCTAAGCTGATTCAACATCCGCAACGGAGAGGTGGATGATGGGACAGGCCTTGAGCGATGATCTGCGAATACGAGTATTGAAAGCGTCGGCGTCGGGCATGTCGGCCCGACAGGCTGCGGCTCGTTTCGGCGTTGGAATTTCGACCGCGATCCGCTGGATCGCGAGAGCGCGACAGGGCGAGTTAAGGCCTCGGCCACAAGGCTGGCGACGACCATCGGCCGTTGATGCCCACGAGGAATTCGTTATCGCGTTGATCGATGACCGTAAGGATGTGACGCTCGATGAGATGGTTGGGCGCTTGTTCGCGGCGATGATCCTGTTTGAGAAGTTCGCCCAGCACCAGCCGCTCAATCGTACGCATCCGAGGAAGGCCGGTATCCCTACGGCGTGGACCGCCTTGCGAATTTTTTGCGATATCGTGATTTTGCGCTCTTGAGAGTGGAATTAAGAGCGCAATGAGGAACTATGGCACAGGCCATTTTGCTGACGGGTCAAGAACGGCGTCGTCGTTGGTCACCGGCTGATCGGCTGGAAATTCTGGAGGCAGCATTCGCGCCGGGTGCAAATGTGTCGGAGGTAGCGCGTCGTTTTGATGTTTCGACGGGGCTGCTCTACACGTGGCGCCGCCAGGCGCTGTCGGCTGCGGTGACGGATGGTCCTGCCTTCGTGCCCGCGACGGTCGTGGGTGCCGCGGGCGGTGGCGATGTCGTTGCGGCGACGATCGCTGTGGACTTTGCGAACGGTACCAAGGTGAGGATTTCGTCCGGGGCACCTTGTGATCTTGCCGCAGCAGTAATGCGAGCGCTCAAATGATCCCGATCAGTTCGAGCGTGCGTGTTTGGATTGCGAGCGGCCATTGCGATATGCGCAAAGGGATGCAGGGTCTTGCTCTGATCGTGCAGGAAGGTCTGGGCCGTGATCCGTTCAAGGGGGACGTTTTTGTCTTCCGGGGGAAAAGTGGCCGGCTGATCAAGGCTCTTTGGCATGACGGAATTGGCCTTTCGCTATACGCAAAGCGGCTTGAGCGCGGCCGTTTCATTTGGCCGGCGACGGAGGGTGGAGCGATTGCGCTGACGGCTGGCCAGATGTCCTATCTGCTTGAGGGAATTGACTGGCGAAACCCGCAGCAGACATGGCGCCCGACGAGCGCGGGATAGCGTTTTTTTGGCGGGATTGCGTGCGGCAGCACCAAGAAAAGCTATACAAATCAGTGGTTTTGTGATTCACTTCGAGCATGGAAACCGGCTCGGGAAATCACCGTGATCATGCTGCAGCCCTGGAAGCAGAGCTAGCGATTGCGCGGTCGGAACGGGCTACTGCTTTGGCCGAATTGGCTGTTGCCAAGGCCAAGGAGGCCGACGATCAGGCCATCATTCTTCGCCAGAAAGTCTATATCGAAAAGCTGCAACGGGAACTGCGCGGTCAGAAGTCGGAACGGACAGCGCGGCTGATCGCGCAGATGGAGCTGATGCTTGAGGACGCCGAAGCGGCGGCGACCGAAGATGAGCTTGCCGCCGAAATGGCCGTTGCCGCAGCTGCTGCGATTGCGGTCACCGGCTTTACGCGCAAGCGGCCCGTCAAGAAGCCTTTCCCGGAATATCTTCCGCGTGAGCGTGTCGTGGTGCCTGGTCCGGTTGCCTGCAGCTGCTGTGGCGGTGAACGGCTTCGCAAGCTCGGCGAAGACATCACCGAAACGATGGAGAGCGTACCGCGTAGCTGGAAGGTCATTCAGACGGTGCGGGAAAAGTTCACCTGCCGTGACTGCGAGAAGATCAGCCAGGCACCTGCACCCTTCCATGTCATACCGAGAGGATGGGCGGGTCCGAGCCTTTTGGCGATGATGCTCTGCGACAAGTTCGGCCAGCACATTCCCCTCAATCGCCAGGTCGAACGTTTTGCCCTGGAAGGTGTGCCAGTCAGTCTGTCGACAGCAGCAGACGCGATTGGCGCGTGCTGCCAGGTCCTTGACCCGCTTGTGAGGCGGATTGAAAGCCATACGTTCGCGTCTGAACGGATCCACGGTGATGACACGACCGTGCCGGTTCTCGCTCTCGGCAAGACCGTCACCGGTCGGATATGGAGCTACGTCAAGGACGATGCTCCGTTTGGCGGAACGGCGCCTCCGTCGGCGATGTTCTATTATTCCCGGGACCGGGCCGGCGAACATCCACAGGCGCATCTGGCCAATTATAGCGGCATCCTTCAGGCGGATGCCTATACGGGCTATGGCCAGCTCTATCTTCCTGATCGAAGTCCGGGCCCGATTCATGAGGCGGCGTGTTGGGCGCATGCGAGGCGACCATTCTTTGCGCAAGCCGATTTGGAGGCCAACGCGCGCCGAAAAGCGCAGGGTAAAAATGCCGCCGTCATCTCGCCGGTCGCCTTGAACATGGTGCAGCGGATCGACGCACTGTTCGAAATCGAGCGCCATATCAATGGCCGTACGGCCGATGAGAGAAAAGCAATCCGCCAGCAGTTGTCAAAACCGCTGATCGACGACGTGGAGATATGGATACGCGAACATCGCGCTAGGTTACCGCGCGACAATGACTTGGCAAAGGCGTTTGACTACATGCTGAACCGCTGGGAATCGTTCACCCGTTTCCTCGACGACGGGCGCATTTGCCTGTCGAACAATTGTGCGGAGCGATCTCTGCGCGGTGTGGCACTCGGACGGAAAGCCTGGCTATTTGCCGGTTCCGATCGAGGGGGCCAGCGGGCGGCGGCCATGTACAGCCTGATAGTCACCGCGAAAATGAATCGCATTGACCCACAGGCCTGGCTTGCCGATGTCCTTGCCCGCATCGCCGACCATCCAGTCAGCCGTCTTGATGAGCTTCTCCCCTGGAATTGGCGGGAAACCACAACATCGCCACTGAGGCAGGCGGCCTGATGGCAGGTCCTCTCGTTCGCTTAAAGATCACGCTCGATGACGTTGATCCCTTGGTGATGCGGCGCGTTGTCGTCCCATTCCGCATTCGGCTTGACCGGCTTCATGAGGTTCTTCAAGAGGCTTTCGGCTGGACCAACAGCCATCTGTATGAGTTCAGGATCCGTGACATCGGGTTCGGCGTGCCTGATGGCGGCTTTGATGGTCCCATCGATGCACGCAAAGAAACGCTTCTTGCTGCCATCGAAGATATCGGCGCGAAATCATTCAAGTATCTCTATGACTTCGGCGACGGCTGGACGCACACCGTGAAAATCGAAAAGGTTTTACCGGCGACCGCCGGCTTCGACGATCCCTTCCTGCTTGACGTTGTCGGACGATGTCCACCGGAGGATGTCGGCGGTCCGTGGGGTTATGAAGAGTTCCGCGAGGCCATTGCGGACACCAACCATGAGCGTCACCACGAACTAGTGGAATGGTGGGGCGATGCGCACTACGATCCTGGCGATGTCGACGCCGCCAATCTCCGCAAAAACGTCGAGGCCTTAGCTGCAAAATGGAAGCGCCGATCGCGAAAGAAAAGCTGAACCTGCGGTCCTCGGCGAATGCATACGAAGGCCGTCTTGTACGGGTGAGGAATATGGAAGAGCACTGGCTATATCGACGTCAATATAGCCGGTGTTGTAGCCATGGACATTATCAGAGACCGTAAACAGGTGAGCCGCCTTGAGATTGTGGACAGCGGTCGGCGCCGCCGATTCAGTGACGAAGCCAAGCTTGCGATTGTAGCAGAGAGCCTCTCTGCTCCCCGGCAGGTGACGGTTACAGCCCAGCGCCATGGGATCACCCGCTTTCAGTTGAATAGCTGGCGCAAGGCGGCGCGGGAAGGAAGACTTGGCAATGGTTCATCGGAAGGGTTTGTTCCAGCCCTGGTCGTTCCGGAACGCACCGTGCCAGGTGGACACCTCTAAAAACCTCCCCATTTTCCGCGTTTCATGATTCAATCCGGCCAGTGTGATTTTCTGGGAGCGGATGATGCGTGGGCAACCGGGCTTTTGGGATTTGGATGATCGTTACGAACGGCTGAGTGCCGTCGGCGATCCGCTGGAGAAGCTCAACAGCATCATTCCATGGGCGATATTTGAAAAACCTTTAGCGAAGGCGCTGAAGCGGTCCGACGGATCGAAGGGTGGACGTCCACCATTTCCGTCGGTTCTGATGTTTAAAATCCTGGTGCTGCAAGCGCTTTATAATCTCTCCGACGACCAAGCGGAGTTTGTTATCCAGGACCGGCTGTCGTTTATGCGTTTCCTTGGCCTTTCCCTTTCGCAGAAGGTGCCGGATGCCAAGACGATCTGGCTGTTCCGAGAGAGTTTGGTGCGTGCAGGTGCCATTGATAATCTGTTTGCCCGTTTCGACAAGCATCTCTCACGTTCCGGATATCTGGCCAAAGGCGGGCAGATCGTTGACGCCACGATCATCCAGGCTCCCAAGCAACATAACAGCCAGGACGAGAAAGACGCGATCAAGGCCGGCGAAATCCCTGAGGACTGGAAGGATAAACCCGCCAGGCTGGCCCAGAAGGACCGCGACGCGCGATGGACAGTGAAGTATTCCAAGGCGAAACGGCCAACGGAGACGCCGACGTCGACGACGACTGACCAGCACGATATTGCCATTCCAATGTTTGGTTACAAAAACCATGCAGGCATCGACCGAGCCCATGGCTTTATCCGGGGATGGACGGTGACGAGTGCGAGCGCCCATGACGGAGCCCAGCTTCGAAACGTAGTGACCAAAGACAATACCGCGTCGACGGTCTGGGCCGATACGGCCTATCGCTCCAAGACCAACGAGGAATGGTTGCAGGACAATGGCCTAAAGTCCGACATCCATCAGAAGAAGCCAAAGGGCAAACCCATGCCGGAGGCGATGTCGCGCGCCAACGGCCGTCGTTCGAAGGTCCGCTCCGCCATCGAACATGTCTTTGCGCGGCAGAAGGACAAGATGAAGCTCTTCGTGCGCACCATCGGAATCAGCCGAGCGAGGGTGAAGATCGGCATGGCCAATATCACCTACAACATGCTTCGCTATGTCTGGCTGACTGGAAAACCACGGACCGCATAACGCGCAGCTGGCCGGAAGGCCGAAATGCATGCCGCAGATGCGGCAATCATCACAAAAAATGGGCGATCATCCGCGCGAGTTCATCGCGGAAATACATCCACGGCACCATCTTGCCAACTGCGACCGGTAAATCGAGGTGTCCAGGTGAAGATGCTGCGCAGATAGCTCCCACAGAATGCCGGATGCCGAATAGCAGCCGTATGGAGGTGGTGATCGCAAACGGTCGGCGCGTCGTCGTTGATCAGACGGTCGATGTGAAAGCGTTGTTGCGGATCATCCGCGGCTTGGAGACACTTTAACTATGAACCCGTTTCCGATGGGCACAACCGTGAAGGTTTGGCTGGCGACTGGCTATACGGACATGCGGCGCGGCTTTCCATCTTTGGCCCTTCAAGTGCAGGAAATCTTGAAGCATGACCCGCTGAGTGGTCACCTTTTCTGCTTTAGGGGTCGTCGTTCTGACGTGATCAAGATCATCTGGCATGACGGATTGGGCGCCTGCCTGTTTACCCGGCGGCTGGAACGAGGGCGGTTCATTTGGCCAAACGTGGAAGGTGGGGCGGTAACAATCTCGACAGCGCAGCTGGGCTCAAACCACTCCAAGCGGCTGCGTTAAGAGACGTGGTCGTGAGCGTTGGAGGTAAGTCCAGGGCAACCCCTGGGCCGGTACGCATCCGAGAGACGAATGAAAATGAACCTTCCGATGAAGCGTCGTAACGTGGAACCTGTCGTCAAAACCAGAGGTGTGTCGTCTCTTTGGGATCAGCTTGTCAGATGCCTGGTGACCGGGCAAGCGGCGACCGGCGTTGAGGGGGCGTGAAGCGGATGCAGGCATTGTCGCGGAACTGCAGGAACCAGTCGCTCCGATGCAAAGGGAGAAGCACAAGCGGAGAAAACCGTGAGGCGAGAGTACCGATGCGGAGCACTGGGACGGACCGATCTGTAGTAGCGATGAAGGCTCGTAATGGAGCTGGAGCGAAGAGGTCGGATCAGGTGGGCGTATCATCAACACAACTGGCAACAGGAGGACGTTGATGGATACGCAAGGCAAACCGTTCAATATCAGTAAGCAGAAGGTGTACGAAGCTTATCTTCAGGTGCGATCCAACGGAGGCGCAGCTGGTGTGGATGGAGTAACGATTGAGCAGTTCGAGGCCGATCTGAAGGGGAATCTCTATAAGATCTGGAACAGGATGAGCTCAGGCACTTACTTTCCTCCGCCAGTTCGCGCCGTTTCCATTCCTAAGAAGAGTGGAGGCCAGCGGATCCTCGGGGTGCCAACAGTGGCAGATCGCGTGGCCCAAAGTGTGGTCAAGCAGATGATTGAGCCGGATCTAGATGCAATCTTTCTGGCAGATTCCTATGGCTATCGGCCCGAAAAGTCGGCGCTGGATGCCATCGGCGTTACGCGCAAGCGGTGCTGGAAATATGATTGGGTCCTGGAATTCGATATCAAAGGACTGTTTGACAATATCGACCACGACCTTCTGCTACGGGCTGTACGCAAACACATAACGTGTGCCTGGGCGCTGCTCTACATCGAAAGATGGCTGACAGCACCAATGCGGAAGGAGGATGGGGCAACCGTCGAGCGAAACTGCGGCACGCCACAAGGCGGTGTCGTTAGCCCGATACTTGCCAACCTCTTCCTGCATTATGCATTCGACGTGTGGATGGGCAGACAGTTCCCTGACCTGCCATGGTGTCGTTACGCGGATGATGGACTGGTGCATTGCGAGCGAGAGTGAAGCGCGGATCGTCAGAGAAGCGCTTGCAGCTCGTCTTTTGGAATGTCGCTTGGAAATGCATCCCGCGAAAACGAAAATCGTCTACTGCAAAGATGATCGACGGAGGGGTAGGCACGAGACCGTCAAGTTCGACTTTCTCGGGTATTGCTTTCGTCCGCGATCCGTCCGGGGTCCAGTTACGCAGAAAACATTCTGCGGATTTACCCCGGCCGTCAGCATATCATCGCTGAATTCGATGCGGGAGAGGATTCGAAACCTGAAACCCCGCAAACGAACAGAGGTGACGTTGGATGACATTGCCCGCGAGATAAACCCGATCGTTCGGGGATGGATCGCATACTATGGGCAATACTCGCGCTCGGCACTTTATCCGATGGCGAGATACATCAACGAAACGCTCTATGTTTGGTTTAAACGGAAATATAAGCGCTTTCGCAAACGCCTGGGGCAAGCGCGTCTCTTTGTTGCAAAGATTGCGCGTGAAAACCGGAAGCTGTTCGTACACTGGCAACTTGGTAATGGCATGGAGCTCGCTTGATGGGAGCCGGGTGAGGTGAGAGCCTCACGCCCGGTTCTGAGAGAGGCTGGAGGTGAAATTCCTCCGGCCTACTCGCCCGACGATCCCAATCCTCGCCAAGGGGCAATGCACGACAGGGCGGATCTGGACCTATGTTCGGGACGACAAACCTTTTGCTGGTCCTGCGCCGCCTGCTGCGGTGTTTTATGCCACCAGCAACCGACGCGGCGAGCACCCGCAAACACATCTGGCTGAGTTTGGCGGGATACTTCAGGCCGACTGTTACAACGGCTTCAATCCACTGTTCGACCGGACAAAGAAACAGATGCCGGTGACACCAGCCTTCTGCTTCGCCCATGCGCGCCGAAAGTTCTTCGAACTCGCTGACGTCTCTCGTCGTGCGCGCCGGGGCCATCCTCAGCCGCGGTCGCGCGGATGAGGCGCTGGCGTGGACGAAGGCGGTGATGACGAATCTGGGGCTGACGCTCAACGAGGCGAAGACCTCGGTGAAGGATGCCCGGCGCGAAAGCTTTGACTTCCTTGGGTACACCCTGGGACCGCGCCACCTGCCCAACGGAGGGCGCTGGTATCTGGGAGCAAGCCCGTCCAAGAAGAGTGTGCAGAGGGTCAAACTGAAGGTTGGCGAACTGTTGGTGCCGGGTAACAAGGGTGCATGGGATGAGGTCAGGGCACGATTGAACCGCGTCTTGCGCGGATGGTCGGCCTACTTTTCCTACGGCGCTCTGGCGTCCGCATACGAGGCCGTCGATCAGCATGTCTATGATCGGACGCGGCACTTCCTCCGACAACGACACAAAGTGCAAGGGCGTGGGACGGACCGGTTTTCCCGTGAGCATGTCTACGGGGAACTGGCCGTTCTGAGCCTTCGACGCGAGCGCGGGCGGTCGTCGCCGTGGGCCTTACGATGAAGCCAGTCGGAAAGCCGGATGCGGGAAATCCGCACGTCCGGTTTGATGAGCGGGGACGGGAAACGGGGCTTCGCCACCGCGCCCGTCCTCGACTCTACAGATCAAGGGCCGCAAGCGGCACATTCTGGTCGACACTCTTGGCATGCTTCTGAAAGCCGAGGTCCACTCGGCAGGAATTCAGGATCGTGATGGAGCAGCACTTGTTTTCGACAGGCTCGCCAACCGTTTTCCCTTTATCGAGAAAATCTGTGGCGACGGCGGCTATCAGGGCACAACGGTAGAAGAGGCCAGCCCGCGACCGATGGAGATTATCAAACGAAACCAGGCCGGTTTCCAGGTGCTACCGAAGCGATGGATTGTCGAACGAAAGCTGGCTTGGCTCGGCATAAACCGCCGAATGGCAAAGGATTTCGAGCGTTTCTCGGCCACAAGCCTAGCCTTCATCCAAACAGCAATGATCAAGCTCATGACAAGAAGGCTCGCTCGATACCCGCTTTCTTGAACAGATGGGGTGATTGGGGTCTGCGCCGCGGGTGTGGCTGCTCCCCTTGAGGATGTTAGAACGTGGTCCGTGTTGATCGGCCACAAGCATCGAAAGGAAGCAGCCATGATGTACTATGCTGGAATGGACGTGTCTTTGGAAGAAACATCGATCTGTATCGTCGACGAGACCGGCCGGATCGTGCAGGAGACGCGGGCGGCGAGTGAGCCGCAGGCGTTGATCGCAGCACTTGAGGATATTGGTCTGCCAATGGAGCGCATTGGCCTTGAAGCGTGCTCGCTGACGGCCTGGCTGCATGACGGGTTGCGGGGCGCGGGATTGGCAGCGATTTGCATCGAGACGCGCCAGGCCAATGCGGCAATGAAGACGATGCCCAACAAGACCGATCGCAATGATGCACGCGCCTTGGCACAGATCATGCGCACCGGTTGGTTCCGGCGGGTGCATGTCAAGAGCCGCCAATGCCGGCTGTGGCGCTCGCTTCTGGTCGCACGCCGGACGGTGATGAACGAGATGCGCTCGATCGAGAATGTGGTGCGCGCCATTCTGCGGGAGGGCGGCATCAAGCTTGGGACGCCAAGTCGTGCAGACTTTGCAGGAAAGGCGCGCCAGATAGCGAACAGCGATCCGCTGGTGATGGCGCTGGTCGAGCCGCTATTGGCCGTGCTTGCCACGATGCTGGAACAGTTCGCCCAACTGACGAAACAGGTGCTCGACGTTGCCAAAGGTGAGATGACATGCCGTCGGCTGATGAGTGTGCCCGGCGTAGGACCGATCACCGCGTTGGCCTTCCGTGCCACCATCGATCGCCCAGACCGGTTCCGTCGGTCGCGCGATGTCGGTGCCAATCTCGGCCTGACGCCGTCGCGCTATCAATCCGGCGAGACCGACATCCAGGGTCGGATCAGCCGATGTGGTGACGAAATCGCTCGAACCGCGCTTTATGAAGCAGCTCATTCGCTGCTGGTGCGGTCGAAAAAATGGTCGAGCCTCAGGGCCTGGGGCATGAGCATTGCCAAGCGCCGCGGCATGGCGCGGGCACGCGTCGCAGTCGCCCGAAAACTTGCGGTGATCCTGCATCGCATGTGGTGCGACGGTTCCGCATTCCGTTTCGGAAAGCAGGCCGACCTCGCAGCAGCCTGATGATGAACAACCGGAGGGAAAAGGCACAAACAGCAAGTTCTGCTTGAAAGGCAAATCGGATCGTTCCCGTGGGGACGATGGGCAAGGTGATCTCGTTTAGAGTCTCGAACCTGAGGGCGAAAACCCCAAGGTCGTGAAACAGATTGGGACACCTTGCCTTCCTGACCCCATCATGCGGCGGCCACGCGCCGACCGCGAAGAGAAGCGAGTGACCCGCGGGGCGGTATGATCCGAAATTTAGATCGGGAGCAGCTTGACTTCAACGATCCCAATCAGAGAAGACTCTAAGGACGCAGCCGGCTCATAAAAACCGGCGCAATCCGATCAGACTAGCCCGGCTCCGATACGCGCGCGAGGCCCTATCCCGCGGCCTTCCTCGGATGCTTACTGAGCAGCAATGGAACGTGTCGCCAAGGCAGTGAGGCATGGCAGGATATATTCTGATGTAAACCATGCACGTTTACAATACGTCACCACGGAACGGGGCGGTGACGGAAACCTATAGAAATACTCCGTTTTCGTTGCTTGCAGATGCATTTTGCATGATCAGGTAAGTCGGTGCGGTGTCTACTGAAGCTAAGGTTCGACGTAAGTGGCACCTCTGGGCAATAAGTCGTAAAGATGAGGGGGCAATTTATCCTTGACATATTCATAATTTCACGTGAAGATCAAACATGATTTGTTGGAATCTGTCAAAGTAAACGGCGAAGTAATGAATGGGTTTAAAACTCGCCTAAAGTCGTGGTAAAGCGATGATGTGATAGGTAGGTAGCAAATAGACCCGTCAAACGTCTCAAGCTGACACCGACAAAAGACTATGTGAAGAAAATACATGGCGAAATTGGTGCAAACTAATCGAACCGCTGTACTTTATACAATTTTTTGTGGAGCATAACCTCGATCGGAATGGCCAACGTACTATTTATAGATACGGTGGAGTTTACCATTTGCGCTAACTGCACTGTCTGCGAAATGCACGACTTCCGAAATATTCCCGTACAGTACCACGACCTTGAGGCAGCTGCTAATGCGTTCAAAGCCGAGCGTGGAACCGAACCTTGTGTAGGTCCCGAACTCATACTCACAGCTCGCGCGCACGTCTTTGTTTACGGAGGTCAATCCCTTCTTGAAGAACTTCTCGCCAGGACAATTATTCTTCCAAATGGCGTGACCAGGTGGTTCTGCTCTTATAGTCCCTCGCAGGTGGTTTCATCTGGCCTTGCCGCCGACAATGGGTGGACGCATTATGTAGCTTTGTTTCCTAGCAACAAATTTATCCTTGCTCAGGGCACAATGGATGGATGGCTTCACAGGACTGATGCACGTTACACCTTATATCCGGTGATTGCGGTCGGGACGCTCCTGTAAGGAGAGATGGCTCAAATTACATGAATCCGGATTTCACATCCTAATTCAGTATTCTGCTTTTTGAGATGGAAAAACTTCTATATTGCTTAAGAGCGCTATATATAGCAATATATGATATGTATCAATAACCTTTTAGATGAATGGATTATATCCATCTATTATATATATAAAAATGTTTGTATTTAAATAGCGCGTCGGTAGAGGATGATTGAATTTATGTGGCACGATTTTATACAATTGAGTTTTGAGTGAAATTGCTCCCCGTGTAAAATTTTGGGTCACAAGGCCCAGCGGACGCCCGCTTCTCTTTATATATTCCGCAAAGCCTCCGTACCGAGCGCTAAGATCGTGTCCTGTAGCGTAGTGTAGTTTTTTACATCCACGGCATATCCCGGTCTTGGCCGGAGGGAATATCGGTCCCGGTAGGGACGATGGTTGCCCATCGCCCCCCGGCCAGATCCGTACGTGCGGCATTGTTTCCAGCGTCATATAGCGGAACCGCTGGACGGCCCATTTGATGGCATGGACCGCTCCCTCTCCCTCAGCAAAGATGGCGGCTGCAATATAGAGTATAGGTGGCGCTACGATTCAAATTAAAGTTGGCCTAAAA
Source organism: Rhizobium sp. B21/90 (assembly GCF_019355815.1). Classification (NCBI taxonomy): domain Bacteria; kingdom Pseudomonadati; phylum Pseudomonadota; class Alphaproteobacteria; order Hyphomicrobiales; family Rhizobiaceae; genus Rhizobium; species Rhizobium sp. B21/90. The sequence continues at coordinate 97,785 of NZ_CP072164.1, read as the reverse complement.
CCAGTATTGATAGAATACTGATTATGAATGAAACCACATAGAAAAATCGAAAGATTCACGCAAATCAACAGATTACGTGTTGTGAATAAAAAAATAAAAAAATTGAACAAGCAATAGAAAAACAATATTGTATTAAATATATTAAAGTCGAAAAAGGAAATAGATAAATAGAAAACACACAGAGGCAGATGCTTTACACAAGCGCTTTGCACATTATTTAGACATTTTATTCCGATATCATCGAATTTATTTGATAGTAGCGCCAAGGGTCAGCGACTAGTCGCTGCGCGCTCCAAAGATTGACAGTTTTGTTACATCGAAGGGAAGGTCTCCTAGTGAGGACAGGGTACCAGGAGCGTCTCCCCTTGCCGCTTTTATCAGGGACATGATGCTCTTTGTGACGGGAATTTTTATGCGGCACGATTTAGCGATTGCGCAAACCATTTGCATAGTGCGAATCTCCTCTGAGAAATAACGATGCCTCAAGGTGTCTGGACAAGCAAAGTTGACGTTGTAAGGGAATGGTGCCAAGCTAAACTCCCTCATGTTGACATAGTCAGTATTTGACTGGGTATTGCACTCTGCTAAAACAGTGTCCAGTGTGAGCCCCAAGGCCTTCGCCACTTCAAGACGCTCCTTGTCTACAGCATCTATCACATTACAAACGTACGTATTGGTGCCTTGGCCGTAGAAATAAAAGAGATGACCCCCGCCCACACGAGTTTCTAGCTCCATGCGCCAACTCTCGGCACGCTGAGTAAGAGAGCCTTCTGGATCGCGAAGCCTGCCAATGTTGAGCGTTGCGGAAACTGCATGAATGACATAGTTGGAGAAAAAAAGCGAGTGAAGCGGCGAAATGGCAGTTATCGTGGTGCCAAAGCACTTCTGTAGAGTTGCACTAGTTGAATTTGGAAGTGCAAAGTTGCCATTTGCATCGTACTTCACTGGGTAAGAGGAGACACCAAACGAAGGCAGGATCGCTTTGATGTGACCTTCGTTGCCTTGCCCGCCAGTCAGCTTTGCTGTTACGGGAGAGTCGTCAGTTTCCAGAATTCGTGTGGACATCAAGCGAGATGCGTAGTTAACAGTGAAGCCATGCCCGCAGATGACGAGCAAGCTTTTTTTCAGTACGAACCTTTCAAGATCCCTAACGAATCCCTCGTGCACATCAGCACGGGTCGCAAGGATCAGAAATTTCGCTGAAGCAAGCAGGTCGGACAATTCCTCGTATACCGTGACCTCATACTTTCCTTCGATGAGGCCGCTGGCTACGATTCCACCATTCTGGCGGATCGAAGGCAGTGAACCGGTATGATTCGCAGGTGCCCACATCAATGTCGGAATTTTCCGGCTCGACAACCAGGCCGCCAATGCTGTTCCGGCGTGACCGGCTCCAAGAACACCAACAGTAAGTTCAGATGCCATTAATCAATTGATAAGACTAAGATGGAAGGCTTATTTGATTGGAGTGGATAAAAACGTGGTTGAAGATCAATTTATAGAGCGTATTTCCCTAGGGCTTAAGCACACAATATTCTCGAAGAACAACGTGAAGCAACCATAAAGAAGGTCGCAGCCCTTACGCTAACAATATCCTAAAGGCATATTGCTCATGAAGGCAGGTTACGTACGAAGCGTGCGATACTTTACGTGCCGCTCAAATGAAACGTAGGAATGACGCATTTCCTTAAGGCACATATGCGTACCCCCGGTTAAACGTTGCCGCATCAATTAGGGATGCAGATGGCCAAGCCCGACAAAATGCGATTGTGGAGGATAAATGCAATAACAGGTGTATTCATGAGTAGGGGACTTTTAGAAGGTGCATATTTAGCTAACACAATGCGGCCGAACAGAATGCGATACGACAAACGTTGGAAATCCCAGACACCTATGTCGATGCCGATCGTGAATACAGTGAAAACATCATAGATCTGAATGAAATATAGCCGTAGAATTAATCCGCGCGAATTAAAGGCGCTTTTATAATTGGATGTGCGATACAATACGGACTGTCGATAGTCCCGATAGAGCAGTGCTAGTTATCCCATAATTTGAAAAATGAAAAGTTCGTGTCAACAATAAGAGGGATATACGCTATTAATAATATAATATTTTCGTCAAAACTGGGATTTGAAGCAGTAGTGCATAAGTGAGATTTATAATTGCAGTTGATAACATTTTACTCTGAAATAATATATTTAAAATTAAGTATTAGTCTTTATTTAAATGTCTTAATTCTCAATTGAGCGAATAGACAATAAAAATATTGTCGCTCTAAAAATTCCATATTGTTTGCCTGGAAGGTGGGGCAGGCTCAGCTAGCTAAAGTGTGGCTGTTGAATGGAGAATCCGCTCAAAGATTCACTTATACGCGTCCTCATTGATCAGAGCCCATGGGCCCATTCTCGCGCATGAAGAGCCAGAGATTTTCAACCAGGTTCAGCTTGGGTGATTTAGTACTACAGTTGCGTCTGCCTCAAAATCATGATTCACTTCTGTTGTTTGACGGGAGGGTATACGATGTCGGTTTCGTGTTGGTCTGGATCAGTGGTCACTATACGTTGGCTTCCCAAGAGCGACGTAAGCGTGTCGTCGCCACCATAGGTAGCAAGACATCGTTAATCTGTTTTCGCCACCATTATTGGAATTTCAACAATATGTTATCGTTCGTGCAGTAATTCCAAGTTTTATCATATAAGATATACTGTTGATTACATATCAAAAAATTCGCTTAAAAAAGGTTGGCTTGGAAGTCTTAGTCAATTAAATCGGTGCTAACGGTCTTAAGGTGGACGTCACCCATGACGTGATAACATCCGCATGTAGATATAAGGGTTTGCTATTCCACTCCGATTTAAGCATAATAAACTCGCTAGAAGGTTTTCTAGCTATGGCAGTCTCAAGTTGGGCAGTTCGTGATTTTTCTCTTATCTCCAGAGAGGCCGAACTGAAAGTTCGTCTAGAGCAGGCACGTACAGATTTCAGGGCTATGCTCACTGATATTGTGTATTTCAATCGTTCCAGTGAAAACCCAAATGAGTTCGATGATGAATATATTTTGACCAATCAAGCCATCACTTTTGTTTATGTTAATCAAGCTACTGCCATGGCCTGTGCATTCAATCGCTTCCTCCCTTCCAGTTCCTCTAACTGTGGGGCTGTGGCTACCCAAATTCCGCCGTGGCTTTTAAGCTCTCAACAGTTGAACCACATACTGCAGGAGCGTTTGCGATCAAGGCGGGCTGGTCAATTACTACAACGGCCCACAGGCAAATACTTCCTTTTTGGCAATTTTTACGAGCTCAGTTTTTGTGCGATTCGGAACAGAACGCATTAATGGTGAAAGCTACGGCTTCTACTCTAGGCACGGAAACTACACGGAGGAAGGAGAGGATGATGAAGACGAGGACACGCAGATCTATGAGGAGCATGAAGATCACGAAGTGCAGGCAAGAGAGGTCCAAATTGGTAATCTGATCCATTATCCAATTTTTGCCTTTGGAACGGGCCACTTTTCTCTATAGACCCTTCAAATGAACAAAAGTATCTCGGCCATAAAAAGACAAGAGGAGCGATGGAGCATCGGCGTCAGAATGGGAAATTGTGAAAAGCTATTCCTGTTCTGTGGAGACTAATATTAATGAAATCTGGGAAAGGTTTTATTAGGATGCTTAGTTATAAATACAAATCAATATCATTGAGTGTATAAAAAAATATATATTCGATTAATTCTCCTGACGGGAGTTTATGTTATCGTATCTCGCATAAAATTATGACTGCCATAAAAATAAATGTTTAAGCATATATTATTTTGGAAAATAATATATTTAATTTATAGACAGTAATTCTGTATCCCGTTGAATGGCGCTGCTGATAGATAATGGCGTCGAAGGACTGAGGAGACGCTGAAAACTCGAGACAGATCCCATTCGATCATAAAATATGTCCATTTTTTACTTACTACACGTATTGGCGTCCTGTGGCATATTACGAGAAGATCACAATATTAATTTTTAAATTGATAAAAGTATTATCGATATCCAGTGTCTTATCTCCATTCAGTCCTCAAATCGATTGCCTATTAGACCCGAACCATTTATTAGCTATGACGTGTAAATGCCTCGCGAATCTCCTGCCGAAGTGCCTAAGCAAGTGTCCCAATTATGTCGATGTGCGGAATGGAAATTGTCTTTTTAAATGACTGCTTTGTCCAAACAAGATTGAAATGTGTGATCTGAAGTCACTTTCGTCAGTGAAGACCGTGTTAGTTGCCCGTGCCCGCAATTTACGGGATATAGATGCAGAGCGGATGGATTTGATGAATCTGAACTCCTTTCAAGCTTTTTGAAAAAGAGGCGCGACACTTTCATCGCCGTTGTCAAGGAGATCACTTGAATAACTGTTAACGTTTTCGGGTTGATAAATTTACCCTCGTGATGCCGACTGAAATGTGGGACCATGACAATGGTTGACTTTCGGTGCTAAAGTAAACAGCGATAGATTGACGTAATATATTTCGGAGTGAACCGAAAGCAAGTCGTGCCTTTGCGTAAGTGTGATGCATATGATGTTTAGTAGGCCGAAGGGTTGTCGATGCGATCCAGGTCGGAGCTTTCAGCCACATTGGATATGCGCCATCTGCGGCGAATTTGTTGTTTTACTGCAAATTCGCAAATTTGAATTAGGGATTGGTCTATAAAGTGGTGGGTAAGATATTGGGGTCTCGGGAAGAGTTATGCCGAGAAGTCAGACGTGCTTGGAGAACCGAGTTTATACAAAAAAATCTTAAGGCATTAACTTGAATTCTCTGCCCGGGGTCGTGGGCCAAGTTTTAAAAACTATTGCGTAATGCGGAAATTCGGGCGCTTATTACGCTAGGATGCCTATTTAACCAGAAAAAACTGCGATATACCCTTACAAGAAAAAAACCACGATGAACTTCACAGACATTCCTTCGGCTTCCCACGATCTAGCTTGGGCAAAGCAGAACTTTATCACCGACCACGGTCAGTTCCCGGTTTTGAATTCTGGTGAGAAAATCTCCACCAACAAGCCACTTCTATATAGGTACGGAGGAGCCGAACTGATATCCCAAATCGAGGACGGATATTTCAAACTCGCAGCGAAACGGGAGATAACATTTGTTGCCAATGCGCCAAATGTGGTGAAATCATCAGACAGCACTGCGACCTACTACGTCGCTATATTCCCAAGCACCTACTTTTTGCATCTGAGGCAGCCTGTTCCCTACTTCGCAAGATGCCATGACTCAGAGACTTTGTATCCTGTTGTCGCGTATGGAGCAATGTGAAAATTTAAGAAGTGCGCGGCTTAGTGCCCGTGCTAGCCTTAAAGATATTCGCTGCTCACCGTCGCCAAAATGTATTGTATGACCTTTGGTCAAAATTTACTATTTTCAATAAATCAGTACTTGATACGATGTTTCGGATATTAATAATATGTAATCTAATTAAATGTTTAATGAAAGAAATTCTGTTATCATGTGCGCCTGATGAAACGAGTAAGGGCCGGATAGATGTTCAGACAGAATATCCTACTTAGCAAATAGGCTAGTTAATCGGCTCGCTAGGACTAGTTACGGCCAAAGATGTAAGCCTAGGCCAGATCCGCAGCGCCGCTGGCAACGGCAGAGAAGCCTGCCATGATCCAAGAGCCTATGAATCGGACGCTATATACACCGTAGCTTCTTCCATGGCATACAACCGAACCAGTTGTTTACTTGCGTAGGTTGTTGACCAAAGGGCCGCTCATGCTTCTTCAGGTAGTGACGTCATGGCGTTCCATAGTTTGCAAAAATTGGTAAATTTGCAAAACAACACCCTTCGTGCGGATAGGCGCCTGATGAATGGTCTAAGCCCATTTTTCCACGGGCCAGACCAGACGGCAACTCACTAATGTTCTCATTTAAAATGCAAAGCGAAGTCAGCGTTGCCACGCAAGGTTGAATTATGAGTTGTTGTAAGTTTGTGCCGTCGCCACCCGTGACATTAGGAAAACCTGACAAGATTTATTGTCGGTAATGCCCACTCCTGTATTTGTTGGTAGGTTTGTCCACGAAATGAGAGAACTTGTTGAAGTATCCCATCGGGTGATTTAAGGCATTGAAGTTGGACATATTTTTGGGACTCGTAGCCGCCACGTGGTCCAAGATTTTCATATTGTGGCAGGCTTTTTGCAGCCTTTGATGACTTTAGAGTCCATTCAAGAAAGCGGGTAGCGAGCGAGCCTTCTGGTCATGAGCTTTATCATTGCGGTTTGGATGAAGGCGAGGCTTGTGGCTGAGAAACGTTCAAAATCCTTTGCCATTCTGGGGTTTGTGCCGAGCCACGCCAGCGTTTGCTCGACGATCCATCGCTTTGGGAGCACCTGGAAACCGACCTGGTTACGTTTGACAATTTGCATCGGGCGCGGACTTGCCTCTTCGACCTTGGGGCCCTGATAGCCGCCATCGCCGCAGATTTGCTCGATGAATGGAAACCGGTTGGCGAGCCTGTTGAAAACAAGTGCCGCTCCGTCGCGATACTGAATTCCTGCTGAGTGGACTTCGGCTTTTAGGAGCATGCCCAAGGTATCGACCAGAATGTGCGCTTGCGGCCTTTTATCTTTTTGCCTGCGTCATAACCGATATCAAAACGGGCGTCCGGGCCAGTCTTCACCGACTGGCTGTCGATGATCGCAAATGATGGTTGCTCGTCGCGCCCCTCAAGCTGCCGCGTTCGGCAATAAAGCGCATCATGGATACGACGCCAGGTTCCGTCCCGGCAGAACCGTTCGAAATAGTTCCGGTGCGTAATTAACGTGACCTAAATAAGGAAATTAGATAAATTCATTCAAACAATAAAAAGTGGCGCAGCCTTCGATGCATGCTAGAATGATAATGTTTAACGTTACTATGATACTATGTAATTCCGAAGATGGCGGAATATTTTAAACAGAGATTCGGCACTTCTCTATGATTTGATATCTCGTTGAGAGAGATCTGCCACGAGCACGAACACGTGAAGCGTCTTCCTGAGATCCACGTTAGCTGTGTTATCAGTAGCAAAGTCAAATTGGTCGGGCTGCCGCCTTAGGAGACTTTTAGCGCACATGAATGCGACCCGACCGGCGCGAAAGTTGGGGTCACACCGTGTTTTTGAGGTGATGCTGCAATAAGTGCGCTGGTTGACTCGTGCGATACAAGTAGGGTTCTCTAATCACGTGGTTTAGCCGAAACTCGCGCCATTCTCTCGCGGGGCAAATGATTTACGGAACCATGTGAGGATGAGAGAAAGCCTCGCCCCATTTCGGGCGTTAACAGGCTGGCATCAGGTGTTTCCGTTTCTATAAATAGAAGCGCGCTAAGGGTGTTCCCCACAGCAGAAATTTGATAGTCGAATTATTCAGTACATTTCGATCTCCACCTTAAGAAGATGGCAGGCCTTTCTGACGCTGTAGATCTCACTGGTTTTTACAATCCGAACGAGGTTGAAACGGCTCTGGACAACGCTGTGGCACTCTACAGGACACTTCGCGAACCGGCTCGTAGTATTCGCGGTGGACACAGAGCCAATGTGGACGGCCGAAATTTGTACGTCTACTCACGAACTGAGGACATCGACCTTGAGGGACAGGTGCTCTATATCTACATTAACGCATCCACTATGAATATGTGCGTTGCTGGTCAGCAGTTGCATTCCAATGCTGCGAGTGGTGCCGTCAGGGCAACGACGCTGCCACCATTTCAGGTGAATGTCACTGCCGCGGCAGTTTGTCAAGCCTTAAGAGGACTCGGAGACGGTGGGGTTATCTCTTACATCGATCAGGTTTATTGCTCACACTATGTGGCAATTCTTCCGAGCAATCGTTTCGTGCATACTGTCAATATGCAGCTGCAGGACTTGGAAGGAAACGAGCTGACCTACGCGGTCCACGAGCGTCCCCATGACTCCCACATAGTCCGTTATGATATCATTGCATATGGCGTGGCGCTCTTCGTTTAAGAGGGCTGTGCGCGATCAATGTGCCAGAGCGGTTTTTTTTAAGTACAAATAAGCCGAATCCTCCGCTCCGTAGAGCGGTAGGTGCCGTTGTTGCGATGTTGTTTCGCGTGTCTGTTATCGCTTTCTTGTTTATGGCGTCGGCTTATGGCCGCGCTTCACCTTGTACCAACTACCTGCCGTGCAGTAATAAATACGCAATACGCGTAATTAAAAATATATTTCGATTTTAATCGATAAACACTAATTATACTTCTGTCTTAATTTGATTTTCGATTATCTTAAGAGCCTTCCATTAACGTAATACGCGCCCTCGCTGATTTCGACTCTTGGGCTTCCCAAAAGGTGATGAATCTGAATCTCTGACACAAACTGGAGGTTTGCGATGGGAGCAGCGATTTCATTACGTGCAGATTTTGACGCTCAAGGTCTTCGGCGTCTGGCCCGCCAGAGCAAGCATGCTGCTCAAGCGCGTCGTCTTTTGGCACTCGCCGCGATCTATGAGGGAGGCTCACGCTCGGATGCGGCGCGGCTGGGCAATGTGACGCTGCAGATCGTGCGCGACTGGGTACTGCGGTTCAATGCCAATGGCCCCGAGGTGCTGATCGATGGCAAGGCCCCAGGACCCCGGTCACGGTTGAACGATGTTCAGCGGGCCGCACTGGCGAAGGCCATTGAGCGGGGTCCGACACCCTATCTCGACGGGGTCGTGCGCTGGCGGCTGTGTGATCTGGCCCAATGCCTCTGGGAAGATTTTCGTGTCTCGGTGAGCCAACAGACGCTGAGCCGGGAGGTGCGTGCCCTTGGTTATCGCAAGCTGGCTGCGCGACCGAAGCATCATGAGCAGGACCCTCAAGCCATTGAGGAGTTTGAAAAAACTTCCCCGCCGCAGTGGCAGAAATTGCCGCCGGATCGGCCCAAGGAAAGCGCCTAGAGATTTGGTTTCAGGACGAAGCCCGGATCGGGCAGAAGAACAAGATCACGCGCCGCTGGGCCAAGCGCGGAACGAGGCCATCCGCGCCACATGATCAACGCACAAGGTCGGCCTATATCTTCGGTGCGATCTGCCCCAAGCTCGATAAAGCGGCAGCTCTCATCATGCCGTGGTGCGACACCCACGCGATGACGCAGCACCTGGCTGAAATCGCCCGCCATGTCGACGAGGATGCCCACGCCGTCCTCATCATGGATCAAGCAGGCTGGCACATGTCCAACAATCTCGTCGTGCCTGAAAACATCACCATCCTGCCACTCCCGCCGAAATCACCCGAGCTGAACCCGGTCGAAAACCTCTGGCTATTCATGCGCGAGAACTGGCCCTCGAACCGCATCTTTAAGTCGTACGAAGACATCGTCGCTCACTGCTGCGATGCCTGGCGAAAGCTCGAAAGCCAGCCTTGGCGCATCATGTCCATCGGACGCAGAGAGTGGGCAAATGAGTTTTGATCAGTGAGAACCCGTATAAGAGCTGGCGCGGTTCGTCGAGACAGTTTGCGACGATCGCTAAGCGGATTTCCGCCGTTTTTACGCTGCGGCCTTCATTGGGATCAGCGCGTTGAAGTAAGCCTGATCCAGCGTCTGCCGGTCAAGCAATGAATGTGGACGTCGTGAGTTGTACAACAGGGCGACGAACCCACGGGACCGAGGTTCGGGAGCTTTTATATCCGTGGCACCCCTGGTCTGGGCGGCTCGTCCGCATCCATGGACTGGTGGACAAGGGGTCTACCGTGTTCCGCTGTAGCCTATCGGGTTCGACGTCATGCCGGTTGCTCGAAGTCCCGGTGTGGATATTTGACCGCACATTGAGTGCACGGTTGTTGGCCTTGCCAATTGCGTATGCTGATTTTGCTTGCCTTCTTGCTTTGGCAAAGTTGCTAAGAGGCAGGCACTCCGTCACAAGGCTCGTCTATCTTGAATGCCGCGTTCTCGAAGAGACCTGAGATGGGACTGGCTCCTGTGCCCCATCTCCCGCATTGCACGGGGTGGAGCTCACCGCGTAAAGGCAGAAGGTTGGAAATCGGAACACGGGAACTTGGATCGTTTGCCCGGTCGGCAGGTGGTAGGTTTACGCATGTTTTCGTGTGTGCCATCTTAATAGTGGATTGGCAGGATATATATTGATGTTTAAATCGTGCATTCGTGCATTCATGGCTTTGTTCGATAAAGAAAAGCGGATCAATCTGAGGTTGTAACTCTATGCTGTAAGATGCCATGCTTGCATTTGTCTGTGCCGAAACCATACTGCGCTTGTCGCAAACTTCCGCAGAGGCCGCAACTATTCCTTGAGCGATGCCATTTTCATGTTTTGTTAACCTTTATAAGTCCGAAAAGGCGCAACCAAATCGTTCTGATCATTGACTGTCCAGCCGCCGATCTTTGGTATCCGTCCGAGCAAGCTTGCAATTAGATGCCGGCATCGTCAATTTAACGACCACGAAGGTAGACCGTGAGGCCGGCCGAGTTCATCGGTCATGCTCAGGCGATTTTTGTCCACAGGCTCATCGCCGCTGAATGCAATTCGCGATGATGGCTTGAGGGGATGTCGTGGCGGGGGAGTTGGAACAGGTGTAAGCGCTCTTTTCTACGCGCGTTGACGTTTTGTGCTGACCGTGCCGCTCTGCGTTGTAAGCGTCGGGGCGTTCAGGCCGCTTTGGCTTGAGTAAAGTTGAAGGGCAATAGGTCGCCAAGATCTGCGTCTGCGGGGTGCTGAGGCAGCTCAATGAGGACGTGACGAAGCCACGCTAGGCTCAGGACGCGTTAAATCAGAGCCAGAAGATAACGGCGGCCGCGATGCATATGCTTGAGAAGAAGGTGTGAGCGCAACGGTCGTATCGGGTGTGAATTCGCCTCCAGTCCTTGAGCCTGCCGAACATGTTTTCGATCTTGTGCCGCTTTTTGTAGAGCGCTGGATCGTGCGGGATCGGCACCTTGCGGTTTGCCCGTGATGGAATGCAGGCCGTTATCTTGCGTTGCGCCAAGGCGTCTCGAAACCAGTCGGCGTCATATCCCTTGTCGGCAAGAAGCGTCTTTGCCTTGGGAAAAGCATGCAGCATCCGCGCGGCACCTTTGTAGTCGCTCATCTGCCCTTCGCTCAAAAGCAGGATCGGTGGCCGACCGTGACCATCGCAAACAGCATGCAGCTTGGAGTTCAACCCGCCTTTGGTGCGTCCGATACGTCGGGGAACATCCCCTTTTTTAGCAGGCTGGCTGCGGTGCGATGGGCTTTCAAATGGGTCGTGTCGATCATCAATTGCTCAGGCATGCCCCGCTTTGCTGTCAGTTCGGCCAGTATGCGATTGAACACCCCGAGCCTGCTCCACCGGATGAAGCGGTTGTAGATCGTCTTGTGCGGCCCATACTCTTTGGGAGCGTCACGCCATCGCAACCCATTGCGCAGAACGAAGATGATGCCGCTCAAGACACGCCTGTCATCCACGCGCGGAACGCCATGCGATAGCGGAAAATAAGGCTCGATACGGCGCATTTGCGCGTCTGACAAAAACATCAAATCACTCATGGCGGTCCCTCCGTTCGATCCCAGTGAATTAGAACCGAGGAAACCCCGCAAGCTATTTAATAGGTCCTGAGCCTAGCATTACAGTTGCGTATTTTTACAAGTTCTGAATCTATAGGCCTCCATGATTCGGAGGTCATGGATGATGGGTGCATCGATCGAGACAACGTTGGAACTTTGGGCATCGTCGCTGCGTGAAGTTAAGGCGCGTATGCGCGGATTGTTTACGCAGGAGCGCGTTGCAGCATCTGCGAACCTTTTCCTGGACGGCTTGTTAGGTGATGAGCGCCGTAAGACAGGTTGGATGCGCGCTGAGGCGGCTGGCGATCCTGGTCCGTGGCGACAGCAAGCCATCTTGGGTCGTGGACGCTGGGACGCAGACGGACTTCGCGACATTGTGCGCGAGTATGTTGTGGAGCACCTTGCCACAGATGATGCGGTCCTGGTCATTGATGAGACCGGCTTCCTCAAGCAGGGCAAGACATCTTGCGGTGTTTCACGTCAATATACAGGGTCAGCGGGCAAGGTAACGAACTGCCAAATCGGTGTGTTCACCGCCTATGTTTCCGATCGTGGTCATGCCTTTATCGATCGAGCCTTGTACTTGCCAAAGAGTTGGACCAGCGATCCGGCAAGGGTTGCCGCCGCTCATGTTCCTGAAGCTGTAGCCTTCGCTACCAAGCCTGCCCTCGCTGTCGATATGATTCGGCGGGCGCTGACAGCCAAAGTGCCGTTTTCATGGGTGGCAGCAGATGCGGTGTATGGCGTCGGAGACGTCGAAGGAGCGCTGCGCCGAGCCTGCAAAGGTTACGTTCTTGGGGTTAAATCCGACCATCATTTTGGCGCTTGGTCTGGTAAGCCTTTCGTCGCAGGAACCGCTCTTGAGATTGCCCGTGATCTCGATCCGGCTGCATGGCATCGCCTTTCCGCTGGCGATGGCACAAAAGGCGCGCGGCTTCATGACTGGGCCTACTGCGAACTGGCCGATATCGATGCCGACGAATACAGTGATACGCAAACCGGGCTTTGGACGCGTGGCTTGTTGATCCGGCGCAATATCAGCGATGGCGACCTCGCATTCTTCACGACTTGGTGCCCGGCCGGAACAGGCATTCAGACGCTCGTATCCGTCGAAGGTCACCGTTGGGCAATCGAGGATAGCTTCGAGACAGCCAAGAACGAACTCGGCCTCGATCATAACGAGACCCGCTCGTGGCATGGCTGGCATCGCCATGTCTCGCTCGTCATGCTCGCCTTCGCAATGATGGCTGTGATCCGATATCGCGCCAATAATGCGGCACCCCAAAAAAGACCGAGGATGCCGACCATCACGATCTGATCCGCTGGTCCATCCAAGAGGTCCGACGCATTGCGAATAAGCTTGCCCAGCGGCGTATAAAGCCCGCCCACATCATCGCATGGTCATGTTGGAGACGAGCGCATCAAGCTGCCGCCCAACGCGCTCACCTGAAATCAAAATTGCAACTGTAATGCTAGCATAATTGCCGAAAAAATAATGCCGAGAGCGACGTTGATGATAATGGCGTGGGTCGCAAGTTGATTTGCGTCCGCGTTTCGACCTCCGCCGAGCGCTCGCGCAATCCCTGACGAAATTGCTCCGCCGAATGCACCGGCAGACATCATCTGCATCAGCATGACTGCAGGGAACACGAGCGCCATTCCGGCGAGTACATCGGTACCCAGATGGGATAGCCACCAAGTCTCTATGAGCCCAGTCGACGCCTGTACCAGCATGATAAGGACGTTTGGCCAGGCTAGGCGAACAAGCATGGGCAGGATCGGATCTGTGAGCATGCGCCGGATGCGTGGATTCATAGGTGGCGGTTGGGCAATGGCGTCCGTTGCATGTGTCATCGGGTTCCCTCGTCCTTACGCGTAAAACTCTAAATCTATCAATAGATGGCGCCCTTAATTTATTGCCCATGCAAGCCCAAGTCACGCTCATCGGATCAGCGCCCTTCAAACGTTTCGAAGTTAGGACGCATCTGAGCTTTGAGCCGTTTGGAAATCGGAACTGCCACGCTATGACCCTGGAATCAATATGCGAGTGAGCTCTTCACCGTGCGAAATCCGGTATCACTTTTATCTCTGGTCGTGCACAACACCCATGATATCGCCAGACCGCGATACGCTCACAAGCAGGTTGTCGCCGCCACGGGTTGCCTTGACCAGATAACGTTTGCCGACATCCTGGACATTCCTCACTCGGTAGCCGCGACCTTCAAGCAACGTGATGACGTCACCCGGTCCAAAGCTAGACTGTTGGCCGAACCAGCGGTTCTGATCGTCATGATGGCGGTTCCAAGAATCTAGAAAGTTGGATTCCGTGTTCCCGTCGACCGAGTAGGGATCTGAAGGCTCGCCATCGTAGATTACGACCTGCGGGAAGGCCGGTACGGCGGCGATAGCGGTTAGAGCAGCGGCCGCGGTGAACGCGATGACATAACGTGTCATGAATTTTCCCTTTGACTAAAACGCTCTACCCCGTCCTATTTGGCGACCAAGTTAGATCGATGTTTGGAGGCGATGCGTAGCTCAACGACATTGTGCGCCTTGGTACTGTTGCAGTGTGTCGTTTGTTGTTACAAAATGTTGGAGCCACTTTTACGGATCAAACTGCGGCAGTACGGCAGTGGCCCCTTGTCGACTGTCGTTCGAATCACGAGGACAGGAGGTGCGAATTGCGGTGGCGCACATGCATGGCATCGAGCACCTGCCATATAGTGTTCTTACGGTAAATTGGTATTGAACATAGAGCTATCGCTGGAACTGAAAGTTCCATAATACTTATTACGTAGTTTCCGCTAAGTAACTGATACAAGACGGGTTTCGTCTGTCTTCCGGCTCTTAGCGTGAGGTTCCGTCCGTTGGCCGGGAGGCATTTAGGCTTGTCTGTTCTGGCTCGGGGCTTCTCAGCTCGACTTCAGGCGAAATCGGCTTGGATTGAGCATTGAGAGAAAGCAACTGCTCAAGGCGGGCTCGCGAAATGGCTTGGGCAGGGAAACGCATTATGTATCTCTCGATTAACGAGCCTTGATCCTGGCCAACTCTTGTTGATGGTGCAAGCACCCAGACCTTCTGTCCCCAGCGAATTGAGGGGGTTATCGAACCTTACCTTGGAGGTTGGTTGCATGATCTTGACATGCAACTATTGATTTATGATCCCCCGGCGGTAGATACTCAGGATGAAACGCTATTTTTTCCACGTCCGGAACGGGCCAATCTTCTTCCAGGATTTGGAAGGAAGTATAGTGAAGGATCTTGAAGCAGCTATCGACGAGGCGCAACGATCCGTAAAGGAGATCGTTGCGGACAGTACCGCCTCCGGAAAACCCATCGGCGGTCAGCAGTTTGAGATTGTCGATGAAGCTGGCATCGTTTGGGCTATCATCCAGTTTAAGGCCTTCATCCCCCATTCTGGTGCCGAGGCACTTGAGTGGATCTGAACGGCGTACGTCTTACCAAGTCGCTCAAAATTGCGCGCGTAACGCAATTAGCATAAGGCTCACCTGGCAAGGGTCCTGTCTTTTCGAGCGTCATTCAATCTTCTTAGGAAACACAGCTCTCAGCGAGGGTCAGCGGTTTGGCAGCGCTGATTTTCGGTGCGTTGAAACTTAGATGAGCTATGAGTTTTTGACGATTGCCGCACGGAGCTTCCTTTCGTCTGTGATTCAGCATACAGCTTCCCTAAGCCGAATAACACTGTTGACGCAAAGGCGGCAGTTGGGCACCCTTGTGAATGACCAATCTCTGCTAATTCACTCCTAGTGGTTACCGCCTGACATAAGAGTCCCGTATGGGATTCCATTTGCTGGGTTGGCATGCGAGTCTGGCGCATGCGCACAGGAATATCGTTCACCGTTTCGCCAACAGATCACCAACGCCTGATGGCCTTGACCAGGGATCGCAATGCGCCCCAAAAGCACGTCTGGCGGGCCGAGATCATCCTGCTGAGTGCCGATGGCGTCGGGACTGTCGAGATTATGCGCCAGACCGGCAAATCGAAGACCTGCGTATGGCGCTGGCAAGAGCGCTTCGCCACAGAAGGCGTCGAGGGTCTCCTGCGCGACAAGACGCGGCCGTCGCGTATTGTGCGGCTCGGACCCGATGTCGCCGAGCGTGTGGTGGCCCTGACGCTGGCTGATCCGCCGGGCGAGACGACGCACTGGACGGCCGACATGATGGCGACGGCCGCCGGCATCAGCGCCAGCGCAGTCAGGCGTATCTGGAAAGCGCATGGCCTCGCACCTCATCGGTGGCGGCAGTTCAAATTGTCCAACGACCCGAAATTCGTCGACAAGCTGCGAGACGTTGTCGGCCTCTATGTTGATCCGCCAGCCCACGCCGTCGTGTTGTCGGTCGATGAGAAAAGCCAAATCCAGGCGCTCGACCGCACCCAGCCGGGCCTGCCGATGAAGAAGGGTCGGCTCGGCACCATGACCCACGACTACAAGCGGCACGGCACAACCACGCTGTTTGCCGCCCTCAACGTGCTCGACGGCACCGTCATCGGCCGCAACATGCAGCGTCATCGTCATCAGGAGTTCATCCGCTTCCTCAACGCCATTAACGCCCAGGTGCCGGACGACAAGGCCGTCCACGTCATCCTCGACAACTATGCTGCCCACAAGCATCCCAAGGTGAGAGCCTGGCTCGACCGTCACGAGCGTTTCACCTTCCACTTCACTCCGACTTCAAGCTCATGGCTCAACGCGGTGGAGGGTTTCTTCGCCAGGCTGTCGAAGCGGCGTCTGAAACGCGGCGTTTTCCATTCCGTCGTCGATCTCCAGGCCGCCATCAACCGTTTCCTCGTTGAGCACAACAAAAAGCCAAAGCCCTTCACTTGGACCGCCGATCCCGACAAAATCATCGCCGCCGTTAAACGCGGGCACCAAGCGTTAGATTCCATCCACTAGTTAGTCGGAAGGAAGCACGGCAGCCGCGAGCGTGCAAGGCAGCTCGCTCTTTGCGTTGGCAGCCACCTCTTTTCCGCACAGGTCGTGAACGCCTGCTGATTGGCACGCACGAGAGCACTGGCATCGGCAATAACACGCATCCTTCGGGCTTGCCGACTGCGGCAATCCCCTCATCCCAGCGAGCGGCGTTCATGACAGCGGCGGCAACCGCCTTGTCGATCGATCCCCGTGGCGCACCCTGGTTCTTGTGGATTGTCGTCGCATAGCCATGATCAAGACTTTGATAAGAATTTGTGTCTATCTTGACCAAGCCAACTCCATCCCCCGGCGACAGCATACTGCCGTCGAGCTCCACATGTAGTGCGTCGGGCTCGACGGCCTTCACAGTCCCTAGCGTGCCATTCTTAACGCCGAGATCGCGATCGTTCTCCAGGAAGACCATCCGGTCTCGGCGGTGTCGCTGATGTACTTGTGCGGATCGCTATATCCTGCTTGTCTATTGCACGATCGACATGATGTCGGTCGGCGCGATGGCTCCGTGAATGTTTCAAGATCTCTGCGCGGTAGGACATGGCGTGCTCGACTTCGACTATGTCGCGTGTCGAATACCGCGCAAGTGTGATCTCCCCGTTGCCAAGTCCGTCCGCTTCGCTTGCAACTCGACCAGAACAGTTGAGGCCATGACGGATGCAAACGCGTTTAAGATGCTTGGCGGATCCTCGTTGATATATTTCATCAGGATCCCCCGACTGCTGCGTTGAGGTGCCTCGCTCGACTGGATTCAGGTGAGTTCGCAGAAGGCGCCCAAGGCATCGAGTTAGGTGCTCGTGCGCGTAGGGATCGTGATTTTCGTTGTGACGTTCTCATCGGCCGTAACAGTGAAGGTGATGTTATCTTTGTCGCAAATTTCTCCATAAACTTTCGCGGCAGCGGTTGCTTCATCATCCGCCTCGACCAGCGCGGTGTGAGAGACCAGGAAATACGGCATTCATCATCCTTGAAACCTACTTTGAGGGATACATGCGTTAGGCAGAATTGTCGGTCGCTACGAAATGACCGTCTGTATCTAGTCCCTCCCAAGCCGGCGCAAGCTATGGCTCGAGCGCTGTCACAGCGGCGGACTCTTGAAGACCTTCTCCAATGCGCCAAACAAGACTGCACTGCGACACGGCTTCAACTTGCCCCTGAGGCTATTCCAAAACGTTCCAACATTTGCCTAAGCTGTGCATTCTGGTGCCGCAGGTGTTCCGCAACGAGCCGCTTTAGGCGGAGGTTTTCGGCAGAGACCAATGCCAAGTCATCCGAGTGGGTCCCGGCTACATCGACCGCCATCACGACAGAAGGCGCTGCGAGGACATCCTCGTCAATAGACCGGCGGCGTCTTTGAAGACGCTTTAGAGCCTTTACTGTCTGGCGTGTCGGCTCACTGGCGGGCACCTTCACGGCCTGACTATCGTTGGAAACCGCATCTTGCTGATTCTGCTCATTTTTGTCGGGATCAACTGGCGGCATCGCGCGAGGCGTTTCTCCACCGGCCTCGCTGACCTCGGCGACTTCGATCTGCTTTTTCAGGTCGCTTGCCACGTTTTCACGACTGACCAGGGTTTCCGAGTCGGCGTTGTGCATAAACGGAAGGGTTGCCTCGGTATCCCTCACCAGAGCCGCGAAATCGGTATTGCCCCAGATGGATTTCGGCTGTGTTTTTAGTCGCCGGCGTGCCGATTTGATTTCGACGACGAAACTGCGCTGCTGTGTTCTCATTTTCTTCTCTGATTATAGTCTGCGTACTCAGGTGCGTTCGAAGCGCTTGAGCATTTCTCTGAGCTGGGCATTTTTGAATACGTAGCTTTTGCGCCAGCAGATCCTTGAGGTGTTTGATGTCTTCATCCAGGCTTGTCGCGTTTTCAAAGAACGGGTCCCTATTCGAAGATGCGGCAGAAATGGGCAAGTCCGCGATGGCGCCAGGAATTTCGAATGCGAGGACTGTTTTTGCGATCTTCGACCTCGCCTGCCGAAGTTTCGGCAAATGAGCAGCAGCCTCTACCTCTGGCCGCTCCTCTAACAGATCGGAGTTGGATTGCGCTTTTTCCTTTGTCACCTCGGCCTTAGCTGCTTCAGGGTAGTCCAGTGGCAGATTGGGCGTCTCGGGAACGATTTCGTTCTCGATCGACGCCGACGCCGGTGCGAGGTCTTCAGACTCCTCCCCGTCGACTCGCTCGGTTCCAGAGATAGCCTCCTGGGACGAGAGCAGGATAGTCGCAGCTGGCCGCAGTTCTATTTCGACAAGCTTTTGAGCGCTGGCAGGCGCGCCTGCTTCGTCCGCCGTCCCGGAGGATCTTTGCCGGGACAGCAGCTGCGCTAGATATTTCCAAGGTGGTTTCATAGGACGTCTTTCTGAGCGGCAGATGTGTAACGATTCTAACAGCTCCGTCCCGGCTCGAAACCGAGCCAGGATATTTTAAAAGCTAAGCTGTTCGCTAGTAACGGAGATCGATTGCGCGAGCAGCGAACAACGCTGCAGCCAGCTCAAACGCCGAGGCGTTTGCGCAGATCAGCATTTTCCGCGCGCAACTTTTCGGCCAAAGCCTGACGAAGCTTCTTGTTTTCTTCCTCAAGCTGAAGAAGATCAGCCATCTCATCAGCGGCGTTGAGAGGCGCTGGCGGTGTTGCCGGCTGACTAACAGGCTTGGCATTTGCAGGACCCTTGGCCACCGTTTTCTTCGTGGCAGCCGCTACGGTCGTTGTTCCGCTCACTGGTGCGGCTTCAGCCTTGCCAATCCGTTTCTGGCGAACCTTTGGTGTCTTTGCAGCTGCAGCGGCTTCAATCTCGGCCTTAGAACGACGAGGCGCGCGCTGTTTTTTAGACGCAGGCGCCTCAGTTGGAGTCTCTGGTGCTACAACATCAATTTGGGCGCCTGTTTCGGTCTCGTCTGCCATTGCTATCTCTATGTGCGGGTGAGATTCTTTTCGACTTCAGAACGGCTAGTGTCAACAGAACTGCCCTTTATTGCCGTCGGTTTCAATCAATGCGGCTGAAAATCTCGCGAAATTTCCTATCTACAGGACTTATACGGATCCATTCTGCAAACTTTGCCTCAGGCAACGGTTGCTCCCTGCTCCGCTGGGCGTGGTCCTGCTGACTGACGGATCACACAATCGCATCCCATTCGCTTGCACGCCACTGCGGAAGTGATGCGTGTTGGAGGTGCTTACAATTTAATTCGCGCAGCGAGCCTAGTCTTATACCCCCTGGCTCGCTTTTGCCGGACGATGGCTAGAAACAGCTCCACAGCTTGACTTTCATTCTCGAAGCAATGGATTTTCTGCCGCCCGGTTGATCCGATCCGGCCCCACCGTCGCAACAGCGACGCGTCGCCGAACAATGTTGGCTCTATCGACATTGCATAAAAGCGTGCTTTGTTCTCTGCCTTCTCCGTCCGCTCGATGTAGACGCTGTAGGGTTGGGTGATCATCATGAGGCTAGATTGGCTGGCACAGGCTCCTACGTCCAACGACACTATTGAATCAGACGAACTCCATTGATTCAATTTGTTGATGGTCTGACCGTGGCATCAGCACGCTGCGCGAAGGACCGAAAGTTAGCCACGAGATTGGCCAAGATGGCAAGACAGGGAAATCAAACGCCGAGAACATCCGGCATATCGCACTCGGAGGTCGACGGCATTATCAAATCAGGAAAATGTTGTCCTGGTCCGAAACCTGATGTATTCTCTGGCGATGAAAAAACACTCCACTCTATCCAGTCAGGTTATCCAACCCAGCAAGCTCACCAGCTCACGCGGTGAAAAAATCAGTGCGGTCGAAGGGATGAACCTGTCGCCAAGAATGCGTGCTATTCTCGCACAGTCCCAGGGCAAGAGTGGTGACGAACGTCGTGCGCTGGTCCGGGCGCAATTTACCAAAATCAAAGTCTAAGAGTGGTCTATACGGCCACGCAGGATCCCGCCTGCTATCCCGGCACTACGGTGCTGGTTAACAAGCTCGATCTCGTTGACCAGGACGAACTCGACGAAGCCGAATTAGCCCTGTTTTTAATTCGCGCCGACGAAGATCCACCAGCCGGCCGCCTGGATTATCCCCACTACATGGCGTTGCACCACCATCTATTCCAGGATGTCTATGAATGGGCAGGCCAAGCCCGCACCATCCGGATCGGGAAGGGTAGAAACTGGTTCTGTTATCCCGAATATATCGATCAGGAAATGAGGCGCGCCTTCGGCTCCCTTGAAGGTCATCACTTTCTGTCAGACAAGGAGCCAGCCGAATTTGCCCGCATCGCTGCCAATATCCTCGCCTGGATCAACGCTATTCACCCGTTCCGCGAAGGCAACGGTCGTACCCAGCTCGCGTTCTTGTCACTGCTGGCTGAAAACGCCGGCCTGCCGTTCGACGACGACCAACTCGTCCGTGAACGTGTCATTTCCGCCATGATCGACAGCTTCGATGGTAACGAGGAGCCTCTGCGGCAGCTGATTTTCGATCTGGTCAGCGCCTGACGCATCAAAATAATGCTGGTACTGCCTCTCTGTGCTGTGAGGATCGTTTGAGGGTCTCCGGCATCATCCATCGCAGCGCGTATCGGAATTGCCAAATCCGTTGCTTCCCGTTGCCAGTCAGCAGGCGAGTCCTCGAGTCAGTCAAGTGGTGGGTGAGAGGTGCTTTATCCCCGAGTGTGGCTGACATCCCCGGCGCACCAAATCTTATACCGGGAAAGGGACTCCTGGCCGCTGGGTGTGTATACCTGCCTGCACCCGCAGTGCCATGCATCGCATTAGCCACGATTGGCGGGCGTAGTTTACCATCCAATCTCCCACGGGCGCGGCTTACCGTGAAAGACCACAACACGCGCGTTGTCGGGGGTCGAACCATTGCCACTCTCATCGTCAGCAAGTGCCCGCCTCACCTGCGACTTCCACGAAACAATCTGGCCAGGCAATATATCCTGCCAGCGGTCGGCGGCATTGATCCAACAGTGTTCCAATACCGCCTGGTCGCCACCCTTCCGACAAATCTCCATCCAACGCTCGGGTGAACTGATCCATTCGGACCAAACCGGACGGCGAACTGCTTCCGGCAGATACATGATGGACGATTGCAGTCCCTCTGGACGATAAATGTCGCGCATCAGAGCGAGGCGGCCGACGGAGACGATATCGTCGAGGCGCCCCACTATTGAGGTGTCGAGGTCCATGAAAAGAATGTCTCCGGAGAATTCAGGTCGAAACAACTCCATCTTCGACCACCAGCCCGGCCAATCGTAGGTCAGCGGCAGAGTCTGGACACCCCTGATCCCAATGTCGCAAAGACAGCGAAAGTCGGCATTCGGCAGATGATTCATCACCTGGGCTCGAAGCCGCAAGACGTGGTGGGCGGTGTATTCCCCGCCAGATCTCAGAACGCAAAAGATGGAAGTCACGTCGCGTGGATCCTGTTTACTACCTTCACATCAAGGAAGACGCATGACGCGCCGTCTGGCTGCGGACCATGTAGCGGTGCGACCGGAGGGACTTGATATTTGACCTCCCATTCCATGATAGCTGGCTGGAGATGATGGTCTCCTATCGCCTATCAACCAAAACGCGGCAAAAATTATGCATAAGCGTAATACGTTAATTTCTGCCAATATGTCCTATTTTTAGTCGTATGATTCCAAATACGGGATATATCCGAGCGTATCAAGCTCAAATCACAACACAGATGAATAAAATTTAGGTATGGAATTTGGGAGATTTGGCAGCTATCACCCGATCTCGACCCAGCCTTACTATAGCTCGTGATTTGCATGATATTTTTGAAATTGCCCTCAACCTGCCGCCGAGAGAGCTGCATAGAACCGAAGAGAATGTCTAAGGCGACGATGTCTGCCGTTTTGGCGACGGTTGGCTTGATGCTGAATATACCTGCGGCAGGTGCGACCGCTCTGACCGCCAACGGATGCAAAAAAGGCGTCTTCCTGACGATCAGCGGCAGGATTGGCAAAATTACAAACAATATCGACAAAACCTATGAATTGTCAGAGCGTGAATTTCTTGCCTTGCCGACATCCACTGTAACGACATCAACACCCTGGACCCCCAAAAGCGAGTTTGTCGGGCCCTTATTCAGCGATTTGCTCCAAGTAGTCGCGGCGAAGGGAAATAAGATGCGCCTCATGGCGCTCGATAATTTCAGCGTCGAAGTAGATGGTGATTTCCTTGCCAGGTATGGCACTATACTGGCCACCACCAAGGACGGAGTACGCATGACTGTGAGAGATTTCGGGCCGATCTTCGTCATGTTTCCTCGTGATCGCTTTAGGACGGAGTTGGACACACCGGTCAGGGCATCCAACATGGTCTGGCAATTATGCGGGATCGAGGTGGAATGAGGTCTCTTCATCTGGCGTGGTTCGGTTTCCCAGCAGCGATCGTCGCGGTATGCATCGGCATAGTCGCTTCTCACTGGAGCATACTGAGAACCGAATACATGCCGTGGTCCGACATCAGCACCCGGAACCCAATATATTTCTACTGGCCGACAGCGCAAGTCATGAGGGAGCTTGAAACCGTCAGGCTAGATTTGAAGTCAATTGCCGACGGATCTGGCGTCGACCCGGAAGGGCTATCATTTCACATCGACGTCCTCATATCCGGCATCGATATCATCGTACGGCCGTCTGAACTAAACGACGGATACAAGCGCATCTCGGGATTTTCACGCGATGGCCCGCTTCTAGTGGAGTTCGCGACAAACGTTCTGCCTTCGATTAAGCCGGGAATATCGGCATCGGCTACTAAAGCATTGATGCCAACGTTTGAGGATGTGGGCAATCTTTTGCTGAGATTGTCCACGGAAGCCTGGGACCAAGACAGCCGGTTAAAGGAAAAGTCCCTCGAAACCATCCGGACCGCAAATTCGATTATTCTCGTTATCGCCGCACTGCTGGCTTGCGCCGTTTTGTCCTCTCTCATCACCTCAATATTCTACTGGCGGGCGATCTTGGCAAAGACGCGCGCGGCAGAGGCAGCGGAAGCCGCTGTCGAGGACAAGATGAGCTTCCTCGCAATGATCAGCCACGAGCTTCGAACACCGCTTCAGGTTATCGTCTCGGCGTTGGATGTTCTCGACAGACCTCAAGACGGCAGAACCCGGAACGAAACGACTGCGCGCATTCGTCGGGCGGCAAACAGCCTGACTATCCAGCTTCGTGACATGCTGACGCTAGCCCGTGCCCAAACTGGTTATATCGAGCTGCAGCCGGCCGTATTTGAGATACGGGAACTCGTTCGAGGGGTAGTCGGGGATTATCAGGCCGCTGCAACAGCCAAGCACCTCGAGTTGCGGATAAACTTTCCCGATGAGGCCTATTTCGTCGTGGCCGACAGTGAGCGCATCGCACAACTGCTGCATAACCTCATATCAAATGCAGTTAAATACACGCCGTCCGGCTATGTTCAGGTTGATCTCGCCCCTTTCGACAAGAAGGTAGGCAAGCTGATATTGCGATTGATGGATACCGGGCCTGGATTGCCACCAACAGTCCTTGAGAGCAACCTCTATGCAAAGGGACTGCTGAGCCTTGGCGGCGGGAGAGGGATCGGTCTGTCGGTTGTCCAGACTTTGTTGCGACAGCTCGGTGCATGCATGGCAATCAAAGGCCTGCCGGGTGGCGGCACGGGCTTCGATCTGGAAATACCTGCCGTGGAAGCGTCTGAACATTCCAACGAGGCATCTGAGACCCAGAAACGGGTTCTGATTGTCGACGATCATCCTGACGTTTTGAAAGGGCTTTCAAGCGTATTTGAAGACCATGGTTTCTCGGCCAACACTGCCGCTTCCGGCATGGTGGCATTAAATTTTTTTGCCGCACACAGTTATTCAATTATCTTGATCGATCTCGACATGCCGGTCATGACAGGATGTGAGCTGGCATCGCATATTCGCAAGTTAGATCCGAACCGTCGGACCAGATTGGTCGCAATAACAGCGGCAAGACATCGCCCCCAGCATGACCTGTCACTGTTCGACGCCGCATTGGATAAACCGGTACGTGACCAGCAGTTGCTGGCGATCATGCACTCTTGAAACTGGCATTCAAGGCGGCGACAAGAATCGGCATACTCGCAGGCTTCGTGAAGAATTTCAGATCGTGCCGCGCCAGAGCCGCGGCTATATTTGCTTCATCGGCATTGCCTGTCCTGATCTGCCCCGTCAATATGATGATTGGGCAGCGGGCGTTACGCGTGCGAATTTTTTCGACCAACTCGAGCACCGTCTGGCGGCGTGCATCACGCTCGATGATCCAATCAAGCACATAGGCGTCGAACCCGCTCTGATCGCACAAATCTTGAGGGTCGTTGAAAGCCACCGCATCAAGACCTGACGTCTCCATATAGCGGACAATTGTTTCTGCGGTGTCGACGTGATCGTCGAGAACCGCCACCCGACGACGTGAGTTGGTCGGCTCGATCAACAGACGCGTCACAGCGTGTGCCGGTATAGTCGATTTGGCATCTGATGGCATGACGCGCCACGCACCATCGATCTCGGTTGCGATCAGAGTGCCTGGAGGCACCTGCCCCACAGCATTTCCCAATCGGATCCGGCAGGGCACGATGTGACTGTTGATAACAATCGAAGCGTCAATCAGTGCGTCTGTGGTGTCGAGACTGATGAGCTCTTCCAATGTTTCCCCGAAGTGCGCGGCAATTTGTGTCAATTCCTCCAAGGAGCAGGAAGCGTTCATAGTCAGGCGGCGATTGGCGGCTGAATAGGACAGCCCTAGAATTTCTGAAACTGTAACCGCATGGCGATATTTTGGAATGCCGTGACGAACCAACAGGGCGGCAATACACCGCGCGGCAAGACCGGGCTCGCCGTCGAGCCCATCTGAGCGTTTTTCGGTAACATCTATATCATTCGAGACATTTTCGCTCATATGCAACTATTCCACTCTTGCGAACGCGTGCTTCACGGATATATATATGTAGCACAACGCAATGCCATTACTTTCGGATGTTGGAGCGCATTTGTTCAACCCGTGGGGACGGGATCCTGGCGGTCTCAAGACAGCATTTAAATCAACTGGCGCGCAGGCGAAGTGGGCCAGACGTTGACGTCTTGTCCGGCAATCACAGCTCTCTAGTCCTGGACCGTTCGACGGCCACCACAAATCGGCGATCACCCCGGCTGCTTTGCCTCAGCCTATCAATGACGACGAAGGAAATGAGTTCGAATGGAAGACGCCGGTAACAACATCGTCGTGAGTGTTCCCCATGTCGGTTTGGGCAAGCACAGCGCGCGGGGCTTTGCGCTCGATCAATTTGCTAGACAGCAGGGCTATCAATCATTTGCAGAATGGTCGGTTCACTGCTTCGATCAGGCGTTGCAGATCTCTGGTGAAGTCCGTGAAAGCGACTCTATCAACGTCACCATTCCCTCAGACGAACCGGCGGGGATACTGCTCAAAACATTTGGCTACGAGGTCGTTCTCCGGCTTCAAAAGGCAGAGAGCTAAGAGTAGGCCTTTCATCTGGCCTACAAAGCGATCCCGGCGAATTTGCGTACGATCCGCCTCGAGTCGCGGGAACGCCTCGCGGCTCTTACGAATGTACCCTCCGCCCTGCTGCGGCCATCCCGAAGAGCGATCGGCTTAATCTGAGTGTCCCCCGCCTGCTCCGCTTGACCAGTTCCCGCAGATATCCACCCGCATTGGAAACCGAGCCATTCGCACTTCGTTCAGCGGTCAGTGCCAGCGCCACGATCGCGAGATCTTGCCCAAGCGCGCCTACCGCCTCCTGATAGACTCACGGATTGACGTGACAAAGGCGGCAAAGTAGCCCGCCTGACGAACGGAACACCGCCCAATGGCTGAACACTTCGGGCACCATCTCCGATAGTTGCAAAAATGCCGACCGCAAGAGCGGCAATGAAACGCAGACGATGTCGTCATCCCGGCCCACCGGCCGCCTTCCTTGCTCTATTAGCGCCGCTGCTTCCGAAGGGTTTTCCTCAAAAGCCTTCGCGCCAATGTCGCCGGCCTCACTGATGCGGTTCGCGTCGGAGCAATTCCTCAGCTCACTACGAGATTCAGAATCTAGAGTTTCGGCTGTAGTTTGTAGGGGCCGAAATTTCACCAGCACGGTGTTAGCATCTCGGCTCTGATAGAGAGCCTCCAGGAGCTCGGACGCTTCAATGCGCAGGGCCTCGAGCGCGCCCACGACCTCGATCAATTCCGGGGATCCCTGGGCGCGACGCTCGCGTAGTCGGTCACGGCGGGCCAACAGCAAATTCCACGTCTCGTTCAGCGATCCCAATTCCCGTCTCGCCGCCTCGACGATTGCCGCAATGGACCGCCTGAGCGACGTGCGCCGATAAGAAAGAACCTTGCACTGCCTTGCTTCAAACTCCGCCGCATCCGCGAGATCGAGCAATTCGCGGTAACGAGCAGCAATTGGCGATAAATTGATACCATAGGCCTCGACGATATGGCCGTCCTCACCGCGCCGGCCGCGCCGTTGATATGTCGGATGGTCCGAGTAACAAATCAGACCGACGTCGACCAAACCAGCAAGGTGATATTTCAGCGTCGATATCTTGATGCCGAGGCGTCGGGCCAACAATTCATTTGACGGCCAGACGACAGGGTCTATGCCAATGTCGGACCAATCCACCGCCTTGGTGAAAGCAAACAACTGGTCGATCAGGGCAATCTTTGCGGCTTTCAACCCTATTGCCGATGCAAAGCGCTTGGCCACCTGCAGGGCCTGTGTTCGCGACGGATGGCTCTTGCTGCACCCACTTGCTTTAGCCGTTCGGTAAGCCGTGAGGATGCGTTCTGTCTTGATGCTGGCGACACTCACCCGCCGGTGTGTACGTTCATGATGTGATTTGGGCGTGCTTATCATTAGCGTCCTCTTCCAAGGACACGGCAGCAGAAATCCGCTCGCCAAATGGCGCCGATGCTTGACAACAATAGGGTTTTTGGAGATGATCTCGTCATTCTTGCGGGTGATCAACCCCGTATCCAAGCATTGAGCTTTGACGGATCGACCTTGAAAGCGGCAACTTTCGAGGTCGTTTTCGTTTTGCCGTGCGCTATCCTTTCACCTGATTAATCGATTCGCCAAGGGACCGGCTGATCTCATAAATCGTTGATATTGAAGCCTTTCAATTTAAGCGGCTTAGGCAACCCGCTTAAATGAGCAATATAACAAACGATGCGGTGAATACAAGCGCGTGACGTCTCTCCCACAGTCGATGGGTAAGCACAGCGATCTTGAAAAATATTCTCAGGGAGGCGTGATGTCGTCGATCGCTTGTCCCGTCACCTCGACGTGAGCGGCGTGCAAGGCTTTAAGTGCGTCCTGACGGATACTGAAGATCTTCGCAGCCTTGCCTTTTCGAACCGACGAGGCACTCCTAACGTCAATGACGCCCCTCTCCTTCATCGTCTTCGCAAGTCCAGTAATCTGCGAGACGTGGTTATCCGAGCAATTGGCAATCGAACTGGCGGTAGGCTTTCGGCCGGCGGCAATCTCTGCCGCTACCGCTGCCAGGAAGCCGACCTGTCGCAAACGCGTAGATCCTGTATCACCAGGGAAACGCGATGCCAGCACGACATAAAATAGCTTGTGAAGATTGTCGGCTGAGACGGCCTCGACGCTGCTCACGGTTTCAGCAGACTCAGCCCGCGGTTGGTCGGAAACGGCGGGTTTGTCCTGCGCCCGTCCCTCAGACGCCGCAATCTGCGCGACAACCAGCTTCCCCAGGACGAGAGGCATTCGCTCCTCAACCTCCGCCGCGAAGCGCATAACCCATTCGTGGGCGTCCCGGGGAAGGAATACTCGAGATTCGGTCAGGTGTTCACCGAGCGATTTAGCCCACCAGGCCCGACGATAGGCGTTGTATTTTTCGCGTGATGTCATGCTGATCTTGAAGCCAGGAGCCAAGCCAATTGGAAGGGAGGGAGCGAATATTCGCTCCTCGAATCATATAGGTTGACCATGCGGGCCGCAAGACAACAGCTTTCGCGAGAAATCGCGGGGCCGAACCATGCCAACTGACCTGCTCAAGCCCATCTACCTAATCACCAGTATCTTTATCCATTGGACTGTAGAAGCTCGGGTCTATCGAATACGTCTTGGTTCTGCACGGAGCGGCGTGGCCCTATCTGTGTGGCTTTTCTACGGAAACCAACTCGAAAAGCTATTGCGAGCAGAACGATCCCGCATCCAAGTCCCAGAAGTACAGCAGCGAATGTTTCCACGACATTGCCCTTTGTCAGTTGGACGATGACTGATGCTGCACGTCAGCAAGTAGTTTCCGACGAGGCATGACCGCGCTGCTGAAAGCCCCTATCATCCTAAGTCGACGACTGCTTTAACACGGCGTCGCCACGTTCTCCACTGAGGTGGCTTTGAAGCGACGACTGAAAACGCGAAAGGTCCCCGTAAGTTACAGAAAACTCGGCGCTGAATTTATTCCGCTCTTGCTCAATCTGCATGGTTTCCCGTGCGGATGTAGCCAAGAGGACCTTCACACTCAACAATCCTCTCAGGCCAATCGGAACGATTTGGAGGCTGAGATGTACATGATCAATCGAGTCATCTTCGAAGAAGCCTCCCTCTAATAACGCTGGGGCGTCGCCTTGGCCTATTGGATATGCCCCAGGGGACATCTCGAATTTACGAAGTTCGGCAAGGCTAAACCATGCAGCGCTTTTTCCGGAGAAGTCTCCGCTTTGGACGACAGCGGTCAATTCACCATGATGATCGTCGTCTGGTTTGTATTGGACTGTGATCTTCTGCACGGCACCCCCAAAAACGGTCTATCACCTGAACGATAGACTTTTTGACACGACTGGCGGGCCGAGTGTCTATGGCCGCTTCGGCCCGAAATCGGACATAAGACTTTGACAACATCGCGCCAGAAGTGGTCATTGAGGTCAATATAATCGGAACGTCTCATTAAAACTATTCATGGAAGCGATGAAGCCAGAAGGCTGGATTTGGCCGCTTGGCAGCGATATCGTTGATCGGCTCAGCTTGTCCATCGCGCCGAGACCTCCCCGTTGCGCGGCAATCGGCCCTTCGAAAAGGTTCTCCATGTCGCTACTTGATGCGGACGCAATCCACCCAATCACTCTGCCTGACGGCAGAGTCTACTCAGACACGGTTTACCTGAGGAACGTCATTGACCACCCGCGTATTGAGGTCGGCAACTTCAGCTATTTCACGCATTCTGGAAAACCGGAAGAAACGGCACAGATACTGGCACCCTATCTCGGTCACGCATGTCGCGAGCGGCTGGTGATTGGCAAATTTGTGCAGATTGCTCGGGGCAGCTATTGCATAACCAGTTCGGCCAATCATCCAATGACTGGTTTCACGACATATCCATTTCGGGTCTTCAAGCCCGAGACATTTGGCTACAAGGACCTGCCTGTCAGAGATACGGTCGTCGGCCATGACGTATGGATTGGCCACGACGCAGCAATCATGCCCGGCGTGAGCATTGGTGCGGGCGCAATCGTGGCCGCAAGCTCGGTCGTTACTCGCGACGTGCCGCCGTATGCAATGGTCGGTGGCAATCCGGCCGCCGTCATTAAAATGCGTTATCCGGCGGACGTTATAAGCGACCTCCTCGAAATTGCCTGGTGGGATTGGCCGATCGAGAAGATTGAAGTGAATTTGACATCCTTGAGCAATGGTGACCTAGCCGCTCTCAAGATCGCTTAGCGCCGGGCCGCGTCCGCTTTGGGCTGACACCGCGCTTGGCAGAAGCGCCAAGAGCGGCCATTCAAAGTAGCCGAAGCTCTTCGTGAACCACGACTGGCGGGAATCGCACAAAATCCGCCAAATCGAACTCGACTGTGAACGCGAGCCTCCGGGTCTTTGCCCACTCAATAGCGGCCGGTTTGGCAGACAGCGGTACTTTGGTTGCGAGGGAGCAGTGGGGAACCCATTGGCCGACGCGATAGTGTTCGTGACAAGTAAGCGGGTCTAAATGGTCGTGCAACCTCTCGTGAAGGCGCGATAACACTTGGTCCGGGCGCGGTTTTGCCCATAGAACCATAGGGTCGTTATCGAAATATTTCACGGCGTCTAAGGTAATTGACAACTTTTCTTGCGTTGAAAACACCGCCGTCATGATCGTGCTTATATCGACAGGCCATTGAGTTAGAACTGCAAACGTCAGATGGGGCGGGTACCCTAATTCCTGCATGGTGCGTATTCCGATGATGCCGGCCATCTATTCCGACGCGAAGCCGGCCACCCATTCCGAATTCATTCCGGCCACGATTCCGGCGTGAAGCCGGTCATCTCAAGCTGAACTCTGGGTCTTTGCAATGAATGGATCCTGATTGTCGCGCCGTCATGCCTGGGTTGTTTCCGCGGCGGTAACGGAGCGTTGCTTTCGCATGCTCTCCCCGGACAACTCGATGCGGTATGCATTGTGCACGAGGCGGTCCAGGACGGCATCGGCGATGGTCGGATTGCCAATCATGTCGTACCAGTGTTCGACGGGGACTTGGCTGGTGACGATGGTGGAACGCTTCTCATATCTGTCCTCGACGATCTCCAAGAGGTCGCGCCTTTGCTCGTCATTGAGCTTCTCCGGCCCCCAGTCATCGAGTAATGTGTAGCACAACATTACTTGATTAACGTTCACTGCGCAGAGATGTGGAGTTGATACCGCATGAGCCCGCAACTGCGCACCATTCCAACGATACCACTCCACATAACTGAATCATCGTCCGCCTAGATTGACCGCTCCCCAAACCCAACAGGAGAGCGCCATGCTAAAGGTTTTATTCCCGAAGTCTTGCCATTACCAATATTCGCGCTTCGGCGCGGAGCTTGAATTGTTTGCCCGGTGGTTGCTCGCAGTAGGGTATCTCCCTGGTGCTGCGGCACGCCGTCATGTCCGCCGATTGAAGCGCATCCTCGAGGCCACAGCGGCCCTTGAGTGTGGCCAGTTTATACGCGAAGCCGAATTGGAAGAAGCGTTAGCCCTCGTTCCTGGCGCTCTGCGCGACGCTTCCACTGAGCGGGCATATCGCCGCTTCCTAGAGGCAGAAAGACGGCTTGAAGAAACAAAGCCGAAAGGGCCTCTGGAGCACTTGCTGCTACGATATCGAGAATATCTTCGAGACGTAAGGGGGTTGGCACCAGCGACGATTGGCCAGCATCTGGCAACGATCGAGGTTTTTCTGTCCTTGTCGGCTGGACCAGCACAGGACCTTTCCGCACTGACATCAGAGCACGTCGAAAACTTCATCCATACCTTGAGCCGCAGAGTGCTGCGCCAAACGCTCCAGCATAAAGTCGCCCATCTGCGCGCTTTTTTGCGCTTTTGCGGCGATCGTGGTGAGACTGCGCGAGGGCTTGAGCGCATCGATACGCCCAGAACCTATCGTGGAGAATTGCCGCCTCGTGCCCTTGGTTGGGAGGTGATCGAAAAATTGCTGGCCTCGGTCGCCAGGACTGATTATCTCGGCCGACGTGACCATGCGATCCTCCACCTCATGGCCTATTACGGTCTGCGGCCTTCTGAGATTGCAGCGCTGACGCTAGACGCGGTCAATTGGAAGGGACGTACTCTGCGCGTAGAACAGCGCAAGACTCGTTCCACCCTGGTTCTTCCTTTGGCTGACCAGACCCTTGAAATCCTCGACAGATATCTTGCCGAAGGGCGTCCCTGCGGTACGGTGACGGACGTCCTGTTCCCGAAAGCGCGTAGTCCTGTGGGAGCCCTGACGAGCTGGGGGATATGCGACATCTTCACTAAACGGGCACGGCAAAGCGGCCTACCGCTCGATGGTGTCTCATCATATGCATTGCGACATTCGTTTGCCATGCGATTGCTAGGCCGAGGCGTCGGGGTAAAAACGATCGGTGACCTGCTCGGGCACCACAGCCTTGAGAGCACTTGTGTTTATCTTCGCATCGAGACGGACATGCTGCGTACGGTGGCTCTGCCAGTACCTGGCACTGCTGCTCATTGAGGAGAATGGCAATGTTCACAACCATCTCTCCGACACCCCTCGATCAGCCGATTGTGGCATGGCTTGCCCATCAGCGTGCTCTTGGCCGCCGCTATTACCCGGAGGAAAGGGTTCTAGTGACCTTGCGTGAATTTATCAGCCGCACCCCGGGACAGGATCTTGACCGTGCAAGCTTTGATCGATGGTGTGCCGCATTCCCTCATCTGGCAAGCAATACCTTGCGTTATCGCCAACGCGTTGTCCGCATGTTCTGCCTTTATCGGCGGCGCAAGGAGCCGGGCTGCTTTGTCCCCGATCCCTTGTACTTCGCGCGGCCCCGGCCGTACCGGCGTCCCGTTATTGTGGAGCCCGGGCAAATAGCCAGAATGCTGACCGCCGCTAACAATATGCCCGTCGCTTCTGGATCGCCGCTGCGGCCTGCGGTTTATAGGATGGCCGTCATTCTGCTGTACACGACCGGGATGCGTCGCGGCGAATTGTTGCGCCTTACGCTGGCAGACTGTGAGCCTGAAAGTGGAGTGTTACGGGTTCGGGAGTCCAAGTTCCACAAATCAAGAATATTGCCGCTGTCGCCCGACGCACATACCGAATTGTGTAGCTACCTTCGAAAACGTCTCGCCCCGCCGTTCAGCAGGGATCCCGACACGCCACTTCTTATCAACACGGAAGGCGGTCTTCGTTCCTATACTGGCACTGGGATCAGTGGCGGAATCCATGCCCTGTTCAAGGCCGCAAATGTTGAGGATAGCGAGGGCCGACGGCCCCGCATTCACGATCTGCGTCACAGCTTTGCAGTCGGGGCGCTCATCCGTTGGTATCTGGACGGCGCCGATGTGCAATCGAATTTGCCGAAGCTGGCTCTCTACATGGGTCACGTTAGCATCGCGTCGACGGCATGTTATCTGCACTTCCTTCCGAAGCTGAGGGCGATCGCCAGCGACCGCTTTGAAGAGGCTTTCGGCGGTCTCGTCAGCGAGGTCGTGGCATGAAGAAGCATCAATCCACGGCATTGGGACGAAGCATGGCACGCT
This sequence comes from Rhizobium sp. B21/90, assembly GCF_019355815.1. NCBI lineage: Bacteria > Pseudomonadati > Pseudomonadota > Alphaproteobacteria > Hyphomicrobiales > Rhizobiaceae > Rhizobium > Rhizobium sp. B21/90. Next base: position 64,291 of record NZ_CP072164.1, on the reverse strand, counting down.
TCTTTCAAGAATATCTTCCCGCTCTCCGCGGCATGAGCCATCATACGATCCGGAGCTATCGCGACACGATGGTCCTGTTCCTGCGATTTGCAGCGGCAGAGACCAAGGGATCCGTCGAAAGCATCGACGTCTCCGACATCAATGCCGACAGGATCGGTAGCTTTCTCACGTCGCTTGAGGTCGAGCGTGGCAACAGCATTGCGACCCGCAATGCAAGGCTGGCGGCGATGCATACCTTTGCGCGGTTCCTGATCTCAGAGCATCCCGAACATATGGATAACCTGCAAATGGTGTTGACACTTCCCTTCAAAAGGGGCGCGCGGGTGGCACCTGTCGAATATCTCGAAGAGCCAGAAATCAAGAGCGTCCTGGCGTGTATCGACCGCCGCACGCCTTCAGGACGGCGGGATTACGCACTGTTCTCGCTGATGTTCAATACGGGTGCACGAGTTCAGGAAATTCTGAACCTTCGCATTTGTGACCTTCGTCTGGTATCGCCCTGCCAGGTGCGCCTGCATGGCAAAGGCAACAAGGTTCGCCTCTGCCCGATCTGGCGAAACACGGCCCAGCTTCTTCAGGAATTGATCAACACGCAGCATCCGCCCTCGGATAATCCCGCCGAGCAACGAGTCTTTCTCAACGACCGCGGCACACCGCTGACCCGGTTCGGTGTTCGATACTTGCTGCGCAAATATGTTGATATGGCCGCGCGGGAAGAGTCCACTCTGGCCGAAAAAAGCATCCATCCCCACTCGCTGCGGCACACAACGGCCATCCACCTTCTCAAGGCGGGCGTTGACATTGCCACCATCAGCCAGTGGCTCGGCCACTCGGGCCTGAACGTAACGATGCGCTACGCGCGAGCCGATATCGATATGAAGCGGCAAGCGCTCGAACAGGTCTTTCCGGACGTGATGTCATCTACAAAAAATCAGACGATCATTGCTTATGATGGCGGGATGTTAGGCTGGCTGCGCCGCTTATAGCAGCTCAGTTATGTGGAGTGGTATCGTCGGAAAGGTGCGCAGTTGCGGGCTCATGCGGTATCAACTCCACATCTCTGCGCAGTGCACATTAATCAAGAATGAGCAGGTCGGTTCTCGCCAAAGCCTTTAAAACCTTTGGATATCGGCCGTCAGCACGCGCCAAAGCCAGGGTCGCGAAGAGCCTCGGAAGCCTATGATAGGCGACAGCGAAGTCCTCGCGGCATGCCTTGTGCCCAAGAGCGCAAGACAACCAGCTCTTGCCGACGCCCGCAGGTCCGATCATCAGTATGCTATGGCGCTGCCGGATCCAGTCGCATCCGGCGAGCTTCAGGAAGAGATTGCGATCGAGGCCACGGGTGGCGCGAAAGTCGATGTTCTCAAGCTGGGCATCATGGCGGAGGTTTGCGGCCCGAGCCCTTGCCTCGAAGCGCTTCTGGCGGCGTGCGGTGGTCTCTCGCTCAAGAAGAAGCGCGAGCCACTCTCCGTGCTCGAGGTGCCTGACTTCCGGCTGCGTGTCGAGTTCTTGATAGGCGCTTGCCATGCCGGAAAGGCCGAGATCGCGCAGCATGTCGATGGTGGGATTGGTCAGCATGATGGAATGTCTCCTCAATGAAAGTAACCGGGACCGCGCAAATTGGCGTGTTCCATAACGGCGGCAGGTTCGGTGGAAGGCTTTTTGCCCTTGTAGGTGGCGATGAGTGAGGCGATGGTCTTGCTGTTCAAGCCGCCGATATCGACAGCGCGTGCTGAAACGGCCTCGGCGCGGTCATGACCGATATCGCGATAGAGGCGCAGAATCCCCAAGCATGTTCTAAAGCCCTGTTCCGGATGCGGACGGCTGGCGAGAATGGCGATGATAAGTCCTTCCGTCTGCGGCCCAATGGATGCGCCCCATCGTCGGAAGCGCTCCGGTGTCCATTCCGCATATCGGCGGTGCGAACTCGGCATATGCGCCGGGTCTGTTCCGTAGCGCGGACCACCATAGCGGCGCTGATGCACAGCGACGCGTTTGCCTCGGTGGAAGATCTCGATCATCCGTGCGGTGGCGCGGATATCGACTTGGCTCCGGATGAGGCCGTGCGGGACCGAATAGAAGTAGCTCTGGAACTCAACGTGATAATCCGTCGACACCCGCGCCAAGCGCCATTCTGCGAACTCGTAGTGCTCGGCAGGTAGACCAGCGAGTGCTGCCCGTTCGACCGTCTCAAAGAGGTTCCGACGACTGACGCCCAACCGGCGCATAACGTGATTGTTGATGCGCTCCAGCATCTGAGCAATCGCGGCATTGGCTTCAGTGAGCGAGAAGAATGTCTGTTTGCGAAGGCGGCCGAGAATACAACTCTGGGCGAACTTTACGCCATTCTCGACCTTGGCTTTGTCCTTCGGGCGTCGCGGACGTGCTGGCAGGACGCCAACACCATAATGAGCAGCCATCACCCCGTAGCTGCGGTTGATCTCCGGATCGTAGAAGCTGGCGCGGTTGACGCCGGACTTCAGATTATCGGGCACGATCAGCCGGGGCACACCGTCGAAGAAGGTGAACATGCGGACGTGTGACCCAATCCAGTCCGGCAGGGTCTGTGTCCATGTTGCCTCGGCGTAGGTGTAGCTCGACGCGCCGAGCACGCCGAGGAACAGTTCCGCCTCGCGGATCTCACCCGTCTTGCGATCAACGATCGGCACCTTCTTGCCGGAATAATCCACGAAGACTTTGTCGCCGGCAACGTGTTCCTGGCGCATCGTCGGTGAAAGGCACTTCTCAAAGCCACGGAACAGCTCGCAAAAACGGCTAATATGTTTCGCATAACATATTAGCCGTTATGTTGCGGCCAAATTTATGTAGTGGAAGGCCTCTCTTGCTCAAGCGCCTCGGTGTCGTGGGGGGCTTGACGCAACATAACTCGATGACTGGGTAGCAAGCTTTCCAATGGAGGTTTGCTATGGATCATACGACTGATGCCGGCCGCTCGGCGGCCCACTATCATGATGACGCGCCGTTTGCCGAAGAGCGGAACCGTTATCTTCGCCACTGCGCGGAACGCGGTGCCACTCACGCTTCTCTCAAAATCAAACGCAACGAGCTGTTGTGGATTGCCCCGCGCCTCGGTCCGAATGCTCCTTCGGAGGGCATCGACATCGAGGTCCTCCGACAGATTGCGATTGAGAGGCAACAGGCGCACGGAGCGCTCACGGCCGCCCGAAGAGTGGTCGATATCGGACGTCCTTGGCTTCGATTTCTTGGTTGGTGGCGAGAACCGAGTACCGGATTCGAGTATCAGGGGCAACTCGAAGAGTATGTGAGATGGATGCGCGATGAGCGCGGCTTCACACCATCGACGCTTGAGCAATGGATCCGTGTGATCGGCAGGTTCCTGCGCTGGTGCGATCAGACGAACCGGCAACTCGGAGATCTTCAGGCGGTCGACATCGACGCTTATTTTGTGTCCCAGGCAACGGGACGATGGTCCCGTGTGTCGGTCGCCACCACTGCTTCTGCTCTGCGGGTATTTCTGCGCTATGCCGGAAAGCGGGGATTATGCGCAAACAACCTGGCCGGATCGATCGATCGTCCCCGGCTTTACCGAGAGGAGTCGCTGCCGTACGCCCCGAACTGGTCAGACGTGCAGCGCATGTTGGCCGATGCCGACACCGACAAGCCGCGGGACATTCGCGATCGTGCAATCCTGCTGCTGCTTGCGGTCTATGGAATGCGGAGCGGCGAGATAGTTGCATTGCGCCTCGATCGGATCGACTGGGCCGGTGGGACCCTAGGGCTTTTCCGTCTGAAGCGCCGCCAGCCGCAGATCTATCCTCTCGTTTCGTCTGTTGCTGAGGCGCTTGCCCGCTACATCGACACGGTTCGGCCGTCGTCGTCGCACCCGGAAGTCTTCCTATGCATGCAAGCGCCCCGTCGGCCGTTGAAGGCGGGAAGCATCTATGATGTCGCGAACCGCAGATTTGTCGCGCTTGGAATCGAAGCGGCCCATCGCGGGGGGCACGCACTGCGGCATGCCTGCGCCTCTCGGCTTCTTGCCGAAGGTCTGTCGATAAAGGAGATCGGGGACCATCTGGGGCACCGCAGCGCGGCGACGACCAGTATCTACGCCAAGGTGAACTTGGCAGCCCTTCGCGAGGTTGGTGCATTCGACTTGGGAGCGCTGCAATGATGCTGTCCAATGTTGTCGACGCGTATCTGGCCAAGCAGCGGTCATTGGGCATGCGTTTCGAGTCCGCCGAGGTGCTGTTGCGCAGATTCTGCCGCGTGATGGGCAATCCCGAGATCAGCGAGATTACCCCGGAGGCGGTAGCCGCGTTTCTCCAAGGCAGCGGATCGCTCAGCGCCACCTGGATGCTGCGTTACAGGGTGTTGAGCGGTCTTTACCGCTTCGCCGTCAGCCGCGACTATCCGGCGTTCTCGCCACTGCCGACATCATTGCCGAAGCTGCCGCCGCAACAGACGCCGTACGTCTATTCGACGGAAGAGCTGCGCCGGCTGCTGGACGCGACCTCTATCCTGAAGCTTGGGCACAGTCCTCAGGTGCCGGCAATGTATCGCACCCTTCTCCTGCTGCTTTACGGTAGCGGTATGCGCATCGGCGAGGCGCTTCGCTTGGTCTTGCAAGACGTGGACCTGACCGAGCAGATCATCACTGTCCGCGACACGAAGTTCTTCAAAACGCGTCTCGTGCCGATCGGACCAAAGCTCAACTACGAGCTGTCTGCGCATATCGAACGCCGGCGCCTTCTCCCTTTGCCGCGTGGGGAACAATCACCGTTGTTCACTACGCGCGATGGCCGGCCGTGGCACTACGTGCGGGTTATTTCCTGGTTCCAGCATGTCCGTCGAGCCGCCGGAATCAGTTGCCCTATCGGGGAGCTTCGGCCGCCACGACTGCACGATATTCGTCACACCGCCGCCGTGCACCGGGTGGTCGCCTGGTATCGCTCCGGTCAAGACGTGCAAAGGTTGCTTCCGCAACTCGCAACCTACCTTGGCCATATCGATATACGTTCGACCCAGCGCTATTTGCACATGACGCCCGATCTCCTCGATGCAGCCAGCCAGCGCTTTGCGCAATATGCAATGGGGGCCGACCATGAAGGATGAGAACCTCCTTGGTCCGTGGATCCGTCGTTTCCTGTTGGAGCATCTGGTCGCCGAACGCAATCTTTCCCGCAACACCCAAGCCAGCTACCGCGACACACTTAAACTGCTGTTGCCGTTTGCGAGTGAGAAAGGAAGTTGCGCCATCGAACGTATGACAGTGGAGGAGTTGACGCCGGCAGTCGTCCGCAAATTCCTGGACCATCTAGAACGTGATCGCCGATGCAGCGAGGCAACCCGTAACCAACGGCTGGCGACCATTCATTCGCTGGCACGCTTCGTCGGCATGCGATCACCGGTTCATCTGGCGTGGTGTTCCGAGATAAGGGCAATACCATTCAAAAAGACAGCGAAGGCCGCAATCGGGTATCTCGAGAAGGCCGAGATGGATGCGCTTCTCGGTCAACCTGACAGGCGTACGCCTATCGGCGCGCGTGATCATGCTCTGTTGCTATTCCTGTACAACAGCGGTGCTCGCGCGGATGAGGCCGCAAAATTGACGATTGGCAATCTTCAGTTGGGCACGTCTCCGTCAGTCCGCCTTCACGGCAAAGGAAACAAGACACGAATTTGCCCATTGTGGCCAGCGACGGCGATATCGCTGGCTCGACTCATTGCCGATCGGGATAGGAGCGATGCGGTCTTTCTGGGTCGGACGAAGGAGCCTCTGACGAGGTTCGGAAATCACCGCGTCGTGACGCAATACGCTGCCACGGCGAGCAAAACCGTGCCGACATTGGCCACGAAGCGCATCAGCCCCCATACGATCCGGCACACGACAGCTGTCCATCTCCTGCGAGCAGGCGTCGATATCAACACGATCCGCGCTTGGCTGGGCCATGTGTCGTTGGATACCACGCACATCTACGCCGAGGTGGATCTCGAGATGAAGGCCAAGGCGTTGGAAAAGGTTGATATCAGCGGCTTGAGAAGCACCCCACGGCAGCGATCCCTGCCGTCATTGATGGCATTCCTGAAAGCATTGTAGGCAACTATCTTATGTGACGGCTTGGGCCAAGGAATCACCGAAATCCTTGGCTCATTCCCTGCTGCCGCAACATAAATTTGGCCGCAACATAACGGCTATATCCATACCCATCTGGATGAATGCTGCGGTATTCTTCCCAAAGGATAAGCAGCGTAACGCCTGGCTTCTTCAGCTCTATTGAAAGCGGGCCCCAATCGGGCTCTTGGCGCAATCGCTGGCCCTGCTTGACGCCGGGGTGGACGAAAAGCTTGGCCTCAAGGACATCGTCTGTCAGGTCGCTGGCGAGCGGCCAACTCAGCCCTGCCATCGCAGCCCGCTTCAAATTGTCCTGCACGGTGCTGCGAGCAATGCCAAGTATGACCGCGATCTCGCGGCTACTCGTCCCGCTACCCGCAAGCCGCAGCATTTATCGAATGTGTCGCACGGTCAGCTTTCTTTTTGCAGGCATTAAATCCCCTCGTGGATATCGAGGGGACACATGCCAAGGTTGCTGACCCAGGGGAACTTGAGTGCCGAAAACTGGCCGGTTATTGATTGGAATGGTGGCCGGCTTCAAATCAGAGTGGCGGCTGGTCAATGATTGGAATGGCGGCCGGCTTCAGAGCGGAATCCGCAGCTTCTGTCATGGTGACGCCGGCTGAAGGGTGTCCAGGCCATTCGATCTCTCCGTATTTGTCGCAAAATACAAAGAATCTGATTGTCGCCCTTCACTCAACCCCGAGCACGCACGCCATTCTTGAACAGACACTTAGGGTTGGGGTGTTGCTGCAAACAATCCAGGATTCATCTTCCATAACCTTCGCGCGAACGGGGTTCTAGCGCCCTCATATGCGGCTGTCTCCGACCATCCTTGTCACTCCAGTTCAAGGCAACTTCCATTGCGGGGTGTCCAGCCACGTTGGCCATCGGTCCCTGGCTGCCGCTGGCGCTGGGCTTCACATCCCCAACCGGCGTTGACATAACGGGTCTACCAAGATCGTCACGCCTTTTCGCAGCAACAAGATTACCTGACCCGTCAGAAGCACTTGCGAGATCATTTCTTGCGCTTGAACTGTCCATAGTCGGCACCGGATGAGTGCTTTCTACCAACTTGTTATAAATATGCTCGGCTCCCTGAAACGACAAAGAAACGGTATGATCGACATCGGAGACAGCCGGGGTGACTAATGGGTGGCCAACCGACGGGGCGGAAGAGTTACCGAAACCGGATCGTGTATGAATTCCAGGCGCGACTTGTTGCTGACCATTTTGAACAGCAGTGATTGCGGCCCGCGCCGAGTGTTCGACGCGCAACCATTGGGCCTCCGTTAAATCGGGGAAGTCTTCGAGACGTGGCTGTAATGAGGACCGCACCTTCGGTGGATGCTCGTTAAACGGTCTGGTGGGTATCGTGCTACACATCTTTCTCTCTATGCATTCGACAGCGGCTCGCGGCACCCGTAAGGATTTATCCCAGTGAGATTTGATGATTGCATCGATTTCCTCCAAGGCGGCGGTGGTTAGCCAAGAGTCGTCATCGAATTCTGCTCCCGAGGAGCTCGGCGCTTGCTGTGGGTGGCCACCAGACTTACCAATGAGTGGCTCCTGGTTAGCGGGCATCATGTCATTCCTCTCAGACACATCCACTTTCTGGAAAGCGTCGCCAAATCTGGGCTTGTGCAGATCCATGACAATAGTCTCCACCGCTGAGGGCTTCTTGGAAAGCGATTCGCACGCGGCATCGATCTCTGCCAGGACCGTGTCGGTGAACTCAGGGAAATCGGGGAAATCGTCGGGGCTCGTTTGTGGCAAAATGTTCGCATGCGGTGCGAGGTCATGAGAAAATCTGACGGCCGCACCGCCATCGCCACCCCTCCCCTGTTCGTCCGAGCGGGCACTGCTGAGACCGTCGAGAATTTCAATGTATGGGCTATGAGAACTTGCCTCAGCACCCGAAACAGCAGTGGTTACATGCGCGGAAAGACCCTGAGCTTCGTGGCCAAAGCGCAGGTTGACCGCTGAATCTTCGAGCTCCTCTAGCCTTTGGGTCGACGCCGAGATGATGTCACCCGAATTTCTATCAGTCTCGTAACCGGTATCTCTCCCGAACCATTCTGCGGGTGGGCCCGAATAGAAAGTGGACACAGAGGTAGCATCTGGAGACGCCGAGCTTTCCTGCGATGCTCTGTCTGCCGATGTCTGAACATCGTTCATGCCCGCCTCGGGCAGACCTTGTCTGCTAGCCAAATGCGCGAGCCTCGTCTCGCCGTTTACGGGCGAAGACGGCGAGATAGTATTGAACTCTAGGTCTAAGCTTCCCTGCCGCTGAGTGACCGATCCGCTTGCCTCGGAGGGGTGCTGACTTTCGCGCGGTCGCGTTGTTCCTAGTGTCGCTAAATCCGACAAGAGACCAGGTTCCCCGCTGCGCCTGTCGGGGTTTTCACCTGGAAGCTCACGTAAGTACCGCGTAGCGATGCGGAAATCGCCGTTATTACGTCGCGAAATCACGGGTGCATTCGCTCTGGCTTCGGAAGGTCCTAACGACACCGCAACGGTCTCACGAGGCAGGTTTGAAGATCTATCTGGATCACGCGCCATTTGATTGTTTAGTTCAATAGGCCTGTGAAAATGGTTTTTGACCTCAACAAGAAATTTAGGACGTTTTTGGTTGACAGATGGTGGTCGCTGGTCATGGCTTTCGAAGCCGTCAGCAATTTGCGTAATACTTTTTTTGTCAGGGGTGGTTTGCAGCCGCTTGGTGGTAGAGCTCTCGGCTAGCGCATCCCCTCTAAATCCCGAACCGTCCCAGATACGGGCTTTTTTGACTTCATTAGATTTTGCGATCACACCTTGAAACTCCGTGGTGATCGCGTGCTGAAGAGAACGATGGACAGATGCCATCCTCTCGGAAAACGCCTCTTCAAAAGTTTCTTTCTGGAATTCACCTCGCTTACTTTTGTGGCTACCTATAAGGGCAATGTCGCGCTGTAAATTCATTGAAAACTTTCTAGAAAACTCTCGCAGAAAGTCGTCTTTTGTGTTGTGTGAGCTCAAGTCGCTTTGCTCTGCAAGCCTTAGCGCTACGCCGCGTTGAAAAGAAGTAACTGGAAGATCAGCAGAATCTGGATGTTGGGCAAACGCAGCGCTTCGACAGAGACGACTCCAAACGCTCCCAACCCAGTGCTGCTGTCTCTCTTCCAGCGGACGATTGCGAACATTCATCAGCGCACGTAAAGCGTCTGGTTTTCGCTCCCAAGTGGACGCTCCGCTATTTCCTGCGACTTGCTCATTCTCGAAAACCGTCGCGCCGTCGCGGGTTACAATTGCAATTTTGTCAAACGTCTTATTGTTTTCGACGTCGAAAGCTACACGTGGCCACATTGAGTAGTAGTGATCATGCGTGTCAGCGTCCGTTAATACACTTGACGCTATGTATCTTTTTTCTATTGCTTTCTCAAAACGATCGTGAATAGCTGTGAAACTAGTTATTCTATCCGTCGCGACAATATTCAATTCTGTTTTATAACCACATAGGCGAGCTTTCTTTAGAAGAGACCTATATTGATGTGGAGAGTAGCATGACTCCAGTATTATGTTTGCTTTATTTTCTATACCGCGATCAAATAGTTTGTGATACCATTCGGTGATAGCAGACGAATTCTGTCGCTCTACCAAATGCGAGCCATTCATGAGGGCAGTGTTGTTGCCAGGAATGTATGCGTTGAGATCGTCCGGTATTATCAGTTGGGTACTTTCACTTCCGAATCTGCTTCTGATTTGGCGAACCATAGTGCTCTTACCTGCACCGGGTTGACCGCTCACTACCGCAAAAGTAGGCTTTGCAACAGGTGGTCCAAACGCTCCGATTGCTGGAATTATTTGGTTTTCGAATATCTCCTGTCGGTCTGGCGGGGACAGAGACACCGATCTATCAACTCTGAGGTCATCCTTCATTGTCGCGTGGCTCCTCAAAATTCGTGAGCCACGGATCAACAAATATTTTGACGAAATGGTTCAATTCCTCGGTCTGCCGTGCTGCCTCTACAGCGCTACCGTTGAGACCTTCCAATTGACGGGAAAATTCGATACGTTTTGCGTCAGCTAAGGCATATCGGGATGCGAGGTCCACGAAGCGTTCGTGGCCTCCGTACTTAAAGGTGATGAGCCTTGAGGTGAGTGCTCCCAACAGATCGTGAGCATCGTTAATAATCTCAAATGCCAATTTGTCGCGGTAGCACTTTGAAAGCCCAAGTTCACCACCCAGTCGGCAATCCACTTTTGGAATCATGGTAACACTCCAGGTTAAATTGATTTAGTAAAATACACCATCCAGTAATACTTTCTGATTACAAACAAGGCCTTCGTTGTTACATATGAAATTTGGAAACAATCCCAACGACGCCTGCGCTTGCCTGCCGCTTTTGCCGTCTGATGCAGGGTGAAGCGCATTCAGATCGACGTTGCGGATTTCGCTAAATCGGGACAGGGATTTCAGTAAGATCCCATGGGAGTGATCGGCCTCTATGTTGACCCGCCAGCCCACGCCGTCGTGTTGTCGGTCGATGAGAAAAGCCAAATCCAGGCGCTCGACCGCACCCAGCCGGGCCTGCCGATGAAGAAGGGCCGGCTCGGCACCATGACCCACGACTATAAGCGGCACGGCACAACCACGCTGTTTGCCGCCCTCAACGTTCTCGACGGTACGGTCACCGGCCGCAACATGCCAACATGCAGCGTCATCAGGAGTTTATTCGCTTCCTCAACGCCATTAACGCCCAGGTGCCGGACGACAAGGCTGTCCACGTCATTCTCGACAACTATGCTGCCCACAAGCATCCTAAGGCGAGAGCCTGGCTCGACCGTCACGAGCGTTTCACCTTCCACTTCACTTTGACCTTAAGCTCATGGCTCAACGCGGTGGAGGGTTTCTTCGCCAGGCTGTCGAAGCGGCGTCTGAATCGCGGCGTTTTCCATTCCGTCGTCGATCTTCAGGCCGCCATCAACCGGTTCCTCGTTGAGCACAACAAAAAGCCAAACCCTTCACTTGGACCGCCGATCCCGACAAAATAATCGCCGCCTTTAAACGCGGGCACCAAGCGTTAGTTTCCATCCACTAGCGTGCCTTCCGATCCGCGTGAAGTGGATTGCGCTGCGACCTTGTTCGCGAAAGGAATCGAGTAAGCCCTTAGACTCAGCCCGCGACGAGTTTCGTTTCGAGGAATTCCTCCATGCCCCAACGCCCGCCTTCGCGCCCATTGCCGGACTGCTTGTAGCCGCCGAAGGGTGTGCCAGGCGCGCGCGCGGAACCGTTGAGCTGTACCATGCCGGCTCGGACATTCCTGGCCACACGCTTGCCCTTCGCGGCGTCTTCCGTGTGAATGTATGCCGAAAGGCCATACACGGTGTCGTTTGCTAGCTCTATCGCCTCCTCTTCGCTATCGAACGGTGTGATCGCGAGAACAGGTCCGAACACTTCATCGCGGAACAGAGAATGTTCGGGCGAAACGCCCGCGAACACGGTCGGGCTGACAAAGTATCCGTGCTGATGATGCTCGGGCCGGCCGCGCCCTCCGGTGACAAGGTTTACGCCTTCACCGACAGCCTGATCGATGCAACTCAGGACCTTGTCGTACTGCACCTTCGATGAAAGCGGCCCGATGTGGGTGCCAGGGAGATCGGCTCGTTCTACGACAATTCCTTCTGCCACTTCCGTGGCAATATTAACCGCACGATCATAGACGCTGCGCTCGACCAGCATGCGGGTCGATGCATTGCACGATTGCCCGGTGTTGTTAAAGCAGAAGTTCGCGGTCCAACGCACAGCCTTTTCGACGTCCGCATCAGCGAAAACGATACTAGGCGACTTTCCGCCCAGTTCGAGTGAAACGCGCTTGATGCTTGGTGCGGCAGCTTGCGAAATCGCAATGCCGGCACGTGTCGAACCGGTAAAGGAGATAACGTCGACGTCCGGATGTGAGACCATGGCAGCTCCCGTCACAGCGCCAGTGCCTTGCACAAGGTTGAAAACACCCTTTGGCAAATTGGCAGCCTCGACGATTTCGGCGAAGATCTGACCGGACACTGGCGATACTTCCGAAGGCTTTAGTACCACGGTGCAACCTGCAGCCAAAGCCGCGCCAACTTTCAGGGTAATCTGGTTGAGCGGCCAGTTCCATGGAGTGATAAGTGCTGCGACGCCAACCGCTTCACGCAGGATTTCTTGGTTTTCGATCCCGACGAGAGCCGGCTCGGCAAAATGGAATTCCTGCAGGGCTTTGATGAACGCGCGCAAATGGTTTGCTCCAGCGCCGACCTGGCTTGTACGAGCGAAGTCGATCGGAGCACCCATTTCCGCTGCGAGCGCACTCGCCAGATCTTCGGTCCGGGCTACATAGGCATCCAGAAGCCGGTTCAGGGCATCGACACGAACGCTCGTTTCGGAGGTGCTCCAAGCCGGCAGAGCCTTTTTCGCGGCCTTAACAGCGCTATCAACGTCGTCTGCGGATGCGATGTGAAACTCAGCGAATGCTTCCTCGGTGGACGGATTCACAGCCCAGAAGGTTCGCCCGCCTGTCGTTGGCTGCCAGATGTTGTCGATATAAATGCTCGGGCGAGGTGCCATTGCAGTACCCTTTCGTTGGTTGTTGTTGACGGGCCGTCTCCAATTCGAAGATCATGCCGCTCGACTTGGAAACGTGGACTTCTTGCCTACCGACCTGACTTCTGTCCGATTGAAAGGCCAGGCCGAAAATAAACCAAGAGACAGAATGTTGCGGCCCGTCGGTGGTGTTGTAGGCTTGTGCGTCAGTTGATCAGAACGATCCGACCATCGACCCGACCCTGCTCAAGGCGTAACATCGCTTCATTGACTTCGGACATCTCCATCGGCTTCAGGACCCCTTCCTCCGCAAGTCAGTTCACATCCTTGAGGTCCTCTGTTGTCCCGGTGATGCTGCCGATGATCGAAAGCCCGGTCACTGCCAAGGTGTAGAGAGGAACGACTAGTTCACCGCCATAAAGCCCGACCTGGATAGTTCGCCCGCCCTTTCGTAAAATACTGAAGGCCAGCCCGGAGGTTTCCCGATTATTGACGAAATCCAGTACGGCGCTAACCTTGCCGCCTTTGACCTCGATCACCTTTGCCGCGGTGTCATCGCCCGCGAGAGCCAAGAAGTGGTCTGCGCCTTCGCCCAAAGCGAGATTGCGTTTGGCATCTGATTTATCAATGACCAAGATCTTGTTTTCTGTCAGCGCTCTCAGGATGGCGACGGCCTGAAGACCGAGACCGCCTACCCCGATGACAACTACCAGCTGTTCCGGCGCGACTGGCATGATCTTGCGGATGGCGGACCGAACTGTAACGCCAGAGCAAGCGTATGTTGCCGCCAAAACCGGATCGATAGTGCCGGTCGCAGCAAGGTATCGCGAATGTGGCACGATCACATCGGCGAAACCGCCGTGTTGCATGAAGCCAAGGCTGCGACTTCCGACAGCGCAAACATTGTCGCGATCGTTAAGGCAATCGTCGCATTTCCCGCAGCCGAGCCACGGGTAGACAATGACCTGGTCGCCCATCTTTACGCCCTCAGCGTCCGGACCAAGGGCTGATACCTTGCCGACAATCTCGTGGCCCATGGCGATCGGATTTTCCGGCTGGGGCCGTTGCAACACACCACGGCTTCCGAAGTCAGTCACGCCCTGCCAGGTATGCAGATCCGAGTGGCAGACTGCGCAGTATGTTACATTAACGATAACCTGCGTTCCAGTCGCCCCAGGCGTTGCGATCTCGACAGCTTCCAACTTGCTATGATGTGTCCTGTTCAGCCAAGCCTTCATCTTTTCCTCCAAAGTTTCATAGAATGGGCGCGGCACGCGCGGGGTGGCACCAGACCTATCCGTGCTCGGACAGAACCATCGCTCGCGCAGGCCCTTGCGCCGGTTACCAGAATGGTTGCAGCGACCCCCGTCGCAAGCCGCTCCTGTCTCATTAATCCTCAAAACACGTCGCCTCGGTCACCGGCGCACCGACGTTCAGTCCAGTGTTTGCTGCAATGCTCGGCTGGACGCAAACAACAGGTACGCAAGAGGTAGCGCTAGCAAGGTGTTGGCTAGTAGTTTAGCTTCGACATTCACTCGAGTTCCCTCATACCCTCCGGGTCAAGTGGAGTGGAAGGTTCCGCAAGGGTGTCGAACAATGGCTTGAAGCCGCTGACAGGCAAGTTATCGAGTGCTGCCAGAATCCGGGCGCGGCGCTCTTCTTTCAGCACCTGCGCACCGAGCAGTTGAAATTTCTCTTTTACTTGCTCGTAAGACATTGGATTGGCCACATCCCCGAGTGGATAAAGAACCGTCAGGACTTCTTCGCCCTCACCCTGATCCATGATCACCCGGCAAGGCGTTCCCTTTGGAAAGCTCGCGGCGAAATCCATGTGGGCCAGCAAGACGGTACGCGCCGAGAGTTCGAGAACGAGTGGATCCTTGAGGTGACTAGGATCGACTGGCTGCAAGGCTCGACTACCGTAGATGGCTGCAAGCGCACAGCTGAAGTGATAGCTGTATTGTGCACCTTCCAGCGTTGCAGGGTTACGCTCGTTCGACAGTTTAAGCCCCTCGGCAAATGTCTCGATGCGAAGGCTAACGATCGGAACACCTGGTCGGCGTAGTTCAAGTATGGCGTCGATAGCCGCGTGCATGTAGCGGCAGCACGCATACGGCTTCAGATAACAATCTTCGAGCCACCAATGAATGCCGAGATCGCCGGTAAGAACCGCGCGCGTGTAGCGCTTCCCATCGTCCAGGAGGTCAAGCGGACCGGTCGCTCCAGCCTGAGCGCGGAAGGCCGCCGTCAGCCCTGTCACGACAGCTGGCGGAATGCATTCCTTGACGGTGTTGCCGTCGGCCTTAGAGACCGCTTCGTTGATACCTATCGGGCCTTCGGCGCCGGCGATCCCGATTG
Organism: Rhizobium sp. B21/90; assembly: GCF_019355815.1. Taxonomy (NCBI): domain Bacteria; kingdom Pseudomonadati; phylum Pseudomonadota; class Alphaproteobacteria; order Hyphomicrobiales; family Rhizobiaceae; genus Rhizobium; species Rhizobium sp. B21/90. The sequence continues at coordinate 49,277 of NZ_CP072164.1, read as the reverse complement.
CATTGGCCATCTGAAAAGTGGTCAGTTTCAGGAGACGCCCTGCGCCTGCCGCAACACCGAAGTTTACCCAGCGACCGCTGATATAGGTGTCGATCGTTTCCGTCGGGCGAGCAGTGGCAACGCGCAATGCGATGTCATAGCCAACCGCAATTGCCTCAAAGATCTCCTCGTCGCTCGCGCCTATTTGTTGTGCGACGGCCAGAACAGCCGGAATAATTCCAGCACCAGGATGCCCGGCTGCGCCACGGTGACCGTCATCGAGATCGAGAGCACTCGCGGCTGCGGAATTCGCCATAGCCGCACCGACGATAGAGAGGCTCCGATCGGTCAACCAGACATCGACCGGACCTTGACCATAGGCGGCATAGGCGGCCTTTCTGGCCGCGATAGCCAAGTCGGAGTTGAATCCCGCCGCACTCGCCGCGAGAAGGTCTGTGATGAGTACCGCGCAAGCTTGCCGTGCGGAGTGTGGAAGGCTACCAGCCGGATGGGTAGCCGCGAAATTCGCAAGTTCCTGAATAGCGTGCATGACTGGCATCACCTAGAGCTGAGCGATGGCGCGGGGCGGCGAATGAAATGGCCGGCGCTCTTAATATTCCAGAGCGCTGGTTCCGGCACGAAACCGATGGGCTTCATCGGGCTGATTGGTGGTGGCGCCTGTCGCCTTGCCGCCGGTCGAACCAGCCGTTGACCCGGATGGGTAATCGGAATGGCGGAAAGCAAGCGCTGGGTATAGTCATGACCAGGGCGCCCGATTACGTCATCCCTGCTGCCGATCTCAACCAGTTCACCAAAGTACATAACGGCAACCCGATCACAGATTTTCTCGACGGCCGCCATGTCGTGGCTGATGAACAGATACGAAATATCGAATTCCTTTTGTAGGCTCATCATCAGTTCGATAATCTGGGCCTTTACTGCAACGTCCAGAGCAGAAACGGCTTCGTCGGCTATAATGAGCTTCGGCGCCATTGCCAAAGCACGCGCGATGCAGATGCGCTGGCGTTGGCCGCCGGAGAATTCATGGGGCAGGCTATTGGCGCGGTTGGTGGGGATCCCGACCTTGTCGAGCAGCCACTCCATTTTCTCGGTCAGTGCTTTGCCGGATGCAATCCCGTGTACTTTCATTGGCTCGATGATCGCTGAGCCGATAGTCTGGCGACTATCGAGCGACCCAAATGGATCCTGGAAGATCATCTGAACATCACGGCGCATCCGCGCCAGACTTTTATGATCGGAGTAGTCAATCAAATTACCATCGACCGTGATCGTGCCGCCATGCCGCGATACGAGATCGATGATGGCCTTGCCAATCGTTGACTTACCGGAGCCCGACTCCCCGACAAGGCCGAGCGTCTCCCCCTTACCGATCGCGAATGAGACACCTTCCACAGCATGGACATGGCCCAGTCTGCGGCCGAACAACCCGCCGGTATGAACAAATCTAACCGAGAGATCACGCACCTCAAGAAGGGGCTTGTCACCTTTGCAGTTGAGCGGAAGGACGTCGAGTTCTGACGCTGCCGCATTTTCGATATCGATTTTACCGGCAATCGAGGGTGCTGCTTCGATCAGGATCCGGGTATAATCGCTTTCCGGCTCGCTGAAGATTTTGTTGACCGAACCTGCTTCGATCTGCTGACCGCTTCGCATTACCAGGACATGATCGGCGACCTCGGCGACAACACCCATATCATGCGTGATGAACAAGACGGCTGTCTTCGTGTCCTGCTGTAGATCTTTGAGAAGTCGAAGGATCTGCGCCTGAACGGTAACGTCAAGTGCGGTGGTCGGCTCGTCGGCTATGATCAGTGCGGGGTTGCAAGCGAGAGCCATGGCTATCACAACGCGCTGACGCATGCCGCCCGAGAACATGTGCGGGTAGTTGTCGATCCGCCGTTCCGGGTCGGGGATACCGACTTTCTTAAGCATTTCGAGAACCGCGTCGCGAAGAGCCCGGCCCTTCAATCCTCGGTGAATCCGGATGGCTTCGGCGATCTGATCTCCGACGCGCTGAACGGGATTGAGTGACGTCATCGGCTCCTGGAAGATCATGCTGATCTTGCCACCCCTGATCTGGCGCATCTCTGCTTCAGGCAGGTCGAGCAATTCTTTGCCATTAAGGCGGATCGACCCGCTCCCCTTGGCGGATCCTTCGGGGAGAAGGCCCATAATCGCCAGTGAGGTGACGCTCTTTCCCGATCCGGATTCACCGACGACCGCCAAGGTTGAGCCTGCGGCAATAACGAAGCTGAGATCGTGGACGATCGGCTTGCTGCCGAATGAGATCTTGAGATTTTTGACTGAAAGTACAGCGTGCTCGGACATCAGGAAGCATCCTTCAAACGAGGATCGATAATATCGCGAAGACCATCGCCCATGAGGTTAAAAGCCAGGACGAGGAGAAGGATGCCAAGGCTAGGAAACAGAGCAAGGTGCGGCGAGCTGAGAATGTTTTCAAAGCCGTCGCGAACCATTCCACCCCATGTCGGAGCCGGCGGAGCTATTCCAAGACCGACAAAGGCCAAGGAGGCTTCCGTTCTAACCGCGCTTGCCATCCAGAGTGACGCCATAACCATGATTTCGGGAAGAATGGCTGGCAAGATATGCCGATAGAGGGTTCGGTTTGAAGAAAAGCCCATCGCGCGGCAGGCTTGCACATATTCTCGGTCGCGTTGGGTAATCACGGCAGCGCGGGTGACCCGGGCAAAGGCCGGGATAGAGGTAAAAGCAATCGCGGCAACGATATTGGTCGTCGTCGCTCCCATCAGGGCAACGAGTGCGATGCCCAAAATGAGCGAAGGGAAAGCTAAAACGACGTCCATGATCTGCATCAAGACGATGTCGAGACGGCCGCCCCTGAAACCTGCAATCATTCCGATGAACGTACCAATGGCCATGGCAACCACAACGGCCAAGAAGCCGATGATCAGTGAGTAGCGCGCTCCATAGAGCATGCGGGTCCAGATGTCTCGGCCGAATTGGTCAGTACCAAAGATGTGGGCAGTACTCGGCGAAGCGAGCTGGTCCACGATGTTCTGTTTGGCTGGCGGATAAGGAGACAGCTGGGGAGCGAATATCGCACCTACAACGAGGAGTACGATGATGAGCAAACCTGCCCACGTGGAGAAATTGATCCGGCGAATGACGGCCTGGCTCTTTTCAAGCCGGCTCTCGGAGCGCTTTAGCGTTACTTCGGAGCTTGTCATTTGTATTGAACCCTAGGATCGAGGAAGCCATACGCAAGGTCGGTCGCGAGGTTCACGACAACCACGATGAAGGTATAGACAACGATCATCCCCTGCAGCAGCGTATAGTCGCGCTGGCTCAAAGCCGTCAGGATGAGTTTTCCAAGACCTGGCCGGGAGAAGACGATTTCGGTCAAAACCGAGTTACCGATCAGAATGCCGAGATAAAGGCCGACAATTGTTGTGATCGGAACAAGGCAGTTACCGAGACCATGGCGCCATATGACGGCGCTGTGGTGCACCCCCTTGGCTCGGGCAGTTCTCACGAAGTCCTGACTCAATACTTCCAGCATCGCCGAGCGCGTAACGCGGGTGACGTAGGCCATCATGATCAAAGCAAGAGAGACGGCAGGCAGCACCATCTGCCAGAGACGGTCGCCGATTCCTTCTCCCGTCCCTGCACTGATGACAGGGAACCACCGAAGTTTAATTGAAAATGCGATCAGCAGAACGATGGCCGATACGAACCCAGGAAGTGACAGGCCAAGCAGCGAAACAAAGCGGAGAATGTAATCCACGGCTCTGTTGCGATATACGGCTGCCCATACGCCTGCGGGAACACCGAAGACGACGCCAAGCAGCAATCCAGCAAATGTCAGCTCCAGTGTATACGGCAAGACCGACATAACCTCTTCAGTCACGGGGCGTCCTGAGACCATCGATGTGCCAAGGTCACCCTTGAGCGCATTGAGCAGGAAATGGCCGTACTGAACGAGTACCGGTTGATCGAGCCCAAGTCGCGTGCGCATCGCGTCGATGCTCTCGGGACTGGCCTGATCGCCGAGGATCATCTGGACCGGATCGCCGGGCAGCACTCGGACCATGAGAAAGACGAGCGTCAAAACGCTAATCAACGTGATAACGGCAAAGCAAATTCGCTTTGCTAGATATAATAACATTTAGACCTGCTCCCCTGACACGCTTTAGGCAATTGGCCTATGCGAGTTCTGATACGCATCTAGCTATAGCTACTGCGAGCAAGACCAGAATTAACGAGATTCAATTCGCTGTCAACAAATTCTCTTATTTAATATTTTTTGATCATAATAATTACGATATTTAGAATTTATGGTTGAGGAGTTGTCTCTAATCAATAACATGAGGGGAGCGCGGTGCGGGACCTGAGTCTCAACTTCGAACGATCTTCTCGATGCTGTCCACCTCGGCTTTCAACAATTCGATGATGTGGGCCCTGCGCGAGGCGGTCAGGAGGTCGGTTGGCAGGTTCACACTCAATGCTGTTGTGGAAAGGCCGTTGAAGTTTCTTACAGGAATGGAAAGAGCGGAGAGACCGGCAATCAGAGTTGACTGAGTCTCGGCGTAACCACGCTCTTTTGCCTCAGACACTGTGGCCGCGATCAAGGCTCGCGTGAGGTCGTAACGCTCGTAGGAAGGTTCGTTCGCGCATGTGAGCGCTTCAACGTTGCTTTGCTCCAGTATGGACATGATTGCGATAGAGGCCGCGCCCACCCCCATGGGCACCATGCTCCCGACGTTATCTGTAAGTGTGGGGAAATTCTGGCCGGCCCACACGCGATCAACCACGATGACATGATGATCGTTGCGGCACATCAGGAAGACGGTAGCACCCACCTCCTCGCTGATGCGAACCAGCGCAGGTCGGGCAATAGACCGAATGCCTGCGGCGTCTGCAGCTTTGACGCCGAGCGCAAAGAGTTCAATGCCGAGTCTGAGACTCATCTTATGATCGAGCCGCTCGAGCCATCCGTTTTTCTCGAATGCTCTCGCGAGGCGGTAGATCGTCGGCACGCTCATGTTCAAGGCGGCCGCGATGTCTTTCACCTTGGCGCCGTCTGACCCTGCCGCTGAAATGAACTTCAGCAATGCGATCGACTTGCCGATAACCTGTGCGCCCTCGACGCTTTTCTCACTCACAAATCATCTCCCCAGCCCTAAACTCGCCAAATTATCACAATATGATACGCTTTTTATTTTCTAAATCATATTGTAATTATATTTTTCAATGATAGCTTCACTTTCAAGAAAGAAAACTAATCTCTGTCCCAGGGGACGAACTGTTCGACACAGCTTCCGGCGATGATTCGTTGCGAGATGATCAAGCTCCGTGGGCAGTTCACAGAGTGCCTTTGGAGAGTATTCGACAGTCAGTTCCAGGATCGAGCAGACCAACCTCAAGTCGCTGCACCGTCAATTCTCTTTATTAACCTCAGCATTCCTTGTGTTCCTGCTCGAACGCGTCATGGGGCTCGCTAGCGCACCAGATTGTGCCTGTCGAAGGTATACAAATAAAGGATCCGCGGTGCTCGAGTGTTCCTCACCTCGCACAGACTAAGAAGCCTCCGGAAAATGGCTCGAACACCTCTTATGGTCAGTGCTTTAAAACAAACGGTGTCCTCAATATTATGCATGCAATCGAACGACTTGCCACCTTTGCCGCCACCCATTCTGCCGGTAGCCTCCCGCAAGCGACCAAAGATATTTGCTCAATCCTGATCACGGATCTTCTTGCCGCGACGGCCGCAGGCCTGCACTCGGACCTTGCAGTCGCTGCGCGCCGTGCTGCCATTGCGAGCTACGGAAAAGGCCGGTCTACGGTTTGGATGACTGATCACTCTCTTTCGATCGGTGGCGCGGCAATGGCGAATGCGGCGGCCGCGAGCGCCCTCGACATTGACGACGGCCATCGGGGCGCCGCTGGCCATCCAGGTGCAGGCATCATCCCGGCAGCCATCGCGGTCGGTCAGGCAATCGGGTCGTCCGACGAAGACATCTTTGAAGCGATCGCGATCGGTTACGATGTAGCCCTGCGTGTTGCGACCGCCCGCCCAACGGAGACCATCGACAGCTATGCGAGCGGCCGCTGGGTTAACTTTGGCGTCGCTGCAGCCGCAGGTAGGCTTTTGAAGCTCTCGCCTTTCCAGATGGCGAACGCAATCGGCATCGCAGGCGCGGAAGGTCCGATCGGATACAAGAAGGGTACTTCGCGCTATCAGGGGAGCACCGTCAAGGAACTCATTCCGCCAGCGGTCGTCGCTGGATTGACCGCAGCGTTCCGTGCCCAGGCTGGGGCAACAGGGCCTCTCGATCTGCTCGACAACGAGACGCTCTATACCCGTTCTGTTTTGACGGGCGAACTCGGCGGACATTGGTGGATTGGTGACTGCTATCTGAAGCCGTACGCCTGCTGCCGTTACATGCATGGTGCTGTCGACGCGATCCTCAAAATGCGCCGGCCAGAAGCACCGATCAAGAGTCTTCGGATTGAGACCTTCCAGCGCGGAACCGAGCTCTCAAACGAACGCGAGCCACGTTCCCTCGAGGGCGCGCAATACAGCTATTATTTCAGCTGCGCCCTGGCGGCGTTACGGGGACGTCAGGCTCTTCAGCCAATGGACCCTGCGAGCCTGCGGGACCCGGAAATTCTCGAACTGTCCTCTCGCATCGACATGGTCGCACACACGGATTTCGATGACAGCTTTCCAAAAGGCACACCGTCCCGGGTCATCATTGACCAGGGCATCGGGCCGGAGAGCCACACGGTATTCTTTCCGCTCGGCGATGTCGCGAATCCGATGAACGCCGAACAGGTCATGGAGAAGTTCCGCTTGATCGGTGCGGCAAGCCTCACCGAAGACGGGCAGAACACCATTCTCGCCGCGATCTCAACGCTGACGATAGATGGTTTCGCCCCATTGCTTTCCGCCCTTGCGGACCGAGTCGGCCAGATCTCAAGCCCAGCAGTAGTTGAGGTCGCCTAAAGTCCGAAGCCATCTGAAAACTGAGGCAGAGCAAGCGCGGGACAGGGCAAAAATTCGCATCGCGTTTCGCCCTGAACGAATATCGGCTCACGCCACACCGGAGACTTTTGAAATGCTTATGAATGTCAAATCTGGGGTCTACACGCGTATCGACCCAACTGCGGCTGCCGCACCTGTCCTGTTCGAGACGCCGAGAAGCGGCGGAAAGTATCCTCACGATTTTCGCACGATTGCTCTCCTGAAGGATCTGCAACGTTCGATCTCGATGTACGTCGAAGAATGCTACCTGGATGTCGTCGACAGCGGCGCCACCTGGCTCTTCGCGGAATTCCCAAACATCTACATCGATCTCAACAGGAATGAACTCGATATCGACCCGAGTCAGCTGACCGGCAAATGGCCTGTGGCTCTTCAGCCAGGCCCTAAGACGAAGACGGGAATTGGTCTCATCCCCACGGTCTGCGCTGGAACAAAGCCTGTCTACGATGCGCCTCTCTCGGTCACCGAGGTCGCAAACCGTATCGACAACTACTACTGGCCCTACCACAACGAGGTGACCCGCCTTCTGAAGAAGTTTAAAGCCGAGCACGGTGGCGCTTATCATCTGAGCTGCCATTCGATGCCTGCCTTGCCCTCGCCGAGCGCTCCGGACGCAGGCCAGCACCGATCGGACTTCGATCTGGGAGATCGCAACGGCCAGACCAGCGGCAAGGATCTTCTTGAACTCGCAACCGAAGTCTTACGGGGCTTCGGGTATCGGGTGACGCATAACGCGCATTTCATCGGAGCAGAAGCTGTCCGCAAGCACGGCAACCCAGCCGAAAACATTCATAGCCTGCAGATCGAGATGAACCGCAGTCTCTACATGAACGAAGCAACATCTTTGCGCAGCGAAAATCTGCCCGAGGTCGGACAACATCTCAAGACGCTGGCTGCACGTATCGCCGACCACGCGCGCGCGAAGGGTTGATCTAATGGTCGATCTATCACGCGATATCCCATTCAAACTCGTACGGGTGGACAGCAATGACAGGCTGCCGGAGCAAGCCGATGTCGTCGTGATCGGCGGCGGCATCGCCGGCATTTCGGCGGCATATTATATTGCCAGGAAGGGACACAGCGTCGCCGTCGTCGAAAAGGGCGTTGTTGCGGCCGAACAATCCAGCAGAAACTGGGGTTGGGTACGGCAGCAGAACCGCGACGAGCGCGAACTACCCTTGGCAAAGTGGTCGCTCGCGGCATGGCAGGAATTGTCAGACGAAATCGGTCCGGACCTAAGCTTCGTCCGCAAGGGACTGATGTATGTCACAAGCAGCGAGAAGGAGCTCACCGCCTGGGAAAAATGGGTGAAGATGGCGGGCGGCTATGGGGTTCCAAGCGGCATGGTATCAAGTGCTGGAATCAAGGCTGCGGCTACCGGCTCCACTACGCAATGGATCGGCGGCGTTCATTCTCCGACCGACGGATTTGCCGAACCGACAATGGCGTGCTCGGCCATCGCGAAGGCGGCCCAGGGGCATGGAGCAACGATCCACCAGAATTGCGCCGCCAGAGGCATCGAAACCCAGGCAGGCCAGATACACAGCGTCGTAACCGAAAAGGGCAGCATCCGCACATCAAGGGTCTTGTGCGCCGCCGGTGCCTGGACATCAATGTTCTTCCGCTGGCATGGGATCAGCTTCCCGCAGGTCGGTGTGAGGGCCACTGCTTTCGCGACCATGCCCGGAGCGAAGGTCATCGAGGGTGGTTTTTCAACACCATCGTTCACATTCAGACCGCGCGCTGAGGGCGGATATACCGTCTCTATCCGCGGACGAGCAAAGGTCGAATTGACGCCTCAGGCCTTCCGGTATGCCCAGCAATTCATGCCCATGTTCAAGGCACGATGGTCGACGAGCCTATCACTTGGGATCAGCCGTTTCGCGATAATCGGGCCGGAGGCCTTGGCACGGTGGACTCTAAATAGCGTTTCGCCTTTCGAGAAAATGCGGGTGCTCAATCCAGCACCGGACGCGAAGACCGTTGAGCTGGCCATGAAGGCGTTGATGGAAAGCTTCCCAGAGCTGTCAGGGATCGGCGTTTCCCACGCTTGGGGAAGCTGGATCGACTCGACGCCGGATGCGGTCGCAACGATCGGTCCGGTTCCGCAATTGCCCGGTCTATACGTCGCGTCGGGTTTTAGCGGGCATGGATTTGGTGTTGGACCGGGTGCAGGCCGGCTCGCAGCAGATCTGATCGCCAACGACGATCCGATCGTTGATCCTACCCCATTGCGGTTCACCCGCTTCTCTGAGCATGACGTGGGCGCTCCGGCGGCCATGTAAGTACACCTCCCACGCCTTCGGGCCGTGAATTCCAAGCCCATCCCATATCGTGGCGACTGCATCGCGACGCGACTCGCGTGATGCCTGCCGCGAATGAGATGGGCATTTTGCGTATTTGGATATAAATTGAACGCGCACGATCCCGGTACAGGCACTGCGATTCCTCGATCCACATCTTATGTGCTGTTTCGTCAACCGCAATTTCGGGCAAATAGGGATCTGAACCATTCTAGCGTTTGACAGAATTGTGCGTTTGGACGAAGTATTAGAACTCGCCCGCGCAAATTCTGATAGTTGTCACGATCGAGCGAAAATCGTTCTCTTAACTGGAATCTTTTGATCGATGAAATTTTCTGCGTCATCTTCGAATGCCGAACGCGCTCTCGACATACTGCTTCTGCTCGGAGAGGTGGGGCCAGAGGGTTACAGCCTTGCCGAGATCGCGAGCCGCATAGGCACTGCAAAACCCGCAGCACATCGCACATTGGCAGCTATGGTGTCGAAGGGTTTTGCTGAACCAACCGAGCGTTACGGCCACTATCGACTGGGCACTGCGGTCCCGATGCTTGCGCGCCGGCAGGAAAGACTGGAGCCTCTTGTCCAGAGATATCGTCCCGGGATGACAGAATTTGCTCGCAGGACCGGGTTTAATGTCTATCTCATCGTTCAGTCTGGTATCGACGCGATCTGTGCTGAGATGATCAGCCGCTCCTCACGACATCAGTTTGCCATGGGCCTTGGTGCCCGAGTTCCAATGGGCGTGGGAGCCGGCAGCCTAGCCTTGATGTCGCTGCTTTCGGAAAATGTCGTTGAGCAGATCCTCGACGCAAATGCCGAGCGATATCAGGCACATCCTTCGATCCGTCCCGTGGATCGTGACATTATTCGCAATCAGGTTATTGAAGCCAAGCATCGCGGATACGCAGTAAATCAGGGCTTTTTCTTTTTCGGAGAAGGCGGCGTAGGCCTGCCGCGGATGGCTTCAGGCATGTACGAGATCAATATGGCCTTCTCCTTCAATGCACCGCTCGACATGATGAATGAAGCTTGGGTCGAAGATCAGGTCGGTCAATTGCGCGAATGCCTGCCGTAACGTAACGCGACCCGACTGATCGGTCCGCCACTGCGACACGCTGACAAAATCGTGCCTCTTACACATAGAGAGGCCGGACAGCGGCTAGCTGTCCGGCCCCAAGGCCCTTGAGCCTTTGAATGTTAGAACGCTTACAGCGCTCTAGTCTTCGAAATGGGTTGCTTCAGTCACCATCGGGCCGAGAGACATCGAGCCTTTGAGGTCAAAGCCCCAGTTGAGCTTCTGAGTGTGGACCCAAACCTGGCTTGTTTCAGTGATTGGGATCGCACATACGTTTTTTAGGATCAGTCTTTGAGCCTCTTGCCACAGGGCAATTTGCTTGGCTGGATCGATCTCCGTTCTCGCTTCTCTGATCTGCTTGTCCGCGACATTGCAATGGCTGAAGTTGGTGATGCCACCCGGCTGCCCGACAATCGAGGCAGAGTCGTAGAATTGGGTGAGGAAGATGTCCGCGATGGGGAAGCGTGCCGCTCCGTAGAGAACGACCGGGCTCAGGTCCTTGCGGATCATCTGATGCCAGCTCGCATGCTCGACGGGCTGTAACTGGATATGAATATCGCTATCTTCGGCCTGCCCCTGCAGAACCTGAGCAGTCGTTTCGTATTCCGGTAACTGGCTTGAAAGCATCGTGAACGTCAATCCGTTCGCAAAGCCGGCTTCCTTGAGAAGCGCTTTTGCTTTTTCTGGGTCGTTCGGGAAGACGCCAGCGTCCTTCAGGTAACCCAGATTGTTCGATGGGACCACGGACGTTGGGCGAATCGTGAAACGCGCACCCTTGAATTCCGCGACTGCTTCCGGGTTGACCGCATAGGCGAGCGCCTGTCGAACACGGATATCATCGAAGGGCGGCATCGTTATGTTGATATGGAGCAAACTAACTTCAGCCGGATAGAACACGTCGATAACTGCGCCGGGTAGAGGTTCGGTCCGCTGCAGCCAGTTCTTGTTGGCGAGACCTGCGGCAGCCTCGATCTCACCAGCGACGAAAGCTAGGTCACGCGACGCATTGTTATTGATGAAGCGGTAATTCAGTGCGCTCAGCTTGGGGGCACCGCGGAAATAGTCCTTGTTTGCGGCGAAGTTGACGTTCTGCCCTGAGACGATTGACTTGACCTCGAATGGGCCAAACCCGACCGGAGCGCGAGCAAAACCGTCCTCTCGCTCTTCGAGAGCCTTCTTTGAGATGATGAAGCCGCCGGCATAGTTCGTTACAAGGCCCAGCAAGTTCGGCACGCGCCGCGCAAGTGTGATGCGGACGGTGTGAGGATCGACCGCTTCGACCTTGTCGAAAGCCGCGAAATCGGCAGAAAATGCGGACCGCTTCGGATCGCGAGCCTTGTCGAGGCTAAACACGACGTCATCCGCGGTGACTTCGCCATAGCCAGCCTGCCATTTGACACCGGAACGCAACTTGAATGTCCATACGAGCTTGTCGTCGCTAGATTGCCAGCTCTCTGCCAAATCGGGTTCGAGCGTTGCCGGATCGGTTGATCCCGGAGCAAACCGGACGAGTGCGCCGTAAATCCATGCGACCAGAGTTCTGTCGGATGTACTCGTTGCGTAGTGCGGATCGAGTGTGCCGACATCATTTGCCGCCGCACCCAATGTCAGTGTTGTCTTGGCGGCAAATGCGGGCGAAGGCCCTATTACAGCGCCAGCAAATAGGCTGGCTAGAACCAGCGCGCCGAAACCAGTTTTCGCATTTTTCATGAGTTCCCTCTCCATTGAACGAAAGTGCATGCAAAAGCCCGGCCGAAACCACAGCCAACCGTCCGTAGCTCACGACCTAAACCTCTTCAGGTTGTTAAGTTTTTCGAGGGTAAGACCCGAGCGCGCTCCAGCTACACCTCTCACCCTAGAACGACTGGTTCATAGCCAGGCGCTTAGGGGCAGTTCCCACTTTTCTTTTCGTTGCCTGAAACTCACCAGAGATTTCGGTATGTGTCAACGCAATTCTTTTATTCGATATTCTAGATCTCAGTCGTTCTATTATTTAGAATTTATTAGAAGTGACGCGTAATGTCCGTGTTCCGAGTGCAGTGTAGGGAGGTCAGTGTTCAATGCTCAAGCAGAGATATTTGATTTCGACATAGTCATCGATTCCGTATTTAGAACCCTCTCTGCCCTATCCCGACTGTTTGATGCCGCCGAAGGGCGCCACCTCCGTGGAAATCAGCCCTGTGTTGATCCCCACCATTCCGTATTCCAGAGCCTCCGCGACGCGGAATACCCGCGACAGATCTTTGGCATAAAAATAAGATGCCAGACCGAACTGCGTATCGTTGGCCATTTCGACAACGTCGTCTTCAGTCTCAAATCGGAATAGTGGCGCCACGGGACCGAAGGTCTCCTCCTTCGCCACTTTCATCGCGGAGGTTGCGCCTGTCAGAACGGTTGGCTGGAAAAACAGACCGCCACGCGCATCTCTCAACCCGCCAACTGATATCTCGCCCCCTTTTTCGAGTGCATCGGCAATGTGCTCCTCGACTTTGGCTACAGCCTTTTCAGTAATGAGCGGTCCAACCATGACGCCCTCCTCGAAGCCATCACCAACCTTCATTGTCGAAACACGAGCCGCGAGCTTCTCCGCGAACGCCTCATACACACCGGCCTGCACATAGAGCCGATTGGCACAAACGCAGGTCTGGCCATTGTTGCGGTATTTGGCGATCATCGCCCCCTCCACGGCCGCATCGAGATCGGCATCGTCGAAGACAATAAATGGCGCGTTGCCGCCAAGCTCCAGCCCGAGCTTCATGATCTGCTCAGCGCCTTGACGCATTAGGATCTTGCCGACATCTGTTGAGCCGGTGAAGGTCAGCTTCCTGACCTTGTCGTTCTCGGTGAATTCTCGACCAATATCGGCCGATTTTGTCGATGTCACGACGTTGAACAAGCCAGTCGGCAGCCCGGCCCGCTCTGAAAGAATTGCGACGGCAAGAGCTGATAGAGGCGTTTCCGACGCCGGCTTCGACACGATAGAGCAGCCAGCCGCGATGGCTGGGGCGAACTTTCGCGCCAGCATGGCATTAGGGAAGTTCCAGGGTGTAATCGAGGCAACAACGCCGATCGGCTGCTTCAGTACGCAGATGCGCTTGTCCTGCTGATGACCGGGAATCGTGTCACCGTAAATGCGCTTTGCCTCTTCGCCGAACCATTCCACATAGGAGGCACCATACAGGATTTCGCCTTTAGCCTCGGGGAGTGGCTTCCCCATTTCCGTGGTCAGAATGGCAGCTAGATCATCCGCATTCGCGATTATCAGATCATACAGCCTTCGCAGGACGCCTGCTCGCTCTTTCCCTGTTTTTTTCGCCCAAAGCTTCTGCGCCTTAAAAGCTGATTCAATGGCACGAGCGGCGTCCACGCGGCTCATATCGGGCAAAACGGCGATTACGTCGCCGGTCGACGGATTGGTAACCTCGAAACTAGCACCCTTCTCACCCGTTGCTTGCCACCGGCCAGCAATGAGTGCCTTATCTGTCGCAAGCGTGGGGTCCTTGAGTTTAGATTGAAGCGAATTGGAAATAGCCATAAATCGAACTTTTATTGCATGAGCATGTAAGCGCTCATGGCCGAGTCTGTTGTCGGAGATGCCGGTATAATCCCACACCGAGCCCGCCTCCAACGCTGCCGTCTAGAGCGTCGGGCGGTTTTTGTGAATCCGGCGATTGAACTAAGCCGCTGATCGCGGCGATTTGCGGCGGGCTTTGACGAGAGCGCCCTGACTGAGAGGATGGTTGTGTTGCAACCCACCCTTCAGACAGGAGGCCCCGATGGCTGAGATAAGCCCTCTTCGCCGCCGGATGATTGAGGACATGACGATCCGCAATTTGTCCCCGGCAACCCAAAGATCCTACATCAGTGCAGTCCGGAAGTTCAGCCGCTATTTCTCCCGATCACCTGATCGGCTTAATCTCGACGACATTCGCACGTTCCAGGTTCACCTTGTCTCGACGGGGATATCGTGGGCATCGTTAAATCAGATCGTGTGTGCTCTCCGATTTTTCTATGGCATTACCTTGGCCCAAGACGATGTCCCTGAGCGGATTCCATACGCGCGCAAACCCCGCAAGATCCCCGTTGTTCTGTCGGCGGACGAGGTGGCCCAATTTCTTGAGGCCGTCTCCAGTCTCAAGGCGCGTGTAGCGCTGACCACAGCTTATGCCGCTGGCCTCAGGGTCGGCGAGGTCTGTGGTCTGAAGATCGAGGATATCGACAGTTCCCGGATGGTGATCCATGTTCGTCATGGCAAAGGCGCCAAAGCCCGATACGTCATGCTGTCAAACGAGCTGCTGGGCATTTTACGCAGTTATTGGCGTCTATCGCGACCCACCGGGTTCCTTTTTCCAGGGCGCGATGCCGACAGGCCGATCGAACCGACCGTTTTGAACGCCGCCTGTCGTTCAGCGGTTGCCGCTTCTGGCCTTTCAAAGCGGGTCACCGTCCATACGTTGCGGCATTCCTTTGCAACGCACCTTCTGGAGAACGGCACCGATATCCGGATCATCCAGGTCTTGCTTGGCCATGCCTATCTATCCAGCACTGCGCATTATGCACAGGTGTCCACCGACACCATCAGGTCGACCGCCAGTCCCCTTGACCGTTTGCGATTGGAGGTGACCCCGCCGGAAGCGTAGCAGGTTGCGTCCCGCCTTCGAAGTCGCCGACATCTTTCGGTGGCATGGTGGCCCTTACAGACGCGAGAACGCCGGTCATCTTGGCCGCAGCGAACGACGCGTCATGGGAGCAATAGAAGCCTGCCGGACACCCAGGCTCGGGGGTCATGTCGATGCTTGCGATCAGTGCGGCAGAACCCGCATCTCCTATAACTCATGTCGTAATCGCCACTGCCCAAAGTGTCAGGGAGCCGCTCGCAAGGATTGGGTCGACGCACGCATCGCCGATCTCTTGCCGGTCCCCTATTTCCATGTGGTCTTCACGCTACCACGTGATGTCGCTGACATCGCCTTCCAGAACAAGGCGGTCGTCTATGCATTGTTGATGCAGATCTCGGCCGAGACCCTGCAGACCATCGCAGCTAACCCCAAGTGGCTAGGCGCAGAGATCGGCGTCACCGGCGTACTTCACACCTGGGGCCAGGCGATGACCCACCATCCCCATGTCCACTGCGTCGTACCGGGCGGAGGCCTCTCACCAGACAGAACAAGGTGGATCAATTGCCGATCGGGCTTCTTTCTACCCGTGCGCGTGCTGTCACGTCTGTTTCGCCGACGCTTCCTGACAGCTCTCGCTGAAGCCTTTGCCAAAAACGAACTCCAATTCTTCAACGAACTCGCTCATCTCAACGATAGCAAGACATTCGCCCGCCATCTTGCCCGCGCTCGCAGCATCGAATGGGTGGTCTACTCAAAGCCCCCATTCGGCGGTCCAGATCAGGTACTTGCCTATCTTGGCCGCTACACCCATCGTGTTGCCATCGCAAACAGCCGCATCGTCCATGTCGATGACGACCATGTCGCCTTCAGATGGAAGGATTATCGTGGAGACGGTCGCGACCGTGAGAAGATCATGCGTCTTCATCCCCACGAGTTCATCCGGCGCTTTCTCCTTCATGTGCTTCCGGATGGCTTCCACCGCATGCGCCACTTTGGCTTCCTCGCCAATTGTCATCGGCGCGATCGTATCGCTCTCTGCAGAAGCCTCCTCGGCCAACCATCACCGACAGGCGAGCGATCCCATTCGACAAAATCTCAGCAGGCCCATTCCTTCGAATGCCCCGATTGTCAGCGTCCCATGCGTCGAACTGGCGTCACCGTTGCCCCTGTACCACCGCCTCGGCCATCATCCTTCTGGTGCGATACTTCATGATGTCAGACAACCGCAAACATCACAGCATATTCCCACTCGTCCAGCGCTGTGCCGGCGATCGATATCGCTCGACCCCCGCAAGATCGAACCGCTTCAGATCCCGGTACATTTGGCCCACAGGTTGCAAGGTCTCCGGCAAAACGCTCCCGAATGTCCATTCTCAGGATCAGCGACACCCTCGGAGCAATCGGGACGGCATGGTTCCGGCTCCGCCGACATAGGGCCGCTTCTCAATTCCCCATAGCAGCGTCCAACAACCCGCGTCTTAGTTCAATCCGGCTTACATGAGGCCGCCCGAACCCGCCGCGCTGTCCCATGCGACCTCAAATAACCCTCCAGATTCCCTTGGCTTCGATTTTGTGATTCAACATGGCAGGAGGACTTGCCATGTCTCGCGCCTATTCTTCGGACCTTCGCCAGCGGATTGTTGATGCGATAACGCAGGGCGAAACGCGTCGAGCGGCGGCAGCTGCTTTCAAAGTTTCGCCCGCCACGGCGGTCCGGCTCAAACAGCGGGCGGATCGAACAGGCTCGGTCGAGCCGTCCCGGCGAGGACGGCCGAGCGGTGGCGGCAAATTAGGCCCTTACCAAGATGCCATTGTCGCCAGGGTAGAGGCACAGCCGGATATCACCATGCCCGATCTGGCGACGTGGCTGGAAGACAAACATGGTGTGAAGGCTGATCCCTCGAACCTGTCAAAGCTGCTCTGCCGGGCGGGCTTCACGTATAAAAAAAACACTGCTGGCATCGGAACGCGAACGCGCCGACGTGCGCCGGGAACGCTATGAGTGGCGCGAACGTCGTCAGCCCGCCATGCAAATGAGCCCCGGACGTCTCGTTTTCGTCGACGAGACCTCGGTCAAGACCAACATGACACCGCTGCGTGGCAGGAGCAGGAGGGGCAAGCGCCTGCAGGCGGATGCCCCATTCGGCAAATGGCATACCCAGACCTTTATTGCCGGTCTGCGCTGCGATGCGCTCACCGCCCCCTTTGTCGTCGATGGAGCCATGGATGGAGACAAGTTCGACACCTACGTGCGAACCCAACTTGCTCCGACGCTTCAGCCGGGCGACGTGGTGATCTGGGACAACCTCAACGTCCACAAAAGCCCCCGAGCGGCGGCTGCCATCGCCGAAAGGAAGGCATGGATACTCTTCCTTCCGCGATATTCGCCAGACAACAATCCGATTGAAATGGCCTTTTCAAAGCTAAAAACACTCTTGCGAAAAATGAAAGCCAGGACTTACGACGATCTCTGGAAAGCCGTCGGAAAAGTCTGCGACCTATTCACGCCACGGGAGTGCTGGAATTATTTCCGCCAAACTGGATGCGTTGCACATTAATCGCCCGACGCTCTAGCACAAAAACGTTCACCTTCTGCGCTTGTCACAAAGAAGATGTATCGCTGATTCCGGACAAAACATATTGAACGTCTGGCCGGCACACAGCACAAGTTAGGCTAGTGTATTAAAAACGCGCGCGGCTATTGCCGCGCCTCCGTTGAAACGAATAGTGTATAGACGGTCGGCTCCGATAGAGACGTCAGTCTCGACCTGACCAGTAAAGACGTCGTCGGTATCCGTACGCACGAACGTCAAGGCTTCCGGCCTTATCGCGACGGTGCAATCTGCACTCCCGACCGCTCCAGCGGCACATTTCAGTGAATCGGGTTTCTGCACGACTGGAGCCCATTGCCCGCGAGATTGAACGGTTTTGTGCGATTTAACCGCGAGCTGGCAAGTTCCGGCTCGCGGTTAAGGCGCTGCCATTCGATTACAAGCTGGACAAGCCCTTATCCATCGCATCGACGATCTCATCGATCTGCGACGCCTCTATGGTCAACGGCGGCGATAGGATGATCATGTTACCACCTTGGCGCACCAACACACCATTCTCTGCCGTTGCCTTAACAAAGCGCTTCATCATCTCGCCCCCGAGCGGCGTCTTGGCGGACCGATCGGAAACGAGTTCGACCGCTGCCATTAGACCCCGACCGCGCACGTCACCAACCAGCTCGTGCTTGTCCTTCATGCGCTGAAGTCCCGCCATGAGGCGCTCACCGAGACGGCCAGCATTTTCGACCACGCCAAGCTCGCGTGTGAGCTTCAGGGTAGCAAGACCTGCCGCACATCCGGCAGGATGACCGGAGTTCGTGTATCCGTGGCCAACATTCGCGACCGGGCCCTTGGCGTTCTCGAAAGCCTGAGCAACCTTTTCGCCAATCATCGTCGCACCGAAAGGGAAGTATCCGGAAGTGATCGCCTTTGCGAGAATCATCATATCCGGCTTCACGCCCCAGCCTCTTACGCCGGAATCGAAGCCGGTACGACCGAAACCGGTCACGACCTCGTCGGCGATTAGAAGCACGCCATACTTGTCGCAAACCTCACGCACCATCGGCCAGAAGCTGTCGTGCGGGACGATGATGCCACCAGCACCCTGAACCGGTTCAGCGATAAACGCCGCCACTGTCTCGGGACCCTGAAAGATAATTTCCTCCTCGAGCAGACGCACGCAAATCTGCGCGAGACGTTCCGGAGAAGTTTCGTCAAAAGCGTTACGGTAGGTAATCGGCGCGGGAATGTGGAAGCAACCCGGCATCAATGGCTCGTAGTTGCGGCGCAGATGAGCGCCGCCGCTAACGGAGGAGCCGCCGAAATGCGTGCCATGATACGAGCGCTTGAGGGAGATGAACTTGTAGCGGTCGTTCTGCCCCAGGATTTTCCAATACTGACGTGCAAGACGTAGAGCGGTTTCGACAGAGTCAGACCCGCCGGACGTGAAAAATACTCTTGTCATTCCGTCGGCACCGAACCAGTCGTCGACGAGAGTCTGGGCAAGCTCTTCCGCAACGCCGGTGGTGTTGCCTTTGAACACTGATGTATAGGCCAGTTGTTCGAGCTGCTTCGTGATCGCCTGAGTGATCGACGGCTGGCTGTAGCCGAGATTAACGTTCCATAGCCCACCGACAGCATCCAGCAGTCGACCGTTGTCGTCGGTGACATAGACGCCGTCTCCGAAGGCGACGCGGCGCGGTGGGTCCATCAACGTTTCTGATGGCGTATCGAAGGGACGCCAAAAGGATTGGACAGAATTGCTGTTCGCGGTTTTATTAGCCATCTTTCGTCCTCACTTTGCAAGTGACAGTTATTGGGACCAACGCCATCAAAACATGCGCATCGGCTGTTTCGTTGAATTAGGCGAAAGCAAGCGAATTCGGACCGGCTTCCGCAATTGTGGCTAAAGCCGCGTTTGCGACCGGATTCGGAAGAAGGCGATACCCAGCAGCGGCAGCCCAATCGTGATCGCGACCATCACGGTTCCCAGCGCATTGATCTCAGGGCTCACCGAGTCCCGGAGCATGCTGTAGATTTCAGTGGGGAGCGTTTCGGTGCCGATAGGCCGCCAAAATATCGAGGCGGTGACGTTGTCGAAGGACAGTGTGAATGACAACAGCAGCCCTGCGACAACTGCGGGCATGAGCAGCGGCAGGGTAACTTCACGAAAAACCTGGAACCGGTTGGCACCTAGCGTCGCAGCCGCCTCCTCGAAGGTCCTCTGTATCGTGATGAGGCGCGCATGAACGACTAGAACGACATAGGGCAGCGCCAGCATAATATGTCCCATCAACAGTAAGCTGAAGCTGCGAGGCTGCTTGAACAACTGCATGAACAATAGAAGCCCCACGGCGAGAACGGTCTCGGGAACAAGAAGTGGTGTCAGCAGGAAGACGTTCATGAAGCGCTTGCCTCGAAATTCGTATCGGGCAAGCGCAATGGCGGCCAGCACGCCTACCAAGCCGCAGATTCCGGCTGTCAACACGCCGAGCACGAGCGACGTCTTGAGAGCCCGCATGACACTTTCGTCCTGAAACAGCTCGCCGAACCAGCGGAGCCCAACCCCTTGCATGGGAAAAGCAGCAAAGTCGGCAGTGTTGAACGAGAGCAGGATCACCGCGGCGACGGGTCCGAAGAGGAACATGTAGACCAGTGCCGTTAAGATTTTTAGCGGCCAGCCAACACCGGGTTGGTCAGCGTTCATCGCGTCAATCCTTTCGTGATGGAGCCGATGCCAAGGAAGCGGCTGTAAATGGCGGTGAGGACAAGGAGAAGGAATGTCAATGCGAGCGACAAAACCGCGCCCATCGGCCAATTCAGCTCAAGGCTGATGGTGTCGGCGATGATGTTGCCGAACATGAAATTGTCCGGACCGCCCAACAGGGCTGGCGTGATGTAAGTGCCGGCAGCCAGGACAAGCGACAGGAGGACGCCAGAGCATAGTCCTGGAAAGGACAGCGGGAGGGTTATTTCCAGGAACGCCTGCCATGACGTGCAGCCCAGCGTTCGAGCGGCGTGAAGCAAGTTTCGGTCGATGCCATCAATGCTCACATAGATGTTCAAGATGACGTAGGGCAGCACAAAACTCAGTATGCCAAGTATCACCGAGAATTCCGTGAATAGAAGCTTGAGCGGGGTATCGGTTAGGCCAAGTCCCATCAGCAACGCATTTATGGCGCCTCTCTCTCCCAGAATATTGATCCAGGCAAGGTTTCTGATGATGAAGCTGATCCAGAAGGGAAGCACGATCAAGATCAACAGGAACGGGCGCCAGACGCGGGAGCTGAAGGCGATCGTGTAGGCCACCGGGTAGGCGATAAAGACCGCAATCACTGTTGTCTCAAGAGCGACGCGCATCGTCTTCCAGAGCCCCAAATAATAATAGGAGTCCGAAAAGAACATTTTCCAGTTATCGAGACTGTAGCCTGGTGCGTCCCGGCCACCACCTATATAGGTGTTGAAGCTGTAGCGGATCATGGTCGCTGTCGGCACGACGATCAGCAGAACAAGCAGGACCAGCGCCGGTGTCAAAAGCAGGAGGATCCGCAGCCTGTCATTTTTTTGGGAGTGAGCCGCTGCCATCTCAGATCCTTCCTTCTATCGGAAGATATTGACCGTCAGCGTCGAGAAGGGTGATCCGCGCCGGGTCGAAATTCAGTTCGGCGAGATCCCCGACGTGAAGAGGATGACGATCGTCCCCAGCAGATGCAGCGACGGGTGTCCCTTCAAGATCGATGACATACGCTGTCTTGTCCCCAAGGAACGTCCGCTCGATAACCTTTCCGAGATGAAGCGCAGGGTTCGCCGATTGCTGAGCGACGCTGACCTTAATATGCGCCGAGCGAACAACCGCCTCGATCGTATCGCCGACCTTCGCACCAACATTTCCGGATAGACGGGTTTGCACGCCGCCTATATCGATGAGGAAAGATCTTTCGGCGCTCTCAACGACCTTGGCTTTTAAAAGGTTCGCGTGACCAATGAACTCAGCAACAAAACGGGACCTCGGCGTGCGGTAAATTTCCTCGGGCGTACCTGTCTGAACGATGCATCCGTCCTTCATCACGACCACAAGATCGGCCATTGCCAGAGCCTCTTCCTGATCGTGAGTAACGAATAACGTGGTGATGCCGGTTGCCTGCTGGAGAGCGCGAATCTCGCTGCGCATATCAGCACGCAGATTGGCGTCCAGTGCCGAGAGCGGTTCATCCAGAAGCAGGACGTCCGGTTTGGTGACGATCGCGCGCGCAATGGCGATGCGCTGTTGCTGGCCGCCGGACAGTTGTGAAGGATACCGATTTGCCGTGTGCGGAAGCCGAACCATTTCCAAGGCATCCATAACCTGTTGCTTGATGTCCGCTTTTGGAAAGCCGCGATATTTCAGGCCGAAAGCAATGTTGTCGAAAACGGTTTTGTGCGGGAACAAGGCATAGTTCTGAAACACTAGGCCGACATTTCGCTTATGGACCGGAACGTCCGTTACCGGCCGACCGTTGATCAAAATCTCGCCGGTCGTGTTGCCTGCAAGGCCAGCGACCGAGCGAAGCAAGGTCGTCTTGCCACAGCCAGAGGGTCCAAGCAACGCAACGAAGGCGCCGGTTTCAACGACGAGATTGATGTCCTTCACCGCAACGACTGGGCCGTAGCGGAGCGTGGTAGATCGAAATTCAAGCATGATAGGGTCGTGTTCCTGTGATAGGGTGTGGGAAGAGGTTCGCATTTGGCCGCCTCTGACGCGGCCATCTGTGCGAAAGACTCATGCACCCCTGGCGACACGCTGCCACTGCGGTTCAAGCTTGTCGATCTGTTCTGCCCAGTAAGCTCCGTCGGGGATATTGAAACCCTCAAACGTTCCGCTGGGATCAAAGCCCGGCTGGTTCTTCAACTGATCCGGGAAGTTCGTCTTTCTCGGATCAAGCGCGGAGCCGTTATTTGTGCGCATGCAATATTCGAAGTTGATCTCCGGCTTGAGCATGAGATCAAGGAGCTTTTCGCAAGGCTCCATCGGCGCGCCTTTCAGGACGAACAAGTTCTGGACCCAGGCCTGGCACTGCTCAGGCTCCAGGTACTCGATCGGGTAATTGTCTTTTTTCAGCGCCACGGCACGGGTCGACCAAATCTCGGCGACGACAACCTCTTCCTTTGCAAGAAGGTCCATAACTTCCGAGCCGGACTCCCAGTATTTCTTGACCAGTGGACGCTGCTCCCGAAGCGCGGCAAAGATTGCATTGGTGTCGCTGAATTTGTTCGGATCCTGGCCCGTGTAAAGGGCCGCCGACCAGATACGGTCGAGTGCGTAGTTGCTCAACGCGGTTTTGCCGGAGAAGCGCTTGTCCCACAGCAACTTGTAGCCGAGAATTTTCGCCTCTTCGCGCGAAACATGCTTCGTATTGTAGGCAATCCCGGTCGTCCCGTAGAGATAGGGAATTGCCGAAAGCTTGCCATTCGGCGTCAGCTTACGCATCTGTTCGATCAAAACCGGAGAAACGAGCTTCAGGTTTGGGATCTTGTCCTCATTGAGCTCAGAATTGGCTCCTAGATCGACGTAGCGCTTGTACATGTCGAAACCGGCATTGGAAAAAACGCTAAGATCACCAGCGCCGCCCGACTTCAGACGGGTGATGATTTCGGTTTCGTCGCCAAATGTGCCTTCGACAACCTCAATGCCGGTGGTCTGAGTGAAGGGTGTGAAAACCACTTCATGCATGTTCTTTTTACTCTGGCCACCATAACCGTAGAAAGTTATCTTTTCGCCGGCCGCCCAGCTCGGACCCGCGCGCATTGCTACCAACGCGGCAGCCGATCCCAATCCTAGAAGATTGAAGTCACGGCGACTTATACCCGCTTCCATTTTTCCTTTGTTCCCAGACATGGAATTCCCCTTTTTTTGCTTGTCATATTGATCAACAGCCCAGTTCATAAGAGCCGAGCAGAATTCACTGCTAATTAATGACTTCTAACAATGAGGGATGTTGATATATCGACCCAAATCTGCAATTTTCTTTCACCATATGGAATAAATTATCGCGCAGTAAGGGATTAGCGTCAACTTATGGAAAATCACGAGCCATCTCAATCAAGCTTAGGAAAGGCGGTCCTCCTATTGAAAGCCATTTCCGGATCGGGCGCCGGTGGTGCGCGCCTCAAGGATATCGCCCGTGGCATAGATACCAGTTTGCCAACGGTACATCGTTTGTTGAAGACTTTGATTAGCGAGGGCCTTGTCGTGCAATCAGACAAAAACTACCGGCTCTCATACGAATTCTTCTGTATGGCTGCCAAATCAAGGCAGATGAACAGCATATCAGGAGCCGCCAGACCATCGCTACTGCGTGTATTCGGCATACTGAAAGAAGCCGTCATTTTGATCGAGCGCTCGAAATTTGACGCCATATGCACGGATTGCTTCTGGGGAAGCCATCCTATCAGGACGTTTTACGGCGGCGTCGGAGGGCGCGTCCCACTGGGTGTTGGGCAAGGCGCGTTGGCCATTCTCGCATTTCAGCCTGACGAGGAGCGCGAGCAGATCATCCGTTTCAACATGCCACGGATTACCGCCGAATATCCGATCGATGAACTTGATTTGAGAACGATGATTAATGAGATCAGGGAAATACGAGCGGCGACTATCGACTTCAATATCAATGATGGCATTTCTGCGATTGCTGTCCCGATCTTTGATATGGCGGGGATTGCACTCGCATCACTTAGCGTCGCAGCCCCCCTTGGGAGACTCTCCGGCTCGCGCCAGAAGACCGTAATCGACCTTCTCGCAAAGGAGGCGCGCCTGATTTCCGAGGCTTTGAATCCTCTGGGGCAGATCGAGGAACCCGTTGCCTGGGGCGAAGCAGCGTCAAAACTGGTTTGACGCGACTGCGTGGACGCCAGATGTTCGGGCCACATAAATGGATAGCAGTTGAACGATCAGGGGACCTCAGACATGATAAATGTATGAAGGTGGTGAAGCCGCGTGCCGCGGCTTCGAGTGAGACACTTATGGGCTTGACAGGTCGCGGAAATAGCGCCGATTTTTCCGCCGATCCTGGCTAGACGGCTCGAAGACAGGCCGTGATGAGGCTTTTTCAGCGGCCGTTGTCGGCCCATTTTGTCGTCATCCGCCTGGTTCGGCGGATTCCGGGCGCGATTAGGCTGTCGCCAGCAGCTTTGGCAGCCTCACCAGATTATAAGCGGTGGCTGTCAGTGTGAACATCCAGCCGACGCGATCCTTTCCACGATGGCGGGTCTTACGCATTCCGCCGCTGGTCTTGGCCCAAGCGAACACTTCCTCGATACGCTTGCGAATGCGCTGACTGACAGCGTAGCCAGGGTGATGGGTGGTGCGACCGTCGATGGCCGAGCGTCGGTTCGTCGTGTTTTGGGCGACGTGTGGCGTCACCTTTGCGTCCCACAAGGCAGCAACGAAATCGGCCGTATCGTAGGCTTTGTCTGCAGCCAATGTGATGCGATGACGACCATCCATGCGGCCCACCATATCCAGTGCCGCCTCGCGCTCGGCGGTTCCGGTCGCATGGGTCAGCGTGGCGTCAACAACCAAACCATTGCGGATTTCCATGGTGACGTGGCCCATGTGGCAAAGCCTGGCCGCCTGGCCACGGGCCTTCTTATAAAGCCTGGCGTCCGGGTCGGTGGTCGATGCGTGGGTTGCGTTGCTGCGCTTCTCGCCGTGGAAATCGCGCTCAGAGTTGCGGCCTTTGGCTTCTGGCGGCTGTTTCTCTTCAGCGCCAGAGCCGCTGCCGTCGGTGTCGCCACCATCTGTGTCGTCCTTGGGCTTGAAGCTCTTCATGCTGGCCCAGGCTTCGATCAAGGTGCCGTCCACCGAGAAGTGGTCGTCTGACAGCAATGCTTTCACCCGCGGCTGGCTCAGCAACGCGGCCAGAAACTTGGCGGCGATATCGCCAGCCAAGAGCAGCTCACGGTTCTTGGTGAACACGGTGACGTCCCAGATCGGCGCGTCCATCGACAAGCCGACGAACCAGCGGAACAGCAGATTGTAGTCCATCTGCTCCATGAGCTGACGCTCCGAGCGGATCGTGTAAAAGGCCTGCAACAACAGAGCGCGCAGCAGCTTCTCCGGCGGGATCGACGGACGGCCGATCGCTGAATACATCGCCTCGAAATCCGGCGACAAAACTTCCAGCGCCTCGTCTACAATCGCGCGGATCGCCCGCAGCGGATGGCTTGTCGGAACCCGGGCTTCGCAGCTCACATAAGAAAACAAACCCGCCGTCTGGATATCATTACCGCGCATGTCCTGCTCCTGCCGACCAATCACTCAGGCATGGAATCATGGCAGTCCGTTCACAGCAAGGGCCTTTTTCCGCATCCTGTTAATGGTAGGACCGACCCCAGCACTATTGGCATGGATCAGGCAGTTTCCAGCCAAGAGTGCGTTGCAGTCTAGCGTAGCGACCATCGCCGTGCGCCAGAGCGAGATTGGCAAACAGCCGCGGAACGCGCTGATAGAGAACCGACTGATCGTCCCGGCATGCTTTGTAGCCCAGGGCGCAGGCCAACCAACTTTTGCCAACGCCCGAATGACCGCAGATGGCGAGATTGTCGTGCGCGTCGATCCAGTCTCCAGCGATGAGCTTCATGAATAGCGCCCGATCAAGTCCACGCTCACTGCGGTAGTCGACATCCTCTGGCACGGCATGATGGCGCAACTTGGCAAACCGCAGTCGAGCGGCAAGCTTGCGATCGTGACGAGAGCTCCAGCACACCTGAAAGGACGAACTTCTCACCAGCAGGACATCCCGACAAACACCCCATTCAGGGGGCGACTAATTCTCGGAATTGGGGGGGCGGCATCATTTCGGAACAAGGGGCGACATGCCTCGGAATTTGCAGCATGAACCCGACGCAATATCCATAGGTCGGCATCTCGGAGATGATCGCTTTGATCTCCTCCACAAGGTCATGATCAGCGAGCGGAGGCCGTCCACGCGCTTTTGAAGGAACCAGCTTGACGCGTTCTGTAATATTGGATCGGGCAACACCCAAAGTCTCGCACACCGCCGTCATCGGGAATTTCCCTTCGGCAGCGATAGCGAGAGCAACATATGTTTTTTTGGGCCGGTGGCGATCTCAAGCGCGTCTTTGAGAATCTCGCCTTCCATCGGCTTTTTTCCAAGCAGTCGCTGCAACTCTTTGACCTGGTTCTGAAGGGAACGATATTCGGAGGCCGGGACGACATCTTCTTGCGCAGCAGTTGCCGTTAGAGCCCCTTGGCTGGCCAGCTTACGCTAGGTGAACACCTGGTTCGGCTGAATCCCATAGCGGCGAGCAACAATGCTCACTGTAGCATCCGGCTCATATGTCGTAAGCACACGGTGAGGGCCGTCTTGCGAGGTTGATGCGAACATCGGAAGTCCTAGTGCAAACACTAGCATTACAGTTGCGTATTTTTACAAGTTCTGAATCTATAGGCCTCCATGATTCGGAGGTCATGGATGATGGGTGCATCGATCGAGACAACGTTGGAACTTTGGGCATCGTCGCTGCGTGAAGTTAAGGCGCGTATGCGCGGATTGTTTACGCAGGAGCGCGTTGCAGCATCTGCAAACCTTTTCCTGGACGGCTTGTTAGGTGATGAGCGCCGTAAGACAGGTTGGACGCGCGCTGAGGCGGCTGGCGATCCTGGTCCGTGGCGACAGCAAGACGCGAAGAGCCGCTCCCTATGCTGTCGGTTTGGGAAACGGATGGTTGAGCAGGGCGCTCAGTCTCCCACGGCATGCCGACGTGGCCGCCGTTTTCGCTGCCGAATCCAGCCAGTTCCTGGAGATGACCTTTTGACCCGTTCTGCCGATTGTTGTGACGTTGCGCACCCTCCGATCCGCCTGCGGTTGCCTCAAGATGGAAGGGTTGACTGAGTTCTGAATGATCTTCTTCCAATGACAACTGTTCCAAATCCGCATCTCGGAAACGGATTTGGCGAGCCTGCTGTCGTTCGAGGCGGCGATATTGGGCATAGGTAATCGGCCGCTCGGTGATACCACGTTCCGCTCTCGAGCTCGGATCAAGGATAATGCCATGGCGAAGGGAAATTTCGGCCATCTTTCTGCGCAAGGCATCATAGTTCAGTTGGGGGTGGCGCCGAGATATCTTCAGCCAGCCGTGTCCCAATAGTTCGCGACGATTGACGACGACATGCAGATGTGGGTGATCGCGGTCGGTGTGAAAGGCGGTAAGGTAGTTGTAGCGCCCCCCCCTTCTCCTGACCCAAACATGTCGGCTGCCCACTCCCGGCTCGCTGCATGAGCTGCCACTTGGCTCGTACCAGCTGGGAAACTCACAACAATATGAGTGGTCAACTCCTGTTGCCTTTCCTCGTCTGGCTGGCTTTCGTCGCAAGTTCCAGTCTCCTGAACCCAGCTTCGGGCAAGCTCGTGGAGTTGGTCCGGCGGGAGGGCAATATCGAGATGCCGGGCTGAGAGCCGAAGTTCCAGTTCGCCCTTTCGGGATAGGTATTCCAATTGATTTATAATCTGCTGAAGGGTCTTGGTCCCGCCTCCCGGCACAATGCGAATGATAACTTGAGCTCCATCCGGCATCCAACATGTTCTCCGGCGGGTGCAGCGTAAGTGCTACAAAGCGTCTTTCAGCAAAGAGCAGCCGTCTATTCGTCGCCGGGACACGGACAAAATGGAACGGAGCAAGCCGTCGAGGTCGGCGAAAGATTTGCCGAAAGCGATACGCTCAGCTCTCAGAGCCTCCAAATCCATTGTCGGATTTTCGGCATAGGCGGATAGTAGCGCCGCAATATTACCTGAGAGCGTCCCTATGGACTGGAGTAAGAGCTCCATCCTGTGACGAGTGTGCGTGTCGATTTCGAGAAAGCCGCCAATACGGCGCACGGCAACCCGTATGGCCATGCTGTCGGACAGCCCGAGCAAGCGTGCTTGCTGAGAAAAACTCTTGTATTCGGCCGAACGCAATCGGGTACTCACGACCTTGAAGCCTGCAACCTTCACGCGTTCGCGCTGCTTGATGACAATGCCAGTTGAGGCGGGCTCACTGCCTTGCGACATAGCTTCCTCCATAGAAGACGGAACGATCTGGACTGCCCGGCGCAGAATTTTCGGTCGGGCCTCACGGAAACCTACCCCTATACGAAATGAAATCAAGAACAAATATGTGCATTTCCCTCTTATGCTGTTACATTTGCAATTATTTTGCAATCTAAATGACATATGGATA
The DNA here is from genome assembly GCF_019355815.1 of Rhizobium sp. B21/90. Taxonomy (NCBI): domain Bacteria; kingdom Pseudomonadati; phylum Pseudomonadota; class Alphaproteobacteria; order Hyphomicrobiales; family Rhizobiaceae; genus Rhizobium; species Rhizobium sp. B21/90. The sequence continues at coordinate 20,484 of NZ_CP072164.1, read as the reverse complement.
TGATATTTATTATGTATTCGAGGAATATCTCCGAACTTATTTATGAAAACATAAGAACGCACTTCCGTTCAACAGCATCATCGGATGAGAACATGAAACTTTTGACATTTTGCTCTTTCAAAGGAGGCGCCGGCAAAACCACGGCACTCATGGGTCTTTGTGCTGCCTTTGCAAGGGAGGGTAGAAGAGTGGCTCTCTTCGACGCCGACGAAAACCGACCACTAGCGCGATGGAGAGAAAACGCCATACGCAGCAACACCTGGGATTCTTTTTGCGATGTTTACGCCGCCGAGGAAATGTCGCTCCTGGAGGCAGCTTATGAGGACGCGGAGCTCCGGGGATTTGACTATGCGCTGGCGGATACCCACGGTGGTTCGAGTGAACTCAACAACACAATCATTGCCAGCTCAAACCTGCTTCTGATCCCGACCATGTTGACCCCGCTCGATATCGATGAAGCACTGTCGACCTACCGCTATGTCATCGAGCTGCTGTTGAGCGAGAGCCTGGTAATTCCGGCGGTCGTATTGCGCCAACGTGTCCCGGTCGGTCGATTGACTACATCGCAGCGAGCGATGTCAGACATGCTTTCCAGCCTTCCAGTTGTGCAGTCTCCCATGCACGAGAGAGACGCATTTGCTGCGATGAAAGAACGTGGCATGTTGCATCTCACATTGCTAAACACGAGAACCGATCCGACAATGCGTCTCCTCGAACGGAATCTCAGGGTCGCCATGGAAGAACTCGTTACCCTCTCCAAATTGATTGGCGAAGCGTTGGAGGGGTGAAGATGGGAATTCGAAAACCCACTTTGTCTGTCGGGGAGGCCAGACGGCTTTCAGCCGCTCGACTCGAAATCGTGCATCCTCACTTGCCTGTTGCCCCCCAAAGTTTGGCCCGCGCGCAGCCGCGTGAAAAGCTCGACGAGGAAGATCGACGACCTTCCATTGCTATTGCCAAGCGTCATCACAGGCCTGCTCGACAATCGATACTCACCGTAGATGCCCTCAGTCCGACCACAGCCCCGGAAAAGATGCAGATCTTCCTTTCCGCACGGCCGCCCGCACCTGAGGTATCGGAGATATATGACAACCTGATCCGTCAATATAGCCCTTCCAAATCGCTACAAATGATCTTGCGCCGTGCGCTTGGCGATTTTGAAAACATGCTGGCGGACGGATCGTTTCGCGCGGCTCCGAAGAGTTATCCTATCCCCCAAACTAATTCCGAAAAATCTATCATCGTTCAGACCTCCCGTATGTTCCCGGTACCGCTGCTCGAAGTCGCTCGAAATCATTTTGATCCGTTGGGATTGGAGACTACTCGGGCTTTTGGCCATAAGCTAGCGACCGCCGCGCTTGCATCTTTCTTTGCCGGAGAGAAGACAACTAAACGCTGATCCCTCAAAAGAAAGGGGCCCATCCGAACGCTCCTCGGTGTTAATGCGTTTGGATGAGAGCGAGGAGAGGCAGCTTTTTCAGGCCAAATATCAAACAGCTTACGTCAGGAACAGATCGCTAGTGGCGAAATGTACGGCTGCTTCAGGCCGCCATTACACCCCCATAGGAAACATTAACGTCAGCGTCAAAGAAGTAGCCAGCACCTCTTGCGGTCTTGATCAACTCAGGAGCCGTCGGATCCCCTTCAAGCTTTCGGCGCAGCCGCAAGATGAGGACATCAATGCTTCTATCATACACCTCCTCCTCGCGCACCCGACTGGCGACCAGGAGTTGCTCTCGGGAAAGGACGTCGCGCGGCTTCTCTAGGAAAGCAACCAGAAGGTTAAACTCACCTGCCGTAAGTTTCACCTCATTTCCCTCTTCCGAAATTAAACGGCGTTGCCTCAGATTAAGCGTCCAGTCCGCGAAACAAAATGAACGTCGATCTTTCGTCCGCGCAACATTGGGCCGCGCACGCAATGCCACCCGGATGCGGGCTAGAAATTCGCGGGTTCCAAAAGGCTTGGCAATAAAATCGGTCGCTCCCAGCTCGAGCGCAACAACTTTGTCCGCCTCCTCGAGGCGAGCACCACTTATGATTATGATCGGAAGATCGGACTTTGTCGCTATACTACGAACGATGTCCAGTCCATCTTCGACACCCAAATTAAGATCGACGACCACGACATCGACAGTCTCGGAAGAGAGTACGCGATTGAATTGCTTGCTGTCAGCTACCGCGGTCACCTTCAAGGCATGAATCGTAAGATACTCGACGATAAGATGACGCGTAGTGACATCGTCATCAATGACAAGAACGTGTTTCAAGGGTGCACCTTTCAATCTTGGATCCTAGCCAGCCATTTGCAACTCAACCAAACCAATGCATGCACGGGCTGTCCGCGCGAGACTTTGCTCGTCACTTTTTTCACTTACGGGCAAATCGGCAAATTCGTGCATGACAAAAATGCAAACAAGATGCTTCAATTTGATGACAAAGATTGCTGAGGATTGCTTCAAATGTAATTTTTGCCATGTGGTACGCGATATTTCCGAGCAATTACTACTTTTGGTTGAGGAAGTCGCCTATTGTCTCACCGCGCCGGCGTGCATCGGCTGCAAGCCAGATTTCGCCCACCTCGTAGACGTCATCGTAGGCACGGAAGGGTATGATGACATCGATCGCCGTTGCGAGCATGTCAATCAGTGTGCGATCTTCCAAACCGGCCCCCTGCGCGCTACTTTTCACGAGCGAAAACAGCTTTTTGAAACCTTGAATGGGATTGGCGCCATGTATTGTGGAAATCGATCCTGGATGCCCTGAGACCACTTCGCTCAGATATGCCCAGGCGGCATCGTCGCGCATCTCGCCGAGCAGTATTCGGTCCGGTCGCATGCGCAGACTAGCTTGAAGCAGGTGCTCAGCGGTCACTGCGCCCAGCCCAGCCCCATTCTTAGAATAAAGCAGCCGCACGTGGTTCTCGTGTGGAATGACGAGCTCGAGCGTGTCTTCGATGGTGATCAGCCTTTCCTGCGGCGGGATAGCGCTGATCAAGGTCTTGCTCATCGTTGTCTTGCCGCTCCCGGTAGGGCCGCAAAGCAGCATCGACAACCGCCCAACGACGCATGCATGCAGAAACGCTTCCAGATCCCCGTTGTCATAGTGCCGCAGGATAACTTCATCATGCTGATCTTGGCGCATTTTTCGTGTTTGCCACTGGTTCCACCTTGGAGCATCGTAACGGGACGAGACTTCTTTGAGCCCAGAAACACGGAAGCTTGGCCGTCGAATCGTCAAGCTGACGGTGCCCGACGGTACCGTCGGCGGCAAACAAATTTGCAACCGCTCGCCATCTGGAAGTTCAGTGGCGCAAAGTGGGTTGCGTGGTCCAACGTCCTGTTTTCGCAGCGCGCCTGCTAAAATAGCGATGTCTTCCAGATCATCATAGGAGACAGACAAAGGAAATTTGGTGAAAACGCCAGCCTGGCGCACAAATGCCTCTCCTGGTCGATTTATCGCCACTTCTTCGGTCCTCGGGTCATCGAGCCATTCCAAAATCGGCTTGAGAAGGATGCGTAATTGTGGGTCCACCTCCATTTGTATCGTACCTCATCTGCAATCTAAAAGTTGAATTCGTTATGGACGGCGATCCCGCCCATGCACGGCGCGGCCAGTCATATGAAGCTGGTATATGCCTGAGAAATCGAGGTCCCGTGCGACAAAAATGGAGACCGTATCGCCCTGATTTTTCTTCAGGGTTGGCGGTATGTTGATGGTGGCCTTGAGGGCTGTGTCGGCCGTTTGTTCACCGTTATTCTGGAAGCTGTTGAAGCTCATCCCTCCGCCCGAGCTGCCAGCGTAGGTGCTCGCTGCCTGGAAGGCACCTTGGACGACACTCAAGAGCATGGCCCCGCTAAAGCGCTGCCAGAAGTGATTATCGACCGTGCCCGGCAAACCCGAACGACCGAGCTCGTCAGCGCTTGGTGATGCAAGCGAAATCATGGCATGATCGGGTGTCTCCGCACGATCCCAGAGGACAAAAACGCGCGCATCCCCCTGTTGTAGCCCGCGCTGGATCTCGCCGACGACGGTGGTGCCGCGATCGAGAAGCACAACGTTATTCGTTGTTCCACGAACATCCTGGGGTAACACGCATTTCACATAACCTGCCAAATTGGTGTCGATTGCCGTTTGCAAGATGCACGGGATAATCGTCCCTTCGGTCACCATGAAGTCGGGATGAGGCAAGAGCATAGCTCTGGTCGGCTGCAGCTCGGTGGGTTTCATGCGTATCGACAGATCATTCTCGGCGGACACTTCAACCTTGGGCAAAGGGCCGTCTTCCCCATTGCCTCCGCGTCCTCGATCCATTTCGCCCTGTTGAACGCGCTTGCTGGTTCCTTGATCACCACTGGTGTACGCAAAAATCGGTGTTTCTTCCGGACGCGGTTCATGCCGTTCCGGCTCACTTCGCGCTTGTGGAGTCGGCTGAACAGCTTCCTGGGCAGGCAGAGGATCGGGCGTAACTGCAATCGGAACCGGATGAAATGGCTGGGTGTTCGTGGCGATCATGGTTGACGGCGGTGCGTTCCCGTTTTCCTTCTTTTGACGCCCGCCAAGCCAAATGAGGCTAAGGGATAGCGCGAGAACGACACCTCCTACCATCAACTTTTGAGACCCCGAAAGGCGCCGGCGATGTGTGTCGGAGACCAGCGACCCGGACGCATCGACATCATGCGCCGATTGCTGATTGTCGTCGTTCATCGTCTCGCCTCCTTTAGGATGCGCTTCACATCAGGCCTCACAGTGCCTGTCTCCGGCTTGCGGCCGACGGGATCGTAAGCAGTATTCCAAATGCATAGTACCGTTTGGCCATCCCTCAGACGCCAACCACGGGAAACCGAAGAAATCTCGACATAGCTCCCTTTGACTGAATAGTTGGCGACAGCTTCCTTGCCATCCGGACTGATCGTGTAGATGGACGGCATGCGTACATTGCCTGGGAAGTGAAATACCGTCGTAAATCCATCGTCGAAGATTTCGAGCGGCAACAACGAGCGATCGCCTTGGGCGACATAGTGCCAATTCTTGTCCCCGGCACCAACGGTCGTGGAAGGCTGATCCAACAGATCCTCCGCCCTCCGTTGATATTGTGCGTCCGCACGTAGACGGTCTGCAACAGCCTTCTCTTGTGCCTCCTTCCGGCGAGCCGCCGCGTCATCGGCAGGGTAAGCAAATTGTACGCTGTAGTAGAGATCGGCCTGCTCTTTATCGAGGTGCGGCAGCGTCTTGGATGAGATGCTGAAAACGTAGCGTCGCATACCGGCGTCGCTCGCGGTTAGCACGACCACTGGCTGGGGCGGAAGAACCTGGCTAGCCTTGAAGAATAGATAATTTCCGCGCGGAAGGGCCGCGAGATCTTTGCTATTGGAAACGGCAACTGCGGTCACCGTTTCGTTAGCCCCGAATGTAACAACCAAAGTTGCTCCAACCGCCGTCGAAAGGCGCACCACTTGATCGGGATTGTAAGCCAGATAACGCATGCGCGGATCAAGTCTGCCCGCGGTTGGCGCGTCTTCAGCCTTTGCGCCAATCGCTGCGAGGAGTATGCATGCCAAAGTGAGAAATGCTTTTTTCGTCATGGTTCGCCGTGGCCTACGTTCAAAACGGTATCTTCCGATGTCTGGTAGGAGGTGACAACCAAGCCTCCCGGATTGGTCAACCTCAATCTACCGGGCAAGCTGGTCACCTTTTCATAGCGAACTGTGGCAGTCCAAGTACTCACGACCGGCATTTTGCCGTCAACGACGAGGGTTCGTTTATACCGGATTTGCTGCACACCCGGGGTGACATCATTTGAAGCGATGTGTTCGACCGCCAGCCTACCGCGTTTCCCGAGGATGACCTGAGGGGAACTTGGGTTAGGATAGTTGAAGAATTGCTGATAATCTTGGCGCACTGTCGGGGCGCTGAAGTTCGATACCAGGTCATAGGCGTACTGAACGCTATCGGCATCATAACTCTCGCGCAACCGAACATATTCCCACAGTGAGGCGTTAACGACGGCCTCCTCTTGTGTTGCCGGCAGTCGGGAGACGGATACCTCGCTGTCGACTGTTCCGTCCGGCCGTACCCATAGGTATACCGGCACGAGCCTGATCAGCGGCACCATGGTAGCAATGGTGAACGCCTGGGCAACATTCCCCAAGATAGCTACGGTTGCGACAGCTGCAATGACCTTGGAGAGACGCCGCGCTGATTTGGCACGCGCAGTTTGAAAGGATTCCACTTCCTTATAGTGCTCAGCCAGGGTTTCCCGCCCTACCAGCAAGGCGTATTCAGACCCCTTCATGGCGTCCACCCGCGTTGCTGCGCTGAAGATCTGACGGCAGAGGCTGCCAACGCCCCACATTTAGCGGGAATATTGGGCCTTTGCAGCTCGCCAATTTGTCGTTTGTCTGGCAGCCAGTTAAAGCGAGTGCCAGACACAGCAGGCAATATTTCATAAAGTTTCTCCATTGACGCGATTTTTTCGCGCGACCTAGCGTCGCTCTACGTGAGCGAAGCGGCGGTACACACTGTTGGCAGATTGGGTCGCGCCGCTCCAATAGCTGCCTCCAATGTTGCCGGCGATCGCCGGCAAAGCGACAATGAGCGCGTCACCGGTGAGAAAGAACATGTCGAGTTCGTAAAGACCAATGATCTTAGCCGCGGTCGTCCCGGCAAGAGTAATGACACCGAGCATAAGGGTGAGCGCAGTCGCTTCGGTTAGAATGACTATCGTCGCAACGAGGTTTAGCAGGAGGAGCAGGAGACCATAGGTGACAAGTTGCCCGATCCACTTGGCCGCAATGTCGCGAGTGCGATCAAAGATATATCCTATAAGGATCAGCGGACCGATCGCCAAAAGCACTTTCGTCAGAATTCCGACAGCGTCATAGATTCCAAACGCAGACCAGAGTGTGCCGTAAAAGACCCACTGAGCCCCCTGAAAAGCAAGGATGTCCTGATCGTTCATCGGCCCAATTTCAGATGCAATTTTCTGAAATGCGGCTTGGGTTAGGGCAAACATTGTATCCAGCTGAGTGGGTATCGTCTGCAGTGGAAGGCCGCTGCCACTAAACTTCTGAACAAAGTTCGGAATAGTCTCTTCAAAGACTGAAACAACGTAATCGTGGTAGTTTGCCTGCCCGACTATAAGGGCAACAACGACAGTGACCGTGATCACGCGTGTGATGCCGCCCCGCACCTCGATTTCGCCACGCATGACTAGAATACCTTGGACCATAATCCAAAGGGTGACACAAGCGATCAATGGCGCGCTTACCGCCTCCTGAATCGTCCCCAGCATCGTGTCCAGGCTTGTTGTAAAGGCTAAATCGAAGATCGTATGAATGGATGTGAACGGCGCCGGAATCGTGAAGTTCATCGTTTGGACCTGATCTTGACTGGCTTCGCTGAATGAACACGCACCCTGAAATGCCCAGATGGGAGGCACGAATAAATTGCCTGTCTCAGGGGACCACCCCAAAAATGGTAGCGGTCTTTTGATGCTCTTTGCGTTGAGCGGCCGCCTCTTCCGCCTCATGAAGGCCAGCCTGCGCGGTGGTCATCGTTAACAAGCTGGTCGCCTGGATATTTTGAATCATTGCGTCGTGAATCTGCTTGAGAAGCAGACCGTTGGTGACAGTTGCCTGCATGATGTTGTGAGAACGAGAAAGCTGTGCTGTGGTCTCGGCATTCGCCGTCAAGCGCTTGTCCATCGCCTCCAGGTTGTCAGCTGCAATACCGGTACTATTCGCAGAACCTGTTATCTGCGACCGCAAAAGCTCCCCTTCTGCATCGCCACCAACTACAGCACGATCTGCATCATCGGTGATCGTATGAGCCGTGGTCGACATAGGCATCCGCGCCGAAAACATCTCCTTGTCCAGCTCTCTGGTTGAGGGATACTGATTTTTCTGGTTGAGCGAAGTTAGCAGGCCGGTGACGCCATATGCCGACGTTAACATTGCCACCATCGTTATGGTCTGTTCAAGATTAGCCGCAGTCTCGAGCGCCGTCGCCAGCGTCTCAGCTTCCGTCGCCGGATCACTAACAACGAACTGCGCTCGCGCAGGTCCTACCGAAAGAAGGCTGACGGCCAGGGCCGCAGCAGCGAATTGCGTGGCCTTCATAGCTTTCCACCTTTCATCAATCTCTTGCCTCGTGGTAACGGGCCATGAATTCGCTGAGCCACGCGGACGGGTCGTCCCCCTGCACTTCGCGAAGCTGATCTGCAAATCGCAACGTGTTGGCGCGTCCCGAAAGAACGGCGACATATTCGCGCATTTCCCGCAGATCGAATTCGCAGATGACGCTTCCGCTCTCTCGTTTAAGCAAAAACTTCCGATTACCTACTGCCATGTCTTCGCGGATCGCCTGAAATTCCTTTTCAGTACATTTCAGTCCGTCGATATAAGCCGATCGATCTGCCGTCGGTGAAGGATAGAAGATCTTCGTCATGCATTGCGCGACGAGACTGGCGCCTAGTTGCGATTCCAGAACATGCTCAGGCTGCTGTGTTGCCAGTATCAGCATCCCATTGTTCTTGCGAACGGTAAGCAGAAACTTGTCGATGACCGCTGAAAATTTAGGGTTTAGCAAATAGGCGCGAAACTCATCGCAACTCATCACAAAGCGACGGCCGTCGACCATGGCGCCAATGCGGTGCAAAAGATATGCCGCGGCGGGCGCGCATACTTCCTCATATTCGAGAAGATGCGTCATATCGAAGCCTGTAATCGAGGGATCCAACTTTACTTCGTCGAGCTCGCCGTCGAAGGCCCAGCCCAGTGCGTTGCCACGGCACCACCGTTGGAGTCGCGCTCCCGCACCTTCGGCGGGTCCATGCAACAGAAATTCGCGTAACCCGGCGATTGAGCGCATATGTGGATCAAACGAGAGCTGTCGATGGATGCCCCGCACCAGACGGCGATTCTCCTCGGGGGATATTCCTCCGCGGCCATCGCTCTCAATGAGCGCCACGATCCATTCGCGCAGAAAATCATGAGAGGTCGCTGTATTTTCCAGGCCACGCAATGGCGCCAATCCGCTCGGCATTCCTCTGCGGAGTGCCAAATATGTTCCTCCAGTCGCGCGAACCAGCAGCTCACCGCCGCGGTCCTTATCGAAGAAGACAATCGTACCAGCGCGGTCGACCATGCTCTGCTCGAGCATGGCGAGGATAAAGGTCATGAGCGTTGTCTTACCCCTCCCGATGGGACCGAATATTGCCGTCATGCCAACATCGTGCTCATGCGGGATGTAGTCAAAAGGCGTTCCACCATTGGTGCGAAAGCGTGCAATCGCCTCGCCCCAATGACCTGACCCAGAACCCTCGGGAAAATTCTCGAATGAGACCAAACCTGCGAAGTTGCGCGAAGTGATCGCTCCCGGACGCGTACGCCACTTATAGTTGCCTGGTAGCTGCGACCAATAAGCCGCCTCCATGCCGATGCCCTCTTGGACAACAACGGCTCCGGCATCCGCCAATCGCGTCCGGGCCCGCGCACCTCTATCGGCCAGACTATTGAGATCATTTGCATATAGGCAAAGACTCAAATGATGCGACCCCATAACGAATTCGTTGCTCGCCAGGGCGTCCTCCGCCTCAGATAATTTGCTGATTTGGGTGACGGCTTTGTCGCCAGAACTCAACATCTGGCTGGACTTGAGGCTGAGCTTCGCGTGGGCTTGAGCGCGAGTCAGGAACGAGAAGCTCTGTGTCAGAACAAGCGGAAAATCGAGTGACAGTAGCGCGTTGAGCATACCCGGTCGCGTCCGCGCAGGGTATTCGCGAAACGAGTAAATAGATCCAACGTAACTGTCTCTCGGGGTTCGGATCTCGAGTCCTCGCTTGCCGCAAATAACTCGGTCGGTATAAATCGAGGCGCCGAGCGAACCGCTAACGACCGGAACCGGCGCGAATCGACCAGTCATTATTAGCCGCAGGGCTTCTCCAACTTCCGTGAAAAGCACATCTTGCTTCTCACGAATACCGAGACGGCGCAGGCCGTACGCTTCGAGAGCGCCAGCGACAACATGCCAGAGATCTTCCAGATTCCTGATTTGACTTGCGAGATCGTTTTCCTTTTTCCTATAGAGTTTACCGAACCTCTTCCTCACTTTGCCAAGCATGGCCTGGGGGAGCACGATCAGCGTAAGGAAATGGTCATTGCGAAGTAGTTTTCCGGAGAGAACTCGCTCCTCAAAAGCTTCGTTCAGACTTGCGGAAAAATCGCTGCGGAAATGTCGCGCAGGTGATGGCGGCACATCGTCATGACGTACGAGGTGAGCATATATTGACACATGATCATCAGCGATATTGCGCAGAAGGGTATTAAATGCACGGCAACGTGCATTTCTCAGTTCGGCATCTTCGAGTTCGAAGGCCACGCCCCTAACATGCGCCATCGTCATGATCGATCCATCTTCTAGAAGGACAACATGGTCGCTGAGGTGCCCGACGTAGGGTAGATAGACCTCACCAGACCTTTCGGTCGTGCCACTTGCGCCGAGCATTACGCCATTCCTCTCCCTCGTGCGGGAACCTTTATCGGATTTGGACTAACGCTTGCGCCACCCCAAATCAGACCATCAATGCTCCTTCCCGCGGTTTGCAAAAACAGTAGAACGACGCTGGCCGCATTATAGTCTCTTTCCACAACAAGCCGCGCTCCGAACCACAATGGCACGACAACGACTTCGTACAGCGGGTTCTGAACGATAACGATGACAAAGCCCGCAAACATCATGAATAGCCCTGCCAATGTCAGTGGCACCCCAAGAAACAATGCGGGCCGTGTCGCCGCCAGGTAAAGGGTCGCTTCTTCTAGCCGATCATTCATCAGCCACCGCCAGTCAGCGTTTTGCCGAGGAAGCTAGCTCCAAACATGATGACAATGCCGCCGACAACACCGGCAACGAGACCGAGCGAAGCGCGCCCAAACATCCAGGAAATTCCGATGGCCACGATGCCAAGAACAGCGAGTGACTGACCGAACGGACCAAGGATAAACGTGCATATGTTATTGACCATTGTGGCTGGGTCAGTGCCGCCACCTGCAGCTTGAGCTGCGGCCGGTCCAGAGGAGAAAATACTCCACCCCATTGCACCACCCACGCTCGGCGCATAGCCAGATACCATGCGCGTCACCGCGTTCGATACGGAGAGGCGATTCAAATGTACAAAGTATCTTTCATAGCATCTCATTATTGCTGACCTCCTTCATTTAAGTCGAACAAAAATTGGTTGTCGTCTTGCGATTTGCGGTTGTCCTGGTCTGGCGGCGGCGGCGGAACGGATGGACCGCCAGCCCCACCCTCCGGATAGCGACGCTTGTACGAACCCCAAACATCCCATGTTTCGGATCTTGGCTTCTCACGATCGTCTTTTTGACGCTCCGTTAACGGAGGGACGAGCTGTTTTGCGGCCGCTTCAACTTTTTGCACGTACCCGTTCGCAAAGCCGTGCTTGAAGTCACCGGTGTTATAGGCAGAGATTGCCCGACGAAGCGCCAATTGCTCCTCTTCAGCCGTGTGACCTCCAGCGTAGCGGCTCCCAAGCAAATTCGCGGCGGCAGATAATGACGAGCACGGTTGAAGGGCTTCGCCAGGTGTCAGTCCGAGAACGGAAAAATTCCGGGAGTTGATCTGCATTAGCCCAACATCCAGCGAATGCTGTGCATTGAGACGGTCCATCACGACTTGCCTTGCTTGGAGCCTGTTCTGCCAGTGAAGTGTTTCACCGGTGGTGTTGTCATGCACGGCAAGCGGATCAAAGCGACTTTCAACCTGAGCGACCGCTGCAAGCGTAGATGGAGCAACTGACGGGGCGCATTCGCGCGCAAAATAATTGAACTCAGCAAATGAGAGTGGCGCCGCGCCGCTCGAGGAGCACATAGAGGCCAACAAGACGATCGACAGCGGTCCTGTTGCCTCCCACATTGCCGATCTCCCCAAGCTCATAACCACTACAGCCCCTTCGTTCGGAAAAATGCCGTCATCTGATGTTCACGACTATCGGGACGGTCGGTTACTCCAGGATTTTAGTTTTCTTCTTTTTGATTTCATTTGAAGCGAAAACCGCTTTTCAAGCACTCGAAGCGCCGCCGGCGAAGATGGCCCTCCAAGACGACAGCGGGGATATATTGATCCCGCACGGTATAATTTTTGTTTTTGAACGCGTGTAGCGCGACATCACTGACGAAGGGTTAGGCGACATCGAAGTTGACGACTTCAACGGCCACGATAGAGGTTGTGACTCATCCTTGCTTTATGATCAAGAGCGACGCCGCTGGCTGACGCTGCTGGATAGCGGTGCGTCGTCGAAAGCTCTCGACGTTCATTTCGAAGATGGTCCGCAAAACGAGTCTTCTGATTCAAATGACTCGATAATTTGTAACAAGAAACTGACCAGCGGCGGAATGCGCAAGACCCGCCATCGCGGAAAGGATCGCGTCGGCTGGATGTTCACCCTGACAGCGACGGCTTACAATCTGGTGAGGCTGCCAAAGCTGCTGGCGACAGCATAGTCGCGCCCGTAATCCGCCGAAAGAAGGCGGATTACCACCAAGTCGCCCCACAGCAGCACGGAAGACCTGCAGCAATTGCAGTGCGGGCGCCACACGTGACCAGAGGGTTGGCGATCTGAAAGGGCGGGCACGACGTATCGCGATCGTCGCGATGGCACGCAAGCTTCTGATTGCGCTCTGGCGCTATACCGAAAAAGGCGAGATCCCGGCCGGAGCCGTTCTCCGAGCAGCATAGAAATCGCAGCCAGTATTTGCTGGCTGTGCGATGAGGATGACCGTCTTCCTCAATGGTCAACCAAGAACCGCGTTCCAGGTTGGTCGTGCTCATTGGGGCTTGCCTCGTGCATGAGGCATTGTGGTTATGGGCTCTTCGTCGACCCGACTGCATGTAAGGTTACGTAGCAAAGGCTGCCACACAGCGCTGCCCAACCTCGCAATGGTTTCCGGAATTGGAAAGAGAAGAATATGGCACGATGACGTTGACACATGAACCCTCATATAAGACGAGGCCAAGCATTTGGCGGAAATCGCCCGTCATTTTGACGAGGATGCGCACGCCATCCTCATCATGGGTTATGCGGGCTGGCACAAGTCCAATCATCTTGTCGTGCCCGAAAACATCACCATCCTACAAGTCCCGCCGGAATCGCCGGAGCTAAGCTAATCTCGCGGGGCAAGGTCATATCGACGGCGGCCTTCACCACCAACAAACCACGTCTATAGTTCGCGAGCATCATCCATGATTTGGTGCCCACCTTTTCGGCGGACATATAATACCTGAGAGCACCGCGCTTCAGAAGGCGCATAAAAAGCGCGCTTACTAAGAAATTATCGCGATAATCCAGAGGGATTTCTGTCACGGGAAGAAGCATCTAGCTCAGTTCGCGTGCGTGCGTATGCATCATTGATATTTTTCGCAAAGCTTCCGCTACCTGTTAAGAGCCCGGCATCATTCGGACCCCGTCTTGCTATCGAAGCGCTATATCTTTCAATTGTCTCGATTACTGTGTCTATAGGTCTGACCTCAGGCTCCGTCGCTTCCCTATATCTTATAGGATTTGCGTCCATGTCTTTTTGAACCTCAAAATCGGCGTAAGCTCGGCGAAACAGGGGAGACAGTCCCGGACGACTGTTCCTCTCTTGTTTGATGCGGGCCCGTTGATCTCCATTCAGGTACTTTTCGCCTTCGACCAACACATCGGCCGCAGGGCATTTCTGACCCATATTCCAAGTCAAAGGGGGATCTAGCCGCAAAATCTCGATGGAGCGTTCCATGAGGCTCGTCTTGTTTGCTTCACCAAGATCATCCAAGTGCTTTATGACGCTGAGAATTGCGTCGCATTGAGCAGATTCTGGTAAACTGAGGATGTGGTTCACAAATTTCGCTTTTCCCCCTTCAGTCTGGAACTTAAGAATTGGGCCAACGGCCTTCGTTCTCGCCGTCGGAGAAGGTCGATTCGTCGCCTCCTCGGGTAATTGATTTCCGGGAATAACGGTATCGAACACGGTTCTGGCGGAAGTGCAAATTCGCTTCATTCGCGCGTGGTATTTTCCGACGGGATCGCTTGTAACGGCTTCACGACCCGGACGTCCGGTACGTTCCAGGCTTCCGAGATTCCTTGCCGTTTCTACCGGGTCCTGGTTAGGAATATAAGTCGCTACCTTTGCCAAGAGCTCGGAAGGCATATCCATATTTGTCACTGTGGAATTGGCTTCCCTACGGGAAGCTCCGGAATCATCATTTAAGATTTGCTGGCTAGGCTCCATAGTGCATGCTCCATCTTCTCTCAATCACTTGGAGCCTACTTTGGTGGTGAGAGAGCCTCAACCTTTATTGTATTACTTTTGCAATTGACAGACATTGGTTCAATGGTTGTGTCGACAGAGCGGAATTTCGAAATCGTCATTTTTCAACGGTATAGGTCCCGGCGTAACGTGAATTGTGCAGCACGCGCATCGCCGTTGAAGGCGTCAGTGGCCGGAAAACCGTCTGGCTGTCATGGAAGCGGGAGCGAAAGAGAATGCCATCCTGACGAAAGGCTTTGACAGTCTGAGAGGCGGATTCGACGCGAGAGAAAGTCTCGAAGAAATGGGCGATCGTCTCTCTGACCTGGAAGTCTGGATCAATGGTTCACATTGCCGGAATGATCGTAGACCATGCCGGTTGGCAGTGGGCAACGAAACTCGCCACGCCGGGCCTTATTGAGGATGCCGCCGCGCAGCCATGCCTTAATCACGTGGAGTTCGGCCTCACTCATTGTTCCCTTCAGGCCGAGCAGGAGCCGGTCGTTGAAATTTGCCGCGTCATATCAGCAAGGCCGCAGCTCTCGAGCAGGCGCTGCCAGTCAGCACTGTGGCGCGTCAGACGGGAGACCTCCAGGCCCATGCCGACATCGCTGACCAGCCGCTGAAATCCTTCGCGTCAGACCGCCGATGCGCCGGATCCACCCTGATCGTTATCGTTGACGATAATCAGCTCCTCGCGCCAACCTAGGGCGATAGCGCGCCCGCGAAGCGCATATTGCCGCATGGCGCTCTCGGTATTGTCGATGACTTGCCGCATCGAAGATTGGCGGACGTAGAGGTACGCGCCGCGTTCACGGTGTTGATGGCTGCCCAAAAGCGCGCATAGAAGGGCATGCTCCTGAAAGCCGAAGTCCACTCGGCAGGAATTCAGTATCGCGACGGAGCGGCACTTGGTTTTCAACAGGCTCGCCAACCGGTTTCCATTCATCGAGAAAATCTGCGGCGATGGCGGCTATCAGGGCCCCAAGGTCGAAGAGGCAAGTCCGCGCCCGATGCAAATTGTCAAACGTAACCAGGTCGGTTTCCGGGTGCTCCCAAAGCGATGGATCGTCGAGCGAACGCTGGCGTGGCTCGGCATAAACCGCAGAATGGCAAAGGATTTTGAACGTTTCTCAGCCACAAGCCTCGCCTTCATCTAAACTGCAATGATAAAGCTCATGACCAGAAGGCTCGCTCGCTACCTGCTTTCTTGAATGGACTCTATGGGCTGTTTTGCGCGATGATCGCGGCTGGAACGGATCCGATCCGGCAGGCGTGGTCGTCAACTACCGGCCTGGGCGTAAAGGGGAATATGCCGCAGAGATCCTCGACGGCTTCAACGGTACGATCAAGTTGATGCCTATGGTGGCTACTCGCACCTGGCCACGCCAGATCGCACGGGCGGCGATCCGCTGAAGCTGGCCTTCTGTTGAGCACACGGTCGCAGAAAACTGATTAAGGCCAAGCCGAAAAAGGGCTAGGCAGTGTCCCCATAAACGGGGTTCATCTTATTGACGGTATATGATTCAATCTCCTTGAAAGGAGATCGCTATGCGCCGTCACGAATTGAGCGACGAAGAATGGGCTATCATTGCACCTCTTTTGCCGAACAATAGCCGTGGGATTGAACGTGTCGATGACCGCCGGGTGATCAACGGCATCCTCTGGCGTTTCAGGACTGGTTCGTCTTGGCGAGATGTGCCGGAGCGTTATGGCCCGCGCACGACGCTTTACAATCGGTTCTCCCGATGGCGCAAGGCGGGCGTCTGGGATCGTCTTCTGGACGCCGTTTCAAAGCGTTACGATGGAGACATCGTGATGATCGACAGTTCTTGTGTTCGCGTTCACCAGCATGGTGCCAACGCTAAAAAGGGGGATCTGCCGATCCTTGCATGGGACGTTCGCGCGGCGGCCTGACGACAAAGATCCACGCTCTTGTCGATGCAGATGGCAGACCGGTTCGGCTCGAACTCACCGCCGGCCAAGCCGGCGACGCACCGATGGCTGAAAAGCTGTTGAGCGACCTGCGGCCCGGCGCAACGATCCTCGCCGACAAGGCATATGATACGGATGCAATTCGTAACTTTGCCAAGCAACGCAAGTGTTGGGCGAATATCCCTGCAAAGGCCAATCGAAAGCAGACATTCAGCTTCAACCGCTGGGTCTACCGTCAACGCAATCTCGTGGAACGGTTCTTCAACCGTATCAAGCAGATGCGAGGCCTCGCGACGCGATACGACCGGCGCGCTGATAATTACATGGCCGCCCTCAAGCTCGTCGCGACGAGTATATGGATCGCCTCAACTAATGAGTCCGTGGCCTAGCATTACAGTTGCGTATTTTTACAAGTTCTGAATCTATAGGCCTCCATGATTCGGAGGTCATGGATGATGGGTGCATCGATCGAGACAACGTTGGAACTTTGGGCATCGTCGCTGCGTGAAGTTAAGGCGCGTATGCGCGGATTGTTTACGCAGGAGCGCGTTGCAGCATCTGCAAACCTTTTCCTGGACGGCTTGTTAGGTGATGAGCGCCGTAAGACAGGTTGGATGCGCGCTGAGGCGGCTGGCGATCCTGGTCCGTGGCGACAGCAAGCCATCTTGGGTCGTGGACGCTGGGACGCAGACGGACTTCGCGACATTGTGCGCGAGTATGTTGTGGAGCACCTTGCCACAGATGATGCGGTCCTGGTCATTGATGAGACCGGCTTCCTCAAGCAGGGCAAGACATCTTGCGGTGTTTCACGTCAATATACAGGGTCAGCGGGCAAGGTAACGAACTGCCAAATCGGTGTGTTCACCGCCTATGTTTCCGATCGTGGTCATGCCTTTATCGATCGAGCCTTGTACTTGCCAAAGAGTTGGACCAGCGATCCGGCAAGGGTTGCCGCCGCTCATGTTCCTGAAGCTGTAGCCTTCGCTACCAAGCCTGCCCTCGCTGTCGATATGATTCGGCGGGCGCTGACAGCCAAAGTGCCGTTTTCATGGGTGGCAGCAGATGCGGTGTATGGCGTCGGAGACGTCGAAGGAGCGCTGCGCCGAGCCTGCAAAGGTTACGTTCTTGGGGTTAAATCCGACCATCATTTTGGCGCTTGGTCTGGTAAGCCTTTCGTCGCAGGAACCGCTCTTGAGATTGCCCGTGATCTCGATCCGGCTGCATGGCATCGCCTTTCCGCTGGCGATGGCACAAAAGGCGCGCGGCTTCATGACTGGGCCTACTGCGAACTGGCCGATATCGATGCCGACGAATACAGTGATACGCAAACCGGGCTTTGGACGCGTGGCTTGTTGATCCGGCGCAATATCAGCGATGGCGACCTCGCATTCTTCACGACTTGGTGCCCGGCCGGAACAGGCATTCAGACGCTCGTATCCGTCGAAGGTCACCGTTGGGCAATCGAGGATAGCTTCGAGACAGCCAAGAACGAACTCGGCCTCGATCATAACGAGACCCGCTCGTGGCATGGCTGGCATCGCCATGTCTCGCTCGTCATGCTCGCCTTCGCAATGATGGCTGTGATCCGATATCGCGCCAATAATGCGGCACCCCAAAAAAGACCGAGGATGCCGACCATCACGATCTGATCCGCTGGTCCATCCAAGAGGTCCGACGCATTGCGAATAAGCTTGCCCAGCGGCGTATAAAGCCCGCCCACATCATCGCATGGTCATGTTGGAGACGAGCGCATCAAGCTGCCGCCCAACGCGCTCACCTGAAATCAAAATTGCAACTGTAATGCTAGGCCATCGTCGACGAGGCGTTGTTGCGGATCGCCGCTCTTTATAAGATTGAAGACGGCATCCGAGGCCACGATCCGGAACATCGCCGGGCAGTCCGCCAACACCTGTCCCGCCCATTGGTGGACGAGTTCTTCACCTGGCTGACCGCTCAGGCAGTGCGTATCTCTCGCAAGACCGATCTCGGCAAGGCCATGGCTTATATCCTCAAACGACAGGATGGCTTCCGGCTGTTCCTTGACGACGGCCGCGTCGACATCGACTCAAACCTGGTCGAAAACGCAATACGCAGCCCGGCCATGAACCGCCGCAACGCGCTCTTTGCGGGCCACGACGAAGGCGGACGAAATTGGGCCCGCTTTGCGAGTCTGATCGCAAGCTGCAAAATGAATGGTGTCGAGCCATATGCTTATCTGCGCGATCTCTTCATCAGCCATTGCAAATGGCCATCTCGCCAAAGACATCGACGCCCTTATGCCATGGGCCTATGCACAACGGCCAAGCTCCTCATAATGAGCACGTCCGGGACTCCCCGACGTGCTCATTGAGCTTGCTGCAAGCCCGCAAATTGAGCGGCCCAACTGCATAATCAATGGGGTGGAGCCGCCGCTTACGGAAAAACAGGCATGGGATGACTCCTTCTTGGCTTAAAAACAGCCGCCACCTTCACTGAGGGAAAGGGAGCGGTCCATACCATCAAGTGGGCCGTCCAATGATCCAGATATGTGACACTGGAAACTATCACCCGCATCAGCGATGATCCGCTCATCAGCCTACCAGCCGTGGCACGCTGATATCCCCTCCAGCCGACACCAGGAGGCACCGTGGATGTCAAAAGCTACACCACGCTACGGGACACGATCATCGGTCAGCGTCCCCAGGCTCTACTGGTTCGTTTGCGCACAACGATGACATGCAAAAAAATGGCTTTCGGTACGGATCGACCTTCAAACCATCGCAACTTCCCGTGTCATCCTGACACGACTTTATCGGACATCCCACCCTCGCTGACGCCATTCTGATCGCCTCGTTCACAACGCACAACGCATCGATCTATCTGGCGATAGCTTGCGAATGAATCCAGTCGCGAAAATCTTGACTCCCAACCGAGATCGACTGAAAACAATCGAGACCAGCAGGCCCCCAGCCTCAAGGAGGCGAGATCATCCCGGGATTCGGGGGGCGCAATCATCTCGGAACAAGGGGCGGCTTCATCGGAAGCGGTATTGGCACGAGGAAGTAAGTACGGATGAATGGAAGGTATTCACCGAATCGGCAAGATTTCAAGACAGGTGCTAAGGCTTGGTCTATCCTGGCCATGGTAGTTGGTGCAATGATTTTTGCCTTGGCGACAATTGCGTCTTGGCAGGACAATGAGACCAATCGGGCGATCCTGACCCAATTGCGAGCAATTAACATCGACAGTGCCTCGCTGCAGCGGGATGTACTCCGCGCGGAAGCTGGTATGGTGGCGAACTACCACCCAATTATCGCCAGGTTTGGAGCTTTGCGGAAGAACCTGGCATATTTGAAGCTACTATTTAAACAATCTCATCTTGTGAGCGGTAACGATCTCTCTCGACTGCTAGACCAGCTAAAGGTATCTGTGGATAGGACTGACGCCGCCGTTGCAGTCTTCGGAGCGCAGAACGTGCTCCTGCAAGATTCAATTGCCAGCTTCACCCGCGCGCTGAGTAATCTTCCCAAAATGCCGTCAACGGATCAGACGGTCGAAACCCCGATCGAATTGGGCAGCCTGATGCTGCAGTTCATGCGTCAGCCAAACCCAGCACTCTCGTTGGAAATCAGTCACGAACTCGATGTGCGCCAAAAAGCGAACGGTGGGCATGAAGCTCCCATCCGCATACTAACACGCGAGGGTCGCGTCATCTTGTCGGTTTTGCCCCAGGTGAATGATAACGTAAACATCATTCAGGCCTCCGACACTGCGGAAATTGCCGAAAGACTGCAGCGCAAGTGTCTGGAAGCTTATAGCTTACGAAGCGTGAGGGAGCAGCGGGCACGGATCTTCTTGGGTTCCGTTTTGGTGGGCCTTTGCGTCTATATCATCTCACTGGTATATAGGCTGCGCCGGAAGACGGATTGGTTAACGCGGCGTTTGGATTACGAAGAGGTGATCAAAGAGATTGGGGTTTGTTTCGAGGGGGCAAGGCCGACAGCGTCGTCCCTCAATTCGTCCGCGCAAGCTGCGCTTGGAATTATTCAACGCTTCTTCAATGCTAAATCGTGTGCGCTAGCACTGGTGGATCATGGTGACAGGTGGGCTGTTGAAACTTTCGCAGCGAATTCGCCTGGTGCCGTCTGGGAGGACCTCGCGCTACGCGAGATGGTTTCTCTTGCCAAAGCAGATGGTCGTGCGTCAGTATTCCGCATTATGTCGACGCGCAAGGTTATCTGCTTTCCTCCGGAGAGTCAGGGCGTTTCTA
>NZ_CP072166.1:0-276662 GCF_019355815.1 Rhizobium sp. B21/90 | reverse complement strand
ACGCGATGGGGGTTTGAAGACATCTGGAAAGTGGATTGCCGGTGTGGCGGCAAAGGCTGCCCGCGGTGCTGCTTTGATATGTTTTACTCAGAACCTGCATTAGCCATTATGTGAAAGTTCGATGAATCAGCCGTAGGCTTCAATCCGTTAATATTGTAAGATAACGTTGCATTCACTTATGTGGGTCGCCGAATTAACCTTCGACATCAGGGTCTCAACCCGCTGCTCCCGTTTACTTCACGTTCTTCATAGGGAGCACTCAATTGTTTGCTGCTATCCGGTAGCCAGGCTTGACCATGTTCGTCTTCTAGTGCGTCAAGCTGTTCGTCTTGCGCCACCACTCCGACCTGGCTGCGGCTGATAGCATTCTGTGCTTGTGCAGCCTTAATATCGATTGGGATGGTGGCAAGGCGCGCGTCGATGTCGGCGATTTGTTATTTTTGGTTGAGGATGTTGGTGCGGGCCTGCGCTGTGTCTCGCTGTGAATTGAGCATGGCTAACTCGGCCGTTTCTACGTCTGCCTAACAGGTTGCGGAAATAGCGCCAATTTTCCACCGATCCAGGTTATACGGCTGGAAGGCGGACCGTGATGAGCTTTTTCAGCGGCCTTGTCGGCCGGTTTTGTCATAATCCGCCTGGTTCGGCGGATTCCGGGCGCGATTATGCCGTCGTCAGCAGCTTCGGCAGCCTCACCAGATTATAAGCGGTGGCTGTTAGGGTGAACATCCAGCCAACGCGATCCTTTCCACGATGGCGGGTCTTGCGCATTCCGCCGCTGGTCTTGGCCCAGCCGAACACTTCTTCGATACGCTTGCGGATACGCTGACTGACATCGTAGCCGGGATGATGGGTGGTCCTACCATCAATTGCCGAGCGTCGGTTCGTCGTGTTCTGGGCGACGTGTGGCGTCACCTTTGCGTCCCGCAAGGCAGCAACGAAATCGGCCGTATCGTAGGCTTTGTCTGCGGCCAATGTGATGCGGTGACGACCATCCATGCGGCCCACCATATCCAGAGCTGCCTCGCGCTCTGCGGTTCCACTCGCATGGGTCAGCGTGGCGTCGACAACCAGGCCGTTGCGGTTTTCCATTGTGACGTGACCCATGTGGCAAAGCTTGGCCGCCTGGCCACGGGCCTTCTTGTAAAACCTGGCATCAGGATCGGTGGTCGAGGCGTGGGTTGCGTTGCTGCGCTTCTCGCCGGGGAAATCACGCTCAGAGTTGCGGTGCGGCCTTTGGCGGCTGCTTCTCTCCGGCGCCAGAGCCGCTGTCGTCAGTGTCGCTACCATCTGCGCCGTCCTTGCGTTTGAAGCTCTTCATGCTGGCCCACGCTTCGATCAAAGTGCCGTCCACCGAGAAGTGGTCGTCTGACAGCAATGCCTTAACCCGCGGCTGGCTCAGCAACGCCGCCAGAAACTTGGCGGCGATGTCGCCAGCCAAGAGCCGCTCACGGGTCTTGGTGAATACGGTGACGTCCCAGATCGGCGCGTCCATCGATAAGCCGACGAACCAGCGGAACAGCAGATTGTAGTCCATCTGCTCCATAAGCTGACGCTCCGAGCGGATCGTGTAGAAGGCCTGCAACAACAGAGCGCGCAGCAGCTTCTCGGGCGGGATCGACGGCCGGCCGATCGCTGAATACATCCCCTCGAAATCCGGGGACAGAACTTCCAGCGCCTCGTCTACGATGGCACGGATCGGCCGCAGCGGATGGTTTGCCGGAACGCGGGCTTCGCAGCTTACATAAGAAAACAGACCCGCCGTCTGGTCATCACTGCCGCGCATGTCCTGCTCCCGCCAATCAATCACCCAGGCATGGAATCACGGCAGTCCGCTTACAGCAAGGGCCTTTTTCCGCATCGTGTTAAGCGTCACTCCTCGACAAAACGCTGGAAAGATTTGGCATTTTTCATTTTTGCGTGACAATTAGCGCATACGTCCTATTGGCAAGTCGCCGCCGGCAGTGCTGCGCATGGGATGTCTTGTTCTCACCCTCTAGAAATTCGCAACAAATCTGTCATAGCGACCACATCTAGTGGCCGCCTTGCGGCTGGCGCCGACAAGGCGGCCATCGTCCGGCGTTTGAAGGATTTAGAACGTCTATCGTATCGCTCGTTCGATACGACGCCTCTTGTAACGGAATTTCCCTAGAAGCAGCCGCGAAGGCCATGGTGTTCATCTCGATCATCGCCCGAAGCCGGAGCGTCAGAATCAATCCGCCTAATAGCAGCCCCATGGCCCGCAACGGCGATAGTAATGGTGATGATTGTCTAGGGCAGCCCCTAGAACAGCTCCACCCACGACCCCCAAGGCAGCTCCTGCGGCGGCATTGTTTTCCGCCTGCTGGGCCTGCTGACGATTGCTTTGATATGTTGCACTCACGCATTTGTCGTATCGACTTGTGCCGGCTTTTAAACCCTGTGCACTGCAGGTCATCTGAGCGCTTGTCGCGGACTCTTGGGCTGTCTGACATGAACTCAAGCCCGCAACTATAACGAGAGATAATATTCCCATATTAAATTTTCGTAGCATCATTTCCCTCTCGAAATCTCCGGTTCTCCGTTCCTGTCATTACGG
Source organism: Rhizobium sp. B21/90 (assembly GCF_019355815.1). Classification (NCBI taxonomy): domain Bacteria; kingdom Pseudomonadati; phylum Pseudomonadota; class Alphaproteobacteria; order Hyphomicrobiales; family Rhizobiaceae; genus Rhizobium; species Rhizobium sp. B21/90. The sequence goes on along the minus strand of NZ_CP072166.1, from coordinate 274,087 downwards.
TCTCGTCAGTGACGGTAACCAAGAACGCGATTTCCCTTCGCATGCAGGATGGAATAAGCCCAGTAGTACAGATGGACTAGCCCGCGGAAGATTTCCCGCTATCGGCGATGTGTGGTAACGGCGGCAGGAACAACGTCGCTGACTGCGGATATCGCTAAATCGGGACAGCTGTGTCAGCAAGTCGCGGACTCACCAGGCTTATGTACGACAAGGAACGTGCCATTCGGAAAAGTCAGGACGCGGCTGCGCTTGCCCCTACCTCTTTCAAGCGACTTACCCCCCACTCGCAGTAGACCCTGACCAAGCGGATTCCGGCAATGAAGCGACAAGTCGCGCGTATCGTCCTGCTGACTCAAAAGCTTTGCGCCTGCGGCACAGAAAGCTTTGCGCTTTTCTCCAATATACGCGCATAAGTCAGGCGCCTAGACTAGACTAAAATTTCATGTGGCTTGGCTGGCTTCGCCGCGGTCGCCTCCATGCTCACACCCACCAACATCCCGCACATATACTGCCGAAAAGCAGCTTGGTAGCCGTGATTATATCTCCTTGGGATGAGGCGTCCTTTCATGGTCCCTTCCTGCTAACTTTCCCGAGAGGAACTTTGAATCCAGCATAACGGCTCGAACCAAAGGAAGCCAAGTGCACCGTCCACAGATCGTCCACGGGCCGCGCGGTAGCACCATCTTCGCCGTACGGGAATCCATCCATGATATCTACGGCGAAGGGTAGCGGTGGGCGGGCATGATTATTAGGCCCTTAGTACGCCTGTGCTAGTGGCCTACCCGCCGGTGCACTGATATGAGCGGGCGGTAGCAGAAACCTCAGGGGTCAAACGCTTGAAAGCCGAATACATAATCGTTGCAGATGACCATCCAGTCTTTCGCGATGGCCTATGTTTCCTGATTCAAAACCTGCTTCCCAACGCTACCGTCGCCGCGACAGAATCATTCGACCAGGCCTTGGCCACGGCACGTGTTGCCGCCACTACCCCGTCGATGTTCGTCCTTGATCTATTCTTCAACCGCACAAGCATCAAGCCAAAACTTGCGGCCCTGCGGCAGGAATTCAATCGAAGCACCATCGTGGTGATATCCATGGCCGACGATCACGCCACCGTAGACGCCGTGTTGGCCGCCGGCACCAATGGCTTTATCAGCAAATCCGTCCCGCCAGCGGAAATAGGATCGGCGCTGCGCGCGATCCTCGCCGGCGATATCGTCGCCCTGGTGTCAACCTCAGGCACGATCGGCGAGGACCAGACCGCCCCTGCGCTAAGCGAACGGCAGCGGTCCGTGCTGCGCCTGCTGTCCGAGGGCAAGACGAACAAGGAAATCGCCCGCGAACTCGGCATTTCTCCGTTCACCGTGCGCATCCACGTTTCAGCCGTGTTCCGCACCCTGGGCGTGCCCACCCGGGCCGCGGCCGTGTCCAAGGCCATCAGCGACGGGATCCTTGAGCCTGGCGTCTACCCGGGCAGCATGCCGGGCTAGGTCGTGAACTCATAAACGGGCGGCGAGGCGATTATGGGCGGTCAGTCTGTAAGTACCAAATGAAGCATATGCGGTCGCGGACGTTGCCACCAGTAGCTTCGTAAGCTGCAAAAGGGTCGGCAAATGCTTTCCGGCCTTCTTCGACAAAGTCGTAACGACGGCTGATATCAACCATTTGCTGTCGTGCGACGGCTGCCGACGATGCTACACGCTCGACCCATGTTAAGCCGTCAGGCTCACCGACCAACGCATTTTACTTGTACCCAATAACACTCGCAGGTGCCTTCCGGCATCAGGAATTGTAGTTGCCCGCCAACGTTAAGAAGGCCCAATTTCTCGGCTTCATCAATCACCAGGGGTATCGCTTCAGGTTGCCAACCCCATTCACGGCCGCTGCGGCACGCCACAGTTCGCAGCGTGTCAGGGAGGAGCAGCGCAAGATCGTCTATCATGTGGTAAAACTACACATCTTCCATGAGCGTTCAACATCTGATTCAGTGTCGGCATGAGCCAATACGACCTGACCGATGCCGAGTGGGGCGTGATTGAACCGCTGTTGCCCAACAAGCCGCGAGGCGTGCCGCGTGTTGATGACCGACGCGTGCTGAACGGCATTTTCTGGGTTCTGCGATCAGGCGCGCCTTGGCGCGAGGTGCCACAGCGCTATGGCCCCTACACCACATGCTATAATCGCTTCAGACGCTGGACGAAAGCTGGAATCTGGGACAGTTTGATGGACGCGATCACCAACGCATCGCGTGATTTGATCACGATGATCGATGGCACTTCAGTTCGCGTACATCATTCGGCGGCAACACTGAGGGCGGATCATCCAGATCGCTGTCTTGGAAGGAGTCGAGGCGGTCTTACAACCAAAATCCATGCCATGACCGATGGAAGAGGGCTTCCAATCAAGATTTCCATCACACCCGGTCATGCCCATGACCTGACGGCAGCGCGCGAATTACTCGATAATCTTCCGCCCGGCGCGATGCTTCTTGCCGACAAAGCCTATGATGCCAACTGGCTGCGCTCAAAGTTGAGAGCGGAACGCTCATGGGCAAACATTCCGCCGAAGTCCAATCGAAAGGAGGCAATCGTCTTCAGCCCTTGGCTCTACAAAAAGCGCAATCTCATTGAGCGCTTCTTTAACAAGCTCAAATACTACAGACGGGTCGCAACTCGATACGACAAGCTTGGAATGACGTTTCTCGCAATGACCAAGCTAGCTTGCATTCGCATCACACTCCGTCATAACGAGTCCACGGCCTAGCATTACAGTTGCGTATTTTTACAAGTTCTGAATCTATAGGCCTCCATGATTCGGAGGTCATGGATGATGGGTGCATCGATCGAGACAACGTTGGAACTTTGGGCATCGTCGCTGCGTGAAGTTAAGGCGCGTATGCGCGGATTGTTTACGCAGGAGCGCGTTGCAGCATCTGCGAACCTTTTCCTGGACGGCTTGTTAGGTGATGAGCGCCGTAAGACAGGTTGGATGCGCGCTGAGGCGGCTGGCGATCCTGGTCCGTGGCGACAGCAAGCCATCTTGGGTCGTGGACGCTGGGACGCAGACGGACTTCGCGACATTGTGCGCGAGTATGTTGTGGAGCACCTTGCCACAGATGATGCGGTCCTGGTCATTGATGAGACCGGCTTCCTCAAGCAGGGCAAGACATCTTGCGGTGTTTCACGTCAATATACAGGGTCAGCGGGCAAGGTAACGAACTGCCAAATCGGTGTGTTCACCGCCTATGTTTCCGATCGTGGTCATGCCTTTATCGATCGAGCCTTGTACTTGCCAAAGAGTTGGACCAGCGATCCGGCAAGGCTTGCCGCCGCTCATGTTCCTGAAACTGTAGCCTTCGCTACCAAGCCTGCCCTCGCTGTCGATATGATTCGGCGGGCGCTGACAGCCAAAGTGCCGTTCTCATGGGTGGCAGCAGATGCTGTGTATGGCGTCGGAGACGTCGAAGGAGCGCTGCGCCGAGCCTGCAAAGGTTACGTTCTTGGGGTTAAATCCGACCATCATTTTGGCGCTTGGTCTGGTAAGCCTTTCGTCGCAGGAACCGCTCTTGAGATTGCCCGTGATCTCGATCCGGCTGCATGGCATCGCCTTTCCGCTGGCGATGGCACAAAAGGCGCGCGGCTTCATGACTGGGCCTACTGCGAACTGGCCGATATCGATGCCGACGAATACAGTGATACGCAAACCGGGCTTTGGACGCGTGGCTTGTTGATCCGGCGCAATATCAGCGATGGCGACCTCGCATTCTTCACGACTTGGTGCCCGGCCGGAACAGGCATTCAGACGCTCGTATCCGTCGAAGGTCACCGTTGGGCAATCGAGGATAGCTTCGAGACAGCCAAGAACGAACTCGGCCTCGATCATAACGAGACCCGCTCGTGGCATGGCTGGCATCGCCATGTCTCGCTCGTCATGCTCGCCTTCGCAATGATGGCTGTGATCCGATATCGCGCCAATAATGCGGCACCCCAAAAAAGACCGAGGATGCCGACCATCACGATCTGATCCGCTGGTCCATCCAAGAGGTCCGACGCATTGCGAATAAGCTTGCCCAGCGGCGTATAAAGCCCGCCCACATCATCGCATGGTCATGTTGGAGACGAGCGCATCAAGCTGCCGCCCAACGCGCTCACCTGAAATCAAAATTGCAACTGTAATGCTAGTCCGCCGGCTCGGCAGTATCAAGCGCCTTCGCCAGTACCATCGAGCGTAGCTCTGTTGTCCGAACCGGCTTTGACAGGATCGGGATGTCCCGGTCGGATAGCTCTTCGCGCACCCGCCCGGAATCGTGGCCGGTCATGACGATCGTCGGTACTGGCCAGCCATTGAAGGCACGCACGACTTCAATGCACTCTGTGCCAGTCATCTTGCCGCCCAGGTCGTAGTCCGTGATGAGCAGATCGCATTCGTCCTGTCTGTCCGGTATGGAGGCTGAGGCCTGCACCTCGCAGCCCCAATTGCGCAGCAGACTGGCAGTCGCTTCCAGCACGCCCGCGTCGTCCTCCACCAGCAATACCCGAAGCCCTTCGATCACCGACCCGCTAGCCATACCTGGGCGCAGCTCCAGTGCCGTCGGTTTCGCGGCGAGCGGAATGCCTGAAAGCGTCACCCGCGTGCCCTTGCCTAGAATGGACTGCAGGCTCACCTGAAGCCCTAGAAGCAGCGTCAGACGCCGGACAATGGGCAACCCCAGCCCGACGCCTTCCACATCGCGATCGCCGCGCTCGCGCACTTGGTAGAATTCTTCAAAGACGCGGCTCTGGTGCTCGCTCGAAATTCCCGGTCCCTGGTCGTAGACCTCGATCGCCAGCGTTTGGCCACGTCGCCGGCATCCGATCAGGATCGGACGCCGGGGCGCGTACTTCACCGCATTGGCCACCACGTTCTGGAGGATCGTGGTCACTAATCCCCGATCGATCTTGACATAATCCCGACGCCGGATAATGCGCAGCTCAGATCCACCTCGCAATGCAGCGTCGCTGTTGGCGCGCACCAGGTCATCAAGCACGTCGCCAATCGCGACGATCTCGTATTTCGGAATGACTTTGCCGCTGTCCAACGTCGACACGTCCAGCAACGACTTGAAAAGCCGCGACACGCTTTCCAGCGAGCGGTCAATGTTCTCGACCATATGCAGCTCGCGCGCATGTAGGCCCGAATCGCGTAGGCACGCGGTGAACAGACTGATCGCATGGATCGGCTGTCGCAAATCGTGGCTGGCCTGCGCCAGAAACCGCGATTTCGACAAATTTGCGTCTTCCGCTGCGTGCACTGCGCGTTCCAAGCGCCCCAGCAACACCGAGATATACGCCGGCACCAGCAGCGCAGTGGTGACCAGTGTCAGCGGGATGAAGGGATTAGCCCGCCAATATCCGTTGAACGCGATGGTAATGCCGAGCGATGCCAAGGCGAGGCACGTGGCAATCCGCAGATACCGCGTGCCAAAGCGCAACCCATTGCCGACCGTCACCCACATCAGGATCGCAAACAGCGGCAGCAAGGCAGCACCGCCGACCGCCATTCCATAAGTTATTGCGCCGTAGTCGTAAAACATTGCGACGATGCGGCGCCGCGGGTTAACGCCCGGCCGCTTCATGATCCAAACCAACAGCACGAAAGCCAGCGGCATGTAGGCGATATAGAGCACGACCACACTATGTGCCTCTGCCGGCACCCGCTCCGTGTAGATCATTGGCAACACGTAGAAAGCCAGCAGTGTGACGACCGTAATCCGAACAATGCCCTGTGCGCGTTCAGTATCAAATTCTCTATCGTTATTACGAAAATCCCATAACCGCGTAATGTCGACTGCTCGTTTCATCATCAGCGCGCTCTCTAACGATCCGATGCCCAGCATCTCGGACCGAGTTACTCTTTTCGTTCGACAATAGCGAATCCCGACCTAAACTGCACTTAAAGCTTGCGCGGGATGTAGCTTTGACGCTTTATGCGCTGGCAACAATCCAAAAACCAACCCGGTAAGCAGCGAGCACGCAAGAGCCAACAATACGGGCGCGGGGGTAAAGCTGACTGGCAGTCCAGCAATTTGTGCAAGTGCCCCGAAACCGAAGCCGCAACCAATACCTATCATCCCGCCGACACATGAGAGAACCTGTGACTCTACAAGGAATTGCCGCAGAATATCACTTCTTCGCGCGCCCGTGGCCATCCGGATGCCAATTTCCCTCGTACGCTCACTGACACTTACAAGCATTATATTCATTATTCCGATTCCGCCGACTAGCAGCGAAATCGCTGCAAGTGATCCAAGAAAGAGTTTCATCGTTGTAAATGTGCTAGAAAAACTTTCACGAACGGAAGACATATCTGTAACCTGAGTATCCTGTTTTCTATGTCTTTCATTAAGCAGCTTTTGGATAGCATGTTGAGTCAAATCCAATTGAGAACTATCTCTGACTTGAACTGTGATACTCCTGACGTTCCGTTCGCCAAAAAGGCGTATGCCTCCCGCAGTCAATGGCACGAGGACCACATTATCTTGGTCGTCGCTGCCGCCACCGGCTCCCCTACCTGTCATAACCCCGATCACCTGGAAAGGCGCCTGATCCACGAAAACATATTGCCCAATAGGATTCTCTCCATGCGCGAACAGTCCCTCGGCAACCGTTTCCCCCAGAACCGCGACGGACGCATAACTTTGAAAATCTTGCTCGCTTATAAATTCGCCGCGCAATACCTGCCACGATTTTGCCACCGCAAACTCTGGAGAAATGCCATTGGCCGTCGTCCTATAATCTCTGCCTCCGTGACGGATGGTTACAGTCTTTTGCATTTCGGGGACAGCGAAAGTGATGTTCGGAATGTCGAGTATCGCGTCTGCATCGGCTGGCACTAAGGCCGCACTGGCATTTTTAATGTCTCCGCGGAACTCGGTCATGTTCGGATGTACGACAAGTAGGTTCGCTCCCAGCGCCGTTATGCGGTTCATAATCGAGTTTTGTACACCTGTGCCGATGGCCAACATCGCGATGATCGAGGACACACCGATAATGATGCCAAGCAATGTCAGAATTGTTCGAAGACGATTGGCGAGCAGCGACCGCAATGCTATTTTAACTGTTGCATTTACATTTGTAATAGCGGCCCTTCCGTCACCAATCATCGGAACCTGCGTAGAAGGACCGCCTTTCTGATCAATGCTGCCCCTTCTGTGATCGCTTACAATGCGTCCATCGTGAAGCTCAATTACCCTATCAGCTTGATCTGCTATGAACCGGGAATGAGTGACTAAAATGACGGTATATCCTCTACTGTGCATGCCTTTAAGTAAGCCCATGACATCTCTGCCGCTAGCGCTGTCGAGTGCTCCAGTTGGCTCATCCGCGAGCAGTACGCGACTGCCATTTATCAGAGCACGCGCAATGGACACCCGTTGCTGCTGACCACCTGAAAGCTGGCTTGGGAAATAGTGGTGGCGATCTCCCAGCTTCAGTGAATTAAGCAGCTCTTCAGCACGCATGCCTCTTAATCGTGGAGTAACGCCAGAGTAAATTGCCGGTATTTCAACATTTTCTTTTGCCGTTGCCGTTGCGATGAGGTGGTAGCTCTGAAAAATAAAGCCAAATGTTGTGCGGCGGAGGGATGCCAGTTCGTTGGTACGAAGTTTCGATACAAGCGCACTATCGACTTCATATGTGCCGCTGGTTGGTTGGTCCAAACAACCAAGAATATTCATCAACGTCGACTTCCCGGACCCAGATTGCCCGACGATAGCAACGAATTCTCCAGATGATATATCGAGCGACACATTGTGTAAGACTGGGCTGGGCAGATGACCGGTGCCATAAATTTTAGAGACATTTTTCAGCGACAATAACGGGCGCATATGAACCTTTCTAGAAAGTTGCTCCAGGAGCGCTCTTGTCTCCCTGTATCATCTCTCTATCGCTGCTGCTTATTATTGACTCACCTTCTGCCAGACCCACCTTGATTTCGGCGGTCACCCTGTTGCGAAGCCCGACTTCGACACGACGATGCTCGACTGCCCCATTCGGTTTCTCGACGAGTACAAATACATCGCCGTCAGGGCCGGTTTCTGAACGAAGAGCAACCGTAGGAATGACCAATACATTACGTGCAGCGGCCTGTAAAAAAAAGACCTGAGCGCTCATCGAAAGCATTAACTCGCCGGTTTTATTTGAAACTTCAAACAGAGCATCATATAGAACAACATTATTATCCGTGTTCGGCACGGGTTGGATTTGTTGCAATCTGCCGAGGTAACGTTTTCCGGCTTCCCCAATTAAAGTAAAGTATGCCTCCATACCGATTTTAAGATTTCCAATGTCCGCTTCGGACACCTGGGCTTTTACCACCATTGTCGTTAAATCCGCAATTGTTATGATGGTTGGAGCCGTTTGATTTGCGTTTAACGTTTGACCCTGCTTTGCAGAGTTGGAAATCACAGTGCCGGTAAAGGGTGCGTAGATTTTGGTGTAGCCGAGATCGACCCTATCGCTGGCGATTGTCGCTTCCTGCTTGCGAAATTGCGCTTCGGTAGCTTCGAGATCGGCTCTTGCGATAATAAGATCTGCATTGGCCTGATCCATCGTTGACTGCGATATGCTTTTCGCGGAAATCAGCGCACGTTGACGCGTGAGGTTGGTCTCTTTAAGTGCAACCTGTGCTTTCTTGGCCGTCCGCTGCGCCTGAAGAATCGATAGTTCGGCCTCGTCGATTACCAGCCTGTGCTCAATCGACGCGGGATCGATCTCAGCAATTGCTTGGCCTGCTTGTACCTTGTCGCCTATTTGCACGGAAAGCGTCTTGAGCAGCCCCGATACCTGCACACCAACATCAACTGATCTTGTCGCTTCTAATTTGCCGACTGCTGTTACGGTCTTTTCAACATCACCACGAACGACAAGCTGGGTCACGGTTGATTGTCCATTCGGCACTACGAAATAGGAGGTCCAAATATAAAAGCATACGGGCAATGCAACGAGGAACATAATCACCGTATAGCGCCGGGCGGATATATTTTGTAAGGCTATTTGAAGTCGAGACGCGTCGACCGCATTGAGTTGCTGTAATCCAATGCGTTCGTCAGCTATCGGCGAGTGGTAGTTGTCAAAGTCCATATCTGTCGGTGACGCTCTTCTTTCGTAGCGTGTTGTACTGGTACACAACGTTTTGATTTAGCAAACGTATTCAGTGTTTTGAAAAATGAATTTTCAATTTCATTAGGTAATCTGTTAACTTGAAATGTATCAGTTGAAAGGGCGCCCGGAGTGAGCGCCCTTTCAATATCTAGTTGACCCAGCCTTGACCACTGAAGCCGCAAGCCAGCTCTTGGATTCCGGTGCGCCAATACCATTTTTCGGCGCACGAAAATACTACCGCCACGCGGAGAGGTTCAGATGCTTTTGTCGCAGTGGAAACTCGCTCAGGATAATCGAGTTTCAGAGCTGTAACAGGAGTAGGGCTAGTTTCATTTGCACTTCGCACGCTTGCAGAAGCAATTACAGGCGAGCCTGCTAGCGCGATTGCGGAGCACAAGATGACTGACATGATTTTCAAATGCAAGACGAACCTCCATCATTGTATTAGCGAAAAGCCTCTATAACTTGCAGCACACTAAAAGGCGCCGTGTTACCGCGCCAAAAGTTAATGATATAAGCGTCCAGGGCGCAATTAGAACAGATGTGCTATTGGTCTCCGACGTTTGGTCGCAAGTTAAAAGTGATCGTATCCCAGCAAGTGTGTAGGTGGGCTTCGTAGCCGTTGGTGATTACCCGTACTGTTGGGTTGCTTAGAACGACTTTGAAGTACACCATCGGTGACCAACGATCTGCAGAACTGCGTTCGCGTGTTGAGAAGAGTGCAGGCGCAGATTTGCTGCGCGACATAATCGGCTTTGCCGCTGAGAAGCTGATAGCCTTGGAGGTTGGTGCTGCGACAAGTCTGGTCCTGATTATAGGGTCATATCCGATGATTAGGATGTCGCATTCCGCCGCCCAGTCCCTTCTGGGGCGCGATCGTCAAATGCGTCGTGCCGCAACCCATGACTTTCTTACGGGAGTTCCGAACCGATTTGCATTTAATTTGCAGTTCGTAGCGTGAAAGAAAGCCAGCGGCCAGCAGGTCAAGTGTCTCAAGCTGAATGGCTTCAAGGGTGTAAACGATATTCACGGCCACGCGGTTGGCGATGAGCTGTTGCAAGTAGTAGCCGAGCGCCTCCTATTGGGAACACCCGGTCTGGATCGGGTTTTCGGTATCGGTGGCGACGAGTTCGCGATATTCATGCCCGGCTGCTTCCATCGTTGGTTCTCGAAGGCTACACCGAGCCTGTCCTGCACCGCCGGCGGATCGCGCTGAAAGCTGCGTGATCCCATAGCTGTTGCCAGAGTGGGCGGTAGGTTTCTGCTCCACTCTGGCATTCACGTCAGGCTAACGTTCCATGATCTCCGGGCCGGTCAAGTCTTCGCCGCTTTGGCAAACGTCGGATCGAAGGTCTTGCTGAAGGGAACATCGGCATTGGCAAGTCCTGGATCGAGCGTCTTCAGCACGCCCATCATCGAGTCGTAGCCTTCCTTGGTGACCAGACCATCCAGCGAGTACATCTCTTTCGAGTTCTTGAACGCCTGCATGTACAGATCGCGGTTACCCAGCTGGTATTCCGTTGGCACCACGCTGGCCACATCCTCGGGGCTGGCCTGCCCAATCCACTTCAACGCCTTCATGAATGCGTTGACGGTGCGCTGCGTGGTCACCGGATTGGCGACAGTGAACTCCTTCTTGATATAGACCGTCGCAGCTGGATTAGGGCCGCCGAAGAGGGACCGGGTGCCGGCCTCTGTGCGCGTATCGAGGAGAATGGCGATGTCGTTGTCGTATTGCAGCTGCGCGATGACAGGATCGACATGCGATAGGGCATCGATCTGACCGCTCTTGAAGGCTGCGAGTGCGGCTGCACCTCCGCCGATCCCGATCAGCGAGGCATCGTCGGCCTTCAATCCGCTCTTCAGCATCGCGTACTGGAACATCAGCGCTGTCGAGGAGCCGGGCGCGGTGATGCCGACCTTGCGCCCCTTCATGTCGGCCATAGACTTGATCTCGCCGGCGAGATCCTTGCGCACGGCAATGACGATACCGGGGAAGCGGCCGAGATTGCATATCCCGACGATATCCTGTCCCTTGGTCTGCATGCGGATCGTGTGCTCGTAGGCACCAGCGACAATATCGAGCGAACCGCCGACCAGACCTTCGAGTGACTTCGAACCACCCGAAAAATCATTGATCGTGACGTTCAGGCCCTCCTCCTTGAAGAAGCCTTTGCGTTCCGCGATTGTCAGCGGCAGGTAGTACAACAGGGGCTTGCCGCCCACTCCGATAGACACGTCGGTCTTTTCAGGCTTGGCGTCCTGTGCCATCGCCGACGGGATGCCGTTGAGAGATGCGCCGAATATCGCACCCGTCGTTCCGATCAGAAAAGTCCTGCGTTTCATGTCTGCTCCTTGGTTTCGGTTTCGCTACAGCGGTAGGCGGAAATTGAACTTATTGGCCCCGCCAGGCCAAAAGCCGGCGTTCGACGACAGTCACCAGACCGTCGACGATCAAGACGAACGCCATCAGCACGAACATGCCGGCAAAGACGCCGGTCACGTCGAACACCCCCTCGGCCTGTTGGATCAGATATCCAAGACCGGCGGATGAACCGAGATATTCACCGACAACTGCGCCAACCACTGCGAAGCCCACCGAGGTGTGCAGGCTGGAGAACATCCATGATAGGGCGGAGGGCAGGTAGACGTGGCGAAGCAATTGCCGTTCGTTCATGCCGAGCATTCGGGCATTGGCGAGGATAGGCTGGCTCACCTCCTTGACACCCTGGTAGACGTTAAAAAACACGATGAAGAACACCAGGGTGAAGCCAAGCGCCACCTTGGACCAGATGCCGAGACCGAACCATAATGCGAAAATCGGCGCCAGCACGACGCGGGGCAAGGCGTTCGCAGCCTTGACATAGGGATCGAAGACCGCAGCGAGCATCGGTTGTCGGGCAAACCAGAAGCCCAGAAAAACACCGCCGAAAGAGCCGAGCAGAAAGGCAAGCGTGGCTTCCGATAGGGTGATCCAGAGATGGTACCAGATCGAGCCGCTCGCAAACCAGTCAACTATGCGCAACAACACTTTCCATGGATCTGCGAAGAAAAATGCCATGGTTTTTGGGTTTCCAAACAGCGTTGTAGTGGTTGCCACGTGCCAGGTCGCCAGGATGAGGCGGCGACCAGCACCCGCAGGGAGAAGAGAAGCACGCGGTTCATCGGCCAGCCCCGCTCGTCTGCCGGTAGGCAGTCATGACCTCGTCGCGCAGCGCCTCCCAAATCTCGCGATGAAGCTCATTGAACGTCGCGTCGTGGCGGATATCGGCAATCTCGCGCGGGCGGGCGAGCGGCACCCTGAAATCACCGATAATCCGCGACCGTGGGCCGGCCGACATGATCAACACCCTGTCGGCAAGAGCAATCGCCTCATCCAGATCGTGGGTGACAAACAGCACAGCCTTGCGATCCTCCGACCAGAGTCTCAGCAGCAGATCTCCCATGATCTGGCGTGTCTGGGCATCGAGCGGGCCGAAGGGCTCGTCCATCAGCAGGATCTTCGGGTTGCGGATCAGGACCTGCGCCAGGCCGGTGCGCTTGCGCTGGCCGCCGGAGAGTGTTGCCGGGAAGCGGTCGGCGAAAGCACCGAGCCCGACGCGCTCCAGCCATTCGAGCGACATTCGCCGGGCGTCGCTCGAGGACATACCTGCAACCTCCAGGCCGATCGCGACGTTTTCGAGAACCGTCTTCCATGGCATAAGGGCATCTTGCTGGAAGAGATAGCCTGCTTCGCGGTTCAGGCCCTTCAGTGGTTTTCCGAATATCTCCACCGATCCCGAGGCAGGCGCGAGAAGGCCGGCCACGGCGTTGAGAAGCGTGGACTTGCCGCATCCCGTCGGTCCGACGATGGCCAGGAATTCATCCTCGTCGATATCGAGATCGGTTGGAGCGACAGCTTCGTATTGCTTCTTCCCGACGTGGCCAAACGAAATCGCCACGTTCTTCAGACTGACCGCTCTTGGGGAGGCTGACGTCATGCTCAATCGCTTAACAAATGTACTATTCCAAATTATCGAACTCGCATGCTCGCACGGTCTACACACCAATATTTGCACCCCAAACCACCGGAAAGTTTTGAACAATTCGAATGCCCGAATAGCCGGCGACCTTGGGGAAAGCGCCTACCGCTCTGATGGTTGGGAAACGTTCTACTATAGCTGTCAGGGCCTCTTCAAGTTCGGCTTTCGCCAACGCTTCTCCTAAGCAACGGTGAGCGCCGCCGCCAAATACGGGATGCCACTTCAGTTGATCTCGAGTTATATCTAGCTGATCGGGATCGCTATAAAGGCTTCCGTCCCTCAGGGCTGACATTGTCATAAGTGAACAGGCTTTGTTCGCGGGGAGAACAAATCCGTCCAATTCTATCTCGGTGGTGGTAAAGCGCGGGACAGAACCTACCGCGGGCTCATACCGCAAGCACTCCAAGACGGCCTTTGGAATAAGATCGGGATTGTCCATAACGGCATTCCATTGCTGCGGATTTTGGAGGAGAGTGGAAAGCTGGATCACGATGGCAGATCGTGTCGTGTCGCTGCCACCGACAATCAAAGTCATTATCTGTGTGATAACTTCCTCTGCAGAGAGGGACCCCTCGCTTTCTACGTCAGCCAGAAGGTTGCTTATAAAATCGTTTCGCTTTTCAAAGCTGCGCTTCGAGACCACGCCTGAAACGTAGGACCGGAGTTCGCTTGCTGCACGCTGAAGCTGCGGTACATCTTGCGCACGCCAGGAGCCGCTGAAGAGAGGACTGAGCCGGTAAACGATCTCGGTAAATCCTTTCACATCGTCGTGCGGCAAGCCAAGGATAGACGCAATGATCCTCGCTGGTACTAACGTAGCGAAGTCGTCAAGCAAGTCCATTCCGCCGCGGGACGCTACGGTATCCGCGATGTTGGAAACCGTTTCTTTGATATGAGGCCGCAAGGCATCGATCATTTTGAAAGCGAATGTTCTGGTCAGGGGAGATCGCCTGCGCACATGGGCGTCACCGTTCGATGTCAGCATCCCATTTTGCATTAAATCCCAGATCGGGCCACCCTTTACACCGCGTAGGGTGAGCGATTCTGTTTCGACCTGACGCGTCTTGGCATCGCTATAGAGGCCGAGAACGTCGTCGGCACGCAGGATTAGATACACCCCTGTTTCTGCTAAAATGAACGGAATATCCTTTCGGTAGTGCCTGTAAATCCCATGAGGGTCGCTGCTTAGCGCTGAAATAGAAAGAACCGGAATCTTGCGGTCGCTGGACCGCTCAGAGTTGTCTGAGGTCATTCACTGACATCCTGTCATGTTGGCCAAAAAATAAAAGCCCTGTCAAACAGCCGGCGAAAACGGCGCTGGATTTATAACTGCTGCGTACGCAGCTCATAGGCGTTTGAAAGTCTCGCGGGCTAGCAAAAAACTCAATTCTCATCCATTACGTCTTGCTCCACGGCAGCGCCCTTAAATCCGTCGGCGGAAAGTGATCACGAATGCGTGAACTGACAAGTGATACTTTTGTGACGACCTATGTATTTGAGATATATCCGTTTTCGGTGGTCCTCGCATTGCAGTTTCGTTTGATATTCCGCAATTTCGCCACGATTTTCCGAGGATCTGAGTTGAATACTTTCCGGTAGTTGCAACACCCTGCAGGGTGTCAGTTCAAACGTCGAATATGTGCAATCATTATCTATGCTGCGGCTGGAGCGATCGTCCTTTTCGATGTCTTTAGTCACTCTGGGGCGCCGAGGTAGCTGTGCAAACTTCTGCTCCACTTCATCGCCGCGGCAAGACTTCAAACCCTGTCGCCTTGTCAATGCGTTTGATAATTTCGATGGCCAGCGTCCGCTCGCTCCAAACGCTGTCTTAGCTTATCACCAGCGTGTCCACTATCTGAGAAAATGTGCAATAGCCATGGCCAACTGTGGCTAATCGATTAAGTGATTTAGGAGTTCACGCGCACCTCGCGATCCTGGATGACGGCGTGGTGGGCCATGACACCGACCATCAGGCCGAGTGTGTCAAGATGATATGGCGTTTTGTGGCCCTTGCTCTTATTGCCAAACACCAATAAAAAACCGGCTAGATGTTCGCATGGTCGTGCTGGCGGACGCGCACCAAGCTGCTGCGCGGCGTGCTCATTTGCAATTTCGAAGCCAACTTCGATGACAGGTGCGGTGCAGCGTTATACTATAGGTTAGCGGTGGAGCTGATATTTTTTCAGGCGGCGAATGCCGAGCGATACCCACACAGCCGTCACGCACTCATCTAATTACGTACGTAACCAGACTCTTGTGCCAGTTTTGATATTATTGTCATAATGGGCAACCATAGTTCAAGGTGACGCGTTTAAAGAAAGGCATTGTCTTGGCTACAAAATCAATTACTGACAATCCTATTGAAAATGTCGATCGGTTGGCTTCAGCTCCTAGAGCGATTTGCAGTCCTTTGAGTGAGTTGACGGATTTTGGGTCTAATCCTGGCGAACTTTCAGGATATTTTTATTTGCCGGAGGTAATTTCGTCGTCGACGCCATTGGTCGTAGTGTTGCATGGATGCGCACAGACAGCCGATGATTACGATCACGGTACGGGTTGGTCTCAGATCGCCAAGCGTGCCGGATTCGCATTGGTATTTGCTGAGCAGCCCGCATCGAACAACGCTCTACAATGTATCAATTGGTTCAATTCAGATGATATCGCGCGAGCCGGCGGCGAGGCTGAGTCTATCGCGCAGATGACGGAGACGCTGGTGATTCGACATGGGCTAAATAAGGAGCGGGTTTACGTCACCGGCTTTTCCGCAGGTGGCGCGATGGCGATGGCGATGATCGTCACTCGACCTGATTTGTTCGTGGGGGGGGCGGTGATCGGCGGGCTGGCATAAGGCACCGCTCTTAGTGTGCCGTCAGCGTTCGAAAGAATGCAGGGCAAAGAGGATATTGATGACGAAGGTCTTGCTGACGTCGCACTCCGAGCGTCGGAAGGATATTCTGGGTCGTGGCCAACCCTCTCCATTTGGCATGGCGCACAAGATAAGTCAGTGGTTGTATCGAACGCTGCTGCAATTAGACGTCAATGGAGCAGAATTCACGGAATAGCGGGTGAAGTTTTTCGCACTGAGGCCCATGCTCGATGGGTCCGCCGTATCTGGTCGGATGGTGGCGGCCGCGACATAATTGAGGAATGGATTATAGACGCCATGGATCACGGTGTGCCGGTTGATCACGCATGCGATGATCGGCTAGGCGCGGCAGGACCGTTTATGCTTGATGTCGGTGTATCGAGCACTGCTATGATAGCGTCAACCTGGGGTCTAATGCAGCCTTAAATTAAGTTGGTGTGACGGCCGTACCATTCCAAACCACAGTGATGGCAACTCAAGCTGTGAATGGTGTCAATAAATTCGATGGCATGATAATAAAAATGTAGAGTTCTGCAATGAAGCTGATATTTCCTCTTACGGCATCACTCCTTGCAGCCGTAACTCACCCACCGAAAGAGGCGGAAATTCAGGCATTACACATGCGCTTGCCTGTAGCTGCATCGATCAAAACTGCCGAATCCGGCGGTCCGATTAGCCCCTCTGACATCATGCAGTTACACGACATGCGCCATTTGGAAATGTCGCCTGATGGTAAGACAATATTGTTTGTCGTCCAACGGCAAGTGGCGACGTTCGGCTCTGACCAGCAAAGGATATGGTTCGTGCCGACCGACGGCAGCGAACCCGCGCGTGAGCTCGTCAACGGTGCTGGTGTTGACAACACACCGCGCTGGTCTCCGGACGGTGAAATAATCGCGTTCCTGTCGAACCGCAGGAGTAAAGGAACGACGGGAACCGATATGTCGACCGCAGGCAAGCCCGACGAATCCAGCCGGCCTGAAGGCCAAGCCGATGGATCGCCGCCAGCTGTTTTGGACGCCGGGGGCAAACAGACCCGCCAGCTTTGGAAGGTTGGGCGCAATGGTGGCGAACCAGTGCCGCTCACCGCAGTGCCATATGACATTACTGATTTCGCATGGTCGCCCGACGGGACAAAGATTGCCTTTCTAAGTGCTGATCCAGATACACCGGAGGAAAAGGCAGATCGTGAGGCGAAGCGTGACTGGGTCGAGTTGGACAAGGCTGGCCACTTGTCCCGCCTTTGGGTTCTGGATCTTTTGAGCCACGAGGCGCAACCTGTCTCGCCAGAAACTGTCAACGTCAGTAAAATGGCGTGGTCTCCGGATGGAAAACGCATGGCGGTCCGTATCGCGGATACGAGCGCGATCAATGATTATTTTTATCATTCGCGGATCACCACTTTTGATTTCGAGAACGGCACATTCGGCAAGACGCTCATTGAACATGCCGCGGAAGGCCCGTTTTGGGCACCCGACGGCACTGCTATCCTCGCCTCGGAAATTCTCACGCCGGGATTCATTGGCACGGCCCCCCGCGTTTACAACTTTGCGACAAATACACTCACTAAGCTCGTCGACGACTACGCGGGGTTGTTGACGCGACTGCAATGGGCTGCGGATAGCCGCTCCATCCTCGCCCTGTCATTTGAGGAGACGCAATCCAGATTAGTGAGAATCGCAGCGACTGGGAACGGGCGTGTCACGCGGCTTGCCACTTTGGAAGGTGAGGCTTTCGACCTCACGACTAGTCGAGATGATCGCCTCGTCGCGGTTGCGCTGTCGAGCCCTGAGCGACCCGCCGACGTATGGACCATCGCCGGCAAACAGATCCGTCCAATCACGATGATCAATCCGCAAGTCGCCCACTGGAAATGTGGCAAGGTCAGTCAAATATCTTGGACCAATAGCCGTGACGGCAAACGGATCTATGGTGTCCTCGTTACGCCGCCCGACTACACTCCTGGGAGCCCGATCAAGACAGTCATCCAAATTCACGGCGGTCCCGAATGGGCGTGGTGGGCGGGGTGGCTCGGCAGCTGGCACGAATGGGCGCAAATGCTGGCGACGAATGGCTATGCCGTATTGCTGCCCAATCCGCGCGGCTCGGACGGTCAAGGCACGGCCTTTGCGCGAGCGATTGGGCATGACTGGGGCGGAATGGACTATCAAGATGTGATTGACGGCGTTGACATGCTCGTCGCCATGAAGATTTCAGACCCTTCGCGCCTCGGCATCGGCGGATGGAGCTATGGCGGGTTCATGGCGGCCTGGGCGGTGACGCACAGCGAGCGCTTCAAGGCAGCAGTGGTCGGTGCTGCTCCAACCAACATGACTACGATGGCGCGCATTACCGACACGCCCGACTACACCATGGGTTATTTCGGCGAGCCATCCGCGCACCTTGCCGATCTCGATAGGGTATCGCCCGTGCGGATGTTGGAAAACGTTCATACGCCAGTGCTGGTACTGCACGGCGAGGCAGATACGCGAGTGCCGATAGCGCTTGGTCTGGAGTTCTACCGAGGACTAAGACTCCTTGGCAAACCCGTTAAGATGATCAGCTATCCACGGGAAGCTCACTGGTTTAGCGAGCCCGAGCATCAGTTGGATATCCAGCGTCGCGTACTCGATTGGTTTGATAGACACCTCTAGGCCGAGGTAGAACGGCTCCATGCAGCTGAGATCCCGAGTGATTTTAAATAGCTCACACCCGAACCGCCGGCAGGCGGAGCAATTTATCGCCAGCACTTTTCATGCCCACTATGGGGCTGAAATAGAATCGTTGCCAAGCACGCTCATTGTTCGGCTCGGATCCAACGAGCAGGTAACTTGCGCTGCGGGCATTCGCTTCTCGAAGGACGGTTTTTTTTCCGAAAAGTATCTCAGCGAGCCAATCGAGAACGCCCTCAGCAGAATCACTCGCACCTTAATCCATCGCCGCCAAATTTTAGAGGTGACATCGCTAGTCAGTCGCGACGCTAAGCAGACAGCGTCATTTTTTCGCGACATCGTCACGTTCGGCCGGTGTCAAGGGCAGTCATGGGCTATCTTTACACTAACATCTCGACTTTCGGACATGATGATGCGCATTGGCATTCCGCTGCTTTACATAGGCCGCGCCGATCAAGCCTGCATCGCCGATGCAGGCCGCTGGGGCACCTATTACGAGCAGAACCCCTGTGTATTCGCTTCCCCGTATCCCGAAATATTTCATCGTGTCGTTGGCCAAGAGGGCGAGCAGGAGGATGGAGCGAGCCCAGCCATCGGCAGCGGCATTGATGGCTTTGGCAATCCGGCCTGATCATGCATATCGAAATTCATGCGGGAATATACAGGCCTCGCGGTCAGTCTGTCTGGTTCACAACGGGTGATCCTGCTTTCACTGTCTGTCATCAATAGCCCCGACGGTCGGAACGCCGGTCCGTTTGAATGTTTGCGCCACGCGGTACAGCGGTGTACCATCGACAGGCGTGTTGATCCCGGGGACAGCATGACGTATCAGGCTTTGGCGTCTTTGGCATGACGAACATGAATCACCATCCGGGAACTGTCGATTTCACTCGATCTTCAGACCAAAGATGCCGCCGACCCTAAGGCCAGCGGCATAAGCTGTGGTCAGCGCTACGCGAGCCTGGAGACTGGAGACGGCCTCAAGAAATTGCGCCACCTCGTCCGCCGACAGAATAACAGGGATCTTGCGGGGTTTGCGCGCCTACGGGATCCGCTCAGGGACATCGTCTTGGCCCAAGGTAATGCCATAGAAAAATAGGAGAGCACACACGATCTGATTTAAGGATGCCCACGATATCCCCGTCGATATAAGGTGCACCTGGAATGTGCGAATGTCGTCGAGATTAAGCCGATCAGGTGATCGGGCGAAATAGCGGCTGAACTTCCAGACTGCACTGATGTAGGATCTTTGGGTCGCCGGGGACAAATTGCGGACTGTCATGTCCTCAATCATTCGGCGGCGAAGAGGGCTTATCTCAGCCATCGGGGCCTCCTGTCTGAAGGGCGGGTTGCAACACAACCATCCTCTCAGTCAGGGCGCGCTCGTCAAAGCCCGCCACGAATCGCCGCGATCAGCGGCTTAGTTCAATCCCCCACAGACCCTAGGCTGATCACGCCTGCAATTTTTCGTTCCTGGTGTCGCTCAACGAATTCACACGCGCCTTTTACCTCGCCCGCCGCCAGAGCACACGCCGGTGGTCTATTCGGCAAGATGAATTGTGTAAAAGGCATTGCCGCTAGCTGGGATCTCGGGGCTGCGGCCCACCAAGTATCAATGCGCTCCACAGCCGACCGAGTGGACGGTCCGAGATCCTACCCAAGCGACTCTTCAGTGTGCCGTCGTCGACGGGAGTGTTTTGTCTTCCGTCAGCATCCACTAAAACGGTGATCCGCTTCAAGAACCCTACAGCGTCGAAAGTCGATTTGGCATTCGAGATGCCAAAATAAGCGTTGGCATCGATTGCCTTTATCGACCCGATCGCGAGGACGAGGGCCATAGAGGTGTCCAAGGTGACAACAGCGGCGCAACGGCCGGATCGAACAGCGTCGAAAAGCTCCGGGATAGACCATACTTCAGAGACCTGGAACCGGTTCGATACCAGTGTGGAGACCACAACGGCTGACCTGCCCTCCGGCAAAAAAACGATAACCGGGCGCCGTCGCTTCAATTCGAAAACTTTCGCCATGCGAATACTCCTGACTGCATGTCCAAAGAGATTGATATCTCCTTCGATCTGGTAAAGCTCTGAGCATCCGAGAGTGGCTCTGACTGTGGTTCATGGTGCATGAGCTTGAACCTAAAAGGCCCGCCCACTCTGTTCAGTCGCCGGGCGCCTCGCCCTTTGCTCAGGCCTTGGATGTGCCAGCGTGATCTGTATGCGCCGCTTTGCTATTGCGGTGTGTCGTTTGTTGTTGAGAAATGTTGCGGCCTCGATCCCTACGATTGAAAGCGGATAAATCTCGGCATTTTTAGAAATTTCAGAGGCTTAAATCCTAATCGCTGTGCCTCCGCCGCCGAGAAGCACAATGAAATCTACGAGCACCAGTGAACGACGGCGCTACAGAAGATTGTATGGAATACAGATCCTGAAGTGATCGGTCGCCACTGGTATTCTTGTGCTCAATCTCAGCAAGAAACTTCAATAGCTCGCGGACCCTGGATGGTTATCTGAATAACATCTATACTGTGCCTTGGCGATGAAGCCGAACCAGACCCGCGGGATTGGGATGTGCAAGATGCTGACTTAAGGCTGACTGGGTCAGTCGGCCATATTATGATCTCGGACAACGTAAGGAGACGTAGGATGTCGACTACCTCCAAACTTGCATTGCCATCCCTGAGATCGATCAGCGACGGACGCTTACATGCCCTCGGAATCGGCCTACATGATGCAATTTCTTACAGCCACTCGGCTGCACCATCGTGGCATAAATGCCCTCAACGTTTCCCTATCGATGCCAAGTCAAAGCGATCATAAACCGGTCAACGAGACGTTGGCCCTTGAAAGCGTTAATGAGGTTGCACCTGGACATCCGTGATTTAACAAGCACATAGTGCAACCTTCGAAAGAAATCTATCGTCCGAAACCAATGCGCAGGGATCCGGCGCCAGGTGGGCAGTTTGGCGGAGAAATAAGCCTCACGGTTGCCAATCATCGTCTTCTTTCGCAAGCGCGTGAACCCGACCAAATTGGACTTGGTGCTGTAAAGCGATGTCCCGTTGTCCCAGCCGCGTTCAATAGCGACGTCCCAGGGCAACGACATAATCCGCAACTTCGAGACAATCTTCGCCGCCCCGCTAAGCGTTACCAGATAGCTCGCCGTGGAGCCTTGTGGCCCAAATATGCATCGGCCTAAAATATCGCCTTCGGGTTGTGGTAAAAGTTAGGAAGCCTTTCCAGCGATGATTAAAGAGTTTGATCACGTCGGCATCTGGAGCCGCTTCCATGGCGGAAACCGCTCGGGCTAGAAACCTATCGTCGAGCAAGATGTCGTCTTCAACAACGATTGCCGCGTCCCTTCCGTCGGCAAGGAACCGCTCGAGCGTAAGCAAATGGCTGCGATATCAGCCATATTCGCCCGGAAAAATATGCCGCCCATTTCGCTTCAGGAAGAGACGCACGTCGACATCGATCCAGTCCTCGCTGGGATGAACCTGCCCATCGACGCCTTCGACACGATCGATTTCAATCGAAAATTCGGCACTCTGCCGCCTCATCTCCGCCAGCCTATCGGCGGCACGATCAATATTAATAAGGTAAATCGCCAAATGTTGCGGGGACATTGTTTCTTGAAAATATCGGGCGATGTCATAGCCTTTTACGGGCACGTGCGAAGGCATCTACGCCTTTGCTATTCGCAGTGCAACTGCCGTTGGCATCTATCGCGTTTGCTCACAACTATAAACGAAACGTTCTCTAGACAGACTGGACTGCGTAGTTACCATGCTTTGTCCATACCTAAGATGGTCCTCTTCACTGCGTATAGCGTGACCCACAGCCACGAGAGAAATATAGTGATTGCTAATATAAGTTCTATCGTGGTCATTTGTGATGTCCTGTTTTCTTATGGAATATCGGCGAAATTTCCCGTCTCGCTTTGTTCATTCGTTATAGCAGACGCAAAAATTGCTTTGGGTCGTGTTATATGCAAAAACATTGCAGCACAGGTACCTCTAGCAGCCATGGCACGAAATGAAGGGCGCTGGAGACCATTGAGCCCAAAGTCTCAAACCGTCGCGCCTTCAAGCCATGTCCATGAATCAAGTTTGTCCTTTGCTGTGCTTGCTGTTTGCCGCTGGCCACCGCTCGGTTGAAATGGTCTTGGGGTGCGCTGAGAGAGAGCAACTGCTCAAGCCGGGCTCGTGAAATGGCGGGGGTACCAAGCCAGCTGTGTGTGCGTTGTCGCTTAAGAGAAAAAAGTTAGAGCGCGGCTTTGATCGTGCTTCGAGCCAAAGTCATTAGGCCGTGGACTCGTTATGACGGAGTGTGATGCGAATGCAAGCTAGCTTGGTCATTGCGAGAAACGTCATTCCAAGCTTGTCGTATCGAGTTGCGACCCGTCTGTAGTATTTGAGCTTGTTAAAGAAGCGCTCAATGAGATTGCGCTTTTTGTAGAGCCAAGGGCTGAAGACGATTGCCTCCTTTCGATTGGACTTCGGCGGAATGTTTGCCCATGAGCGTTCCGCTCTCAACTTTGAGCGCAGCCAGTTGGCATCATAGGCTTTGTCGGCAAGAAGCATCGCGCCGGGCGGAAGATTATCGAGTAATTCGCGCGCTGCCGTCAGGTCATGGGCATGACCGGGTGTGATGGAAATCTTGATTGGAAGCCCTCTTCCATCGGTCATGGCATGGATTTTGGTTGTAAGACCGCCTCGACTCCTTCCAAGACAGCGATCTGGATGATCCGCCCTCAGTGTTGCCGCCGAATGATGTACGCGAACTGAAGTGCCATCGATCATCGTGATCAAATCACGCGATGCGTTGGTGATCGCGTCCATCAAACTGTCCCAGATTCCAGCTTTCGTCCAGCGTCTGAAGCGATTATAGCATGTGGTGTAGGGGCCATAGCGCTGTGGCACCTCGCGCCAAGGCGCGCCTGATCGCAGAACCCAGAAAATGCCGTTCAGCACGCGTCGGTCATCAACACGCGGCACGCCTCGCGGCTTGTTGGGCAACAGCGGTTCAATCACGCCCCACTCGGCATCGGTCAGGTCGTATTGGCTCATGCCGACACTGAATCAGATGTTGAACGCTCATGGAAGATGTGTAGTTTTACCACATGATAGACGATCTTGCGCTGCTCCTCCCTGACACGCTGCGAACTGTGGCGTGCCGCAGCGGCCGTGAATGGGGTTGGCAACCTGAAGCGATACCCCTGGTGATTGATGAAGCCGAGAAATTGGGCCTTCTTAACGTTGGCGGGCAACTACAATTCCTGATGCCGGAAGGCACCTGCGAGTGTTATTGGGTACAAGTAAAATGCGTTGGTCGGTGAGCCTGACGGCTTAACATGGGTCGAGCGTGTAGCATCGTCGGCAGCCGTCGCACGACAGCAAATGGTTGATATCAGCCGTCGTTACGACTTTGTCGAAGAAGGCCGGAAAGCATTTGCCGACCCTTTTGCAGCTTACGAAGCTACTGGTGGCAACGTCCGCGACCGCATATGCTTCATTTGGTACTTACAGACTGACCGCCCATAATCGCCTCGCCGCCCGTTTATGAGTTCACGACCTAGTTCAATAGCTCCACTTCAACAAAGGGCCGATCAGCAGAATGACATTCTGAAAGGAGGTTCAGAATTTTTAAGACGTCGGGATGGTCGCGGCGATAGAAGCGATTTTGCGATCTACGTCGCACTTTCACTAACCCGGCCTGCAAAAGACGTGCGAGATGCTGACTTAGAGCGGATTGTGATATCCCAACCTTCTGAGCAAGGGTGCCAACATCATGTTCTGCGGCAGCAAGGAGATAACAGACGTGAAGGCGACTCGCGTTTGCAAGTTGTCTTAACAGCTCCGCATGAAACGGTAGCTCTTCAGCCAGAAAATCAGGATTAGTCGTCATCGAGGGTCAACTTTACAAGGCAGTTGGTTTAGTCTTAACTGCTTATTGCATCCACCACACTCGACCGCTGCAAAGTTTTATTCTGAAATATTGCCATATGTTGCGACCGATTTCCTCTGTGAGCGGAATGCATTCGTAGCTGATGGGATCCGGTACAAATTTCCAAGAGATAGGATGGGAACTTCTGACGTCGTGAGCGCCTGAATGGCTTCTGAGACAACCAGACAACATAACATGGGTGCGGAAATAGCGCTGATTTTTGCCGCGAAGGCTTTTTCAAGGTCTTTTGACCCATTTTGTAGTAGTGCGCCTTCTTCGGCGGGTTCCAGGCGCGAATATGCCGTCGTCAGCAGCTTTGGCAGCCTCACCAGATTTAAGCGGTTGCTGTCAGGGTGAACATCCAGCCGATGCGATCCTTTCCACGATGGCGGGTCTTACGCATTCCGCCGCTGGTCTTGGCCCAACCGAACACTTCCTCGATACGCTTGCGAATGCGCTGACTGACAGCGTAGCCAGGGTGATGGGTGGTGCGACCGTCGATGGCCGAGCGTCGTTTTGTCGTGTTCTGGGCGACGTGAGGCGTCACCTTTGCGTCCCGCAAGGCGGCGAAGAAGTCGGTCGTGTCGTAGGCTTTGTCGGCAGCCAATGTGATGCGATGACGGCCATCCACGCGGCCCACCATATCAACCAGACCATTGCGGTTCTCCATTATGACGTGACCCATGTGGCAGAGCTTGCCCGCCTAACCACGGGCCTTCTTGTAAAGCCTGGCATCCGGGTCGGTGGTCGACGCGTGAGTTGCGTTGCTGCGCTTCTCGCCGTGGAAATCACGCTCGGAGTTGCGGCCTGCGGCCCTCAGTGGCTGTTTGTGCCTTCCGGTTGTCCCAAATAGAAGCTCCCATACAAGTTGGGGCTGCGACCGAATAGAAAGCGCTCGCAAGAGGCTTGGGGGAATTTGGATAAAGATTTCCAGGCTTCGCTGAATTTGGGGCTGAGGGGGTGCTGTTGCACGATGTGGTATATTCATGCCATGACAAACAGGTTGTATTGACAGAGAACTATTCACACTCACACGATTGGCGACGGGATAATTGCTTTTAATAGGAGTCTGTCTTGAGGCATATTGTATTCGCGCCGTCGACCACCGCGCTTTTGGTCATCGACCTGCAGGAAGGCATACTGCAAAGAGCACTCGCGCCGCACTCTTCTGAAACTGTGGTGACAAATGCTGCAGCTCTCGCCAAGGCGGTCGCGACATTCGGCGGTTTGACGGTTCGCGTCAAAATGGACTTTTCCAAACTGCCGGGCCAACCGACAGACGCGGAGAGCCGGATGCCGGACCCGCTACCACTAGGTTTTTCCGAATTTTCATCGGCTGTATGCAGCTTGAGCGGACCTGTCGTGACCAAGCGCCAATGGGGCGCGTTTCACGACACTGAATTAGATATATTGCTAAACAGGGGCGGTATTACAGCCGTCATAATAGCTGGGATTGCAACAAATTTTGGTGTCGAAAGCACAGCACGCGAGGCGTGGCAGCACGGGTACTCAGTCATAATTGCGGAGGACGGATGCTCAAGCCTAAGTAGAGAAATGCACGAGTTTGCAGTCCACCGAATTTTTCCAGCAATCGCGCGTGTGCGATCAACAGGGGAAATCATTCACTCGATCAACGAAGCGCAGCGGTAAATCCCTCCGTCCCGTGATCAGGCGTTTTGCGCGATTTACGGGGGCCGAAGCAATGTGTAAGAAGCATCTAGTCTTTCGGCGATTACTGTAATGCGGGTAACAGGTTAGGCGTTTGACAGGAGATCAAAACTGAAAGTTCAAATTCTCGCAGTCGAAAAGTCTGTAGTTTTGCGAAATCCGGGAAAAGAATCTGAGCAAATCCTATGTCAGGATAATTCCCCAGACGCGCAAGTGACCATCACCAGAGTGACCATGAAGCCAGGCGCAGTTTCAGCTCGACATAGTCACCCCAACTCAGAACAGACTTGGTTGATAGAAGCTGGCCAAGGAATGCTGTTGCTTGAAGGCGACCAATCTATGCCTCTCAGTGCTGGTGAAATCGTTAGGACACCGCCATGCGTCGTTCATGGTATTGAAAATACAGGAGAGGGAGCCTTGGTTTATCTCGCTATCACCACGCCACCAGAGGACATGGGGAAGTACTACGAAGGGTAGGCAAGGCATACGCTGAGGCTGGGGATGTATAGCCCCTCAGGGGGGCAACATCTTACTCCCAACGTATGTACCTCGGCGTTTTGAACAAATTACTGTGTCGTGCTACCACGCACCTGGACTGCCGGGAAATGCACAAATCTTTCCGTCGAACATTTTTGAACATTTCAAATAACACCGCAACATTCAGAGTCGGACTCGAAAAGGCTTCAATGATATCGATACCTTGCGAGCCGCCGGGTTATCAGGCGAATGTGGGCGATCATAATCCATGCCTCTGAGGAGGCGATGGATTTTTCGACGTCCTTTGCTAGCCTGCGGCATCTGCCAAGCCACGCGAAGGTCCGCTCGACGACCCAGCGTCGTGGCAGAACTTCAAAGCCTTTCGCTTTGTCCGAGCGCTTGATGATCTCGACCGTCCAGCGTCCGATCTTCTTCAATCGCCGCTTCAACTTATCGCCTGCATAGCCGCCATCAGCGAAGACATGCAGCAACCATGGCCACCTGTGGCGGATGGATTTCAGAAGATCAGGAGCACCATCGCGATCCTGGATGTCGGCGCTGTGCACCATGAGACCGACCATCAGGCCAAGCGTATCGACGATGATATGGCGCTTTCTCCCTTTCGTCTTCTTACCTGCATCATAGCCTCGTATGCCACCGCTTTCCGTAGTTTTCACGCTCTGACTATCGATCACACCAGCCGTCGGACTTGCCTCTCTGCCCTCCAACTCGCGTGCCTCCATCACGAGATGATGGTTGATGCGTGTCCAAAGTCCCAGTGCCCGCCATTCATAAAAATAGCCCTGGACCGTTGAACAGGGCGGAAAATCCTTCGGCAGCATCCGCCACTGGCAACCGGTGGTGGCGATGTAAAGCAGAGCATTTACGACCTCGCGCAAATCAGTGGTGCGAGGTCGACCCAAGCGGCGGGGCATCGGCAAAAAAGGCGCAACCAGTTCCCATTCCCGATCCGTCATGTCACTTGCATAGCGAGCCGTTCGCCGGGCATATTGCCGACGGGTGATTTCAGTCCAGGCCATCGTGAACTCCATCGAATCTTTGCAAATCCGAAGGAATCATAACCTGTTGAAATCACCCACCTCTTTTTGAGGCAGCCAATCAGACAACTAAGTTGGCCACGGCAGAGATGCCATCGACCTTGGAGCCAACATTTGAAAACCCTATTATTCGCCATTTCGCTAGCCGCGTTGTCTTCTATCATATCTGGGTGCACCACGGCAGATCCGACGCCCTACTCAGGACTTGCATCTAGGTCTCAGCTTCGCTCAAACACCGAGGACAAATCTGGTCGGGTGCCGTACCGCTTCTCAACCACCGTTGACTGGCGGCAGTACACCAAGATCATCATCGATCCGGTCACCATTTACCGGGGTGAGGACAATCAGTTCGTCAAGCTCACAAACGCTGACAAGTCGGTCCTTGCCGACTACATGCAGAATGTCTTTACGTCGCGACTCAAGACAAGGTTTGCAGTTGTCACGAGCCCTGGTCCACAAACCGTAAGACTGCACCTGACGCTGACCGGAGCGAAGGACACCACACCCATTCTCGGACCGCTCTCACATTTGGATGTCGGCGGCGTCGTGGTCAACACTGCGCAAGCCGTTCGAGGCCGGGAAGGGACAATGGCTGGGTCAGTGAGCTACGCCGTTGAGATTTACGATTCCAGTACCAATCGTCTGTTGTCTTCTTACGTCACCAAGCAATATCCGATGGCAATGAACGCTCGTGCGACGTTTGTGCGCTTGAAGGGTTCAAAAATCGGAATCGAAAGGGGCGCAGACTCTCTAATTGATCAAATGGCAAAGCCGCTAGTGATGTCTGAGAATTAGCAGCGGCTAATCCTTAAGCCGTTGACGGTCGTACTTAACATCGCCAGCGATAGTGTTTGCTTGAATATGGCGCCCTGGCGCCTCTACTCGCTGAATTCAGAAACCATTTCCTCATCCAGAAAGCGATACTGTCTCGTTTCTGTTGTTTTTGGTTGATGTGGCCGGAATTCTCTCCATAAAGCTTTACCTGGGGACATTCCATGTCGTTATCTATGTCAGTAACGCGGACTGCATTATGGGCGTGCGTCGCTCTCTCTATAACGGCCTGCAGCAAAGAGGATGCCACAAAGAAAGTCGCCGCGGCGCCACCGACTCCTGTGTCCGTTGTAGAGGTGAGGCCGCAAACTCTACCGGTCGTCAGTGAATTGCCGGGGCGTGTTGCCTCGATGGTTACTGCTGACGTCCGCCCGCGCGTGACTGGGCTGGTGCTGAAGCGGGTTTTCGAGCAGAAAGCTGGCGTCAAACAAGGTGACCTCCTTTATGTGATTGACCCGGCTCCATTTCAGGCCAAGGTTGATTCAGCGCAAGCAGCTGTTGACAGCGCGGTAGCTGCTCGAAAATTGGCCTCCCAGAAGTCAGACAGGCAAACACAGCTCGAGCAAAAGGGCGTTACCAGCGCAGATGACAGTGAGACGGCAATCGCGACGCTGGCCCAGAGCAACGCAGATGTTTCCCGAGCGGAAGCGGATTTGCGCTCGGCCGAGCTCGACCTTCAGTATACGCAGGTCAAGGCTCCCATCACCGGCACGATCGGTCGCGCTCTCATCACCGAGGGCACGTTGGTCAGCCCAACCTCAGACGTGATGGCGACAATCCAACAGATTGATCCGATCTACGCTGACTTCACCCAGCCCGCCGACACATTGATACTGTTACGAAATGCTATCAAGACGGGTCATCTTAAGGAGGTGGGTCGGGAGAGGGTAGCCATGAAGCTCGTGACGGAGCAAGGCAGTGCGTACCCACACGAAGGCAAGCTGTTATTTTCGGAGGCAAGCGTGAACGCCCAGACTGGGCAACTGATCCTCAGAGGCGAGTTTCCAAATCCGGAACACAATCTGCTTCCAGGCATGTATGTTCGCTCAAAACTCCAGCAGGGTTCCCTGGAAGGCGCATTCGCTGTTCCGGAGCAAGCAGTGCAACGCGATACTGCAGGAAAACCTCAGCTATATATTGTCGACGCTAAAGGGAAAGTCGAAGTTCGCAACGTGACGCTCGGCTGGATTGTTGAAGGCCGCTGGGTTGTCGTCAAGGGTTTGGCAACTGAAGACAGGTCGTGGTGGAAGGATTTCAGAAGATTGCTGTCTCCTGCGAAGGGCAGGAAGGGTGATGCTGATTTACACCGTCGTGGCGGCGGTGACGGCGTGGATGTTCCTGCAGCTGCCCTCGTCATTCCTACCCGATGAAGACCAGGGAATGCTGCTGGCCCAAGTTCAGGGTCCCGCCGACGCGACAGCGGAACGGACGCTTGATTCCATTAAGGCCATGGAGAAAATCGTCACCTCAGAAACATCTGTTGAGCGTATCGTAGCGATTAGCGGGTTTAGTTTCTCCGGATCAGGAGAGAACGCGGGGCTCGCGTTCATCACTCTCAAGGATCGGAGCGAGAGGACGTCTGTGCAGTCGGCACAGGCACCATCGGCAAAGTTCAACGCCGGCTTCCAGTTGATCAAGGATGCAAGTGCCTTCGCATTGTCACCACCAGCGATTTCCGGCCTGGGTAGCACCAACGGCTTCGCTTTCCGGCTTCAAGACCGAGGAAATCTGGGGACTGCAGCGCTGAATGAGGCGCGCGACCAATTCATGGCAGAGGCCCATAAAAGCCCCGTTTTCGTAGGCGTGATGGTTGAGGGCCTTTCGGACGCGCCGCAAACTGTGCTGACAATCGACCGGGAGAAGGCAAATACTTATGGCGTGACATTCGCCGATATCAATCAGACAATCAGCACAAACCTTGGCTCGTCCGACGTCAACGATTTCCCAAACTCTGGACGCATGCAACGTGTCACTGTGCAGGCGGACGCAGACAAGCGTGGAACTATCTTCGATGTTATGAACCTTACCGTTAGAAACGCCGCGGGCGGGATGGTTCCGATCTCCGCATTTGCGAGATACGAATTCACGAAGGGATCCGCACAGATCGTCGGCTACAACGGTTTCCCCGCAGTCCGGTTCAGCGGGCAGGCGGCAAACGGGTATTCGTCGGGTGACGCCATCACGGAAGTCGAGCGCATCGCGCAGACGCTTCCAGCCGGCTTTGGATACGAGTGGAGCGGCCAGTCCCTGCAAGAGATCCAGTCGGGGTCGCAAGTTCCGATGCTTCTTGGTCTTTCAGTTCTACTGGTTTTTCTCTGTTTGGCCGCACTCTATGAAAGCTGGGCCATCCCGATATCAGTGCTTCTCGTCATCCCTCTCGGCGTTATCGGGGCCGTTGGCGCGGTGATGCTGCGCGATATGCCAAACGACGTCTACTTCAAGGTCGGCCTGATTACGATCATGGGTTTGTCAGCTAAGAACGCTATTCTAATTATCGAGTTCGCTAAAGACCTAAGGGCTGCTGGAAAATCGTCGTTTGACGCGGCGGTCGAGGCAGCACATTTCCGTTTCAGGCCTATTTTGATGGCGTCGCTTGCATTCTCACTTGGCGTTGTCCCTTTAGCTATAGCCACTGGGGCTGGGTCGGCAAGCCAGACTGCTATTGGCACGGGCGTCCTCGGTGGTATGATATCGGCGACGCTCCTCGCAATACTCTTCGTACCGGTCTTCTTTGTCTACGTGATGAAGTTTACAAGCCGAAAGCAAGACCAGGCTGTTGTGGGCCTACAAATGGCTGCAGGAGAGTGAGGGCTTAGGCACATAGTCAGGGGTCAGTCCTGGATAAGCTTCATGGAAAAACGGCGACGGTCCTCGATGACGCCTCCGTTGACTTCCACTTTAGTCTGCTCCGCTGTCGATAACAATGCCAGCCGAAGCATCGGCAAACGACTAGAATCAGGAACGTCTTCGCATCTGTCCTTCCCATTGCTCGCCCGAGCTATGGGAACCGCTGGCCAGAAGCAGCAAACTTGCCGCGACCACGCCGCCAATGCCAAAGGCAATCCCAACACTGTCATATGAATACCAGAGATCGGTGCGCGGCCGAGAATGAGCGGCCAGCAAGGCTTCGGTGTTGAAGATGCCGAAGCAAAAGGCTGAAAATCTTGCTTCAATGTTTCTGGCCGTAGCGCATGCGGAGCAGGTAGGCCGTCACGTCGCCTTCTCCGCCCCCTGCAGATCCATCTGGGCCAGAGCCTTCGGCCCCTCCTTCGAGCCCGATATCATCTTGATTGTGGCAGCAAAGTGCGCCGCCGCAACATCTCTCAATATAACTAGACCCAACTCAATAGTGAGGCATGCCATACCTATGGACACGGCAGCTAGATTGCCACGCACGAATTACGAGTGCCGGGAATAAAGCGCCGACAACGATCCAAGGGAGCTTTGTCGTATGTCTTACATCACTCATCTTCACGGAACTCGGGACCAGTCAGTGCCCTTGGTCCGATGCGAGCTCTGAACTGGATTTAAAAGTCCAACTCCCCAGAACTTAACCACCGCCTGTAGAATACTCCTCGACGGCCCAGTCTTGGCGGGACGGTCGTCGGCGAGACTAGCGCCCGTGAGGTCGTTGGAAATCGCATCCCATTTCTTATCGTTCACCACCGTTAAAGCGAGATAGTCAGTTGTTTCTCACGGCCCTCCATAAACGCTACGGGATTGAGCCGTTGCTACAATCCGAAGCCGCTGAATGCGGGCTAGCGTGTCTGGTGATGGTGGCCGGCTTTCACGGTCATCGGGTGACTTTGTCAGAACTTCGTCGCCGCCACGCCGCATCCGCAAACGGTACGACGCTAAAAACGCTTATTGCCGTCGCTGACGACCTCGGTCTGACCAGTCGGCCGCTGAAGCTGGAAATGGCAGATATCGGCAAGCTGAAGACGCCCTGCATCTTGCACTGGGATATGTCGCACTACGTCGTGCTGACGCATGCTTCCGGCCGGTGGGTGGACTTGCACGATCCGGCGAGCGGCCAGCGGCGGCTCTCGCTCAACGAGGCATCGAAACATTTTACCGGGATAGCGCTGGAACTGACACCGGCGACCACCTTCCGAAAACGCAAGGTGGTCGAGCGGGTGCGCCTGGCCGACCTGTGGTCCAGGAGCGCCGGCTTCATTCCGAGCCTGCTGCAGATCCTGGCGCTCTCCGCCCTGTTGCAATTCTTTGTTCTGCTGTCGCCGCTCGTCAACCAGATGATTGTCGATGAGGCAATCTCAAAGGGTGATTTCAGTCTCCTGAACGTCATAGTCATCGGCGCGGCATTGCTGCTGTTGGTTCAGAGCGCCACGACCTTGTTGCGCGGATACGTGCAGATGCATTTCAGCACGCTTCTTACCTTTCAGATGCGCGGCAATCTGTTGCGTCATGCCATGCGCCTGCCTGTCCCGTGGTTTGAAAAACGGCGTCTCGGCGATATCCTGTCGCGTTTCAACTCCCTTCAGCCGGTTCAGGATCTGCTGACAGGTGGCTTTGTGTCAGGCGCGCTGGACGGTTTGATGGCGATCATCACGCTGGCTGTGATGTTGATCTACGCACCCTATCTGGCAGGCATTGTGCTGGCCTCGCTGGCGCTGGTCATTTGCATCCGATTGGGGACTTTTCCTTGGCTTCGCAGCCTGACCAACGAGGGCATCCAGTACCAGGCCAAGGTGGATGGTATCCTCCTCGAAACTATCCGTGGTGCGCGAGCATTCAAGCTGTTCGGACGTGAACTGGAACGCCACGGTGTCTGGCAAAATGCCTATGCCGACAGCATCAACAACAATGTACGCGTCCAGAAAATCAGTCTCAAAGGCTCGGCAGGCCTATCCTTCCTGACGGGTGCCGAGATGCTTCTGGTCTTCTATTTCGGCGCCGGCAGCATCATCAGGGGAGAGATGACGCTCGGCATGTTGCTGGCTTTCCTTTCCTATCGGAGCCAGTTCAGCACGGCGGCGTTTTCACTCGTCGACCAGTATTTCAAATTTCGCATGATCGGCCTTCATCTAGAGCGCCTGGCCGATGTCGTGCATCAGGATCCAGAGCCCGCCCTCAATGCCGCAGCCCGGGGGGATCGTCCACTTGCCGGATCACTTCTCGTACGCAACCTCTCCTTTCGCTATGCCGAACGGGAGGCATGGGTTCTGAAGGATGTATCCCTCTCCATAGAGGCGGGGCAGTCCGTCGTCTTTGTGGGCCCTTCTGGCGGCGGCAAGTCTACCCTCTTGAAGTTGTTGATGGGCCTCTATCCGGCGGGCGAAGGCGAGGTGTTTGTGGACGGCCTCCCGCTCGGCGTCTTCGGGATGCGGGCGTACCGAGCCAAGGTCGGTGTGGTGATGCAGGACGACCAGCTTTTTGCGGGGACGATTGCCGACAATATCGCTTTTTTCGATCCTGAGATCGATATCGCTCGGGTCGAGGAGGTTGTCCGGCTTGTTGGCCTTCACGACGAAATCATGTGTATGCCAATGGGCTACATGACCTTGGTGGGAGACCTCGGATCTACGCTGTCAGGTGGGCAGCAGCAGCGAGCTCTCCTGGCGCGTGCGCTGTACCGCAAGCCGTCCATATTGTTTCTCGACGAAGGGACGGCCAATCTGGATGTCCTGTCGGAGCGCCGCCTCATGCAATCGCTGAGCAAGCTCGGAATCACCCAAGTGATGGTCGCCCATCGCCCCGGAGCCATCGAAGGTGCTGCCCGCGCCTTTGCAGTGGAAAACGGCAATATACGCGAGCTAAAGCGCGATGTGCCGGCCCACCCTTTGCAGGTGGTGCCATGAGTACCCTGTTCCGTAGCGAAGCCACTGAACATCGTCGCCGCATTGGCGGGGAGGTGATGATCGCACAACCGGTGAGCCATGGGGTGATGACCACCGTCCTCGGCTGCCTCGTGGTGGTCGGTGCAGCCTATCTCATGACCGGTACCTATGCGCGCAAGGAAACGGTGCAGGGCTACATAGCCCCGACTGGTGGCCTGGCACAGATTTACGCCGCCAAGGGCGGTACGGTTACCCGCGTCCTTGTCCATGAGGGAGACCTGGTCACCCAGGGCCAGCCGATGGTGGAACTGTCGCTGGAGACGACCGGCGCAGACGGCACGGTCGGTGAAAAACTACGGATTGAGACGCAAGCCCGTATTCAGTCCATCGATACACAGATCAAGGCATCCAACGCCCGCTTCGACCAGGAGGAGCGGCGCCTGTCTTCCCGTGTCGAAGGACTGGGCAGCGAACTGGCGAGCCAGGAGCAACGTCTGGAGTCTGAACGCCGGCTACAAGCCCTGCAAACAGACGATACCGGCCACTACGCCAAGCTCCAGGTTAACGGTGGCGGGACGCGTTTTGAACTATCGCGCCGCCAGCAGCAGATCTTTGCCCAAGAGAGCGTCATCCACGAACTCGAGCGGCAGAAGGAACAGCGGCAAGGCGATCTTGTCGATGCCCGCTCGCAATTGGCCAGCCTGCCGGCGGACAGGGACGACAAGCTCGCTCAGCTACAAGGTCTTCGCAGCGATCTTGAGCAATCCCTTGCGCAATTGCAGGTCAACCGCGCCTATGTGGTCGTCGCGCCGGTGGCCGGCCGGGTTGCGGCGCTACAGGCTCAGCCGGGGCAGACTGCCATCGCGCAATCGCCTCTTGCAGCCCTCGTGCCTGGTGGCAGCAACCTGGAAGCCAATCTGCTGGTTCCGCCGCGCGCTGCTGGCCTTATCCAGCCAGGGCAGGAGGTACGGCTGAAGGTCGATGCCTTTCCATATCAGCGTTTCGGGATGCTTTTGGGCATGTCGTTCAGGTCTCCCGCGCAACCTATCGCGAGGGTGAGCTTCTGGCTCCCATCGCCCTCACAGCTCCCGTCTACCGGGTCACAGTCAGCCTCGAGCGCACCAGCATTGCCGCGTATGGCGAAGAGCGTCCGCTGACCCCCGGTATGACCCTAATCGGCGATATCGTCACAGATCGCCGACACTTCACCGACTGGATAATGGACCCTCTGATGGCCATAGGCAGCCGGTGATGACTGACGGAGGGGAAGGCCAGGCCGGCCACCCCCCACCCAACCTGAAAGGAGACTACCATGAACAACATCTTCGAACTCGACATCGCCCAGCTGGATCTCGTGAGCGGCGGCGCCTCTTCGGTCGCTTCCACGGTCACCATCGGTGCTGATGGTGCTGTCAGCGGCAGCTACACCTTCGGTTCGAAGTCGGGCACGTTTTCGGCATCGCTGCCGGCTGAAGTCGTACAGAAGGCTGGAACATTCTCGTTCAGCAACGCGTCTGGCGACTTCAACTTCAATAGCTCGTTTGCTAGCTAACCGTTTCTAAACGCAATAATCCCGGCAGCCGCTTCCCGGCTGCCGGTCCATCCAGCCTCGTCGGGCTGTTGTCTCCCGCAAGCAGGCTCACGTGGGTTTGACAAAAAGCCTCATATAGCTTTAGTCCGGGTCGTAGCGACTGACTTCGAGGCAGCTTCCAACGGGCAGCATCACGCTGCTGATGATGCCATTGTCGTGCGTGTCATCGGCTAGTTCGGGCAGCGATTCGCGCATGATCAGGTTGTCAGTGCCTCTCGACGCCAGCGTCAGCATCAATCTGCAGAGCGTGTTCGCTAGGGCGGCGTTATTCGAAAGCCCATGCTGGATACAGGATATCATTATACGGCGGCTCATAGCTTCAACTCACGGCTCGCGTTGATTATTCGTTCACCCCCGATTCGAGAGTAACACGATCACGATCGGCTGCCGCAAGCAGTTCTGATATCTCCTGAAGGCTATCGCCTTTCTCTGCCCCCGCAGTTTGCGGCGCCTTTTTTTTCGCCATTGTTCCCAAAAAGCTCTGAAGAGTGCCGCATGTCGCCAGCGGGAATTTCCATCGCGATTAAATAAACTATATAGTACCATTAAAGTGATGGAGTGATCAGGTAGTGGCAAAAGCGAGTGCAATGCGGGTCGAAAACGAAGGCGACGTTTCCGAAGAACAGCCCGGAGACCTCTCCCCGCCGACTAAATCGCCAGAAGAGAGGCGGCTGATTAAACGCATCCTCCTGATCGTCGCCCTCGTGGCGGTTGTCGGCGGCTCCATTTGGTTCTTCCACTACTGGACAGTCGGCCGCTTTCTGCAGTCAACCAACGATGCGTTCCTACAGGCCGACCAGACGGCGGTGTCCCCTAAGGTCCAGGGATATGTCGAACACTTGTACGTGGTCGCGAACCAGAGGGTCGCTGTCGGCGACAGGCTCCTGGAAATCAGACCCCAAGACTATCAGGCCAAGGTCGCGCAGGCGCAGGCGGGTGTCGAGTCCTCCAAGGCGGACCTCGCCAGAGCGCTGGCCGAAGCGAAGCAGCAGATATCCGCAGTCGGTCAGGCTGAAGCCCAGCTTATCTCGGTAAGGACCCAGGCGCGGTTCGCCCAGAGCCAGGTCGACCGCTATCAGTCGCTCGGCCGCTCAGGCGCGACGTCCAACGAGCAGATAGCCACTTATACGAGTCAGCGTGACCAGCAGGCTGCGCAGGTCAAAGTCTCCGAGGCGTCACTAGAGTCTGCCAAAGAGGCCATCAACACCACCGAAGCCGCTGTCAAACAGGCGGAGGCGGCCGTGAGGCAGTCCGAAGCGCAGCTGGCAACCGCCCAGCTAGATCTTGATGCTACCGAGATCACCGCGCCGATTGCGGGTGTCGTCGGCGACAAGTCGGTCAACATCGGGCAGTACGTCTCTGCGGGCATGCGGCTAATGACTATCGTTCCCGTCAACGACATCTACCTCGTTGCCAACTTCAAGGAGACGCAGGTCGAAATGATGCGTGTGGGACAGCCCGCTCACATCAGCGTCGACGCCATTAGCTCCGGCACCCTCGATGGCGAAGTCGAGAGCTTCTCGCCTGGGACGGGCGCGCAGTTCGCCCTGATCCCGACCGAAAACGCCACAGGCAACTTCACAAAGATCGTTCAGCGCATTCCCGTCCGCATCAAGATTGAGGCCAATGCAAACCCACCAAAGCTGCTAGTTCCCGGACTTTCCGTCAGTGTCGAGGTGGATACCCGCGGTAGCTGCTATGGGAAAGGCGAAGCCGTCGAGGTCGGACAATGAGCATCACGACAGTGGATGGCGAGGCCGTTAAACCGCTCGAAAAAGCGGATGCAGCGGCATGGACCGCCGTCACCGCGGGTATAGTCGGTGCGTTGATGGCGACGCTGGACGTTTCGATTACCAACTCCGCTCTGCCCCAAATACAGGGTGAAATTGGCGCGAGTGGATCGGAAGGCACATGGATCGCCACCGCCTACCTCGTGGCGGAGATCGTCATGATCCCGCTTTCTGGCTGGTTCACCGACCTTCTCGGCCTCCGGAAGTTCCTGCTGGTGATGACGTCACTGTTCATCTGTTTCTCGATGGCTTGCGGTTTTTCGACGTCTCTCGGAATGATGGTGGCGGGACGCGTCGGCCAGGGGTTTACCGGAGGCGCTATGATACCGACCGCCATGACCATCATCGCTCTGCGGCTGCCGCCAGACCAGCAGCCAGTCGGCATCGCCCTGTTCGGGATCACCGCTGTCATGGGGCCCATCGCAGGCCCTGTACTTGGTGGATGGCTTACAGAGAACGCCAGCTGGCACTATGCGTTCTTTCTTAATCTCCCCGTAGGCGTCGGCCTGCTTCTGCTTCTCACCCTTGGACTACCGCCTGCGAGGACCAGTCTAGAATTACTGCTGAAAGCGGATTGGCTGGGTATCGTCGGGCTGCCAATGTTCCTGGGATGCCTTACTGTCGTTCTCGAGGACGGGCAGAGAGAAAGCTGGTTCGAGTCCTCGGTTATCGTACTGCTGACGGGATTTGCGCTGTTTGGACTGCTTATGCTTGTCGTTGGCCAGTTGACCGCGGAAAGACCCGTCATCCGCCTCGGCATCCTGTTTCAGAGATCATTTGGGAGTGTCATTGTCATGGCGGTCGTGACCGGTGCCTCGCTCTATGGGATAACCTATTTGATACCGCAGTTTCTTGCACGCATCAGCGGATACAATGCACTCCAGTCGGGCATGGTCGTCCTCCTTAGCGGTCTTCCGATGCTGATGATAATCCCGCTCTTCCCGCTTCTGACCAGAAAGCTCGACCTTAGGATAGCGATCGTATTCGGACTGATGTGCTATTCTGTGAGCTGTTATGTGGATACGGGCCTAACCGCGGGCGCCGATGGGGGCGACTTCAATTTCTCGCAGTTGCTTCGCGGATTCGGGCAAGCTTTCACGCTTATCTTCCTCAATCAGGCCATGACGCGTTCCGTGCCCCGCGAACAGGCGCAGGACGCCGCAGGAATATACACGGCCGCCCGTAACCTCGGTGGTTCCGTTGGTCTTGCCCTGATCGGTACCATGCTAGACCGTCAGACCTCGCTTCACACGCAGCGTTTGATGGAGTCGGTAGCCGCCAATTCCCTCATTGTCCAGGAGCGTGTGCTTCAGTCCGGGAGTGATCCGCAATCTGTCCAGCTCTCCACCGTCAACATTTTTCAGGTAATGATTCGTGAGGCCACCGTCATGGCTTTCAACGACATGTTCTACTTCTTCGCCATCTCCCTTCTAGTCATCACACCGCTGGTGTTTATCCTGAGACCGATTCAGCGCGCACCTGCAGCGGCGATACACTGAGCTTTGCGATCGGTGCCGTCATGAGGAACCTTCAGGATGTCGATACGAACAGGAGACGATGAAAATTACGGTCAATAAAGGCAACGACGCAAAGAGCTCCCAGGCACGCCCACGTTCAAGAGGGCGTCCCGCTAAGGGAAACGAGGCGAATTTGACGGCGGAGATCGTCGCCGCGGCTCAGGTCCTGTTCCTCGACAGGGGGTACGAGGGCACGAGCACGGATGACATTGCCGCGCTGGCGAAATGCTCTAAGAGAACACTGTATACGCGCTTCGCCACGAAAGCCGACCTGTTCGAAGCGGTTATCATCGACTTCACAAAACAGCGGCGGCCCCCGGCCGAGTTGTCGCAGCTTGGAGGCAAGACGCTTTCTGAAGACCTTCATACGGTCGCCGAGAAGCTGGTCGATGCGTTTCTGGATACGCAAGTGCT
This sequence comes from Rhizobium sp. B21/90, assembly GCF_019355815.1. Classification (NCBI taxonomy): domain Bacteria; kingdom Pseudomonadati; phylum Pseudomonadota; class Alphaproteobacteria; order Hyphomicrobiales; family Rhizobiaceae; genus Rhizobium; species Rhizobium sp. B21/90. The sequence goes on along the minus strand of NZ_CP072166.1, from coordinate 234,298 downwards.
GGCGCTGTATTTCCTAGTTCATAGAGAGGCGAGAAAGTTTCCCGAACTGATGCGAATCGCCGAAGCTGCCGGAAGAAAGCACTCCCGAGATCGGCTAAGCTCTCTTCTATACAACGGCGGCGTCGAGGACGCGGTTTTTTTAGCGGATCAGTTCTATTACCTCATCCAAGGGCCGATGATTCAGGATACCCTTGGCGGGCGGCCCCCGAACAGGGACGCGGCGATCGCCCGGGCCAGGAAATCAGTCGATTTCTTTCTCCGGGGATGCGGGTTCGCTTGAGGTTCTGAGCAAGCTCTAGTTGTAGTCAGACTGGTAGTCGCTTGAGGGACGTCGTTTCTTGCCCGGGTGGTGATCTTGCGATTTGCACTCGCGGGAAAGGATGTCGCCAGAGGGAGCGGTTTTGGCAAACAGGCTTCCAGAGCGTGCGGTTTCGGAACTGAGCTGGGTGAGTAAGCCCCTATCCCCGCTTAGAAGGGGCTATCGACAAGACAGATCACACCCCGGTGTTGCACATGCGATTATTTTCATTTGTTGATTTCGACCCGAGGAAAACCCACAGGATCGCCATCACCTGAGTTGGCGATCGCATGCCGCTCGGAGGCATGGCCGAAATCTACGGCCACGCCACCGATCTTGGCGAAGGACGCCCTGCCACGTGCGAACGCGCGGTCGCCAGAAGTTTTCCCGGCGGCGATGTCCGAAGTCACCTTCTATTGCGGCCAATGAACGATAGCGCCGGACGGAACACCGGTGTTCGGCCCGACCAAGATTACGGCGCTTTTCTAAATACTGGCTACCTCACTCTTGGCTGAACAATGCGTCCGGGCCCGGCTCGAACAGTCGGTGATCTGGTCCGGAGCCGAGAGCCGCAGGTCGATGCGACGGTCCGCGCCCTTGAACGCCACGCCTGACCAGAGGCTTGAGAAGCCGAAGACTTTCGATTTCCTCGGCGATCTTAGAAGCTCAGCAAATATCCGAAATTGATCGCTGGCACTTGTTGGCTAGAGTTTGGCTCGGGTGCGCAGTTCGTTGTGCGCCTAGAAGGGCGAACTTGGCTAATGCTGGCCGCGGGACGGCTGCGGCCTCAGGGAGCCTGCGCCCTCATCGGCGGAGGCGTGAAACCAAACGCCAGAGCGTATCGCCAGCGCCAAAAGTGTGGAATAGACAACAAGTGCGATTGCCATGGCAGCGTATAATCCTTGTAGCGAGCCTGAAATCTCTACCGCAAGCCATCCGCCAACTCCTGCAACGGCCAGCCGGAGTAATCCGCAACGCATAGGCCAACGCAGTTGGCCTGCCCCTTGGGAAGCAAAGTAAAGAGCCATGCCCATCCCGGAGAACCCGTAGACGGGCCCGATCACCTGCAGGTAGCTGACGCCTGTATCGATAGCCCCGGCGGCATGGCTGAACAGACTAATCCATTCATGAGGAAATATCGCAGCGATGATACCAATCGTTTCCGTAATTGCAAACGATAGAGCAGCGCCCGTTAACGCAATTTTGATGGCTCTATCGCACTGACCGGCGCCGATATTGGTCCCTATCAAGGCAACCATCGGAGCGCCGATCCCGAATATCACGGGCATGAGAAGGTATTCAAGCCGTGCAGCGGTACCGAAGCCTGCGACTGCCTGCACGCTTGAATGAGCAGCCACAATCGCCGTTGCCACGCCTATCGTGACATTCGTGAGCACAGAGTTGACAGATGAAACGGCGCCCAGCCGCGCTATGTCTCGAAAGCGATCAAAGCTCAGGGCATCACGTCCGAAAACAACGGCATTTCGGCCTGACAAAATATACCATCCGAGAATAGCGGTGCCACAAAAGTTGTAGAGCAACAACGCCAATCCTCCACCGGCAACCCCCATGGCGGGAACCGGCCCGAGGCCAAAAATCAGCAGCGGCGACACAAAAATAAGCACGATCGCCCCCCCGCATGTGACGATTCCCGGTACAAGCATGTTCCCTGTCCCACGAACGATACTGGCAAGGCCATTCATCAGCCAGACAAAAACCAATCCGCTGAACACGGTATTTGAATAGATGAGAGCAGCTTCGAGCTCGCCGGCCTTCCCGCCCAACGCCTGATATATTGGCCGTCCGAAAACTAGCATAATTGCCGAAAAAATAATGCCGAGAGCGACGTTGATGATGATGGCGTGGGTCGCAAGTTGATTTGCGTCCGCGTTTCGACCTCCGCCGAGCGCTCGCGCAATCCCTGACGAAATTGCTCCGCCGAATGCACCGGCAGACATCATCTGCATCAGCATGACTGCAGGGAACACGAGCGCCATTCCGGCGAGCACATCGGTACCCAGATGGGATAGCCACCAAGTCTCTATGAGCCCAGTCGACGCCTGTACCAGCATGATAAGGACGTTTGGCCAGGCTAGGCGAACAAGCATGGGCAGGATCGGATCTGTGAGCATGCGCCGGATGCGTGGATTCATAGGTGGCAGTTGGGCAATGGCGTCCGTTGCATGTGTCATCGGGTTCCCTCGTCCTTACGCGTAAAACTCTAAATCTATCAATAGATGGCGCCCTTAATTTATTGCCCATGCAAGCTCAAGTCACGCTCATCGGATCAGCGCCCTTCAAACGTTTCGAAGTTAGAACGCATCTGAGCTTTGAGCCGTTTGGAAATCGGAACTGCCACGCTATGACCCTGGAATCAATATGCGAGTGAGCTCTTCACCGTGCGAAATCCGGTATCACTTTTATCTCTGGTCGTGCACAACACCCATGATATCGCCAGACCGCGATACGCTCACAAGCAGGTTGTCGCCGCCACGGGTTGCCTTGACCAGATAACGTTTGCCGACATCCTGGACATTCCTCACTCGGTAGCCGCGACCTTCAAGCAACGTGATGACGTCACCCGGTCCAAAGCTAGACTGTTGCCCGAACCAGCGGTTCTGATCGTCATGATGGCGGTTCCAAGAATCTAGAAAGTTGGATTCCGTGTTCCCGTCTACCGAGTAGGGATCTGAAGGCTCGCCATCGTAGATTACGACCTGCGGGAAGGCCGGTACGGCGGCGATAGCGGTTAGAGCAGCGGCCGCGGTGAACGCGATGACATAACGTGTCATGAATTTTCCCTTTGACTAAAACGCTCCACCCCGTCCTATTTGGCGACCAAGTTAGATCGATGTTTGGAGGCGATGCGAAGCTCAATGACATTATGAGCCTTGCTACTGTTGCAGTGTGTCGTTTGTTGTTACGAAATGTTGGAGCCACTTTTACGGATCAAACTGCGGCAGACGGCAGTGGTCCCTTGTCGACTGTCGTTCGAATCACGAGGACAGGAGGTGGGAATTTCGGTGGCGCACGTGCGTGGCATCGTGCACCTGCCATATTAGTGTGCTTACGGTGAATTGGTATCAAACATAGAGCTGTCGCTGGAACAGACATTCCATAAATTACGGTTACGCGCCAACTCCATCGTATTGCTTGGAAAACGTCTCACAGGGTGAGTGGTAGAGTTCGGATCGCATCAAGGCGTGGGTTACCCTCTGGTTTTCAGCGCTGTTCACGACGATGCCGAGGGGGCGAAGTTAGGCCTATGATACCGGTGCCCCAAAGAGAAACCACATCAACGCCCCGCATGGACACCGCTCGAGGCCAATGAACGCCAGCATCACTGCTCGGCGCTTCGGATCGTTTGTGGTATGGCATAGGCACTCTGGAAGCTGCATCAGGAACGTTGGATTGATGGCACGCCCTCGTTTACTCGCCCACCGGCCTTTACCAAGCTACGCTTATTTGCCGGGCCGTGGCCCGCATCCTGTTCGCCACCCTGCGGGACATAGCTACTCGGTCCAGCCTGTCCGGGTTATCGCCTCGCTCGAATCCGAGGAATTCGCTTGGGGAAAAGATCTTTTCAATCATGGGTACTATTGGGAAGCTCATGAGGCTTGGGAAGGGCTGTGGCAGGTAGCGGCGAGGGGAAGCCCATTACGCGATTTTCTCAAGGCGTTGATTTTGCTCTCAGCCTCGGGCGTTAAAATCCGGGAACGTAAACACGCTGCAGCCGGTCGCCACGCCGGTCGTGCTGGCGCACTGTTGCGAGGTCTGACGACGGTTTCACCGCAAGTTTTTTCATTTGCACTGGGAATGTCGCCAACGTCGCTCGCGGAACTCGCCGAAGCAACAGCGGATGACATGCCGGTCCTGCACGTGGATGAACAGGGGCAGGCTGAACCGGTGTTCGACTTCTTCCTTGGATCCGTCTAAACCATCGTAACCTACTTTTGGGCTTCGTTGATCTGCTGGATCGGCATCACCTGAACTTCGGACGAGATTCCGTGCTCGCACAGAAGTGGAGGATTTCCTGTGTCTCGGCAATCGAGCCGTCACTGATCCCGCAATTGTCTTAGCCCTTGATTTGCGGGTTTTCGGCGGCTCCTTTACGGAGAACTTGTTGGTTTAGTTTCAGATTTTAGGATGTTTTCCTTTAACAGGTCGCGGAAATAGCGCCGATTTTTCCGCCGATCCTGGCTAGACGGCTCGAAGGCGGGCTGTGATGAGGCTTTTTCAGCGGCCTTGTCGGCCCATTTTGTCGTAATCCGCCGTCTTTCGGCGGATTACGGGCGCGATTATGCCGTCGTCAGCAGCTTTGGAAGCCTCACCAGATTATAAGCGGTGGCTGTCAGGGTTAACATCCAGCCGACGCGATCCTTTCCGCGATGGCGGGTCTTGCGCATTCCGCCGCTGGTCTTGGCCCAACCGAACACTTCCTCGATGCGCTTGCGAATGCGCTGACTGACGGCGTAACCGAGGTGATGGGTGGTGCGACCGTCGATGGCCGACCGTCGGTTTGTTGTGTTCTGGGCGACGTGTGGGGTCACCTTTGCGTCCCGCAAGGCGGCCACGAAGTCGGCCGTGTCGTAAGCTTTGTCTGCGGCCAATGTGATGCGATGACGACCATCCATGCGGCCCACCATATCCAGAGCTGCCTCGCGTTCTGCTGTTCCACTCGCATGGGTCAGCGTGGCATCGACAACCAGGCCGTTGCGGTTTTCCATGATGACGTGACCCATGTGGCAAAGCTTGGCCGCCTGGCCACGGGCCTTCTTGTAAAGCCTGGCATCCGGGTCGGTGGTCGACGCGTGGGTAGCGTTACTTCGCTTCTCGCCGTGGAAATCGCGCTCGGAGTTGCGTCCCACAGCCTTTGGCGGCTGTTTGCCTTCAGCGCCAGAGCCGCTGTCGTCGGTGTCGCCACCATCTATGTCGTCCTTAGGCTTGAAGCTCTTCATGCTCGCCCAGGCTTCGATCAAGGTGCCGTCTACCGAGAAGTGCTCGTCCGACAGCAGCGCCTTCACCCGCGGCTGGCCCAGCAATGCGGCCAGAAACTTGGCGGCGATGTCGCCCGCCAGAAGCCGCTCACGGTTCTTGGTAAACACCGTGACGTCCCAGATCGGCGCGTCCATCGACAAGCCGACGAACCATCGAAACAGCAGATTGTAATCCATCTGCTCCATGAGCTGACGCTCCGAGCGGATCGTGTAGAAGGCCTGCAACAACAGTGCACGCAGCAGCTTCTCCGGCGGGATCGAAGGGCGGCCGATCGCTGAATACATCGCCTCAAAATCTGGCGACAGAACTTCCAGCGCTTCATCTACAATGGCACGGATCGGCCGCAGCGGATGGTTTGTCGGAACGCGGGCTTCGCAGCTCACATAAGAAAACAGTCCCGCCGTCTGGTTATCACTGCCGCGCATGTCATGCTCCCGCCGACCAATCACTCAGCAATGGAATCACGGCAGTAGGCTCGCAGCAAGCGCCTTTTTCCGCAGCCTGTTAAACTATCCGTTACGGAACGAAGTCTTACGCTCCTTGTTTCAGACACACCGAAACCGGAGCCCGACAATGACCATCAGAAAACTTAGCCGATCCTTGCCCATCGCACTGGCACTTCTCGCGCCCATGGCAACCGCCACCCCGTTGCTCGCCCAGGAGATGGCAAAACCCACCGCCGAAATGCAGGCGGTCCTCGATAAGCTTGCGGCTCTGGGCGCCAAGCCGTTTTCCACCCTGACTGTTCCCGAAGCCCGCACCCAGGCTTCACCGGCGGACGCTGCCCACGCCGTCCAGTGGGACAAACGCTTGTCGTCCAATCCAGAAGCGCAAGTGACGACCAAGGACGTCACCATTCCAACGGCGGAAGGCGGCGTTGCTGCACGGGTATACATTCCCGGCGGTAAGGGACCGTTCCCGGTCGTCGTCTACTACCACGGCGGTGGCTGGGTAGTTGCCGACATCAACGTCTACGACGGCGCACCCCGTGCGCTGGCACTGGGCACCAATGCGATCGTGGTTTCAGTCGAATATCGTCATGCGCCTGAGCACAAATTTCCTGCAGCCCATGAAGACGCCTGGTCCGCCTACAAGTGGGTTGTCGAGACCATCCACGAGCTGAATGGCAATTCCGACAAGATTGCAGTCGCTGGCGAAAGCGCCGGCGGCAATTTGGCAGCCAATGTTGCTCTGATGGCCAAAGAGATGAAGAACAAGCAGCCCGTTTACCAACTTCTGGTCTATCCGGTGGCCGGTAACGACATGAACACGGCGTCCTACAACGAGAATGCGAACGCCAAGCCACTCGGTAAGGCTGACATGGAATGGTTTGTGAAGAACACTTTCAGTTCGATGGATGAAACCTCCGACAAGCGCCTGAATCTGATCGGCCGGAATGATCTTGCAGGTGTGGCTCCAGCGACCGTCATCACCGCCCAGATCGATCCCTTGCGTTCTGAAGGTGAGGCCTATGCTGCCAAGCTGAAGGAGGCGGGGGTTGCTGTCGACGCAAAGACATTCCCGGGCGTGACACATGAGTTCTTCGGCATGGTCAAGGTGGTACCCGAAGCCAAGCAAGCGCTTGACCTCGCTGTCGCCGATCTCACCGCAGCCTTCGCCAAAGCCAAGTAAGGAAAGCCAAGATGAACAGAACAATTTCCGCCACGCTCTTATCGCTCTCGCTTATGATGTCCACCACAGCAATCGCGGCTATGCCTGAAAGTGCGGACAAGGCGGCAGCGGCCATGAATGTCGACAAGGCGTCTTTCGTCAAGGTTGTCACAAGCTCGAACGCATTCGAGATCGAGTCCAGCAAGCTTGCTGAGCAGAAAGCCAAGGATGCCGACGTTAAGGAGTTCGCGGCAGCGATGATCAGGGATCATACGATGGCGGCAGAGGAACTGAAGAAAGCCGCTAAACTCGGAGACGAAGCACCAATGCTGTCGCCGAAACATGCGGCGATGCTAGATACTCTGAAGGGTGCATCCGCCCAGGACTTCCAGCCACTCTATATTGAAATGCAGACGACAGCCCATATGGAAGCCGTGACCCTGTTTGCGACCTATGCCAAGGGGGGCGACGATCCGGCGGTCGAGGAGTTCGCGGCCAAGACGCTTCCCAAGCTCGAGATGCACAAGATGCATGTGATGAAGCTTGTCGCGGCACACTAATCAAGAACGCTCCAGAAGCTCGGTCGGAACATCGGGCTTTTTCGTTACGCCTCTACGGGATGATTGAAGTCGATTAATTTCCAGTATCCGAGGGCATCCTGGAACAATGAGCGCTCGTGTAACTTTGAAAGCTATGGAAACCGCAAATTTTGCCAGTCTCAGAGAACCGATCGCGCTCGTTGTTGACGATGAGCCTTTGATACTAATGGATACGGCAGACATGATCTCCGACGAAGGTTATGCGGTAGTTGAGGCAAGGACGGCGGATCAGGCTTTCGAGTTCCTGCAGAAACATTCCTCGCTTCAGCTCCTGTTCACCGACGTGCAAATGCCGGGCGACCTGGACGGGTTCCAGCTGGCAATGCTTGTAGCAGAGCGTTGGCCGCATATCTGCGTCATCGTGGCGTCGGGAGCCGCAAGGCCAGGGCCAAATGATATTCCAGAAAATGCGAGATTCATCGCCGAGCCATTTTCAGCCGACCTTGTTCACCAAGTTCTGCGAGATCATTGTGAAGCATCGCAATTGAAAAGATGAATTATAGGCGGCCTACCTAATTGTCTCTCATGTGTTACATTCAGCCGGCCCGACGGAGCGATATCTATTTGTAGCCTCTACCTGACGATGGCATTTGTTGACACAGCCATTTCCGACTGTCAAAGGACAGTATGGCCCAACGTCAATCCCGCAATGTTTCGCTGACCCCCGAACTGGAGGGTTTCATCAACGACAGCCTGGCAACCGGCGACTACGCCAATGCCAGCGAGGTTGTCCGCGCTGCTTTGTGCAGCTTGCGCGGTGGCGGCTTTAAAGCGCCACTTCCGGTCGGAAAGACCTGGCCGAAAGGCGGCGGTGAATGCGGCGAACTGGTACGTTCTAAAGACTGGCACAAAAGCCTGGCCGGCCCCATCGAAGGATGGAGCGTCGAGATGCGGGCGACGGTTGCTAATATTGTCAATTCGCCAGTTGCCAAGGTGCTGATGTGGGGTCCGCACAATGTCATGATCTACAACGATGCCTATCGCGAAATTGCCGGCGAGCGCCATCCGATGGCACTGGGAACCCCTGTTTCCGCGGCATTCCCGGAAGTCTGGGATTGGAATCGCCCGATCCTTGAAGCCGGTTTGCGAGGCGAAACGGTTTCCCACCGGGACCAGCCCATCGTTTTCAACCGGGCTCATGGGCCGGAAACCCTTTACCTCGATCTCTTCTACACGCCGGTCTACGACGGCGATGGCGATGTCGGTGGTGTAATGTGCACTATCGTTGACACCAGCGCCCGCGTGTTGGCTGAAGCTCGGCTTGCCGAGCGCGAAGCAGAATTGCGCAGGGTGACAGATGCCGTGCCGATGCTGATCTCCTATGTTGATCGGGATCACGTCTATCGCTTTGCCAATGGCGCCTACCGAGACTGGTTCGGCGCTGAACCAGAGACCATGATCGGTCACCATGTGCGTGATGTCATCGGCCAGATTGCTTATGAAGAACGCAAGGACTCTATTGTGCGGGCTCTCGCCGGGGACGCGATTGTTTCTGAAACTGAGCTACCGCACCAAGATGGTGGCTTACGTCGGATCGAGTTCAGGTACGTGCCTCACATCGATCCAGATGGTTCGGTTCCGGGCGTCAATATTCTCGGCATCGACGTAGAGGAACGTGCGCAGCGTGAAGCGGCCCTGGCGATCAGTAATAGCAGGTTTCGGACCGCTATGGATGCTGTCCACGGCGTGTTGTGGACCAATAGCGCCGACGGCAAGATGGTCGGCGAACAGCGTGGTTGGGCTACACTGACAGGCCAGACGCCAGAAGAATATCAGGGCTTCGGCTGGTCGAGCGCGGTGCATCCGGACGACGTAGCCGCCACGGTTGAAGCCTGGCAGGCAGCCGTTGCAGCGAAAAGCATGTTCATCCATGAGCACCGTGTGAAGCGTCACGATGGTGCCTGGCGGCAATATGCTATCCGAGGCCTGCCCATTCTGGATACAGCTGGCGAAATCATCGAGTGGGTCGGCGTACATACCGACATCACCCATCAGCGCGCGGCTGAAGCCGCCTTACGCGAGCAGGCGGAAGCTCTTGCGCGTCAGGTGCGTCATCGCGAGAGGGCAGAAGAACAGCTGCGCCACGTCAATGAAAATCTTGAAGCTCGGGTCATTGCCGAAATTGACGAGCGGCGTCAGGCAGAAGCCAAATTGGCCCAGTCGCAGAAGATGGAGACTGTCGGAAAACTGACCGGCGGCGTCGCCCATGACTTCAACAACCTGCTTCAGGTCGTTTCAGGCAATCTTCAGCTGCTTGGCAAGGATATTGCCGGCAATCAGCGCGCCGAAACCCGGGTTGCCAATGCAATGGCCGGCGTTTTGCGCGGTTCAAAATTGGCTAGCCAACTCTTGGCTTTTGGTCGGCGCCAGGCACTTGAGCCCCAGGTTGTCAATGTCAGCCGGTTTGTGCGCGGCATGGACGACATGCTGCGCCGGGCGATCGGCGAGGCGATCGAAGTGGAAACGGTTGTCACCGGAGGTCTGTGGAACACATTTATCGATCCTGCACAGGTCGAGAATGCATTGCTTAATCTTGCAATCAATGCCCGCGATGCCATGAACGGACAAGGCAAGTTGACTATCGAGCTGGCCAACGCGCATTTGGACGACGCCTACGCGCTGGCGCATGACGAGGTCACGCCGGGTCAGTATGTCCTGTTGGCGGTCAGCGATACGGGCTCCGGCATGTCACCCGACATCATTGAAAAGGTGTTCGAACCATTCTTCTCGACCAAGGCCGAAGGCAAAGGTTCCGGTCTTGGCCTGTCGATGGTCTACGGTTTCGTCAAGCAGTCGGGGGGCCACGTCAAAATCTATTCTGAGGTGGGCGAGGGCACAACGATCAAGCTGTACCTGCCGCGCGCCTTGCAGTCCGAAGACGTCGAGGTCGCCGTCGATACCGGGCCGATCTTAGGCGGTACAGAAACCGTTCTTGTGGTCGAGGACGACGACGCGGTCCGCGAAACGGTCGTCGCGATGCTATCTGACCTCGGCTACCGAGTCTTGAAATCGGTCGATGCGTCAAGTGCTCTCAACGTCATCGAAAGTGGCATTCCAATCGACATGTTGTTTACCGACGTCGTCATGCCCGGAAAACTGAAAAGCCCGGAGCTGGCCCGCAAAGCACGCGAGCGGCTGCCCAACATCGCCGTTCTGTTCACGTCTGGTTATACGGAGAACTCTATCGTTCATGGTGGGAAGCTAGATGCTGGCGTTGAGCTGCTGTCAAAACCTTACACGCGTGAGGCACTGGCGCGAAAATTCCGTATGCTGCTGGGGAATGGCAAGCAGCGGGCTGTGCCAACGGGGGCAGAGATCTTACCAACCACGCAAACACAGCCCACTCAGGTCGTCACCTTGGCTGAACCGCTGGTCACTTCGCAGCTTACGGTTCTGCTGGTCGAGGATGACGCGCTGATCCGCATGAACACCGCGGAGATCTTGCAGGATGCCGGCTATATCGTCGTTGAAGCGGCCAGTGCTGAAGAAGCTATGGCGGCGCTCGAAACTGTGCCGTTCGATGTGCTCGTCACCGATGTCAATCTACCGGGTGCCTCCGGTCAAGAACTGGCAGGTCGTGCGCGTGCGTTGCGCCCATCGGCCGCAATCGTGTTTGCGACGGGTGACACCCCAAGCGTCAAGAATGAGGCCGCATCTGGAATTCTGGGAAAGCCTTATGATGCTGAGGCGCTGATTGCTGTTATAGGGGCGACATGGTCCGAGGTTTCGAGGTCGGACAGCGCCATTGTTCATTCACCAGAGCGCTCAATAATATCGAACTGTTAGCACCGGGCACCGATGCGCGCTGACGCGCCGAATATCGCCACGCGCAATACGAGCGGCGTCTCGCCGGGATCCAGCCCGATCTATTCGGCGCCCCCGCGATCGAGCATTTCCATCGAAACCGCTTACCGCCGTCGCCGCAACACATGACGTTGGATTATGAGATCGAACGGTTTCACGATCTGACATTTGAACAGTAAACGCAGCGCCTTGCCGACGGTCCACACACTCCATGGGCTTGCACGACGCGAATGACGCTCGCCGACACGGAAAAGGCAGGGGTGATCGCCAATGCAGCGAACTGGTTGCGGATCGGCCAGCGCATCCGGATCGTCAGCGCACTCGTCTCCATTGACGGAAGTACAGAGCGTCGAGCGGGCCGTCAGGGCGTCGTTTGGAGACTACGCAGCCCCGTCTTTGCCGACCATATCTATATCAACCTCGATCTGGTCGGACAGGAGCGCAGCGAAAAGATCTTGCTTGTCGAGTTGCGTGATGTCGAGCCGGTGGAACGATAGGACGACGCGGCGCATAACAGACGAGGATCGGGAGATTGACGCCGTATGAATTGAGGCGGAATATCCGATTGGGCCTCAGGCCCACCTCCCAGTCAATTTGACCCGCAGCCCCGTGCTGCGGGTTTTTCTGTCGGCGCGGGTGACGGCGGCGGCAGGCTGGTTCGGCCGGGATCGACCCCCGCCCTTAACCAGTCGAGAGGCGCTCTGGCCCGCCTCTCGTGCCCCTCCACCCACCCTTCTGGTCGAGTAGGCCCCTGAACGATCCCATGGGCTGGATGGCGGCCTGCATTTCCGCAGAATGAGCGGTCGTCCGACAACCCAATTATTCTGAGATCACGATGTTCAGGGGCATCACATCATGTTTGCCACACCGAATTCACCGTCATAGTGGCCTATCGACATTTTATTTGGGATAATCATAGGTTTATGTGGTAAGTCTCTATCACTGTTTTAGAGATGTAAAACGGTCAATTTCCAGAGCGCACAATGGTGTTCCGGCAGAACATGACCGGAAATCGTTCAACTTCCGGCCTTCCAGCGAAACGCGATCAGAAGGACAGGATGTCATGCCGACGACGAGCCTTATGCAGTGTTGCTCAGCCAGCCAGACAGATGAAGAAGGATCTGTAGGCGCCCGCCGGATCTCTGGCATTTCTTCGCGACATTTCCTGAAGCTGGTGGAAGACCAGGGCCAGGTCGGTTTCTGGTCCTGGGATTTCGAAACCGGGCAAATCACCGGCTCGTTCGGACTGTACCGATTGTTGGGACTGCAGCCATCGGTCGCGCTGGATTTCGTCGACTTGATAAAGATTGTGCATCCCGATGATCGGGCGGCCAATTCCGATATGCAGGCGACCGTTCAGTCTGGCCAGGCGATCAATAGAGAATTCAGAATTATCCGCCCCGATAAAACCCTGCGCTGGATCCAGAACAAGGCCGAGGTCCTCGTTGACGCATAATGCACCCCCACACGCGCCCTCGGGCTGATCGTGGATGTCACCGGGCAGCATGAAGCGCGGAGATCCGTCGAGGAAGGGTGGCATAGCTATCGAAGCCTCAGCTTGGCGATTGCTGGGGTCAAATGGCGCATGCTGCCAAACGGCAAGATCATTTCTCTGCTCCATTGGGAAGAGCTTTCCGGGCAGACTTTCGCCGAGGCTGACGAATGGGGCTGGCTGGAGGCGATCCACCCCGACGAGCGCGCAGCAGCACGTTCACACTGGGCAGAGTGCATCAAGACCGGCCATCCCTATGCCATGGATCTTCGTGTCCGAGGTGCGGACGGTATCTATCGACAGTATCTGGCTCGTGGCGCACCCGTCTATAATACGGATGGAGCCATCCGTGAGTGGATCGGCGTGCTGATTGGAATGGCAGCTTTCAATTGGAGTGACCAGGACCGAGGTTACCACCGATCCCGAACATTGAATGTTGCTCATATTCGCGCAGCACGGGCACTGTTGGACTGGAGTATAGAGGATCTGGCAGCCAGAGCCGAGGTTTCGGTATCGACGATCCAGCGACTGGAACGTGACACCGGCAAGTCGATGAAGCTTCAGCCTATGGAAGCAGTCTGCAAAGCTTTGGAAAATGGGGGTGTCTGTTTCGGACTTAGCCTCGATGGTCAAACAACCATTAGCCTGGCCAAGGGGATAATGCAGAACATGGCCTATAGTGATCCGATTTTGATCAAGACGTCTGTGATGGACTCAAGCAAACGGGATACCGATAGCGGCGCGTTCAAGGCGCATGTATCTGGCGCCAGCTCAACCGGCGTAAAAATCTCTGAGACCGATGTTCGACACGAACCAACCAGGAGACTGTAAAAGAGTGCTTAAGCGCATCAAGCCGGAACATGTCCGATTGGGAATGTTCATCGAAGCGGTCGAGGGAACCTGGACGGATCAACCTTTTTGGCACAGCCGGCTTCTTCTCGAACGCCCCAAGGATGTCCAGGCGCTCAAGGTCAGCGGGGTGAACGCGGTCATCATCAATACGGAGAAAGGCGCGGATGCCATCGTCGCAGACGCGTCGAACAAAACTGCGACGCGCCATCAGGATGCCCACCTGAAACGCGCACTGCGGACGATCGAACACTCCCGCACCCTCATCAAGGAAATGTTCGACGACGCCAGAATGGGCGGCGCCGTTTCCGTGGCGAATGCGACGCAAGCCGTGATGCACATCTCCACATGCATGAAAGACAATTCCAGGGCATTGATAGAAATCACGCGGCTGAAAACGAAAGACGAGCATACATTTCTGCATTCGGTGGCCGTCACCGCCCTCATGGTTCATCTCGGGCGCTCAATCCATCTTGACGAGCGCGCCGCTCTCGATCTGGGAATGGGAGGGATGCTTCACGACATCGGAAAAATGAAGTTATCACTCGACATCTTGAACAAGGCCGGCCCGCTCGACGCGCACGAAATGGGACTGGTCCGCAATCACCCGCTGGACGGTTAAGACCTGTTGGCCGCACAAGGCGATGTGCCTGACGTGGTGCTCGACATTTGTCTCCATCACCATGAACGGATGGATGGCAAGGGCTATCCAAAAGGTTTGCGTGGAGATCAGATCAGCATGCCAGTGCGAATTTCCACGATCTGCGACGTTTATGATGCCCTCACGTCGAAGCGAGCTTACAAAAAGGCATGGTCTCCGAAAGATGCGGCGACAATCATGCTTCGCCAGGAAGGGCAGTTCGACCGCCAACTTCTCAAGCATTTTTTCTACAGCCTGAGCTTTTGACGGCGCGCGCGTCGAAGGGCGCTCGACAACGCGATATCGGCTTCGTATTCGCCTATGTGCCTGACAGGCGCCATTCTGATTACGATCTCCGTAGCACAAGTCGGTAATCAACGCACTTTCGTCGGGTGCCGGGGAAATCGGAGAGCCGTACTGGCAAAGTGCCGGCACTGTAAGTACCAGTTTCTGTCGTCCCGCTGGCTTCAGCGGTTGCCCTGATCTATTCCCACAGCCGCTGTGGCAACGACCATTTCATTATCGGTCATTTCGCCAATGACGGCCTGGTCAATCGCGGTGATATCGACACCGTTCCAGATGGAGGCCATTTCTTGTCTGCGTGCGGTGCGGCGGGAGGATTTGATTTCAACGATGAAGGGCCGTCTGGTTCTGGTCTGGTGCATGGTCGCTCGTGAGTTCGTCATGAATCGGAGGATTGAGGTGGATAGGACGGCCGAGCCTATTCAAGCATGATGCGTGATCGTGCCCGGCGATGTCGGATGCAAAAATGACCGTCTGCGCTTTATACGCAGACGGCAAGTCGATTGCGCGAGCGGGGCGCTCGCCTGCTTCCAAGGCAGAAACTGAAAGCGTGCGCAAAGGCTGCGCTGTAGAACTTGTCCGGGGCTTACGCGGTGTCGAAAAACCCCTGGAATTCCCTTTCGGCATGACCGGCGTCTGCATTGTCAGGTCGAGCGCCGTGCCTGATCAAGGCCCAGGACGCCCCGTATCTTTTGGCGATGCAGACCTTGCAGCGATATTCCGGGCATTGCGGATCTGTTCCAGTGGGAGTTCACAGCCATCTTCCCTCTTTCCTTGGATCGCTCGCGTGACTTACGCCGCCACCATCCTCGTTGTTTCCGACCTTTCGAACATGCGTTCGAGATTGAGGAAGCAGATCATTCCATCGGGTTGAGCGATGATGCCGTCGGCATAGCGCATGCCAGAAGACATGCTGATTTCGGGCACCGGTTGCAGCAGGCTGGCCGGGATGGTCAGAATGTCGGAGACCCGGTCGACCACCAGGCCCATGGCCATGCCATGAACCTCGGCGACGACGATGGCGCTGCGTTCGTTCGGGACCGTGCTTTTCATGCCGAGCTTGTTGGCGAGGTCAATGATCGGAATGACGCTGCCGCGCAGGTTCATGACCCCGACAACGTCGGCGGGGGCATGCGGGATGGGGGTGGCCGGCCCCCATCCGCGAATCTCGCGGATGGTCGTCGTGCGCACGCAGAACTCCTGATCGTGAAGGCGGAAGGCGATAATCTCGAGCGTGTCGCCGGACTTGCTGGCGGAGGAGCCATTGCTGGCGTGATGGGGAGCGTTCATCAGAAGTCCTCCTATCCTTCCTTGACGGCGGCATTGCCGGAGAAGGCCCTTGCAACCTTGCCCGCCAGCTTTCTGACCGGTGAGGCGACCGGGCGGTGGGTTGCCCCCGCTGCCATTGCCGATGCGGTCTGGCGCAAGGTGGCGCCGAGTTGGAACTGCGAGATCAGGTCGCGCAGCTTGCCGCTCTCGCTGGCAAGGGTGGCGCCGGCCGCACTCGTCTCCTCGACCATCGCCGCGTTCTGCTGGGTCACCTGGTCCATCTGGTTGACGGCCGTGTTGACCTCGGCGAGACCCACCGACTGTTCCTTGGCCGATGTGGCGATCGAGTCCATGTGCTGGTTGACGGTGACGATATAACCCTCGATAGTCTTGAGCGCCTCGCCGGTGTCGCTGACCAGCTTGACGCCGTTCTGCACCTCGACGGAGGAGTTGCGGATCAGGTCCTTGATCTCCTTGGCGGCTTGAGCGGAACGCTGGGCCAGTTCGCGCACTTCCTGGGCGACGACGGCAAAGCCTTTGCCGGCATCACCGGCGCGAGCCGCCTCTACCCCGGCATTCAGCGCCAGGAGGTTGGTCTGGAAGGCGATCTCGTCGATGACGCCGATGATGTTGGAGACCTGGTTGGAAGAGGCCTCGATCTTCTGCATGGCATCGACGGCATTGGCAACGACGCGGCCCGACTGGGCGGCACTCTCGTTGGCCTGAACCGCGACCTTGCGGGCCTCCTCGGCGCGCTTGGACGAGTTGGCGACATTCACCGTAATCTGGTCGAGGGCGGCTGCCGTCTCTTCCAGCGCCGCTGCCTGCTGCTCGGTACGCTTGGACAGATCGTCGGCGCTGGCGCTGACTTCCTTGCTGCCGGTGTCGATGCCACTGGTGGCCTCGGCGACCGCACGCAGTGTTTCCGACAGTTGGGAGACGGCGGCGTTGAAGTCGGCGCGCAGGGTCTCGAAATCGGGCGCGAACGGATCGGCAAGCTGGAAGGTCAGGTCGCCGCCGGCCAGATGCTTCAGGCCTTCGCCAAGACCCGCCGTTGCCTCCGCCATCTCTTCCGCACGGGCGCGGTCGGCCGCGGCTTTCTGCTGGCGCTGTTCTTCTGTCAGGCTGCGGTTGGCGGCGGCCTCCTGTTCGAGACGCAGATTGGCAACGGCATTGGTGCGGAAGACCTCGACCGCTGCAGCCATCTCGCCGATCTCGTCGGCACGGCCGTCATAGGGAATGGCAGTGGTGCTATCGCCTTCGGCAAGCTTCTTCATCGATGCGGTGATCGTCTGGATCGGACCCGCAATCCCGGATAGTGCAAACCAGATGGAAAGGCCAATCACAGTCGCACACAGCGCGATTGAGAGAAAGGTGATGTACAGGGACGTGGCGTAGACTGATTGGCTGCTGTTATAAGTATCTTCGGCAGCCTTCTCGTTGATCGCAACCAGTTTATCGGCAGTGGCAATCAATTTGCTGCCCACTGGCGTGACATCCGAATAGAGAACCTTGACGGCACCCGCATTGTCGCCGCTCCGCGGGAGAGCGAGGAGTTTTTCCACCTGCGCCGTGTAACCGGTGAAGTCGACACGAAGCTGGTCAATTATGGCGCTATTTGCTTTTTGAGCATCAAGTTTCTCGTAGGCAGCAACACGTTCGAGAAAGGCGGTCTTGCCTGCTTCGATCCGATCTTCCGTAGCCTTTGTTTCCGCCTTTCCATCCTGAAGGATATGGTCGCGGAATGCGACACGAAGCCCGGCGATCGCACCCGCAATGTCTTTCGCCGTCTTGACGCCCGCCATGCGGTTGATAGCCAGATCGCTGACATTTCCATTAATGACACTCAGCCTGTTGACAGAATAGGCAGCGAAGCTGCCGACGATCAGACCGACGAAAACGAAAATGCCAATCAAAGCAGTCTTGATTTTTGGGCGGGACATGGGTTGGTTGCTCCTTGCATGGGTATTCCCAAGGTGATGGGACGAAAAATATGCCGGGAAGCAAAGTCATTTTGCCGAAGGCTCCGGAAGACGAATCCATCTTCGTCATAGACGATCTCAGAAACGTCGCATTGGACTCACACCAGTTCTTCGGCTATCATACATTGCCGTAGTAACTCGGTGCGCCGTATTGCTTGCACTTGAAACCTGTCGACGGGCCCCTCAGGTGTAAGCGAATTGGTAAAAATGCTCGATCACAAACGCTAGCCACCGGCCAGTGCTATGACAATTCGAGAAAATTCTAAAAGAAATATTTACTTTAATTGGAATTGAGATTGTTACGACGTTTGCGGAAATATTGTTGCGCAAAACTGATAGCCGCTTCACTTTCGGGATAATCGATGGACGCCTCGATATGGCTGTATACGAAAATTGGCAAAAATTCCGGCGTTGATTCTGACATCATGCCGGCTACCGAATAGCGTAATTTTTCTGTTGAAAAACTGCGGGAGCCTATCAGGCCTCACCTGGTACAAGTCGGATCCTTCTGGTCGCCGTCGCCGTCGCCGTCGCCGTGGTACCGTATCGCTGGTGATATCTGGGCCGAACTCGGCAGATGAACAAATCCCCATCGACGCTCAATCGATGCTATCGAGATGCGCTCTTCCCATGACGACAAAAGGTCAGAGTGGGCTGCCGCCAAACGCTTATCTAAAATCCATTGCACTGGTGTAATTCCCAACTCCTTGCGAAAGCTGATTTGCAGGGTCGCCAATGTTCTGCCGGCGATGCTCGACCAGATGGCCAGAGGCGACATGGCGGACGATCGCCGCCGCCTCGCTAGATGAGCAAAAGGAGGTCTGGAAGGCGCACACGCCGACGAAGGGCGATACCGCGCATTGGTGCTCGGTCGCCAACGCGCTCAACAGGAAGCGGATGTACGCCAAGGATGCGAGCTTCGGCGACGACCCGACGTATTTGTGGACCAGGGCGAAGGCCAATGTCGAAGCAGTGGCGATGCTGCCTGGCAGGGGCTTTCGTAACGGCGATTGCAAAAGGCAAAGACCGCAGGCGGAAAAGGGTCAAGCTCCATCGACTCCTGGACCAAGACCGCAAGGCTGTTGATGCCCGCCCGGAAGTCGATCGGTTCGCGATGCAGGTAGACCTTGAGATCAGCGTTCAGTTTGAACATGACTCAACACTACCATAAGCGCGGCCAGTCCATCCACATCGTTGCTTTCCACCGACAAGCTGCCGCATTCGGCAGCAAAGCGCTCACCTTGGACACATGACAGCGCTTGCCCAATGTCTCCGTCTTCGTCAGTGGATCGCCGGAGACTTTTTCGCGGTTGTGATGCGAGGTTGGTCCCTGGGCTTCAGCTATCACGAAAGTGACGAAATAGGCAGTGCATCGAGATGTGCAAAAGCACGACGATCTTAATATCCGCTCCCTTCGCGCTCACGTAATAGGCGTGCAACATCGTAACGCCGTATGATTTCCTGCAGCTTATACCTCTTGCAGCTGAGGCACCCGCGACCACTGCCTTGGCTAGCCCCGCGTTGCTAGATTTTAGTGAGTTCGCAGAAGGCGCCTCGGGCATCGACTTAGGTGCTCGTGCGCGTGTTGAACGATATTTTTGTCGAGACGTTCTCATCGGCCGTGACACTGAAGGTTACGTGTTCTTCATCGCAAATTTCTCCATAGACTTTTGCGGCAGCTGTTGTTTCGTCATCAGCCTCGACCAGCGCGGAGTAAGAGACCAGGAAATACGGCATTCATTCCCCCTGAAACCTGCTTTGGTGGCCAAGCGCAGGCAATATTGGCGGTCGCTCTGAAGTGACCGTCGGTATCTGTTAGTTCCCGAGCCGGCGCAGTCATGGTTCGAGCCCTGTCTGAGCGGCGGGCGCTTGAAGACCCTTTCCCCAATGCGTCAAACAAGAGGCTGCACTGCGACACGGCTTCAATTTGCACGTGAGGTTATTCCAAAACGCTCCAGCATTTTCCTAAGCTGTGCATTCTGATGCCGCAGGCGTTCCGCAAGGAGCCTCTTCAGGCGGAGGTTTTCGGCAGAGAGCAATGCCAAGTTATCGGAGCGGGTCCCGATTACGTCGACCGCCATCACGACAGAGGGCGCTGCAATGACGTCCTCGGCAATGGACCTGCGACGTGTGTAAAGACGCTTAAGCGCCTTTACTGTCTGGCGTGTCGGCTCACTGGCCGGCGCCTTCACTACCTGACTATCACTGGAAACCGCATCGTGCTGATTTGGCTCAATCCTGTCGGAATTAACTGGCGGCATCGCGCGAGGCATTTCTCCATCGGCCTCGCTGACATCGGCAACTTCGGTATTCTCTTCCAGGCCGTTTGGCACGTTTTCACGACTGACTAAGATTTCCGAGTCGGCGTTGTGCATAAACGGAAGGGTTGCCTCGGTATCTCTCACCAGAGCCGCGAAATCGGTGTTGCCCCAGATGGATTTCGGCTGTGTTTTTAGTCGCCGGCGTGCCGATTTGATTTCGACGACGAAACTGCGCTGCTGTGTTCTCATATTTTTCTCTGATTGTGGTCTACGTACTCAGGAGCGTTCGAAGCGCTTGAGCATTTCTCTGAGCTGGGCATTTTGAATACGTAGCTTTTGCGCCAGCAGATCCTTGAGGTGTTTGATGTCTTCATCCAGGCTTGTCGGGGTCTCAAAAAAAGGGTCCGCGGTGGAAGATGCGGCAGGAACCGACAAGTCCGCGACGGCGCCAGGAATTTCGTCTGCCAAGCCGACGCCGACTTTCTTTGCGGTCTTCAACCTCGCCTGCCGAAGCTTCGGCAACTGAACAGCAGCCTCTACCTCTAGCCGCTCCTCTAACAGATCGGAGTTGGACTGCGCTTTCTCCTTTGTCACCTCGGCCTTAGCTGCTTCGGGGTAGTCCAATTGCAGATCGGGCGTCTCGGGAACCATTTCGTTCTCGATAGACGCTGGTGCCGGTGCGAGGTTTTCAGGCTCGAGCTCGTCCACTTGCTCGGTTCCAACATTGGCCTTCTGGGACGAGAGCAGATAGTCGTAGCTGGCCGCAGTTCTATTTCGACAAGCTTTCGAGCGCTGTCAGGCGCGCTTGCTTCGTCCGCTGTCCCGGAGGATCTTTGCCGGGACAGCAGCTGCGCTAGATATTTCCAAGGTGGTTTCATAGGACTTCTTTCTGAGCGGCAGAGATGAGACGATTCTGACAGCTCCGTCCCGGCTCGAAGCCGAGCCAGGATATTTCAAAAGCTAAGCTATTCGATGGTAACGAAGATCAATTGCGCGAGCGGCGAACAACGTTGAAGCGAGATCAAACGCCGAGGCGTTTGCGCAGATCAGCATTTTCCGCGCGCAACTTTTCGGCCAAAGCCTGACGAAGCGTCTTGTTTTCCTCCTCAAGCTGAAGAAGATCAGCCATCTCATCACTTGCGGTGAGAGGTGCCGGCGATGTCGCCTGCTGACTAGCAGGCTTGGCATTTGTTGAACCCTTGGCCACTGTTTTCTGCGTGGCAGCAGCTACGGTCGTCGTCCCGCTTATTGGCAGGACTTCAGCCTTGCCAATGCGCTTCTGGCGCGCCTTTGGTGTCTTTGCCGATGCGGCGGCTTCAATCTCGGCCTTCGAACGACGAGGCGCGCGCTGTTTTTTAGACGCAGGCACCCCAGTTGGAGCTTCTGGTGCTACAACATCAATTTGCGCGCCTGTTTCAGTTTCGTCGGCCATTGCTATCTCCATGTGCGGGTAAGATTCTTTTCGGCTGCACAACAGCTGCTGTCAACAGAGTCAGTGGTATTGCTTTATGTTTAAGTTTTTCCCGCTACCGGTCCGCTCCGCATGTCCAGCTGCTTTTGCAGCACTTTAGCATAGTAATTTGGGAGACATTGAAGAAATGCCGCCGATCAAGAGCCGGCGGCCGATTTGACCCATGGGACAACATAAATCAAAAATTTTTTGTCGAGCCGCGTGTATGCCTAACTTTCCTGCAGGCAAACATACACTCAGCGTGCTGCACTGATGATATTGCAAATTCCTTTGCGGTCAATATCCTTGCTGGGGAGCTGGCCGGCTTGGATGTCAAACACGATGTCTACACTGACACCTGAGACTTTTTGGCGCGCGACGACGCGCAGCGTCTGAACTCTATCACTGCCACTGGTTTCCTGAAACGCGTCGATAGATGAGAGTTGAACAGTGGAACCAGGTGGCGGGCGGTCGGTTTCGGCTTCACACTCACACTCACCCAGTTTGAAGTGCTCCGTACAACTGGCGCGGGCCTCTCGAGCGAACGTCTTCAACACAAGACTAGTGCCGCTACGGGAGGCGCCCATACTTCTCTATCCGACCAGCTCTCGCTGGCCGGGAGGTATGGTCATCGCGGCCACTCCGACGATGACGCAGGCCAGTCCTATCCAGGCGGTAGAGGTCATTGTCTCACCTAGAAACAGGATCCCAATTCCAACGCCGATCGGAACGCGGACGTAGGCCTGGGCGGTCGTGCCGACAGAGCCGAGTGTGTGCACCAGCCTGAAATAGATGTCGAACGCCAAGGCCGTCGAAAACACCGATAGGTAAAGCAGGGCTAGGATGGATGCCGGAGATGGCATCAATGTCCAGGGATGATCGACAGCAAGACTGAGCGGGAATAGCATAACCGCACCGCAGATCAGCGACCCCGCCGCCGGCATGATCGGATCAAGGCCTTTGAAACCTCGACCGAAGATGGCAGCGCCGCCATAGCAAACCGTAGCGGCCACGATGGCAATTTGCGCCGGTAGTTCTTCCCCGAGCCCGCGAAATGCTTCGATGCCAATGATGAGGCAGGTGCCAGCAATGTCCGCGCCAACGCCGAACACCTTGCGGCCGGTCACCGGTTCATGGCGTGTGATGAGGACAGTCAAGAGGACGTGAAGATCGGCGTGGTAGAATTCAGGATAGCGGCTAGCCCGGCATCCACGGTGCGTTCCGCCCAGGCGATCAGAGTAAAGGGGATCACGCTGTTCAGGCATGCCTGAAACAGGAAACGTCTCCGCGTTGCAAGGCCTTTCGGTAACGCCAATCCGCGTCCCTTGATGACGGCAAGCAGTATCGCACCGGCTATCGATGTGCGGGCGGCGATCAACGTCACGGGCGGGATCGTGTCGACGCCGATTTTAATGAACGTATAGGACGCCCCCCACAGTGTGGCGAGCGCAAGAATAAGCGCGAGCTCTATTCTGATATCCGTGTTTTGGTCTGTCATGATCGTCTCGGTTCGAGCTGGGTATGGTATTTATCCTCTTTGACGCGGATCAGGGTGGTAATGCTTCGGTCAAGCCCGAACTATGCGCAGCTGACAATGGGAATAGCCTGTCTATTTTCGGCCTCATGTCGAACACGGCACTTGGAAAATCATTACCAAGTTCGTAGCTCTGAGCGGGGATAAGGCGCGCGCAGCCTTGATGGGCGGGCAGGCTCCAACTGCTCACGAACCTGGCATGGCACGTCGACGTTCACCTCCACACAACAAAGCGGCCACCTGAGCGATGCTGGGAATTGGCGGAAGCTACGGACGAGAAGGTGCAGCTAACCTCGGTACGGTCATCAGCGTCTGGGCCGCTATCAGCTACGCTGCGCGAGGAGGCACAATACTCCGTTCCCAGCGACGTCCCACATGCAGTCGTTGGCTCCGACAATTCGATCCGGGCTATTGGCGCTATGCACCCGTTCCCATTGGTCGCCACCAGATGATGCCATTGCCGAACCCCTTGATCGGCCAGCAGGCACGTCCACTGCGGTCTCGATGGGGCTTGTCTGACCAAAGACCACCTCGCAATGCTCGGCTCGATCGGCATCCGCAACGGCCAGATCGTTTTCTTCCCCTGTCCGCTGGAGCGTCCATTCCTCGCGATGACCAAGAAAGCCTCTCCTCTGGCCGTCCTCCACTCCGTTTCGGTCCTTTGGATGCAGGCCGATCGTCCCCGGTCTAATCGACTGCCATCGAGGCCGCGATGGACGCGGCCCGAACAACCGAAAAGGAATACGACAATGGCAACCATCGGCTCTTTCACCGCTTCCGGCAACGGCTTCTCCGGTACCATCAAGACCCTCAACCTCAACGTCAAGGCAACTATCCGAACTGTCGAGCGCACTTCCGAAAAAGGCCCGGACTACCGCATCCTCGCTGGAGCCACAGAATTCGGCGCAGGCTGGAAGAAGACCTCGAACGAAGGTCGCGACTACCTCTCGGTCAAGCTCGACGACCCGAGCTTCCCGGCCCCGATCTACGCGACGCTGATCGAGGTCGAAGGGGAGGAAGGCCTCTCCCTCATCTGGTCCCGGTCGAACCGGGACTGAGACTGGATGCCCCGCCCTACAAGGCGGGGCTCTGCACGTCAGGGATCACTTGTTCAGTGCATCCTTGAGCGCCTTGGCAGGCGCGAAGGTCAGCTTCTTCGAAGCAGCGACTGTCATCTTTTCTCCGGTCGCAGGATTGCGACCCTCGCGCTCCGGTGAAGCTTTCACCTTAAATTTGCCGAAGCCAGGGATCGAGGTTTCCGCGTCGGAGCCTGCGGCATCGGCGATGGCCTGGAATACGGCTTCAACGATACCCTTGGCCTGAACCTTCGTCAGGCCGTTGTCGGCTGCAATCTTATCGGCGATTTCATTGGTAGTGGTCATGGAATTCCTCATTTCGTCTAACAAAGACAGAATCCGTGTCAGCTTATGACCGGATTGTCATCGGCGACGATGGGGACGAGGGTCAGATCCGCTGGATGTCCACAGATCGTTTTGGCCGATAACCTCGTTTGCGTTTCTCGCGAAGGACGTCGAGGAAGAGGCCGACGGCCTGGCTCTCATTGTCGAACAGATGCACCATCTGTTGTCCGCGCGTTCCAATCCGACCCCAGGCGCGCACAAGCGACACCTCTCCGAACAATGTCGGCTGAACGGCGAGGGCATAGAAGCGCGCCATGTTCTTTTCCGGTGCGATACGCTCGACATAGAGGTGGTAGGGCTGCGTGATCATGCCCACAGGATCGCGCGTTCGGACTCTGACGTCCAATGAGACTTTTGAATCGGACGGGCATCATCGATTCACATCGCTGATCCGTCGGCGTTCGTTTCATTCGCACCAACTCCGGCGCGATCCTTGCCACTTCCGAGGCAAGCCTTCTGCGACGAGAATATCGCCGACCGAGCCGATCCCGGTAGACCATCCTGAGCTTCCGGTCGAAGCTATCTCATCTCTGGCAGTCGTCTCGAACGAGAGCGGACCGGAATTGAGAATGTCGAGCAGACGCTGTTTCGCCGCGAGGCAAAGCTGGCGTTCGCGCTGGCATAGTGGCGGGCTGAGCTCCGGCGTGTCGATTTCGGCGATCCGGATCTTTTCGCCTCGAAACCAGAACGTGTCGCCATCCACCACGCAGGTGATCCGTCGTGAGCTTCCGCACATAAAGTATGCTTCGCCCGCGCTGTTCGTTTGCTGGGCTGATCCGGCCGATGCGAAGAGGCAAATTGCCATGATTGATAGGGCGCCGCGGGCAGGGAAAGCTTTCAATCTGTTATCTTCTCAATTCCTGTTGCGGGACCCGTCTCATTGGCTCCCGACCCTTTTATGGCCTGCCTGTGAAACCGGTTTTCGCCGACGGACGCGCTCATATCCTTGCGTCTGAACCAGATGGCGCGACCGCAGCGCAGCGGTGCATTGCCAGCGGTAAAGACGATCTGTTCATCACCGCGCATGCGCAGCACTTCGTGAGGCAGGATCAGCGGGCGGCGGGTGAGCTGCTTCGACCGTGAGCGTGACGATCCCTTCATTCCGGAAGAACGGTTCGTCTGGTCGACCTCGACAGTCGTGTCGCCGCAGCGCTTCGATATGTATTCTGCAGTCTCCGGATCGTTGATCGCCGCGAACGAAATCCACGATGCAGACTCGAACCATTTCGAGCTGGCGTCACGACCGCCATAGGCTTCGCGCATCTGTCCGATCGACTGGAATACCAGCGCCAGGCTGATGCCGTACTTGCGTCCGGCGTCACGGGCCGTTTCCAAGATGCGTAAATAGCCGAGGCGGGCCACCTCATCGAGTAGAAACAGGGTGCGGCCCGCAACCTCACCATTGCGATTATAAATCGCATTGAGGAAGGAGCCGATCACCACCCGTGCCAATCCCGGATGCGACTCCATGACCTTCAGGTCAAATGCGATGAAGATATCGGTGATGCCGGTCGCCAGCTCGTCGGTCGTGAAACTGTCGCCGGACACGAGGGCGGCATAGTTCGTATAGGAAAGCCAGTGTGTCTCCTTGACAGCATTGGCGTAAACGCCGCTGAATGTCTCCGGCGTCATGTTGACGAACACGGCAACGTTCTCGCGCACGAAGGTCGATTCCGACTGCTCGTAGATCCGCGTCAGCCGCTCGCGCAGTTTCGGCTCAGGCTCGGATAGATTAGCGCGAACACGGCGCAGCGTCTGGTCCTTTGCGTCCGTGTGTCCGGACAGGCAGACATCGGCGATCAAAGCGGTCAGCAGTTGCATGGCCGACGCGCGGAAGAAGTCGTCGCGGGCCGAGGCAGTGCGTGCGTTGTCGGTCATGATCCATGTCGCGACCGCGACGATGTCCTCTTCCTTTGTGCCGCCGAAGCGGCCGATCCAATCAAGGGCGTTGAAGCCGGTCGCAGGGCTGGCTGGATCCAGCACGATCACCTTGCGGCCAGCTTTCCGTCGATGCTCGACGACCATTGGCGCGACCTCGCTGGACGGATCGAGCACAACGAGGCCGCCGCCCCATTTGAGCGCGGTCGGGATTGTCACGGACGTCGTCTTGAAACCTCCGGACCCGGCAAAGACGATCCCGTGCGATGAGCCGAATGAGCCGTCAAAGCAGAGCAGCGGGGACTTGCCGCCGGCACCCCAGCTTTGCGGATTGCCCGTGCGGAAAGCCATAGCTGCGACACCGTCGCGATCGACGCGGTATAGCTCGCCGACGACAATGCCACCGGCATCGGGAAAAAGCTTTGCGGCCTCGGCCATGCTCATCCAGTGGGCATCGCCATGCACGGCCCGTTTTCCACTGACGCGCGTTGGTCCGCCTTGAGCAAACGCGGCATTGCCTTTGATGGCAACGCGCATCGCGAACACCCCGCAGAACAGTGCGGCGCTCGCGCCTGCCGCCGTCGCGGGATCGGTATAGGCCAGCGCCGATTGTCCCGCCGGCACGCTGCTGGCGATGCCGGCGAGCCGGATTGCTTCCCGCACAACCGCGACGACCATCACTGCGCCGTTTCCGGCAAGCACGCTCAGCGCGGCTGTCTTGATATTGGCCGATCCATATGCAGCGAACAGCGAGATAACGCCGATTGCGGCGGCGGCGATGTAGGGCAGGACGAGACCGGCGCGTCCGAGGAGAAGCTTCGCCTGCGCGCTTGTCCCCCAAGTCGCCAGCCGATGCTCCATGCCCGTCGTTCCGAACATCACGGCTAACATGATGATTGCCGGGAGAGTCCCGAGAAGCAACCTATTCGCTGTCATTGCCAAACGCCTCCGCGCCGAGAGCCGTCAGCCGCGAACGCTCGGCCTCATTGCCTTTGAGCCGGTCGCTGGCTTCAACCAGCAGGCCGAGAAGCAGCGCTCGTTTCTCGTAGCGCAGGCCCGCCTTTACGATCAGACCGCCGAGCTCGATTTTTTCGCGCGTGTCCTTTTTTCGCGCTTCTGCAGTCATCCCCTTTGCCATTCGATCAAGCCTCACTAGATCCGCTCGCATCCGTGCCAGACGCGTTCGACGCGGACGCCCCACTGCCGGTTCGGACGTCTCCGCCGTTTTTCTTGTCCGTCGAAGCCGTTTTGCCTCCGCGAAACCGTCCTGTAATCTCCTCAAAGGCTGTCTGAAGGTCTGTCTCGTCCATCTCTATCTCACCAATGCCGGCTCTCAGCGCGACCCGGCCAATGCGTTCGGCCTCGCGAGTTTCTGCCGCTCTCAACTGGTCCTGCAACCTAGCGATTTCTTCTCTGATCTTTGACGATGGCTTCTTCATTCCGGTTGCTCTCCTCGCAGTTCTGGCGTTGCTGCCACGACGCCAAACTTCTCCCGTATGCTTGAGAAAAGGAATCTGCAGATCTGCAGATCGGCAAAGCCGATGCTTTGGTGGATGATCCCGCCGTTCCGAAGGAGCGGTTCCAAGGGCGCAATTATACGTCGCTGACGCGACGAGTTTGCATCAGGCTCTGGCGGGGCCGGCTGAACCGCCGCTCCAGACGAACGAAGGTTCGAACCGGGAGTGTTTTACGCCGTGGCCATCGCCCATTTCTCAGCCAGTATCGTCAGCCGTGGGGACGGCCGCAGTGCCCTGCTGTCTGCGGCATACCGGCACTGCGCCAAGATGGAATACGAGCGCGAAGCCCGCACCATCGACTACACCCGCAAACAGGGTCTGCTGCACGAAGAGTTTGTGCTTCCCGCTGATGCCCCGAAATGGGCACGGGCAATGATTGCCGACCGCTCGGTTTCGGGAGCGGTCGAAGCCTTCTGGAATAAAGTCGAGGCGTTTGAGAAGCGTTCCGACGCACAGTTTGCCCGGGACGTGACCATCGCTCTTCCGCTGGAACTGACGCCGGAGCAGAACATCGCGCTGGTGCGCGACTTCGTGGAAAGACATATCCTCGCTAAGGGCATGGTTGCCGACTGGGTCTATCATGATAACCCCGGCAATCCGCACATCCACCTGATGACCACGTTGCGACCGCTGACCGACGCTGGTTTTGGCGCCAAGAAGGTCGCGGTGACCGGCGAGGACGGCCAACCACTTCGCACCAAAGCCGGTAAGATCGCCTACGAACTCTGGGCGGGTTCGAATGATGATTTCAACAAGCTGCGAGAAGGTTGGTTCGAGCGGCAAAACCACCACCTAGCCTTGGGCGGGATAGATCTCCGCATCGATGGTCGCTCCTACGAGATGCAGGGCATCGAGCTCGAGCCGACCATCCATCTCGGCGTCGGCGCCAAGGCGATCGCGCGCAAGGCGGAAAGCAAGGGTGTGCGGCCGGAGCTAGAACGGATCGAGCTGAACGAGCAGCGCCGCAGTGAGAATGCCCGCCGTATTCTTCGTAGTCCCGGCACCGTGCTTGACCTGATCACCGGCGAGAAGAGCGTCTTTGATGAACGCGACGTTGCCAAGGTGCTGCTTCGCTATATCGACGATCCCGGCATTTTTCAGCAACTTCTGGCACGCATTTTGCAAAGCCCGGAAACCCTGCGTCTGCAGCGGGACATAATCGAGTTCGCGACCGGACAAAGACTGCCATCGCGATACACGACGCGCGAGCTGATTCGCCTTGAAGCAGAGATCGCGCGCCGGTCGCTCTGGCTGTCCGAGCGGGACACGCATGGTGTTTCCAAGACGGTGCTGAAGACGACCTTCGCGCGCCATGCCCGTCTATCGGATGAACAACGATCGGCTATCGAGCACGTCGCTGGTTCAGCGCGCATCGCAGCCGTTGTCGGACGTGCTGGCGCTGGCAAGACCACAATGATGAAGGCGGCACGCGAGGCATGGGAGCTGGCTGGATATCGTGTGGTCGGCGGAGCGCTTGCCGGCAAGGCGGCTGAGGGCCTGGAAAAGGAAGCCGGCATCCAGAGCCGCACGCTGGCATCGTGGGAGTTGCGCTGGAAGAAGGACCGCGACACGCTCGATGCCAGGACGGTGTTCGTGATGGACGAAGCGGGCATGGTGGCGTCCAGGCAGATGGCCGGTTTCGTCGAGGCGGTGGTCAGGTCCGGCGCCAAGCTCGTACTTGTTGGTGATCCCGAGCAGCTTCAGCCGATCGAAGCGGGCGCCGCGTTTCGCGCCATTGCCGACCGTGTTGGTTATGCCGAACTCGAAACCATTTATCGCCAGCGCGAGGACTGGATGCGAAAGGCCTCGCTCGATCTGGCACGCGGCCGCGTTGGGGAAGCGCTCGCCGCCTATCGTTCAGAGGGCCGGGTGCTTGGCTCGGAACTGAAGGCTAAGGCCGTCGAACATCTGATCGCTAACTGGAACCGTGATTACGATCCGGAAAAGTCCATGTTGATGCTGGCGCACCTGCGTCGTGACGTTCGCATGCTGAACGTGATGGCCCGCGAGAAACTGGTCGAGCGCGGCATTGTCAGTGAGGGGCATGCCTTCAGGACCGCCGACGGTATCCGCCATTTCGATGCCGGCGACCAGATCGTCTTCCTGAAAAACGAGGGCTCTCTCGGCGTCAAGAACGGTATGATCGGGCGTGTCGTCGAGGCCGCGCCAAACCGCATATCAGTCGTCGTCGGTGAGGGCGACCAGCGGCGTCAGGTGTCCGTCGAGCAGCGTTTTTATGCCAATCTCGATCACGGTTACGCCACCACGATCCACAAGAGCCAGGGTGCGACCGTCGATCGGGTGAAGGTACTGGCAAGCCTCTCGCTTGATCGTCATCTCACCTATGTCGCGATGACCCGGCACCACGAGGACCTGGCACTCTATTATGGCCGACGTTCCTTCTCCAAAGCAGGCGGTCTGACGGAAATCCTGTCGCGCAGGAATACCAAGGAGACCACGCTCGATTACGAGCGCGGCTCGCTCTATCGCCCTGCGCTCGCCTTTGCCGAAAACCGCGGCCTCCACATCGTCCAGGTCGCCCGAACGCTGCTGCGCGACCACCTCGATTGGACGCTGCGCCAGAGCTCCAAACTTGCAGATCTGGCGACCCGCCTGCGAGCAGCCGGCGAACGCCTCGGCCTGCTGCAAACCCTGAAATCGCAAACGAACAAGGAGACCCGTCCGATGGTGTCAGGCGTCAAACTGTTCCCGGTACCATTGAGCGACGCCGTCGATCGGAAAGTTGCCGACGATCCCGCTGTGAAAAAGCAATGGGAGGAGGTCTCGACACGTTTCCGCTATGTGTTCGTCGATCCCGAGACCGCCTTCCGCGCTATAAACTTCGATGCAGTCCTCGCCGATAAAAAGGTGGCAGTGCAGACGCTCGACAAGCTTGCCGCCGATCCCGCGTCGACGGGACCGCTGAAGGGAAGGACCGGTATTCTCGCCAGCAAGTCTGACCGGGAAGCCCGTCGTGTCGCCGAGGTCAACGTGCCGGCATTGAAGCGCGACATCGAAACCTACCTTCGGATCCGCGAGGCCGCCGTGCAGCGGATCGAGGGTGACGAGAAAACACAGCGCCAACGCGTCGCGATCGACATCCCGGCGCTGTCGCCGGCCGCGCAAAGCGTGCTGGAACGTGTGCGCGACGCGATCGACCGCAACGATCTTCCAGCCGCGATGGCGTACGCACTCAGCAATTGCGAAACCAAGTCCGAGATCGCCGGCTTTAGCAAGGCGGTGACCGAGCGGTTTGGTGAGCGTACGCTCTTGACCAACACCGCGCGCGAACCACAAGGCCAGCTGTTCGACAAGCTCTCCGAGGGGCTGGCACCTCAGGAGAAGGCGCGACTTAAAGAAGCCTGGCCGGTGATGCGCACAGCCCAGCAGCTCGCGACCCATGAACGCACAGTGGCAAAGCTGAGCCAAGCCGAGGATCTGAAGCTCGTTCAGCGTCAGACGCCGGTGATCAAGCAATGAGCAGACGAAAGGCGATCGTCTTCGTCACCATTGCCGCGAGCCTCGTGGTGGCTCTTGCAGGGATCGCTTTTGTCGGAGGCATCAGGCTGAACCTGACGCCGAGCGAACCACTTGGAATCTGGCGCATCGAGCCTTTGAGCCGAGCCCCCCTTGTCGGCGATCTTGTGTTCATCTGCACTCCGCCTACGCCGCCGTTCCAGGAGGCATGGCAGCGCGGGTATCTCCGGCGCGGATTGTGCGCGGGCGGTTTCGCGCCCCTCATCAAGACCGTCGTAGCGCTTCCCAGCCAGCACGTCGCCATCGGCGACATCGTCAAGATCGACGGCGTTGTTCTCGACGAGTCCCGCATCCGCGAGAGCGACGGGCAGGGCCGCCCGATCATCCCCTATTCCGGGGGCATTGTGCCGCCGGGTCACGTGTTCCTCCACTCATCCTTTGCGAGTTCCTATGACTCCAGATATTTTGGACCGGTCCCCGACAGCGGCCTGCTCGGACTTGCCAGGCCAATCCTCACCTTCGGGCCATGACCGCTTGCGCGGGGCGATCCTGATCGGGCTGTCGGTCGCGGTGGGCGCGGTCGCCTGGAGCGGAATTATGGTGACCCTCCCGGTCGCGACGATCCTTCCGCTGCTCTGGGCGCAGTCGCCATCACGGCTGGTCGCGGCTGCCGTATCGGCAGCATATTTCCTCGCCGCATCCAGAGGTTTGCCGCAGGGTGTCGCGAACTTCTATGCCGCAGATCTCTGGCCCGGCCTCCTGCTTTGGGCGATGGCCTCAGTGGGCTTTACCATCGTGCATGCCGTCCTCTGGACAGGGCATCCGGAAAAGAAAAGGGGCGCGCGGTATTTGCTCGCCATGGTACTGACGGGTGTGCCGCCCTTCGGGATTGCCGGTTGGGCGCATCCGCTGACGGCGGCTGGCGTTCTATTCCCGGGTTGGGGATGGTTTGGTATTGGAGCGACCGCGATCCTGTTGGTCCTCATGACCGGTCGACGGTGGCAAATCGCGGTCGCAGTCCTGTTGGGACTATACGCCTGGTCCGCCACGGACCGGACGCAACCCAAAGTACCAGAGAGATGGAAAGGGGTCGACCTCGCGCTCGGGCAAAATCTCGGTCGAGACGACTCGCTCAGCTATCATCGCAATTTGATCGCAGCAGTTAGGGCAAAGGCCGGAGAGGCGCGTTTCGTGGTTTTGCCTGAGAGCGCACTTGGCTTCTGGACGCCGACCGTTGCACGAGTCTGGCAGCATGGTTTGCTGGGATCCGGCATTACGGTGATCGCAGGTGCGGCGGTCATCGATGCTGCCGGTTACGACAACGTCATGGTCGCCATCTCGGCCAACGAGGCCCGTATCCTCTATCGCGAGCGCATGCCGGTCCCCGGTTCCATGTGGCAGCCGTGGCGCGTCTGGATGGGCAAGGGCGGCGGCGCGCGCGCTCACTTTATTGCCAATCCGGTCGTCGAGGTTGCTGGCATGAGGATCGCACCGCTGATCTGCTACGAGGAGCTCATCTTCTGGCCGATCCTGCAATCGATGCTTCACGCTCCGGATATCATCGTGGCCACCGGCAATGGCTGGTGGACATCAGGCACGTCGATCATTGGCATCCAGCAAACAAGCGCTTCCTCATGGTCGCGGCTGTTCGCCGTGCCGATTGTCATGGCTTTCAATCAGAACCCAAAGGAATAACCAGATGATCGACGCGGCCCTTATTCAACAATGCGCCGACAAGACCCTAAAGCTTGAGATCGTCGAGATGTTTATCGAGCGGGCAGGGTCTCAGGATCCGCTTGCCGTGACCGTACGGTCCGGCAATCGGGTTGTGCTTGTGCCGAAACCCACGACTCCGGATGAAGCCCTCTCACTGATCCGAAACAACCTCGGCCGCAATACAGTGCGTGTCGGTATCACACAATATCCCGCTGGGCTGGGCATCATCGAGGCAGGTCAGTTGAAGCCGGATCTGATCGAGCCTTGCGAAAACATCCGCATGGGTACGGCGCTGTTCGGCAAGGTCTATCGGATCGTCACCAGGTGGTATGGAAACCCGTCAGCCAAAGATGTTCTGCCGCAGGTCTTTGATGACGCGATCATAGCATGGCAGACGGGGTATTTCGAGGGAAAGGCCGTTTTTACTGCGACCGATCCGGGCGCGATAAGACTCGCGGAGCCGAAGGAAGACAAACGGGATATCCAGCCGCCCATGGGCACAGATTTGAGGCCGCAAGGCCTGAAAGGCCGGGATGCTCCGCCATCCGACGATGTAAGCGATCCTAACAAAGCAGGGATGCGTGTCGATCTCTCTGAAATTGGCAGCTCCAGATAGGCCGTATTTCCACGATGCCATGGGTGAAGCGGCGATCGTTCGTCACTAAATATCAACGCATGGGGCGATGTGGCAGATCCTCGAATTGGGGAGAACATATGCCGGTATGCCGCTCGAAAGGAACCCAATGGAAGATCGACAACAGTCAGCATTGTCCTGGTCGTTGAGGATGTTGCGAAGGGTCGGCAGCGAAGCGGATTTGAGCGTTACCGTTTCTGCCATCCGAGATCATTACAAATTTTCACATCTAGCGTTTTTGGTGGTCCGTCGCGCAACCCCCAGAGACACCTATCCCTTCTATTGCACGACATATCCTGAGGAATGGACGTCCGTTTATCTCGATAGAAACTATTTCGAGATCGACCCCGTCATAGACCTAAGCCGCACTGGCTTCCTGCCTGTCGATTGGTCAAATATTGACCGTCGATCGCCACGAGCCCGCAGCTTTTTCAAAGAGGCGGTGTCCTTTGACATTGGACGGCAGGGTCTGACGATCCCTGTCCGAGGTCCGGGCGGCGAACGCAGCCTCTTTTCGGCAACGTCGAATTTGCCGAGATCCGAGTGGCGAACGTTACTGACATCGACCAGCCGCGACCTTCAGGTTCTGTCCCATTTTTTGCACGAGAAGGCGTTCTCCGTATCGGGTCTGCGAAAGCATGGCGAGTACCGGAAGCTATCCAGGCGAGAGCAGGAGTGCCTTCAACTGCTGGCAGGCGGCATCGTTTCGAAACGTATCGCCGCAACGTTGCAGATTTCGGAGAGTGCGGTGCGGCTCTATCTCAAGCTCGCGAAACGAAAACTCGGGACTGCAACAATCTATCAGGCTGTCGCAAGGGCAAGCTATCTTGAAATAATTCAAGTTTGAAAGCGTGCTCTTCCGGTCATCTCCTCACACTTCGTTATAACGTTAAGTTGCAAGTCAATCTGTTGAAATCGCCAGATTGCGTCAGGGTCCCACGTCAACCAACTCTAAGCGATCAAGACAGCCGCGAGAATGCCTTCGTGGAGGGCGCTGGCAGTGCCGGCGAAGCCTGTGCCGAAACCGGTTCAGAGCGCCACTGTCGTTTGGCTCAACAACGAGGATCGCGCCGTGGTGGATAACAAGACGATCGAGGCCTGGCGGAAGGCTCCGCGCCTTACGTCATTCGCAACCTTCTTCGAAAAAACCGCAAGCGGACTGGGAGGGGCGCCGGATCTGGCGACGCCGGCACCGCAGATGGATCTCCTGTCGTTCGACCTCGATTGTATGATCTTCTGGGACACGCATCGGCGTTTGTGGGGACATTTCGACAGCCATTATTTCGCAAGCATCCCTTATCGGCTGGAAGAGGAAAGCCGCCTGGGTGCCGCGATCCTTCTGTTTGGACAGAAGGCATGGGCGCGCAGCGGAAAGCCTGCGACGATCTATACGCTCGGAGCGGGCGCCGGCACTCTCGCACGATCATTGGCAAGACTGGGTGACGGGCGCCTGCAAACCCTCAATTGCAGTCCCACGGACGGCAATCGCGTCTGCTTTTTCGCCCGGAGAGGCAGCGATGATGCCCACTTTTACCACGGGCCATTCTTCGATCTGGATGATGAACGGTATGCGACGGATGTAGATCTTCGACCTTTCCAGGACGGATATGATGTGCTGTTCGAAGATACGACCTTCCAGATGTATGGACGTGATCGCGACAATCAGACCGGCTTCATATCGCCTCGGCTCCGGCCCAATGGTGTGTTGGTTCAGGTGCAAAAGCTGACCCATCAAAATATCGAGGCCTATCTGGAGCGGGAGCGTCAAAAGGATGGGATGTTCAAGTCGAGGTTCTTTTCAGCAGACCAGATCGTCGATAAGAAGCGCGGTGTTCTGGACACGATGGTCGACTTCCAGGTCGATCTGGTCACATCGCGATCAGCTCTTCGATCGCACTTCCGCTATGCCGTCGTCACATGGAATAGCGGCAATTTCTACACGTTCGTGTCATCCAATTCGCTCGGTTCTTTACGTGATTTTGTTATGTCGATGGTGAAGCCGGCTATTCCGTCAGAGTTTTGTCACGAGCCGGTGCCGCAGATCCTGGTAAATGACGAACACGAGCCAATGGAAGCAGACTGGCATTGGCGATCACCGCAGTCGATAGTCACCGAGATCTGAAAGGTCGGTTCCTGATACGGGAGGTGAAGATGAGCAAAGATCTGTGCGCGCCCAGGCCCGATCAGCGCGCGCTGGAGGATGTAAGGGCGGCATTGTCGTTTCTAATGCCAGACCTTGCACCGTTCTGGCCTAGACCGCTCAAAGACTACGCATTCGCAGTCTACGAAGCCGGCTCCCGGGGACGATGTTCTGTCCGTGGAGACGCGATGAGCCGGATGCAGTCGTTTCTCGCGCGCACAGCAGTGAGGGCAGGGGCCAACAAGGACGATGCGGAGCAAGCAAGTCGCCAAATGGCGGCTTTGCCGGTGATGCAAAGCGGTCCTCACTGCCATTTGCTAATCGAGCCGGACGCCTTCTACACACATCTATTCAGCGGTCTTGGCCTCACCGCGCACGGCCAGCGGTGGCATATCTGCTACAGCTCTTCAACGGTGAAGTTCGTAGAGAAATCTAAAAAGGGACCCGGCTGGCTCTCGGTTGACGGCGAGTTGGTGAATGTGTTTGGTCTGTCTCGAAGCCGCATGCAGCCTTACAGTATTTGCGGTCTTAATGGACCGTACCGGTTTGCACTTTCTCGGAAAAATGCCGCATCCGACAATGCAGCTGTCGCTCGGCTAAAGGCTATTTTGCCCGATACCGAATTTTCGTCCGCAGCTGAAGCGATCAAGGCCGCCAATCAAGTCCTGTGGCGGAGATCGTTTCCTCCGTCTCTCAGACTGCTGCAATTTGACGACATCGATGTTGCCGATCTTGTGGCGGACCATTTCGAGGATAGCGCCTCGTGGATGTCAACTCGCTTTGCCGGTGATGGTTTCTTCGCGGGAAGCCTATTACGGGCGATCGAGCAGCTGAATGCCGGTCCGTGGGCGGGATGGATACGCCAGACAACCGATTTCTTCTGGGGCTTGGAAGATGGCAGGATTTTTCCCCTGCGGTTGCAAAGGGGCGTTCTTACAGGGGGGTCCCCTCCGATCTGTAAGGTGAGGTTCGATCCCGTAAGCATCGCAACCTCATTGCGCCAACGCAAACTCGTACCCAATCTGCTAACGACATTTCTGGTGACGTCGATCTTGCCTGGCATTCGTGTTCTCGGCGGGTGCCGGCAGACCGTTTACTACCCCCTCATGCGATACCTTGTTGCCGCGGCACTCGGAGCCGTCGGCGAGCGGGAACTGATTGACGCGCTTCGAACCGACGCGCGGCCGGGTGTGTGGGGGCACCGCGTCTTGCGTCCGAAGGGAGGCGATCCAATTAAGGAACTTGAAGAGAATGGCGCTGCGTTGGAGCTGGCTGCCAACTATGGTTCTGTGTCGCTGCAGGATGCCGCTGGTGACCTGGTCAGTTTCACCGGCGATCCGATTTGGTCTGACTTGTCGGCGCATATTAAGACCCAGGCCGTTCACGCCGCTTCCGCGGAGTGGCGGTGGGCCTAGATTTCTTAAGCTTGATTGTGGCGGCCGATTGGAACTGGCGGCGAGAATGCACCGAATGCGGCGAATGATCGGCTGGGTTCGAAACCCTAGCGCTTGAAACTCATTCATTTTGGAGCCCGGCATGGCAGCGGAGCGAGTATCGATCAGGCAAATTACCGCTGACGAGATTGATGTTTTCCGGGGCATCCGGCTGGAGGCCCTTCGTTGTGAACCGGCTTCCTTCGCGAGCCGATTTGAGGATTGGCAATTCCTCCGTGAAGAGGAATGGCGCCAAAGAGTGAATGATCCGATCTTTGTCGCGTTTGGCAAATGCAAACCTATCGGTATGATGGGGCTCGTACGCCTGCGCCCGCGCAAGATGGCTCATCGCGCTATGCTGGTCAGCGTCTATGTGCGAAAGAGCGAACGCGGCGCGGGAATTGCCCTAGATCTCCTGAAAGTGGTTTCGGACTATGCGAGAGGTCTAGGAATTCTCCAACTGGAACTAGCGGTCAACGCCGAGAATTCTGCCGCATTGCGCTTCTACCAGCGCCACGGCTTTGTCGAGATCGGCCGCATCCCTTGTGGACTGCTGGAGGATGACAGAGAAATTGACGAGGTCATCATGGTGCGGCGACTGAATGGGTAGCTTTCGGGAACGAACTGAAAATCGATACAGGTATCGCAAGTTGCCCCTCCCCAAATGCTAGGACTTGATCTCCGGTGTAGATTACCAGGCCTAAGAACGTCCATTTTGCGGCAGGGCCGTCCCTGAAGACATCGAAGTTATCGAAGTCGGCATGGGAGACGGTCGAGGAGGCTTTCATCTCAAATCCAACGACGAGATTTCCGCTTTCTGCCACTACGTCGACTTCCCGTCCTCGCCGGTCTCGCCAGTGATAGAGGCGCCAGTCATCGCGCTGTAGGGAGATGCATTTCAGCAACTCAGTAAATACGTAGGTTTCGAAAAGCGCGCCCAAAGGTGTTTGATCTTTCCCCAGCGCAAAATCGCTCGCCGCCAATCCACGCAGGGCCGCGGCCACCCCCGTATCGATCAGGTGGCACTTTGGTTGTTTGATGTCACGCCCCGCCTCTCCGGACGTCCAGGCGGGCAACCTGACGACAAGGGACAGACGTTCCAGGATATCTACATACTCTCCTGTAACTTGCCTTGTCATGCCGATCTTGTCGCCAAGGTCGGTCATGTTCAGCTCATTTCCGGTTCTGACGGCGAGTTGATTTACCAACCGGCGCATCGAGTCCGGCCTTCTTATTTTCATTACGTCCGCGACGTCTCGGTCCACGATGGTGTCGATATACTCCCTGTACCGGCGTTGGCGAGAGCGTTCCAGGAGAGGTCTGATTTCCGGATATCCGCCGCGCATGATGCGGTCGATGATCTCGGTCTTTGATATCTTCCTGCAGGGGGGCAGGGTATTCTGCTCGCCACTCTCTTTGGCCCAATCTAGCAGCAAGCATGGGCCAGCGTCGTCGATCTCCGCTGAGCTTAAGGGCAGCATTTTGAGCGTCTGAACTCTGCCTACAAGAGAATCTAGCACATCTGCGGAAACAAAAATATTGGAGGAGCCAGTCAAGAGGAATTGACCCATCCGGCGATTGGCGTCGACAACACGTTTTATTGTGAGCGCAATCTTCTTTGACCGCTGGACTTCATCAATGATGATCGGTTCGCCATTCGCCGTCGTCATCAAGATCTGCATCTGACCTTGAGGATCTGCTTCAATCGCGGCGAGAACATTTTCATCATCGAACGAGACGAAACGGCCACTTCCCAGCATGTCACGCACGAGGGTTGTCTTGCCGATTTGGCGTGGCCCGATCAGGTTAACGACCCGAGCGCTCTCAAGAGCGAGCTCTAATTCCGTTTTGATGTGCCGTTCATATAAGTCGTCAGCCATGGTGATTCCCCAGCCGGAATTGAAATGCGGGCTTAATCAGATGATTAGAACTCTTACGGTCTTGGCGGAATGTTAATTGGAAGATTGACAGAATGTCAATTTAAATGTGGCTAAACGTTAATTTCAGGTACGGTGAAATGTTAAATAGAACTGTGGCTAAACGTTAATTTGTAAGTAAGCGGAATGCAATTTCTTCTACGAAGATGCTATTTATTCAGCCTCATCCGCGCCGGAAAAAGCAGTGCGATGTGGCAGCCAGAGCTTGGGGGCGTTTGCTACAAAGCAGGATAGGTTTGTATCCGCCCATCGGCCTACGACATAGGCTTCTTGAAACGCACGCCGACGCCATTTCCATTTGCCGGAATGAATTCAATTCCGGCCTCTTGAAATGCCGCAACGATACCCGCGAGATTGTTGCTTATCGGGAGATGTGCCCCACGTTCGAAATCAGCAATCGTTTGACGAGAGACATTTGCTGCCTTTGCAAGCTCTGCCTGGCTCCAGCCTAACATAGCCCGAGCTCCACGGCATTGCTCCACTGTAAGAATGTTATTACTCAAGACAAACTTTCTGATTGACTTCTATCATTTTGTAGGGAACACTGCAGGTCAACGATCGGACAGGTGCGCGAACACCTACCGATTCACCGCAACCAAGCTTACGGGAGCTGGGATCATGGCTGATTCCCACAATAGCAGAACTTTGTCTCCGGTCACCCGGGGAGGGTCTTCATTCGTGGCCTGAGCGTAATTAAAGGCATGTTCAGAGCTTTCCCTTCAGGTAAATGCGGGGCTGGACATAGCTGCCACGGCGACCTGGCGCCAACTGTGCGGCTCGGCAGCGTTTAACCGAATCACCCCTGCGCAGAGCAGCAACTAAATGCCCAAGCTTTCATGGTGGGATAGCCGCTTCCCGCATCTAAAATCTCGAAGATAACCCATGAGAAGCGCAAGTCGGATCTTTCAGGACATTGCGCCGGTGATGAATGCGTAGCGGGAGCCAATCCGCCGTGGATGCAGGCTGCGGCAAAAAATATAGAAAATGGGAACTCCACAATGAAACTGAGAAATCTGTTGCGTTCACTTTTGCTGTCCGGGTTGCTGATCATGCTTGCGGTCTGGTGCGCTCTGGTGGGGCCAACACAAGCCGCTGAACTTCGGATCGCGACGTCGTACAAATTGATGACGCTTGATCCCCATTACGCCAATCTTAACGAAAATACTTCGCTGCTCTCCCATATCTACGAGCGGCTCGTCTATCAGGACGAGCACCTGGACCTGAAGCCCGGCCTTGCTGTCTCCTGGCGGACAACGTCTCACACGCAATGGGAATTCAAGCTGCGGGAACACGTCAGATTTCATGATGGCTCGCCGTTTACTGCAGACGACGTTGTTTACACGATCGAGCGCATTCGGGATTTCCTCAAACCGCCAAGCGGCGGCTTTCAGTCCTATGTCGCCGGGATAAAGTCGGTTTCGGCGCCCGATCCTCTCACCGTCGTCATTGAGACGAACGGCAATGTTCCCAACCTGCCGCTGTCGTTTTCCTCGATTTTCGTCATGCATCGGCCGGGGCAGGGGTTCGAGACCACCGAGGAACTTAATGCTGGGAGCCCTCCCGACGGAACTGGGCCTTACAAGTTCGAGAGCTGGAGTTCCGGTGAGATGCTGAAGCTCACGAGGAATGACGACTATTGGGGCGGTAAACCGGCTTGGTCTGCGGTGACGCTCCGGATCATCGAGAACCCTGCGGCGCGCGTGGCGGCATTGACCACGGGAGACGTCGACATTGCCGACGCCATTCCGGCGCGCGACGTGGCTTCGCTCAAAAAGCGGGGCACCAGGATTGCAAGCGTCGGGGCGGCGCGCATCAATTTCTTGCAGTTCGATGTGGAAAGAGAGACAGTTCCCGGCGTGACGAGCAACTCGGGCGACCGGGTCCCCAATCCCTTCAAGAACCCTTTGGTCAGGCGCGCGCTTGCGATGGCGACGGATCGCGGCATTCTCGTTGACAAGATCCTTGCCGGTTACGGCACCGCCGCAGCGCAGGTTTTTCCGGGCGGTTTGCCGGGCACATCAGCAAATCTGAAGCCAGAGGCTACCAATTACGACGATGCGAAAGCCCTTCTCGCAAAGGCTGGCTTTCCAAACGGGTTCAACGTCATTCTGGCTGGACCTACAGGCCGATATCCCGGCGACGCCGAGAGCCTCCAGGCGATCACACAAAGCTGGGCTCGTATCGGAGTCACCGCCCAGCCTGTTGCCTTTCCGTTCTCGGTCTTCAATACCAAGCGAGCTGCGGGCGACTATGCTGTCTGGTACGGCGGCACATCCGGAGAGGCGGTCGACATCATTCTGAATGCTCTCCTGGCTTCGCCAAATCCCGAGCGTGGAACTGGGGCCTTGAATTTCGGGCACTACCACAACGCGGCATTTGACGCGATGCTGGCAAAGGCGGAAAGCGTCCAGGAAGGACCGGCACGAAACGAGGCGCTCGCCGATGCCACAGATTTCGTAATGGCCGATCAGCCGATCATTCCCCTCTACCACTTCCATCATATCGTCGGTTACGGCCCACGTGTTGGCTCCTACATGATGCACCCCCGCGGGTGGACGACCGCGATGCAGACACTTCCAGCGACGGAGTGAGTGATCATGCCCTTGATGTCAGCTGCGCTGGGAAGACTGGGCCAAGCCTTCCTCCTCCTCCTTGCCATGTCGTTGATCGGGTTCATAGGCATTCACAGCGTGGGCAATCCGGTTTTCAACATCGTCAATATCGAAACCGCCACGCCGGAGGATATCCGGCGTGCAACGATCGCGTTGGGATTGGATCAGCCGATCTGGCGCCAGTACCTACTCTTCATAGGCAACGTCCTCCATGGAACTTCGGTACCTCATACATCTATCATCTGCCGGCTCTTCAACTGGTGATGAGCAAGCTTCCCGCGACGCTCGAGCTCGCATGTGCCGCGATGCTTATTGCGGCTCCGGCTGGAATAGGGGTAGGGCTCCTGGCTGGCCGGAAGCAAGAAACGCTCTTCGACCGGGCTGTCCTCAGATCGAGCGTGTTCGCACTGAGCGTCCCATCATTCTGGCTGAGCATGGTACTGATCCTCACCGGCGCAATCCTGACAGGTTGGTTTCCATCCGGGGGCAGGGGTGCGACGGCAAGTTTCCTCGGACAGGAATGGAGCGTGCTTACCGGAGACGGATTGAGGCACATGGTTCTTCCCGTGCTTGCTCTGGCGATACCTAACATCGCGCTTATCGCGCGGCTTTCTCGATCAGGCACGATAGAAGTCGAGAGCCTGGAGTTTACGAGGTTTTGTCGTGCGAAGGGGCTTTCCTCGCGACGGATCGTGTTTCGCCACACCCTTCCGAACATCAGCGTACCGATCGTGACGATCATTGGCCTACAATTCGGCGGTATGCTGGCCTTTGCGGTGGTCGTTGAATCGATTTTTTCGTGGCCGGGCGTAGGCAAGCTCCTGATCGACTCCATCCAACTCTTGGACCGGCCAGTGGTTATGGCGACACTGGCCTTCATCTCGGTCGCGTTCGTCGCCCTCAACGCCTTTGTTGACCTCTTCCATGCCGCGCTCGACCCGCGCGTGCGCCTGTCCTCATAAAGGGAACCGCCATGAAAGCTCATATTGTCCGGGCATTGAACCGGCGTCCGCAATGGCCGGTGCTCACCCCGTCCAAAATCCTGCTTATGGCTTACGTCCTGCTTGCCCTTGCCGCATCGACGATTGCGCCGCAAAACCCCTACGACCCCTTGCAAATTTACGGATGGGAGTCGTCCTCTCCGCCTGGCACGTGGGGGAGTGGTGGCTATCTTTACCTGCTTGGAACGGACGGGCTTGGCAGGGATATCTTCAGCTGTATCCTCTACGGCTTGCGCATCAGCTTGGTGGTGTCCGTCACGAGTGCAGCCGTCGCTGCCCTGATAGGGCTGACGGCGGGCGTCAGCGCCGCCTATTTCGGCAGGTGGGTGGACATCGCGATCATGCGGCTCGTCGACCTTCAGCTCAGCCTTCCGACGATCCTCGTCGCCCTGATCGCCATCGTCACGCTTGGCCCCGGAATAGACCGAATCATTCTGGCGCTGATCATCGCCCAGTGGGCGAGCTATGCCCGGTTGGCGCGTAGCGTTGCGCTCAGCGAGACGAATAAGTCCTATATGGATGCGGCCCGACTCATGCGGTTGCCGACATCCCAGATCATTTTTCGTCATCTGCTCCCAAACAGCATCGCGCCGGCGGTGACCTTGATCCCAATCGAAGTCGGCCATGCGATCGCGCTGGAAGCGACCTTGTCCTTTCTCGGCTTGGGCGTTCCAATTGACAAGCCGTCTCTGGGTTCCACGGTCGCAAATGG
The DNA here is from genome assembly GCF_019355815.1 of Rhizobium sp. B21/90. NCBI lineage: Bacteria > Pseudomonadati > Pseudomonadota > Alphaproteobacteria > Hyphomicrobiales > Rhizobiaceae > Rhizobium > Rhizobium sp. B21/90. The sequence goes on along the minus strand of NZ_CP072166.1, from coordinate 190,730 downwards.
CTTCCAGTACCTTTTGACTGGCCAGTATTGGATCAGCCTTTTCCCCGGCCTCGCCCTCTTCGGCCTGATCGCAAGCATCAACTTCGTAGGTGAAGATGTTCGACGCCGTCTCGATCCAAGGAGCCGTCCGGTATGACACACGAACCTGGAAAAACACCTCTGCTTCGGGTGAAAAACCTCGGCCTTCGTCACCGCGATGCGTCAGAACCGGTGACGATCCTGAACGACGTGAGTTTCGCGCTTGAGCGCGGCGAGATCCTCGGCATCATCGGTGAATCAGGGGCCGGAAAATCGACATTGGGCAATGCCGTCCTCGGCTTGCTTGCGCCTGAGTTTCAACTGGTATCGGGGACGATCGAATTCGAGGGCAAGGCGATCGACGCGATGAGAGTGCAGGGGGACGCCATCCGAGGACGAAGAATATCCGCGATATTCCAGGATCATACTGGCTCGCTTGATCCGCTGATGAGCGTCGGCGCGCAGGTGGAGGAAACCGTCCTGGCGATCGACGGGTCTGTCTCGAGACGCGAGGCTCGCACACGGGCTGTCGAGCTTCTGGCCCGGGTCGGCATTTCGGAGCCGCAGCGACGATATCGCAATTATCCGCATCAATTCTCGGGAGGGCAAAGACAACGGGCCGTTATTGCGATTGCCCTGGCGGGATCTCCCGACATCATCATCGCCGACGAGCCGACCTCAGCGCTGGATGCCACGGTCCAGAAGCAAATTCTCAAACTCCTTCGAGCTCTCGTCGATGAGACTGGCGTCTCTATCATCTTGGTCACCCACGACATGGGAGTGGTGTCCGAGATAACCGACCGTGTTCTTGTCATGCGAAAGGGCCAGGTGGTTGAGCAGGATCGCACCCAAGTCATTCTCGATGCGGCCGCGAACGACTACACCCGCAGCCTACTTGCCGCAGTCCCACGGCTGCGGATCTCGACCGCGCCAGTGGAGGCGGAGGCCGACGCGAGCCGGACCATGTCCTCCGAGGGGGAGGAGGGTGACAATATGCATCTTGTTGCAGAGGGCGTCTCGAAAACCTTCTCTCCAAAGGGCTTCCCATGGAGCCCTGGCCGAAACGTGGCAAAATTTGCGTTGCGGGACGCAAGCATACGGCTGCGGCGTGGCCAGATCACCGGCATCGTCGGTGAGAGTGGAAGCGGAAAGACTACGCTCGGCCGTATCATCGCCGGACTGGACACGGCCTCAGTGGGCCGAGTGACGATCGGGGAAAACGCGTTTGATGTGTCGAAGAGCGGCCGCCGGAACGGCCTCCTTGGCTGTGTGCAGATGGTGTTTCAGGATCCTGCGGTTTCGCTCAATCCCAGGATGACCGTCGGCGAAACATTGTGGGAAAGCGTGCGTTTTGGCGCAGATATGCGATCCGGCGAACGTCCGGCGGATATCGGGCCAATGATGGATCTCCTTGGTCTATCCGGGAGCCTCCTCGCCCGATATCCACATCAACTGTCGGGCGGCCAGAAGCAGCGCGTTTGCATCGCTCGGGCACTGCTCGCGAGGCCACAGATCATCATTGCTGACGAGCCGACCTCCGCACTTGATGTTTCCGTGCAGGCCGAAATCGTCAAGCTTCTCCAAGACAGCATTGCTGAGCAGCATATCACGATGGTCTTCATCTCCCATGACCTTGCCGTCGTGCAGCAGCTCTGCAGTTCCGTCTATATCCTCAAGGATGGACGGGTCGAGGACTTCGGGTCATCCGCCTTCATCTTCTCACAATCGCAAAATCCCTACACGCGCTCCCTTATCGACGCCCGGCCCCGCCGGTTCACTTGTTGAGGGCTGCCGGACCATAGCGGCGCGCTGGCGGCTTCCGTGTCCAACATTCGTTTTCCGAACATCGGCGGCTTTTGCCGTCCCAAAAGGTGACTCATGAATGACAGGTTTACATTGGCCGTCACGGGCCAATCCCTTATAAAATACGACATCCGCACTAACCGCGCACCGGCTTTTCAGGAAGTACAGGCATTACTTCACCGAGCGGATCTTGCCTTCACCAATTTCGAGGGGACGATCCTTGGAAGCCATGGCGGATGGCCGCTCAAGGGATCATTCTTCGGCTGTAGCGATCCTGTCGTCTTGGATGCGCTGCAGGCGACCGGGTTTCGGGCACTGTCGCTCTCGAACAATCATGCCTTCGATCTCGGCCCATCCGGCGTGCTCTCGACCCTCGAAGAGGTCGGGAAGCGAGCCTTCCTCCATGCGGGTCTCGGCCGCAACCAATTCGAGGCAGCAAAGGCAGGCACCGGAACAATCGGCGGGCGACGTGTCGCCATCGTCGCCATGGACGGCGGTCCGGGTCCCGATTTCATGTACGCAGAAAATGCAGATATAGGCCGGCCTGAGCGCCCCGGCGTAAATCGGCTGCGGCTGTCACAGGTCATCAAGGTCGATGACGCAGCCTTCGGGCAGCTTCGCTCCATTCGGGAAAGCGTGGGTTATACTGCGATAGACCTGACCAATGATAGCCAACCGGAAGACCCACGGCATGTTGATCCGCATGAGGAGATTGGGATTGCTCGCGCCATCTTCAGACGATCCGAGACGTTCGGCAGGGGTATCAAAGTCGATGAAAGCGACATGAGCCGAAACCTTGAGGCAATTGCTTCCGCTGCCAGAGATGGCTGCCTCGTCATAGCTTATTTGCACCACCACCATTGGGCTTCCGACTGGTATCAGGTGCCGGATTGGACCAGTGTCGTCTCAAGACGATGCATCGACGCAGGTGCGGCCATGTTCGTCAGCCATGGTGCGCCGGTGCTGCAACCCATGGAGATCTATCGACGTCGTCCGATCTTCCATAGTCTCGGAAATTTCATCTTCCATGTCAGGTCGGAAAAATCGACGTGGCTGGCACCTGAAGTATGGGAGAGTGTCATCGGTGTTTGTTCTTACGGGCAGGATAACGATCTGATCGACATCAACTTATATCCTATCGTGATCGGCGGAGAAAACGGATTGAAGGATCGCTTGCTCGAAAATCGACTGGTTCCACACTTTGCAACGGGAGAGGGTGCGGAGAGAATCCTGCGGCGCTTCAAGGAGCAATCGGCAAATCTGGGCGTGCAGATCGAACTGGAAGGCGGGATTGGCATTCTTCGCATCTGAACTACGTGTGCACACCGGACGCCGCCATCCAAGAGCATTATCGTCATCGCTAATGAGGGAATTGATGTATTCGAGTGCACAAGAAACGATGAGCATTCGGGATGAACTTATCAGCCGGTTTTTCCGCTATGTCGCCGTAGAAAGCCAGAGTTATGCCGCCTCAACGCGTCTGCCCTCTACGCCCGGACAGCATGAACTCGCCGGGCTGTTGGCAGAGGAGATGCGCGGCCTTGGCGTCGATGATGTCGTCGTCGATGAGCATGCGATCGTGACGGGTGTTAAGCGCGGTAATAGTCCAGGCGCTCTACGAATCGGTTTCGTCGCGCATCTCGATACCGTCGATGTCGGTCTCTCCCCGATCATTCGGCCGCAAATCAAACGCTTCGAGGGGCTGGATCTATGCCTCAACCCGGAGAAAGACATCTGGTTGAGAGTGGCGGACCATCAGGAAATTCTCGGTTGGCAAAACCAGGATATTATTCTGAGTGACGGCACGAGCGTACTTGGAGCGGATAACAAGGCAGCCATTGCGGTTATCATGACCCTCCTTGCCAAACTCGAGCCTTCGCAGGCTCACGGTGACATTTGCGTCGCCTTCGTTCCGGACGAGGAAATCGGGCTGAGGGGCGCCGAGGCGCTCGATCTCAGCCGCTTCCCGTGCGACTTTGCATACACCATTGACTGCTGCGAGCTTGGTGAAGTCGTCGTGGAGAATTTCAACGCTGCATCCGGCGAGATCGTCTTTACCGGCGTGAGCGCTCATCCGATGTCGGCAAAGGGCGTATTGGTCAATCCGCTGCTGATGGCGCTGGACTTCATTTCCCACTTCGACCGCAACGAAACACCTGAACGCACGGAGAAGCGCGAAGGATACTTCTGGTTCAAGGACCTGGTTGCGAACGACAGCGAGGCGCGGCTCAAGGTTATGATCCGTGACTTCGACAAGGCAAAATTCGAGCAACGGAAAGAACGCATCGGTGAAGTCGCTGGACAGATCGGGTCGCAATACACTTCAGGATCGGTGCAATACAGTGTGGCCGATACCTATCACAACATCGGCGACTACCTCCAGGGCGACAAGCGTTCAGCCGAGCTGCTGTTCACCGCTTTGGACAGACTCGGAATCGAAAAGAAACTGACTCCCATGCGTGGCGGAACCGACGGGGCGTCACTGTCGGCGCGCGGCTTGCCTACCCCAAATTTCTTCACCGGCGCCTACAATTTCCATTCGCGCTTCGAATTCTTGCCCGTCCCTGCCTTCGAAAAATCTTATCAGACCGCTCTCATGCTCTGCGCCCTTGCAGCGGAACATGCCAACGGGTACGAGACGGCAAAGTGTGAACCATGAACGGGTGAACTCCACGATTTGCGCCATGTAATGGACGGAATTTGTTTCAAGTGGCGCAAGCCTCACTCACTTCGAAATCACGCATCGGAGGAATAATCGGAATCGGATGTACCAAGCTTCTGGGGGCCGGGCAGGCGCTTCGAAACCAGAAGCTCAAAGGCCTCTACGCCGAGTATTTTGGCAAGGCCATCGACCATATCGATCGTCGGGCTATAGACACATCGTTCCAGAGAGCTGACATAGGTGCGATGGACGTTCGCCCGGTGCGCCAGCTCCTCCTGCGAAAACCCCTTGTCGTTTCGCAGTGTTCTGAGATTCAGCGCGAAGATCTCTCGAATATTCATAAGTTGGAGTCATGCGCGTTGCAGCGCATTCATCTACAGAGTATACTCTACAAACGGATGAGAGTGGATAGCTTCGAGCGGTTGGTGAGGTATGCCATCTGAATTGTGGATGTCGCGGCGCTACGAAGTTGAAGGTCCGCAGGGGCGGTCCCGGGACAGTCTTCAGCTCGCAAGCTGGGGATTACCGATAATACACTGTGGGGCGGGCCGCAGACTAAACTTGGCTGGTGGTGGTAATGGATTTGAGTGACGCGACAGTGTCGAATACGAGTGAGCTGCGCCCGGTGATCGGGCTTACACGGGGTTTAAATAAAGCGGACGTTGAGACTTTGACGGTCAATGCAATTCGGCTCCACAGAAAACTCGTGGAGAAGGCTGATCAATTGTTCCAGGCATTGCCACCAGACCATAGAACTGGAAAAGCTGTTGGCGGCGAGCAGCATCTCGAATACGTGGACGCCATGATCGCGATGCACATGCAGATGAACGCCCTGAATATGCTGCTTGGAATTCTAGATTATATCCCAAACGCATCCGACAATTGACGCCTTTGCTCAGATAAGGCCTGCCCGGATTGCCAGCGCAACCAGGTGCGGCATGGTGTGGATTTCGAAGCGCTTTCTGGCTTCTTCGAGCTTGCTTTTGACGGAATTGTACTTGACGCCCTCCAGATCGGCGGCTTCCTCCATCGTCTTGCCGACAGAGATCCAGTTGAGATAGGCGGCTTCCTTGGGATCCAGCCAAGCTGGGTACTGAACATCCGGCGTCAACGGCAAGAAAGACATTCGGGTGTGGAGTTGCCCCACAGCTGCGGCGGCCGCCACACAATCGATATCACGTTCAAGCTCGACCGCAGTTTTTTCGGAGGCAAGCGTGAATATCGCTGTCGATCCGTTTGCCGCTTTGACGGGAATGGTAATGCCGGAGCGAATGCCGAAGTCGGCGGCCTCCGCGTAAAACGCTCGCTCAGCTTTGGATAGGTGGTGTCTGTTCTGTTCGCCGCTCCAAATGAAGAGTTGTTTGAGTGACTTGGCGCGTTTGACGACTGGATCGACGGCTGCGAAATTCTGTCGGAAATATTTCTCTCGCCAATCGGGATGGTAGTTGGAAGCAGCAATTGTGTAACCTGGCTGGATGTGCAGATAGGCGTAGCCTTGGAAGCCGGCTTGTTTCGTGAGGTGTGCCAAAGCTTGCTTGACGATCTTCTCGTCACCCTTGATTGCCGAAAGGTCTGTCATACTGTCCAGCCAATGCTGCATATGGTCACTCCTTTCGGCATCCTTTAGGATAGGTAGGCGCCCTTGAAATCAACCGTAGATTGCATAATTATCATTATGGAACTAGCGGTCGGTTCGCCTATCGAGCGAGTATCGTGATCCTAAAAGCATATCCTCGTCTCAAATTTATAGTGCAATGAATTAGCTCTACCTGCGCGAAATGAATGATGGCATGTTGGAGAACTTTAAGCGGTCTGCTGTTCACGCCATTGCTAAATGTTAATCTCCGCCTCCATGGGATTGTCCCGGTTGTCTTAGCTGCGCACCTGCGCCGGGTATTCCGGGTGGCATCTAAATGAGAGAGTTGCCCAGAATTGCAGCATGGTCAATTTATAAGCAATAATATTTTTTGATAAGCAGGGCTTATACCATTGTCGCGGAGGGCAGCTAGACAGGTGTATAATTGGATGAATATTTTGTCTGTGTGAAGGGTCCTATCAACTGACCTTTGTGCGCGAAGGAGTCGCCAGTTCCCGGCCGAAAGCTCAAAGATGGTGGAAATCGCAAATACAGGCATCACTCTGCGGCAGCTCCAGATCTTGCGCGAAGTCGTCAGAACAGACTCAGAAAGAGCGGCGGCGAAAGCTCTCGACATCAGTCAACCTGCCGTCAGCCAGCAGGTCAAGCAGTTGGAGAGACTGCTCGGCGTGCAGTTGTTCATGCGCGACAAGGCACGGCTAGTTCCAACGGCCCCGACGATGGCTCTTTTTCGCGACACTGATGCCATCTTTACCGAGATAGACAGGATTGCCAAGACGATCGCTTCCCTCAAGGACATTGAACGCGACTCGATAAGCATTGCCGCGCCCTATGTATTCTCGTTCAGGCTGCTGCCCGATGTCATTCGGGAACTTCGCGCACGCCAGCCAGTCTCAGCTATCCACCTCAAATCCGGCAGCTATCACGAGGTTGCCGATCACGTTCTCAACGGACGCGCAGACATCGGGCTTGCACGGCTACCGCTCGACGAGAAGGTCTTCGACTGGTGCCCAGCTGCAACGGCGACGAATGTCTATATCTTCCATCCTAGCCACCGGTTCTCGCAAATGGAACTCATTAGGCCGGAGGATCTGATCGGCGAACCTTTCGCCGATCTCGAACCACAAATGCATTCACACCAGATGAATGAGAATGCTTTGCGCTACATGGGAGCGGAACCGCATCTGGCGATCGAGGTCGATATCATCGGTCAAGAAATCAATTTCGTCGCCGCTGGGCTGGGTATCGCCAGCAGCAACACGTTTGCTGCCCGCCAGATTTCCGCCTTCCAAGTTGAGGTCCGCCCCTCCGAGCCAAGCGCGCTCTACCACTATGTTGTTTTCTGGCAAAAAGGCCGGCGGCTCGGTCCGGTATTGCAGGAGGCCGTCAATGTGCTGGTAGAATTTGCAGAGGGAGAACCCGGTCTCCCGTCCAATAAATGTGAAAGTTGCAGGCCTCGATAGGATGCGAACCGCAAAATGATGGTTAGTCTCTATAATTATTAGGAAATACAACGTCCTGATCGACAAGGACATTAAACTTGTAGCCAGGGCGAATTTCGAGCGTGGGCTGAACATCCATGTTCCGTTGTATGGTCCGGTCTGCCACCCGGCCGAACGTTTCTGCGAAGTTTCGCCGCGTCGCATCCGAGGCAGTGTCCTGGGTCGCGAGTGTCGAACTTTCCGGAACGGCCATGTCGATCCCCGTTCCGATCAGGGCAATCAGCACCGCCGAGCCGAACGTTTTCAGATAGTGATTGTTCACTTTGTCGTTGAAACCGCCATAGCCTTCAGCATCGGTCCCCGCCATCCCGCCGATTTGCAAAGTCGAACCATTCGGGAAGATGATATCGCTCCAGACAACCAGCACGCGTTTCTGTCCAAAGGAGACTTTGCTGTCGTAACGCCCGAACAGTTTCGTTCCCTGCGGGATGAGCAGGCGATGACCGGTGGCGCTATCGTAGACGTTCTGGCTTACCTGGGCGGTGATCCTGCCTGGCAGATCCGAATTGATGCCGGTGATCAGTGTCGCCGGAATGACCGAACCTCGCTTCAGCTCGAAGGACGATTGTTGAGGCACGACACGGTTGGGCAAATAGCCAAGGTCCTTTAGGTCGGCGTTGAAGAAGTCTTCCTTGGAGCTTTGAGCATTGGGATCGACGTTTTGATCACCGAGCCCCGCACGCAGGGCGGCCGCATAGAGATCGGGGGTGCTGCCCGTATTTGTCGAAGGCGTTGCGGCCCTTGCCGACGTCTCCGTGGTGGCGTTCGTTTCAGCACGCGTTTCCAGCTTACTGCGATCAATGGCGAGCGGCGCATCATAGGCAGCGTTGTTCGCCTGCAGCCTAGCCATTCTCTGGCGCTGCTGCTCACGCAGATATTGCTCTTGTTGTTCTCTCGCGAGACGGGCTCGCCAAACCCCTTCCGCTTCGAGCTCTTGACCGCCCTGTTGCGCATCGCGTTGCCCCGACTGCGGTATGAAGGGATTGGTCGGCTTCGCCTCAGCCTGTTTGGTATCAACTGGCGTTGGCTGGAAGTTGGTCTGCTGCTGATCGCCGATAATGCCATCGGTCACACCGCGTTTGATCTGGTCGGCGTAGGTGGAGGCAGGGTTGCCCGAACTTGTCTCCGGACCACTGTCCTTCCCGAAGTAGAGCCCGCGCGAAGCTAGCCCGTAGAAGATGACACCAAGGAACGCGATTATAACGACGATAACGACCACGATCGGCACGCGGTTGATCCGCCGTATGCCGGGCCGGGGTTCACTGTTCTGTGCGTTGCCGAGATTGAGGGATTGCGCCATGGTTGGTCTCCTCAGCTGCGCTGCATCAGCGACAACGCGCTCGCTGGCGTCGCGCCGGTCGACGTCACAGAATAGGCTCGGCCGAGCTCGACGGTGTTGGTCGAAAGGCGCGCCAGCACCTGACCATCGAACGGGACAATCACGTAGGCGAGCGGGATGATGGTCGTGTCACGATCGGTCTTCTGATCGGTGACCACGGCATAGCCCCATCCCTTTAAGGTGGCTGCCAGCGCCTGGCCGAAGGGCGAGGTATCAGTCTTGAGCGCAACGGTCGCTTTTCCCGGGCCAATCTGTTCGGCAAGGCGGCTGACCATGTCTCCGGCAATAGCACTCGCCGCTGCGCCGGAAATCTCCGGCGGCGCGTTGCTCAAGACGAGGCCGTCGGCTCCGGTCGACTGGCATCCGGAAAGGAGGATGATGAGGACGCAGGCTGCGGCAAAGCTGCGGACTTGGCCCAGGAAGCTTGATGTAAGGCCAAAGGTAGCCATCATTGCCCTCCTCTTTTGATCGTTACCTTTTCCTGCTTCCAACCAACACCGGAAACGAGCACAGCACGGTCGACATGATAATCGACGATCATCATGTTGTTCTTCATGCGGTAGTTGACGATGCGGTTCTGTCCACCTGAGGTGACAAACAGAACGGGCGCATCCTGGCCGGAAATCGAGCGTGGAAACTGGATGTACGTCTTGAGACCGTCGGAATAGACCCGCGTTGGTCGCCAGTTAGCGTTGCCCGAAACAGAATAAGAGAAGCTCAGTTGATCGGCCGGGACGCCGGCGCCCGGGATGGTGTTTGCCTCCAGCCGCGCATTGATGTCAGCGAGCTTGGTCGAAACATCCTCTGGATATTCAAAGCCAACACGCGCCATGTACTGGGTTGGATGGGATTTGAGCTGCATGTGATAGGTTCGCCTGGACGTCGTCACGACCATGGAGGTCATAAGGCCTGGCTCCGACGGTTTGACGATCAGGTGAATGGCCTGACCGCCGGCAGCCCCCGACGTCGCCGGCTCGACCTTCCAACGCACCGTGTCGCCGACCAGGACGTCGCGAACCACCTCGCCGCCTTGCAGTTCGATATCGCAAACCTGCAGCGGCGCGCACACGACCGAGGGTTGGACCTCGCCGTATAGGAATATCACCTTGCCCTCGGCGCCCTTGGTGACGAGACCCCGCGATCCACGCCACTGGGTGGAGATGCCCATGCCCTTTGCTTCGTTGGTGGTTAAGCCATCGGCAGCAGAAGCATGGAAGGGAACGACTATTGAAGACGCCGACATCACCGAGGCGAGAGCGCTCGTCAGCATGGCCCGTGTTCTCGTAAGTGGGATGATCATGTTCGGAGCCATGCCTTTCAAAGCTGTGCTGTCCAGTCGAAGTCGCGGAGATAGAGACCGATGGGGTTTATGTGGATGACGCCCTCGTCCTGCGGCGGCGTCAGGGTCACCGTTGCAATGCCGCGGAAGCGGCGGACGGCCGTTTCCTTGCCGCGCCGGTCACGTTCGAATTCGGTCCAGTCGATCTGGTAGCTCTGGTTCGATAGGGCGACGATATTGTTGACCTCGACCGCAACCGTCGCGGTCTTTGCTTTCTCAAACGGTGAGTTCGAGCGGAACCAGGCATTGATCTTCTCGGTCGCCGCGTCGGACGTCCTAAGCAGCCCATAGGTCCGGTCGATATATTGCTTCTGCACGACCGCATCCGGCGTCACACTTCGAAAATTAGAGACGAAGCTGCCGAGGGTGGCGCGCACAACACGCGGATCGGCATATTCGATCTGCTGCGGAAATCCGGCGTTGACCGCCGCGCCGAGCTTGTCGACCTCGACGATATAGGGAACGAGCTTCACTTGCGTGCTTTGGTACAGCGCGTAGCCAAAGCCGATGACGGCCATGGTCATGCCGGTGATGCCGACGATGCGCCAAGCGGCGGCAGCTCTGACATAGGAGCCATAGCGCTCGTTCCATTCGTTGCGCGCGGCAATATACGGATTGGCAACATCGGGATTATCAAGCGGGTTGTGTCCGGCCATAGCTGCTCGGCCTCCAGTCATTTGGTCTGGTTGATCGGCGGGGGTGGAGGCGGCGACGCGGGTCGGCTGGACTGCTGGTCGAGTTTCGCATTGGCGAGCCCGAGCAACGACCCGGCATAGGCCCCGGGCGACCCGATCGCTTTGTCCTTCGCGGCAGAGCCAACCGCGTTGGCAGCGCCGCCAATACCGGCTTCCATGCCGCGCATAGCGGCGCTGCCGAAAGATGCTCCGCCTGCCCTGGCCGAGCTTGCCGCTTGGAAACCTCGGCTTGCTGCCCCCGCAGCAAGAAAGCCCGCACCTGCCGCGAAGGATGCGGCCTGACCGCCATAGCGGATCGCTTCCATGCCGCCCGAAACCGAAGCACCCTGGACTACGCCTTGGAGAATTGGCGGCACAGACATGGCGATGACAAAGACCACAACCGAGATGCCGGCGATGGCCAGCGTAGTGATGAACTGTTCCGAGGTAGCTGTTGGTGCCTCGGCCAGTCCGAGCAGGATGTCGGAGCCGATCTTGGCGATCATCACCAGTGCCATCAGCTTCATGCCGACGGAAAAGGCGTAGACCAGATATTTGATGGCAAAGTCCTTGGTATAGGACGTTCCGCCCAATCCCAGCATGATCATTCCGGCGAGCAGTCCAACGTACATCTCGACCATGACCGAGACGAAGATCGCGGCCACGAGCGAGAAGCACACGACGACCACCACCATGGCGAACACGGCGGCGATGGCGAGCGCGTTGTCTTCCCACAGCCCGAATTTCGCCTGTTCGGACATCTTGGTCGCGACACGAATACCGGCGTCGAAAATGTTGGCGGGAGAGGCCGAACCACCACCAGCTCCGATCTGGTAGAGGCTGTCGACAACGGCTTTGGCAAAGGCTGGCCCCTCATTGAGAATGAAGGCGAACAGCCCGATGAACATGATGCGCTTGACGAGTTCGGCAAACCAGCTGTCAAGCGATGCGGCATTGATTGCCAGCCACACCGCGGCGATGCCGATCTCAATGCCTGCGAGGATCCAGAACAATGACCGCGCTGCGTTCATAACAGTCGTTTCCCAGCCCTTAGCGGCGGTGACAACGGAATTCTCCAGGGTGGTCAGCACCTGACCCTGTTGTCCGAAGGCCGGCGCGCTCGCGATCAACAGGATGCCGATCGCGACGAGGGCGAGTTCGAGGCGGCGGGAACGAGGAACAATTACCATCGCGGCTTCATTTCCTGCCCGCCACGAATGTCGCTATCGGTGTCGCCGCCGAAGAATTTCTCGCGGTGTTCGCGCCGGGCCGCATCGGATGCCTCTCCCGCTCCCGAAACCGGATGGGGACCCGGCTGGACGACGATCCAGGTAACGCCGGCAGCGAGCGTGGCGATGCTGACGACAGTTAGGATAAAGACGAGACGCGGGCTCACCAGCGGGGCTCCATCGTCTGCCCGCCGTGGATGTCATGCTCGCTTCCGCTGAAGAATTTTTCCCGGCGTGCCTGGGCGAGATCCTTTTGTGCCTGCTGCGACCGGAACCAGGTGCCCATCATCGTCATCTGCTGGGAAACCAAACCACGCAACTTCTGCATTTGCGCGACCTGCTGGGCGGCGATCTGGTGTCCGACCTGCAGCGCCTTCATCTGCCCGTCAGCCATCTCTGACATCGAGCGCAGCGACGACATCGTGCTCTCCTCGCTCGAGAACTGGTCCGCCGTCAGGTTTGCGGCCTTCAGGGTTCCTGCGATCGTATCGCGGTTGGTGTCCGACCAGTTCTGATAGGTCGAGGAGAAGCTTGCCCCGTCAGGCAGGTTGCTTTTCATCTTGGAAAAACTCTGGAAACGCTGCTTCAAGACATCGTCAATGTTGCCCATTGAGAAGGCGACGCCTTGTCCTTGCGCGACCACGTTCTGCAGGTTCTTCAGGTCGTTCTCGACCTGACCCCAGACGTGGTTTGGCAATTGCGCCGTGTTCTGCAGCATGTTCTTGTAGATGTTGATCTGGTTCTGGATCTGCTCCGCCAGCTGCGAGATCTGGGTGATCTGGTTGTTCACCTGCTCGGCCGATTTGCCCACGAGCGAGACCAGCTCGGTATTGTTGGCAAGTTGTGTCCATTCCGTTGCCTGACCTGTCACGCCACCGGCCTGGACCTGGATTGGCGTTGCGATTGCAAGGCCAGTCGCGATGACCACCGCACGGTAGGTCTCAAGAGGTCGAGATGAGTGTGTCGGCATGGGCGATCCCCCGTTGCTGGAGCCAGTAGAGAGGCCACGCGGCCCCGTGTTCGGAATGGAGGCTGCGAATGCGCTTCAGATCTTCCTTGCCGGTCGCGCCGACGAACGAGAGCGCGACAGGACCGAGCGCCATGTTAAACAGACGGCGACCTTCCGGTGAGACGACGTAATAGTCGCGCTTGGGAATGGCGGTTGCAACGATCTCGATCTGCCGCTCATTGAACCCGATGCGCTCATAGAACTCCCGCGTGCCCGGTTCGCGTGCCGCTCCGTTCGGCAGGCAGATCTTCGTTGGGCAGCTCTCCTTCAGTACATCGATGATGCCGGAGCGCTCCGCATCCGAGATCGACTGGGTGGCAAGCACAACGGCACAATTGGCCTTGCGCAGCACCTTCAGCCATTCGCGGATCTTGTCGCGGAAGACCGGATGCCCGAGCATCAGCCATGCCTCGTCAAGAATGATCAGGCTGGGAGCGCCGGTCAGGCGTTTTTCGATGCGACGAAACAGATAGGTGAGAACGGGAACGAGATTGCGCTCGCCCATGTTCATCAATTCCTCGATCTCAAAGCACTGGAAGGAACCAAGCGCCAGACCGTCCTGCTCTGCGTCGAGCAACTGGCCCATCGAACCATCGACGGTATAGTGATGCAGCGCGTCCTTGATCTCTCGCATCTGGACGCCGGACACAAAGTCCGACAGAGAGCGGGCGCGCGACGTTGCCATCAATGCGATCTGCCGCGAAATTGCGTTGCGATAATCCGGGGTGATCGTCACACCCTGCAGCGCCACCAGCGTTTCGATCCATTCTGTCGCCCACGCGCGGTCGCCATCGCTGGAAAGCTCTGCCAGTGGGCAAAATGCGAGCGCCCTTCCCTCTCCTTCTCCGGTCGCACCGCCACCAATCTGATAGTGGTCCCCATCGACGCCCAGTGTCAGCGGCAGCATCGAGCCGCCCTTGTCGAAGGCGAATATCTGAGCATCAGCGTAACGGCGAAACTGCGCGGCGATCAGCGCCAGAAGCGTTGATTTGCCGGAACCGGTCGGGCCGAAAGCCAGTGTATGGCCGACATCATCGACGTGCAGGTTCAAGCAAAATGCCGTCGATCCGGATGCCACTTGCATCAAGGGCGGCGAGCCTTGCGGGTAGAACGGGCATGGTGCGTTAGGGCTTCCCGACCAGACTGAGTTCAGTGGGATGAGATCGGCGAGATTGCGAGTGTTGACAAGCGGCTCGCGGATATTGGCATAGGAAACGCCGGGCAGGCTGCCGAGAAAGGCATCCGTGGCGTTCAGCGTCTCGATGCGTGCGCCAAAACCTTCGGCCTGGATCAGACGGCGGACAGCTTCGCACTTTTCCTGGAGCCGATGCTGATCCTCTTCGAAGAGAACGATGACCGGCGTATAATAGCCATAGGCAACGAGCTGCGATGAGGCTTCGGCGATCGCGTCCTCTGTTTCCGCCACCATCAGCATGGCATCCTGATCCATCGAGCGTGACTGGGTCTGGAACAACTGGTCGAAGAACGGCCGCACCTTCTGCTGCCATTTCTTGCGGGTGCGCTCAAGCCGCGCCCTTGCTTCCTCCGCGTCGAGAAAGAGGAAGCGGGACGACCAGCGATAGGTGAGCGGCATCAGGTCAAGCGTGTTGAGGATCCCAGGCCAGCTTTCGGCCGGCAGACCGTCGATCGCGACCAGGCCGAGAAAGCGGTTCTCGACCATGGGTGTCAGGCCATGCTGCAGCTCGGCCGTCACCAGCCAGTCGAGATACATAGGGATTTCCGGCAGGCGCACCGGATGGTTCTCACCGGTGATGCAGAAACGGATGAACTGAAAGAGCTCGTCGTATCGGGCGACACGGAAGCCGCCGCGCTCTGACTTCTCCCGCGTCATCATCCGACGGATCGACAAGACATTGGCAAGATATTGCTCGACTTCACGGATCTTGGTCAGGAAGCTTTGCAACATCGTGTCGGCATAGGTCGCAGAACGGCTCGCCGCGTCAGAATAGACATACCGCGTCAACCCGGAGCGACGCGGCTCCGGCGGCCGCCAGGTCAGGATCAGAGCATGGCGGCTCTCGAAATGCCCCCTCTCCTTCTGGAAATGCGCGCGCCGCTCGTCGTCAATGGCACGTGTGACCGGGTCGGTGAAATGAGATTCGGCCTCAGTCGGATAATCGCCGGTTGGCACCCTGATAGCCTCGACCTGGATCATCCATCCCGAACCCAGCCGCGACAGGATGGCGTTAATCTGCCGCGACACCTCGTTACGCTCGGCGTCGGTCGAGCTTTCGCTATCCGGCCCGGCAAAATACCAGCCGGCCATCAGCGAGCCGTCCTTCAGAAGAACGACACCGTTATCGACCAAGCCGGCGTAGGGCGCCAGATCGGCGAAGGACGGTCCGGAATGACGGAATGGTTTGAGGGCGACCATCTCAGTCCCTCAGAACTTGCGCCACGGCGACGAAGTCGCGCGGTAAAACGTCTTGTAGGAGATGTGGCGGAGATAAACCCGCCGCATCAGTGGATCGGATCTGGCCATCATGCGCAGCGCCGCGACTGCAACGAGCCAGATCGCAACACCGAACAGTGCCGCATACCAGGTCAGGACGACAAAAATCAGGATGATGGCCGCAAGCGCCGTCAGCAGAACCAGCTCGCGGTCAGCGCCCATCAGCAAATTTGGGCGCGACAGCGCCCGGTGCACACGCGAGCGTGCCAGAGACGAGCCGGCCTCAGTCATGAGCCCCCTCCCCTCGTATATCCCGCGTCACAGTTGGTTTGGGGGTGTTTTGCTCGGGCCGCGCGTGAGCCTCGCCGATCGAGGCGCCGGTGGCGCCGAACAGAGCGACAATCTGGGTAGACCCGAGAAGGACACCGCCCACCAGCGCGACATAGCAAAGCCGCCTCGCGAAATCATTCAGCTCGCCTCCGAAGATCAGCATGGCGCCGGCGATGGCGACCGCAGCCAGCGCAATGAACCCAGCGACTGGCCCCGTGATCGATTGCTGGATCTGTTGCAGCGGCGATTCCCAGGGAAGGCCACCTCCGCCCGAGGAAGCGAATGCGGAATCGCTAACGCCGACAGAAAAGGCCGCAAGCGTCGCGCCGGTGAGAAGAATGGATAGTTTACGCGACATGACTGTCCTCATCGATCTGGGCATAATGTTCAGTCTGGTAACGGCCATTGCGGTATCTTTCGATGTGGATGACCTCACGAACCCGCCTCCCCTTCCCCGTTCGCTCAATAGAAACCACGAGATCGACAGCCTCGCCGATCACCTCCTGCATCGGCTGCTGGCTGGCTTCCGCCGTCAGTTGCTCGAGCCGGCGCAGGGCTGACATCGCCGTGTTGGAATGGATCGTGGTGACGCCGCCGGGATGGCCGGTGTTCCAGGCCTTGAGCAGTGTTAGCGCTGCGCCATCGCGGACCTCACCGACAATGATGCGGTCGGGGCGCAGGCGCATCGTGCTTTTCAGCAGACGCGCCATGTCGATCGTATCGCTGGTATGTAGGTACACGGCATTCTCGGCCGCGCATTGGATTTCGGCGGTGTCTTCGAGAATGACCATCCTATCGTCCGGGGCCGCAGTGACGATCTCGGCGATGATGGCGTTGGCGAGTGTGGTCTTGCCCGATCCCGTGCCACCCGAGATGACGATGTTCATCCGAGCGTCGATCGCGCTTCGAATTGCCGACGCCTGGGCTTCGGTCACCACCTTCGACTTCACATACTCTGTCAGTGGGATAAGACACGAAGCACGACGGCGGATCGTGAATGCCGGTCCGGATACCACCGGTGGCAATAGGCCCTCGAAGCGGTGCCCACCAATAGGAAGTTCGCCTGAGATGATCGGCCGCTCGTCGTCGGCCTCCGACTGCAGGGCATGCGCAACACTGCCGATGACGACTTCGGCTGCGGCGGTGCTCATCGCGCCGGCCGGTGCTACGCCGTGCCCCAGCCGCTCGATGAACAGCCTGCCGTCCGGATTGAGCATGATCTCGACAACGGTGGCGTCATCGAGGGCGATGCAGAGTTGGTCGCCAAGCGCGTCCTGTAGTTTACGGACCAAGCGAGGATGAGAGCGGAGCTGGGTCACGCAGCGCTCCTGACCTGTCGGCCGTGATATTCAGCGATGGTCGAGTGGTAGTCCGGTGGGCAAACCTGGTCGAAGCTTACCCGGTCGGCTGGCAGTGTGCCGGCGATCGCCACCGTGTTTCCGATTGCCACAGGTTCGCCAAGCCGCTTCATAGGCCATCCGGCCCGGTTCAGGATACGCTCGAAGCGCAGGTCGGTAGCCGTGACGATCTCGTCGTAGCCGTTTGCCGTCGACCACTCGATAATACCGGCAAACATGGTGAGTGTCGCGAGATGGAGCTGGCCCCCTCCCCTGCCCGCGGGCAACGATGTGTCGACGCAGAAGCGGGAGCTCTCAATCATCCTCGCAGAGGCGTTGAGCGAGCCGGCTGCCAGCAACTGCGGGAAAGTCCGTTCCAGCATGGTTGGGCCTACTGCCGGCAACAGACGGGCGCAGCCGATGACCCTCTCGTCATCAGTGGCCGCGAGTATGTAAGTCGGGTCGAGATCGTCGTACTCGTCCCGTTCTCCGGCCTCAGTAATCGTGACATCCCACTCAAGAC
This sequence comes from Rhizobium sp. B21/90, assembly GCF_019355815.1. Classification (NCBI taxonomy): domain Bacteria; kingdom Pseudomonadati; phylum Pseudomonadota; class Alphaproteobacteria; order Hyphomicrobiales; family Rhizobiaceae; genus Rhizobium; species Rhizobium sp. B21/90. The sequence continues at coordinate 172,955 of NZ_CP072166.1, read as the reverse complement.
GTTCACGGAAGACTGAGGCGCGCAACCAGTGCATCTGTTTCAGGTGGTTTGAGTGATCGAGATATCGATCCGGTGAAACGGTCAGAATCTGCATTTGATCTCCGCATGATGTGGACATGCGGGACAAAGATCATTTGGAATCGCGGCTGGCTATCTGCAGATCTGCAGAGCGCTGAGTCGGCTTGGAACTGTGGGTTCGATGCCCCAGCCTGGCAATGTCGCAAGGTTCCGTCTGCAGATCTGCAGAATTGAAAGATTAGCAATCATGCCAGGAAGCAACCTAAAGTGTTGATATCTATCAGGAATGTTAACCCACGTCGGAATTTAAGGAAATTGTGTTAACTTCTTGGTAACTCTAATTCTCTTGCAGCATTGTTAGAATCGTGCGCTATCTTGAGACGGCACAAGCGCGTCTGACGCTTGCAAACCGTCTTGAACCTGAGGCTAAAGTGAACGTGATCGACAGGCACATCAGTAGAGCAGCAACCTCTGCACATATAACGCAGCGCGCTGAAGCGCTGTCTGCGCGACTCCGTGCAGTCGGTGAGCGCGCCTTTCCGCCAACAGCGCAAAAGTCGCTTCGCTCATTTACTTCTGGCGAAGTTGCCGAGATAGTTGGCGTGTCTGATGGGTACCTGCGCCAATTGTCGCTGGACGGCCTCGGCCCGGCGCCGGATATCGGTACGGGAGGACGGCGCTCTTACACTCTGGAGCAGATCAACGTGTTGCGCCGATACCTCGCAGAGGCGCGTCCGAAAGAGGCTGGGCGATTTTGGCCACGTCGCCGTGACGGTGATAAACTTCAGATCATAACCGTCGCAAACTTCAAGGGTGGGTCGGCCAAAACCACGACCTCACTTTATCTCGCACAGGGTTTGGCACTTCAGGGTTACAGAGTTCTTGCAATCGATCTTGATCCTCAGGCATCGCTTTCCGCGATGTTCGGGTATCAGCCCGAGTTTGATGTAGCCGAGAACGCCACCATATATGGCGCAATCAGATACGACGATCAGCGTGTACCGATGAGCGATGTGATCCGCTCGACCTACTTTACGGGCATCAGTATTGTCCCTGGCAATCTCGAATTGATGGAGTTTGAACACCAGACGCCCCGATTCATGCTTCAGAACCGCGGACGGCCGAAAGATCTATTTTTCAGGCGTGTCGCGAGCGCCATCAATCAGGTTGAAGATGAATACGATATCGTCGTAATCGACTGCCCGCCTCAGTTGGGCTTCCTCACGATGGGCGCCCTCAATGCAGCGACAGGCATGATTGTAACCGTTCATCCGCAGATGGTGGACGTCGCGTCTATGAGCCAGTTCCTTCTGATGACGTCCGATCTTGTATCCGTCATTGAGGAAGCGGGCGGCAAGCTCGATTATGATTTCCTAAGGTTCCTCGTCACTCGCCATGATCCGCGAGACGTCCCTGAACAGGAAATCGTAGGTCTGCTTCGCGACGTATTCGGAACTGATGTAATGGCTGCAGCCGCCTGGAAGTCGACTGCGATCGCCAATGCCGGCTTAACCAAACAATCGCTCTATGAGCTTTCGCGTGGAGCTGTGGGTCGGTCGACTTACGATCGCGCCATGGAATCGATCAGTGCCGTGAACCATGAAGCTGTTGGCTTAATCAACGATGTGTGGGGCAGATGATTTTGCTCCACGTTCAAAAGAATCAATTGCCTAGCTTGTTGTCAGCTGACGACACGAAGTCATGGCATCGGATGCCGCAACGTTTTTACCGGGGAGACCAGAGATGAGTAAACGAACTCAATCAGTTCGCAATCTCTTTGCCGCTGGGCCTGATGTGGTGCCCACGGCGGAGACCCGTCAGCCGATGCAGCGGGTTGCGTCGGGCGCAGTGCGGTCCTTGAAAGATACCTTCTCAGAAGTTGAGAGAGATTACGAGGAACTCAAGCAGCGGGTTGCGGAAGGCGCACTGCCGATCGAACTTGATCCCTCGCTTATTGACCCCTCTCCTTTCGCTGATCGTTTTGCGGATCAGGATCCGTCTGCTGTAGAAGCCCTCAAGACCTCGATCCTGGAGAACGGCCAGGAAATACCTGTCCTCGTTCGCAACCACCCAACCGAGACCGGCCGTTATCAGATTGCCTATGGTCACCGCCGTGTGCGTGCTGCCAGTGAACTTGGCATCAACGTCAAAGCTTATGTTCGCGACCTAGGAGACGACCGCCTCGTTCTTTCACAGGGCATCGAAAACTCCGCGCGCGAAGATCTTACTTTCATTGAGCGCTCGATGTTCGCTCTCAAACTTGAAGACGGTGGCTTCGACCGGGCACTCATTCAGACTGCACTCTCAGTTGATCGTCAAGAGGCATCGAAGCTCATTAATGTAGGCCGCGCGGTTCCACTATGGCTAAGCGAAGCGATAGGAAAAGCTCCGAAAATTGGTCGACCCCGGTGGCAAGAGCTTGCCCACGTGCTGAAGAGCGAAGGCGCGGAAACCAAGGCACGCGAGGCAATGAAGGACGGTTCTTTCGGCCACAAGACGTCTGATGATCGCTTTATCGCAGTGCTTCGTGCCGTTAAGGCAATCGATAAGCCGATCTCTCTGAGACCCCATGCCCTTATCGCAAAGTCTGCGGATGGCTCGGAGATCGCGACTCTTGCCGTCACGGGTAAGGTTTGCAAGATCCAAATTGATAGAGATCGAGACGAGGCGTTTGCCAAGTTCGTGATGGATCGTATCCCCGACCTTTACGAGAACTTCCGCCAGAGCGCGTCCCGATCCGCAAGTTAGAAAAGGAAGAAACCGCAAAAGAAAAAGGCCCCCAAACGTTGTCGTCTTGGAAGCCTCTCTCATTGGTCTAAGCAACCTGAGAATCGCATTTCCATGAATCCTAGTCAAGAGTCTTTGGCACCGTTTTGGTGAGTGGATTTCTTTTGCCGATCGAAAGGTGAAAGAAAAATGCAAAATGGAAGTGTAACGACGCCCTTTGGGCGGCGGCCAATGACGCTTGCGTTGGTCAAGGCTCAGTTCAAGGTATCCGAGATCCGGGAGGGGAAGTCTGCGGATAAGTGGAAAGTGTACCGTGACGTTTGTGATGCACGAACGCTTCTTGGCTTGCGCGATCGTGCGCTTGCCGTGCTCAACGCACTCCTATCATTTTATCCGGACACGCAACTCAACCACGACGAAAACCTCGTCGTCTTTCCTTCTAATGCCCAGTTGATCGCTCGAGCAAACGGTATTGCCGGCACGACCCTTAGAGAGAACCTAGCTGTGCTGGTAGACGCAGGGTTGATCAATCGCAACGACAGCCCCAACGGCAAGCGCTACGTTAGGCGTTCCAAGGACGGGGCGGTGGAGACAGCTTATGGATTCAGTCTTGGCCCCATGCTTGCAAGGTCGGAAGAATTCGCTCTCATGGCGCAACAGGTCGCCGAAGACGCTCGGCGTCTAAAGGTCGTCAAAGAACGCACAACTATCGCCCGTAGGGATGTTCGAAAGCTCATCACTGCTGCGGTTGAAGATGGCGCTGCTGGCGACTGGGCGATGATCGAGGACGCGTATATCGCGGCAGTAACGAGGCTGCGAACAGCAAAGTCGAAAGAGGACTTCGAAGCAATCTTGGACGAGGTGTCGCTTTTGCGTGAAGGCATCCTTAATGTACTGGAATGCCAGGTTTTTTCGGCAGAATCCGACAGCAATGATAGCGATATCCGTTGCCACATACAGAATTCAAAAACCGAATCTATAAGTGAACTTGAACCTTGCTCAGAAACAGAGCAGAGCGACAGCACGGTAGTAAATCTTGTGCGACATGGCGAGACGCTGAAGACGTTTCCATTTGGATTGGTCATGCGGGCGTGCCCTGAAATTACGGCCTATGCGCCGGGTGGCGAGGTGCGAGGCTGGCGGGACCTCATGTCCGCCGCGGTGGTTGTCCGCTCCACCTTAGGCGTGAGCGCTTCAGCCTACCAAGATGCTTGCGAGGTTATGGGGGCCGAGAATGCCGCCGTCGCGATGGCGGCGATACTGGAGCGGGCAGGGCATATAAATTCGGCCGGGGGATATCTGCGAGACTTGACCTCGAAGACCAGGCGTGGCGAATTTTCCCTCGGGCCGATGCTGATGGCTTTACTCAAAACCAATTCCGCCGGCAGGATGCCGGTCTGAGAAAGCTGAGCAGCTGGTTACGTGTGTCTGGAGGTGAAACAGAGTCTTGTCGTCAGCTGACAACAGAGCAAGGCATTGAATTTGTTGGAGCGCGCTATTCTCCACACTTTTTCAACATCTACGATTGCTGACAGGAAATCCGCGCGGTGCAGACTGCGATTTTTCCTCACGCGAGGGACTGCGGCCGGCAAGCGACCTGGCGCCGTGTCAACCCTGGCAATTACATAGTACATCTCGCTGTACAGCGGGCCCTCAAGGCGCGCGACCTGACAAAGAGAGTTGCGAGGTATTCGTCATTGCAGCTTTCGATACCCATCACGATCAGTACGACAAACCCTTGCGGGTGCGATGGGTATGCCGTCGCCACTATACGCGCCTTCATCACTACGGTGAGGATTTGTTTCCGGTCAGGAATTCTGCCCAAACGCAGGAAGCGGTTTGTGACTGATCGTTTGGGCGCCAGGCCGGTCGGACGTCTTTTTTGTATGGGATTCAACAAATTTAAAGCCATCTGCGTCATAGGAATTGACATTACTGATGGTGGTATCGATGCGTCGTGTTATTCAGAAGTCCGTTTTGACTGGCTTGCTTTCGGTTGTCGCCTCCCTGGTGCTTTCGTTTAGCGTCGTTCCGTTTCTGGGAGGGCGCGTAGAGGGTGCTGGCCTGTTCATGACGATCTTCTGCCCGCTGGCGATATCGATCCCTGCCTCGGCACTGCATTTTTGGCAGTCGGAAAAAGTGCGGCGGGCTGAGGCTGCGACAAGAGACGCGTTGCAAAGGCTTAGCGATGCCTATGAGGCACTTCGCCTTCAATCACGTACGGACGGTCTGACGGGAGTCCTGAACAGAACCGCGTTCATGGATGATCTTGAGGGCGCAAGCCAGCGGGGCCTGTCCGGAGCACTGCTTTATCTGGATCTGGATCATTTCAAGGCGATCAATGACCGCTACGGTCACGCAGCGGGCGACGAGGCGCTTCGCTGCGCCGGCCGAATCCTCGTACGCTATCAAATGCAGTCGAGTTCCATCGTTGGGAGACTTGGCGGCGAAGAGTTTGGCGTGTTTCAAATTGGCTGGACGTTCGATGAAATGCGTGGCCGTTGCGAGGAGCTTCGAGAGGAAATCGCAGGGATTATGTTGCATGCGCCCTCCGGCCTACGAGTGATGATTTCTGCAAGCATAGGCGCATGTCATTGCCCCGAATGGTTTGATCCATCCGATTGCATGAAGGCTGCGGATGAAAACCTCTATCAAGCAAAGGCGCTCGGCAGGAACAGGGTCGTCGCGTAAAATCGAGTAAAGTCCTTGCCCACCTGCTGCACCCTTGATCGACCAGTAGACGACCAGCCGGGTAGGGCTCCGGCTGTCTCTTCCGAAGGCCTAGATTGCCCGGCAGCTTGCCGCCTTGATCCCGGCCTTGGTTCGCTCAGCGATCAACGCTGGTTCAAGCTCGGCGACGGCACCAAGAACCTGAAGAGAAAACATGCCCCGTGGCGTGGACGTATCGATCGGATCGTGGATCGATTGAAAAGGGACGCCGCGCTGCTCGAGATCTTCATCACCTGCAGGGAATGGCTCACAGACCGGGCAAGGCGATCCTTGCGGACGACGACAAGCACTTCGCCGGCGGTAGCATTAGCGAGTAGTAGGCTCGTCAGAAGCGGCCGAGCGTGTGAACTGCACCCGACCTGCTCCAGACATATCCGCTCGCAGCCGAGATCAAGCAGTTCGCCAATATGAGCCTCATCCATGCACCTGACCGGTAGTCGAGACAGGGGCGTAGCCTATCAGGCGGTTTGGGGCCGGTGATGGATAAGCGACTTGCCGTTTGCCATGGTTTTCTCGCGCGCTTTCGGATGTGCTTTGTACAAATAAGGAATGTGTTTATAAACGGCCGTTTCCAAGCGTGGTTTATGATCTAAATGCAGCCCCGCCGGACTCGAAGCGCCGCCTCGGGCAAGCAAGTAGTCGTCAGCAAACCCAATTCGTTTTGGCGGCCATTTGCGGCCGAAATGTCGAAAAAATTAGGGAGTTAGGAGGAGATGAAGAGAGGGGGGAGGCGTAACCTAAAGAAAGAACCTGGGGATTACGCCTTTGCTCGGCAGGCGTGCCTTTTAGCTCGCCGTCGCGTCTGAATGTCATTAGATCACTAATCAGAAATCCGTCAGCTCTAGACAGAATCAAAGATATCAGGCGTAGCGGGGCCCCAACCAGAGCTGACTCGAGCGAACGCGTGGTTGTCCAAGAGGTGACAATCCGACGGCAAGGTCACTTCATGGGGATGCCTTCACCTTAGAACTTATAACCGACCAGCAACCCGGCACGTGTCATGCCAGCATTTGGGCCGTCGTAGAGATTGGCGTACGAGGAGTGATTGATCTGGGCCATCAAGCTGCAATGGCTATCGAAGTTGTAGCTGGCCCCCAGGTATTCATGGAACAGCAAATGGCACCCGAGCTTCGGGCCGTCGTTCTCGTCGGTCAGATTGCCATCGTGGACGAAACTGCCAAAACCTGCTTCCGTGAAGAAACCGCTTGATGACGTCAACGTCCAGGTCAGGCCACCGTAGAGCTGCTTCGCTGCCGTATGGGTTGTGCCAACTGATGCTCCGAAGTGGATACGAGGATGAGCAAGTTGATCTTGCCAGTCGCCAGTCGGGTTATAGCCGAACGGATTGAAGAGCACTTGGACGTCCGCCGTCGCGCCAGCCTCGTGGTCGCTCTGTACCGAGCCGGTGACGCCGAAGCGGAGCTCGTTGAAGATCTTGGGAGTGTCAGACGGCGGCGGGGACGAAAGGTCGGCGGCCGACGCAGATCCGAGGGCCGCGAGGGCTGTAGATGCGAGCAAGGGTAGCCGGCGCCAGAAGAGTGCGCGAAATCATCTGGAGTCTCCAAATCAGAAGCCTAATATCATCTCGGCAGCTGCGATAAAGTTGGCAGGAACTAAACATTTTGGTTGTCCGCGAGTAATGCATTTCTGCAACCCGCTGTCTCGTCCCCAACAACGGCTTGATTGAATGGACGGCCTCCAATCTGAGAGACCCAAGGCAACATAGAAGTCATCTGGTTGCCGCTTTCCCGAAAACTCGATTGTCTAGCCCTGGCGAGCATTTGGTCGCCCAACGTCCATCAACATTATGGGATAGACAGTTCCAGCTCGGCAGGTTGTGGGTGGCTGGTTTTCAGCATGAAAGCACGCAAGCTTGTCCAACCAGCTGGCAACGTCTTCTGGGATCCGTATCTCCCCGCTCTCCAGTCCTTCGATCCAGGCCAGGTCGCACTGCAGAGCGTTGACGATGTCGACAGAAGTCCAGCGGATTGAGCGTAGGCATTCTCGGAAGCGGGCAGGGGTCATTTCAGATCCTTCAGGCTATCGGGCCAATCAAAGGATCGGCCGACTGTTCAGAAAGGGATGCTATTTATGATTAGAGCCCTTTGCTTGACCGAATCTGGAGAGATGTGTGGCGGCGCTGCCGCATTTCGCATTATCTTGTGGGCGTCCATGCTCAACCACCACATCCGAGGGAGGTATTTCGAATCAATGTCGAAACCGGTTCTACTGCTGCGCGTATTCGGCACCAGCCGCTGCGTTCTCGGCACTCGACCGGCAAGAAATAGCGGACGCGATGTCGTCGCCACACTTCGCGGTGCAGGCTTTCTTTTTCAGGGCCAAGCAGTCCAACACGGGTGCGCCATATACGTATGGGACAACCCCTTGCTCCCTTTCCGCGTTTGGCAGGAGACGCTGCGCGACCTGGCAAACGTCGAGGCACTTGACGGGGCTACTAAGAAGAAAAAAGCTGCGGGCGGCCGATGGTTTAAAGGAACAGGTGAATTGCGAGCACGCGGGTGAGGAAGATGCAGCCGAGGAAGCCGGCGGCCGCGGGTTCGGTTTGAGAAGGAGGACGACCCATGAAGGATGCAATATTCGACGAGAGCGACGTGCGCACGCTGGCGACTGTCGAATCCTTTATGCGTGGCCAAGAGTATTTTCGTCGCGGTGCGGTTTCCAGCTTGGAGCGTCGTGGTGAGCGGATAATTGCCGAGGTCGAAGGTAGCGAGCTCTCACCCTATTCCGTCACAATAGAACTTTATGACGGCGGTTTGGCCACTACGCGTTGCTCCTGCTCGTACGACTGGGGCGGCGCCTGCAAACACATCGTCGCGGTGCTCCTCAAGTATAACGAGGCGCCTAGTGCGGTTCCCCAGCGTCCCTCTCTTGCTGACATGATTGGCGACCTTGATCGACAGGCTCTGGTGGCCCTGTTGGTCAAGAGGGCTGGACATGATCCTGGGCTGGAACCCTGGCTCGAGGCAGAACTGGAAACCGCAACACCGGGCGTGAAGGGTAAGCTTGCAACTGCTTTCAATTCGGAGGTCGTCATGCGGCAGGCGGAGCGGCTGTTGTCGGGAGGTTATTCGCGCCGACGTCGCTGGGGCGATGACGTCGGTGCTGTCGATGAGGAGGCCTTCGCGGCGCTTATCGACAATGCTAAGCCGCTCCTCGACATCGGCAAGGGAGGCGACGCTCTAAAAATCCTGGTGCCGTTGATGGAAGCGCTGGTGCCTGCCTGGAGCGAGCAGGCGGATTTCGATGAGACATTACACGAGTTTTTCGCCCCGCTTGGACAGCTCATCGCCGAGGCAGTGCTGATGAGTGACCTCGCTGCGGAAGAGTGCGATGATCTGATGGTTCGGCTCGATGTCTGGCAAGGTATGCTCAACGACTACGGGCTGGATGACTACCTGCAGGTTGCAGTCGATGCCCTCGATCAAGGGTGGGATGAGATCGGTCTTGACGATGCCTTGGCTGGGAGAAGCCGGTCCTGGCCGCCTTCGGGGCGAAGCGATTGGACGACCGAGCGGTTGACGCGAGCGCGGCTGCGTGTCCTCGATATCAGCGGACGGATCGACGCGTTCCTCAATCTTGCCAGTGCAGCGGGCCTCCATGGCGAGTATGCGGCCATGTTGGTGCGGCTGGGACGCATCAATGAAGCGGGGGACTATGCACGCAGACGGTTCCGCTCTGGCGAGGAGACGTTCCAGCTTGCGCGCCTGCTCAAGGACGCCGGGCACGGTGATGCGGCGCTAGACCTTGCCGAGTGGGGCGTAAACCTGGCGTCTGAGGGCGACGGTTTCGCGGGGGCGGCCAGCTTGGCCCGTTGGCTGCGAGACAATGCCGGTTTGTTGGGACGAAAGAAGCTGGCGATGGTGGCGGCGCGGCGAGCCTTTGAGGAGAGCCTGTCGTTTGAGGATTTTGAAGTCGCAGCAACGTTGGCTGGACCAGAGTGGATCGAACTTCGTGGCGCTCTGTTGAGCAGCCTCGCGGCTGCGCGTCATGCCTGGGACAGAACCAGGATCTACCTCAACGAAGACATGATTGAGGAGGCTATACGGTCCGTCAATCTCAATACCCTGCCGGGAAATCCGTCCGACACGGTTTTGATGCGGCTTGCGGACGTCGCGCATGCCACTCATCCGGACTGGGTGATCGAAATCGCCGAACGCATGGCTAGCAGTATCATGGAAGCTGGGCAATCAGGGCAATATGCGTCAGCGGCCCAATGGCTTGAAAAGGCTGCGCTTGCCTACGACGCCGCCGGCCGCTTTGAAGACTGGACCGCGAGGATCGATTTCCTGATTGAAAAGCATCGGCGCAAGCACAAGCTCAGACCGCTACTCGTGGCTTTGCGGTCGCCGTCTGGCACACTTTGAGGATGAAATGTAAATCGACAAGGGGTCCAGATGCCAATGCGCATGATAACGCTTGTTATTCCTCACGTTGAAAGGGTCATTTATTTATGGCGATTCACAGTCATCGGCCGCTCGCAAGCTGGCCAGTCAATGCTCCCCCTTTTGATAGATCATACGCTTGACCTTACTCCGGGAGATATGCCTTGCCGCCAATTGCGATGATTTCTTCCTCGCTGAGTGACCGATGCCAGTGGGAGTACAGGAGAAAGCGGTCTCTCGGCAGCCCAACTACCATTTTCAGATACCTATGGATTGCGCTGAACGCCTTATGTTCGCATCCACCCCACACGAAGGTCCTGTCCGCATTGTCGGGCCACTCTACCCTTCGTAGGGCATCCTGCAGCAAGGTCGTCGTGCCGGGGTCGGCGCCGTTCCTGTGCAGCCAGACGATCGACATCCCCTCGGGACAGCGCATCGGCAATTCGTCGGCAGCGGAATCCACCTCTATGAATGCAAGGCCGGTTGCCGTGGCAGGCAGGGTTTCAACGATCCGGGCGACCCCCGGCAATCCCGTTTCATCCGCGATCAGCACGTAGAACCCGGCATCTTTCGGCCCGTGCGCGGCCGGACCCAGAATGCCGACGACGTCGCCCGGTCTGGCGTCGATGGCCCATCGCGTCGCGGGGCCGGGGTTTGAGTGGAGGGCGAAGTCGACGGCGATTTCACGCCGGGCGGCATGGATATGCCGGATGGTGTAGACGCGCGTCGGCACCGCGCCGGCGTCCGGCCAGACGACATGACCGCGGTGATCTAGCATGGGCCACAGGGGCTCGCTGATGCCGCGGGGCTGAAAAATAAGTCGACAGTGCAACTGATCGGAGCGATCGTAGCGCTCCAGATTTTCGCCTCGAAACGTTATGCGGCGGAGGCGGGGAGCAATGTCCTCGATCGACGTCACCTGCAGAATCCGTAGATCGTCGGGCAAAGCAGGCTCCGCATGATCGCCCTCCCATTGAATGTCCATCGTCTCGCGGGCGGCGATGAAGCCGATCGGCCCGACCAGCGCATGTTTCACCCGGTTGAGACCGCCGGCGTCCGCAGCCTCGGCCGTCAGCCGGAAGCCGTCCTCGAGGACTTCGAGCGTGGCATGGCCGAAAGACGACCGGAAATGATGTATCCCCGCCGCCGCCTCCACCACCATGTCGTGGGTGGCGATCGACTCAAGGATCGGATCCACGTACGCGTCGATACCGGGAAATCGCACCACGGCGGTGGCTCGATATGTCTTCAACGAACTCGGTAACATCCGGACTGGCTCCATAGGCTTATATCGAGGTCCACAAAGGTCCCTCGATCGGAAAGGCTGCGAACCGGGTGTTGATGCTGTCGAGGATCGCCGCTGTGTCGAGGTCGGCGCATTCTTCGGGATGAAGCCATTTCGCCGCTTGCGCCACGAACAGGATGTTGAGAGGCAGATTGGTGATCAGTCCGGTCCAGATCCCGTGCACGCGCCTGGCGTGAACGCTCGGCAAGGCATCGAAGCCGGGCCGGCCGTCGATCAGGCGCTGCAATCCCTCCTGGCCCAGCTTGGGGTCGATCGCCGGACCGATCGCAGGTCTGCTGCCGGACGCCCACCCGCCGCCCGAGGCGATGTAGACGTCGAAGCTGGTGGATAGCAGGTATTCGAGCGACAGCTTCTGAAACCACGGCGCGGTGATGCCGGGCAGCGGCGCGCCGCCGGCCAAGGCCAGCAATTCGCCCCAGACCTTCCGCCCTGCGGCCCAGCAGCAATCATCGAGCGTGGACTGGACTTCGAGATAGGTCGTCACGGCCGGTTTGCCGGAAACCCGTGCGGCGATGCCTGCCATCTGCCGTCTCACGAAGGCTGTAAACGCGTCCGCCTTCGCGGTTTTACCGAGAAGGGTGCCCCACATTCGCATCGAGATTTCGAGTTGTGCAATCGGATCGGGCGATTGGCCATCGGCCGGTCCGTTGCTCGAGGCATCGCTGAAAACGACGGGAATATCGAGCAGCTTCAGACGCTCCAGCAGCGGATTCTCGTCGCCACCCGGGGTCATGAACTCCGTGGTTACGATGAGGTCGGGCATGAGGCCGATCACGCCTTCCAGCGACACGGTGTCGGGTCCCTGCTTGCCGACCTCCGCCAGCGCGTGATTGTTCCGCAGTCGCGTTTCCAGGATCTTGCTGTCGATCCTTTCGACGGCCGCCCAACCGGCGACAAGTGCCGCGGGATCCGGATGGAGGAGCGACATAGTCAGGAGATCGTGGCCTTCCAGCAAAATGATACGTCTGGGCGGCGCCGAGAGACGCACCGTGCGCCCGGCTAAGTCAACGACCGTGACCGGTTCCGCCGCCAGGAGCGGCCTTGTGCCCAGCAGGATGCCGGCGGCGGCGATGGAGGCGCAGAATTGACGTCTATCGATTTTCAACGTTCGTCACCACTTGTACTTTAGGCCCGCGAGAAGCGTTCTGCCGTTTCCGTACTGGCAATAATATTCGGAACTGCAGGAGGAATAGTATTCCTTGTCGAGCAAATTGGTGACGTTCAGCGTCGCCTGAAGACCCTTTAGCTTCAGGTTTTTCGCACCAAAGTCGTAACGCAGCGCCGCATCCAGCAAGGTATATCCATCGGCTTTCACCGTATTGGCGTCGTCGCTGTAGCTCGATCCGACAAAACGCACGCCGCCGCCAATGCCCAGTCCCTCTAAGGAACCGCTGTCAACGGTATAATTGGCCCAGAGCGAACCGAAATACCGTGGCACGGCCTGCGGACGATTGCCGATGAGGGATGTGTCGAACGATTTGGAGACCGTCGTATCGAGCAGGGAAAACGCGCCGATCAGCTCGATATTGCTCGTTACATTACCCCTCGCTTCGAATTCCACTCCGCGCGAATGGATCTCGCCCTGCTGAACGTTGAAACCCGATGCGGCGTCGTAAGAAACGACGTTCTGCTGGCGGATATCGAAGGCCGACACGGTGAATAGCGCGTCGAACCCCGTGGGCTGATACTTTATCCCCACCTCATATTGCTGTGCGTCGGTCGGCTTGAACGCTGCGCCGCCCGCGCCGGTGCTGGTGGATGGTTCGAATGAGGTGGAATAGCTGGCGAAGGGCGCGATACCGTTATCGAAGAGATAGAGAAGGCCTGCCCGAAAGCTCGTCGCGCTGTCCGACTGGTCGGACGATGTTCCGGCGAGCAGGTTGTCCGTGTCTTGGTCCGCCCAGTCGTGGCGCACGCCGAAGACGCCGCGCAGGCCGCCGAGTTCGATCTGATCTTGAAGGTAGATCCCGGTCTGGCGCAGGGACAGGTCGGTATCGATCGCTTTCACGAACGGCCCAACCGGCTGGCCGTAGACGGGGTTTGTGACATCAAGCGGCGTTGCCCCGCCGAGCAGATATTGCCAACTGCTGTCGGTGCGTTGAATATCGACGCCGGCGAGAAGCGTGTGGTTCACAGCACCTGTATCGACCTTGAATTCCGCTTGGTTGTCAAACGAGAAGCCCTTGGCATCCTCGATGGATTCGACGGCCCAGCGCGGAATTATGCCCGCCGCCGACATCGGGCCGTTCATCTGAAGTGAATGCAGCTCGGAATTCACACCGGAATATCGGAAATTGGAGCGGACTGTCACTTGGTTGTCGAAACTATGTTCGAACTGGTAGCCAGCCCCGTATTGCTCGCGCTCGAAGCTGTCATAGCTGGGATCCCCGACATCGAGCTTGGGGCCGAGATAGCCGGCAAGGCCTGCCGGAGCCAGGAATTTCGGATAGATCGAATTGAAGTAGCCACCCTCGGGATCCCGCTGATAATAGCCGGAAAATGTGAGGGACGTCGTCGCGTCGGGCTGCCACTTGAGAGCAGGCGCGATGCCGAACCGCTTCTCGTCGACATCGTCGTAGCGGGTGCCCGAGGAGCGGCCGACGGTGGCGAGCCCGTATTGCCACGTCCCGTCGGTCGTGATCGGCCCTGTCGAGTACAGGCCGGTCTGGATGCGACCATCGGTTCCGCCCTCGATCCTGATTTCGTTCGCCTGGACATCCGATGGCGCGCGACTGACCTGGTTTACCAGGCCGCCTGGGCTGACCTGTCCGTAGAGCAGCGCGGACGGACCTTTCAGGACATCGATATGGTCGAGGAAGAACGGGTCGATGGACGGTGTGGCGAAAGCCTGCCCACGCTGCAGCTTGAGGCCGTCCAGGTAGTTGACATAGCTGGTTGCGGTGCCGAAGGCGCCGAACCCGCGAATGAACAGCGAGTCGTAACGGGAATTGGAGTCCCTGTCGGAAAGCACGCCGGCGGTATAGCGCAGCGCTTCGCTGACGGTCTGCGGGTTCTGCTCATCGATCTGTCTGCGGGTGACGGTCGTCACCGATTGCGGCGTCTCGATTACCGGCGTTGCGGTCTTTGTGGCGGATGGAGTGGACTTGGCGAGAACCTTGCTTGCCGTGTCATCGTCCTTGCCCGGCGATTGAACAACGATGGGCGCCAAGGGCGTGGCTTTTTCCTGGGAGGCCGCCTGCGGCGCCGGAACCAGAAATGTAGACACCAGCAAAATTTGCGTAACAGAAATATGACGATTCACGAACGTTCCCCATGGCCCGAGCAATCCGATTATGGTACATCTCATAATCAAACGGGTACGTCCTGTCCAGTTAATATGAACGCGTCACTCAACTTTTATCTGTTGATGTCAGAGGGATGTTCTCACAATAGCCGGACGGGGTTAAACGCAGGAAAAGACAATGGAAAAAAGTGTGAGTGCAGTGGTGCGGCCGGGCCGTCCCCCGAAAGCGTTCCAGGATATGGCGGCCGAGCGGATCATTCTTGCCGCAACGGAGCTCTTCGCGGGCAGGGGGTTTGCCGGGACGTCCATGGAGCAGGTCGCGGCCCATTGCGGCGCGGGCAAGGACACCGTCTATCGCCGGTTCTCCTCGAAGGTGGCCTTGTTCGAGGCCGTGGTCGAGCACGCCCACAGAAGTGCCGTCGCGAAGATCGCGGAACTGCCGCTGGTCACTGGCGATCCTCTCAAGCGGCTGCAGTCCCTGCTGCTGCAGCTTCTGCACGTCAACATGGAGCCGGAGCTGATCGCGCTGAAGCGGATCACCTTTAGCGAAACCGTCGTGTTCGAAAAAACCGCACCGATACCGCCGCAGCCCGATCCGATCATGGCGAAGTTGATAAGGACGGTGGAGGAAGCCCAGGAGGCCGGGGCGATCTGCGCGGGGGTTGCAAATGATATCGCCAACCATCTCATTCACTGTATGGTCGCGTTGCCGACGGCCGCGGCAATGATGGGCAGCAATGAATTCAGCGCACGTGAAGATGTGGAAGCGCATTTTGACAGGACATGGCGCTGGCTCATCAATGGCGTGGGTGGCAACAGGACTTCGTAGCGAAATTCCGGCGGGACGCTGCGTGATGACGGAAACATGTATGTGAAGCCTGTATCGGGATATCTCTCTCAGCTGCCGGCATGTGCAGACCCCTTCCTGAGCGCGATCGCTGTCTTCGGCATGGAGACCGACAGGCTTATCGCTCTGGAGGCGGACTACAAAGTCGAAGCCTACAGCCCGTCGCTGTTCGTGGCCTGCGATATCGACTTTCCCTCAAGGCTGGCGGGCGCGGTGGCGAAACGCCAAGGCGAATTTCTGGCGGGGCGTGTTCTCGCCCGCGCCGCGCTGGAGTGCCTCCGTCGCGGCAACGTTCCGATCGCTATTGGTGACCAGGGCGCGCCCGTCTGGCCGATCGGGATATCCGGGTCGATTAGCCATTCGCACGGGAAATGCGTCTGCCTCTTGGTTGCCGATGAAAACAGACTGGTGGGCATCGATGTGGAAAAGGTGGCGACGGGCGCTGCTCTCGACGCGATTTTGAAAGAGGCGCTGTCCCCGGAGGAACGCAACCGGGTTCTTCGGCAGACGAGGTTTGACGCCGCTCTCTTGGCTACCCTGATTTTTTCCGCCAAGGAAACCATCTTCAAGGCATTGCATCCCGTCGTCCGGCAATTCTTCGGGTTCGACGCCGCCATCTTCAACGGTATCGGCGACGATGATCGTCTGCGCTTTTCGATTGTGCAGTCGCTGGACAAATGCATGCCCAAAAACGCGGAGATCCGGATCGATTTCGAGACCGACGGCGGGTTTGCCAAGACATGGGCGATCCTGGATCGCCATATGCTGGAACCGCGCGCCGGCTCGGCTGCGCTGTTCCAGTCCCTGCGCCGTCCACGTCTGTCGACGGCGCAGAGGTCCGATCGCACCGATTAGGCAAGGGCAGACCTTGCCCGCCCATCATCGGCGGCAGGAAAGAAGCCCGTGGCGATGAAATGTTCGACGTAGCGGTCGAGCACAGCATCCGTTATCGGCGGTGGCGCGATGTCCAGGCCGGCCAAGGCGGCCTGGACTGCTTCCTGGCCGAGCGCCGATTCCACCGCCGGACCGTCATACTTGTCGAGGTGCTCGACGAGGAGCAGGATGGACGACAGGGAGTCGTCGTCCCGCCTCGTCCGCTCTTCCGCTGCCTGTGCCAGGCGCTCGCGCCAAGCCTCGAAGGGCATGATTTCCAGATGATGGCCAGCCCTTTGCGCCGCCTCCACAATGGCGCCGATGCTGGTCTGCATGCGGTTGGAGAGATGATAGGTGGCGCCGGGATCCCCGCGCTCGACAAGCGCAACGAGTGCCTTGGCCACGTAGTCGACTGGCGCAAGGGTGAGGCGATCGGATCGCAAGGCGGGCGCTGCCCCAAGCACAAGCATCGACCGGATGAAATGCCAGAAGCCGACGCTGGTGCTGCAAGCTCCCGTCACGCTGTGTCCGCTAACGCGACCGGGCCGGTGGATGGTGACGGACAGGCCCCTTGCCGCGGCCGCGTGCATCAGCTCTTCGGCCACCCACTTGCTCTGGACATATCCGGTACTCTCCACCTCGCCGATGGGCAGGCGGGTGCTTTCCCCGATGACGGGGGGATTTGCCCCACGCCGCGCGACGACCGAAGCCGTGGAGACGAAATGGACAGGCGTGACACGGCTTCCCCCGGCTGCCAGCCGCAAGATCTCCTTCGCGCCCCCGACATTGATCGCCGCGAGGCGCGAATATGGATCGAATTCGTTCGTCGCACCGCCATTGTGGATGATCACATCGAGGTCGTCGGCAAGCGCGGCGAACGTCTCCTCAGTCAGTCCGAGACGAGGCTGCGACAGGTCGCCGGGAAGCCCGACGATTCGGTGCTCAAAGACATCGTCCCACAAGCCATGGAGGGTCAGCGACTGGCGTATCCGCGCCGTGGCACCCGCCTCATCCCTTGCGCGCACTAGGCAATGAATCCTGGCCTCGCTATTCCGCAGCAACTCGGCCAGGATGAAGGAGCCGATGAAGCCAGCGGCGCCGGTGAGCAGCACAGAGTTGATGGTTGCCAGAGCGGGCCGTGGCGTAATGCCCCCATGATCGGGGACGGCAATGTCGGGCGGCAGGACCAGATCCGCGAGCATGAGCGCCGTCTCGCGATCCGCATCGGCGGAGCCTGCCTGCACAGGGGCGATCCCGTGTGTCGTCCCAAGGGACAGGGCGAGGGCTGCGGGCGTCGGGTGATCGTATATCTGCCGGACGTTGATGCCCGGGCCGATCGCATCGCGAAGCAGGCCGACAAGCCGGACGGTGAGGAGGGAGTGGCCGCCGGATTCGAAGAAATCGTCGAAGCGGCCGATCGGCCGGCGGTCCAGCACGGAGGCGAAGAGATCGCAGATAATCCGCTCGGTCTCGTTGATCGGCAGCGCAGTCCGGACCTCCGCCGTCGCCGGATTGGGGAGCGACGCGATGTCGAGCTTGCCGTTGATGGTTCTAGGCAGGTCTTCCACGAATACGATGACGGCGGGCACCATGTAGGATGGGAGTTGCAGCCGGAGCCGCTCGCGCAGGCTATCCGCGTCGGCCACCTGAGCGTCGGATACCACATAGGCGATGAGGCGCACGGAACCGTCCGGGGTGGGGTTTCCCACGACGGCGGCGCGCTTCACCCCCGTCTGCGCGACCAGCGCGTTTTCGACTTCAGCCGGTTCTATGCGATAGCCGCGAATTTTCAGCTGATTGTCGGACCGGCCGAGATAGTCGATGCCCCCATCCGGCCGCCAGCGGCACAGGTCCCCGGTGCGATAGATCCGTTCTCCGGCATTGCCGAAGGGGTTTGCAACAAAGCGATCCGCCGTCATTGCGGGCCGCCCGACATAGCCGCGGGCCAGACCCGCGCCGCCGAGATAGAGTTCGCCGGTGACGCCCACAGGCGCCGGATGCAGTCCCGGGTCCAGAATATGTGCGTCCGTGTTGGCGATCGGCCGGCCAACGGTCGGCTCGGAATTTTCGGCAAGGTCCGCACCAAGTGCGTTGATCGTATATTCGGTCGGACCGTAGAGATTGTAGCCGCCGACACCTGGCGCCTCCCGCAGCCGTGTCCACAGATCCTGGCCGACCGCCTCGCCTCCGAGCGAGACGAAGACGACGCCGGTTCCGTCCCTTCCCTGCGGGCGGTCCCGTTCGAGCAGTCCGTGCTCCAGAAGATACCCGCCATAGGTCGGGGTGACGTCGAAGGCGTCGATCTCCTCGCGATCGAATAACGGCAGCAGCCGGTCTGGATCCCGGCGGAGTTCGTCGTCGATCACATACACCTCGTGCCCGGCCAGCAGCCACAGCAGCTGCTCCCAGGACGCGTCGAAGGCGAATGAAGTCGTATGCGCGATCTTCAGCCGGCGGCCACCCTGGGCGGCCAGAACAGGCGCAAAGATGGCCATCCTGTGATTGATGAACATGCTGGTGAGCCCGATATAGGGCACGGCGACGCCCTTCGGTTCTCCGGTGGATCCTGAAGTGAAGATGATATAGGCCAGATGCCTCAGGCCTGCCGGCCGCTCGCTTTCCGGCAGAGTATTCGGGAGGCGTTCAAGCTCGGCCTTCGTGGCGGGGTCGTCGAGCAGCACAACCCGCGGGTCATTGGCATATTCGGGAGGCAGAAGCGCCGTCATCTCGCTGACGCTGAGAATGACGGTTGGCTGCGATTGGTCCAACATCGAGCGGACCCGACTGACGGGCGTCTCTGGATCGATCGGAACATAGGCCGCATGGGCGGCGAAAACACCGAACAGCGCCACGATCATCAGCTCCGAGCGGGGCAAAAGCAGCGCGACTCGATGCTCCGGCCAGACACCGCGCGCCTGGAGAAGATGCGCCAGTCGGTGCGCCGCTGACGCCAACTGGTCGAAGGTGAGCCTGGCATCGCCGGAGGTGACGGCATTGTCATCCGGCGTGGCCAGCGCCTGTTTGACGAGCAGATCGGCAACGGAGAGGGAACCGATCTCCATGTTTTCTCCCGAGATGGATCGCGGCAGCAGGAGGCTGGTCTCCGGCAAGGCGTTCACAGCGAGCAGCGGGAGGTCCGCATCCCGGGCAAAGGCGTTCAATATGTGCTCGTAGGCATGGATGATCGCCTCGGCCTGCTCCCCCCCGACGATGTCGCTGCGGAACATCAGCCGCAGATCGATCGTCTCGCCCGTCGGCGTGACCGACATGCTGAGGGGATAATGGGTCGCGTCGCGAACACTGGCATGCCCGATCCGGATGGCCTGGTTTCTCGGAGATTCGAAAACGGGCAGGTTCTGGACGGAAAAGAGCGTGTCGAAGAGCGGACTATGCCCGGCGATCTGCTGCAGGCGCGTGAGATTGACATGAGAATGACGAAGGGAAACGGCCTTTTGGGCGTGAAGAGCGCCGAGCGCTGCCTTTACCGATTGCGGTCCCGCGGCTTCCACACGCACGGGAACCGTATTGAACAGGAGGCCGATGATTTCGCTCACCTGCTCGATGTCCGCCGGTCGGCCCGATACGACGTTTCCGAACACGACGTTCGAAGCGCCGCTCAGCCGCATGAGGAGTGTGCCCCACGCAAGCTCGAGGACGGTGCTGAGGGTCGTGGACGCCGAGCGGGCCAGCCGGGACAGCGCCGTGGTTGTTCCGGCGTCGATGGAGCGTGCGCGCTCATGGCTGTGCTCGACGCTTGCCTCCAGGCCACGGGCGGCGGGATAGAGGATCGTCGCTTCGCTGCCGGCGAGCACCTGGTTCCATACGGTCTCGGCATCAGCCATGTTCTGCCCCGTGAACCATCGTAGATAGCGCCCGAAGGAAGGTGGAGGCGCCGTGCCAGCGGGGTCCAGGTAGAGCTGGACGATGAGGCGGTAGAGGAGGCGGATCGACCAGCCGTCAAGCAGGATATGGTGCGCCGTCAACAAAAGCCGATTGAGACCGCCAGCGTCGGCGTCCGGCATGCCGATGAGCGCAAACCGGATCAGGGGCGGACGGGCGGCATCGAACTGGGCCGCATATTCCTGGTCGGCGATCAGCCTCGCCCGATCCTCGTCGGCGGCCCTTTCGAAGCGCCAGGGAACCTTCACATCGGCAGGTACGACCTGCACCATCCTGCCGCCGATTTCCGCGAAGCCCGCGGTAACGGTCGGCGTCAGTTTGATCGCCGTTTCGACGGCCCGGTGAAGACGATCGGCGTCGATTTCGCCAAGGAGATCCAGCGAGGTCTGGGATATGTAGACCTCGTTCGAGCCTTCCGCTGCGCCCACGGCGTGAAAGCGCAGGCCTTCCTGGAGAGGCGAGAGCGGCAGCACGGTGCGCACGGTGCCGAAGGATTCCTCGATACGCCGCAGATCCCAGGGGGACAATTCCAGGATTCCGTCGTCTTCGGATCGTGCGCCGCCATCGGCGGGAGCGGCCGCTGCCAGGAATTCCGCAAGGACGCCCCGCCACGCGTCGATGAGGGCGTCGATTTCGGAGGCGCTGCGGCGCGCACGAATGCCAAGCCATGCCTGCTTGCGTCGCGGGTCGATCCTGATCGTCCACCGCTCTCCTTCCTCGTGGATATCAGCTTCAGGCGAGATCGGTGCATCGCCCTCGTCGGTGGTGATGATGGCAAGCGTCAGGTCGGGTCGGGGCGTATCATCGAGCGCGCCGGCCACATCGGCGCTGACGTCGCGCGCGAGAAAGTAGCTTGCGGCGAAGTCGCCGCTCACCGGCTCGGGGTTATCGAGCCCTGGAACATGACGGGCGGCGCGGATGAAGCTATCGATGCGCTGCGGCGAAAGCTGGCTTTCCGCGGCGCCTTCCTGCGGAGCCGCTACGAGAAAAGGAAAACGTCGTCTGCACCATCCGGCGGCGGTTCCCGTGGTGGTGTTGGCGAAGCGATCTCGATCGGCTTCATCGATCTCAAGCAGAAGCGGAGCGGCAGCCCGCCGCTTTGTCCAGATGAGGGCAGCCATCGCGGCGACCCGGAGCGCCGCCGGATCGGGCCTCTCCCCGAGGCCAGGGAGTGCCATGCGGCGCTCGGTCGATATGAAGGGATTTTCGGAAAATTCGCCCGTCGGCGCGCGATCGGCGGCCTCGTCAAGCATGTCGAGCCAGGATTCGGTATGGGCGACCATGTCCGTCTCCGCCGCGAAGTCGGCGGTGCGGGTCAACCAGTCGGCGTAGGATCCGGCCCTGTTCGGGGCCGTGGGCCTGCCATTCGACCGCAGCGGAGAAAGCTCCGCCAGCAGCACGTTCCACGACTCGTCATCTATCCATCGCCCCGGAGCCTGCAGCTTCAAAAAGCGCTTGGGCGTGGCGGAATCGCTTCCCGGAAGGACCTCGAGCCAGGCGACAAATCGCTCGGCATCCCCGGCGGTTGCAGGCTGTTCCAGCAGCACGGGGGCGTCCCAGAGCCGGGCGGTGGCGGCAAGGTCCCATCGTCCGTTTTCCGCGTCGCGGCGCAGGCGCAGCGCGTCGTGCCGCCCGAGCAGGCCGACAAGGGCCGCAACGACATCGGCTTGCCGAACGCCGTCGGCCAGCTGGATGGAGCGCATCGTAGTGGAGGAGGCCCCCTGACGCGCCGCCAGTATCGTTGCAAGGGAGGAGGCCCGCGGGGTCAAGCACCGTTGTCCGAATTCCGCGAATTGCGATAGCCGCAACTGTGGGTGATGGGCTGCCTGCCCGAGGATGCCGATCACCAGATCGAGCAGATGTCGCGCCGTGGTTTCATCGAAGAGATCGCGGGCATAGAGCAGCGACACGCCGATCCGTCCGCCCGCTCCTTCGTCATGGACGACGAAGGTCAGATCGAACTTCGCCTGGGTCTGCCGCGGCTCCTCGAGACGCAGGGTCGTATCGCCGAACCGCAGAACGGGCCAGGGTCTGGTGGCGGTCACCATGACGCCGAAGAGCGGATTTCGCGCGACGGCGCGCGGCGGATTGATGTGCTCGACGACGCTTTCAAAGGGTGCATCGCTGTTGTCGAGGGCCTTGAGGCCGGTGTCATGGACGCGTTGGAACAGCTCCGAGAATTCGGAATCCCGCCCTCGATCGACACGCACGACCACCGTATTGCTGAAGAAGCCCACGAGCTGGTCGAGCGAGGAATCATGGCGTAGGTCGACTGCGGCGCCGAGGGGAATGTCCTGTCCGGCGCCCACGCGGCCGAGAGCAACGGCGACGGCGCACTGTAGCGCGACAAGTGGCGTACCGCCGTAGGTTCCGGCTATTCGCCGCAGGGCTGCCGACAACCCTTCCCCGAGCCATTCCCTCACCTGGCTGCCGGAGAAGCTCGGTGTAGTCGGGCGAGGGCGGTCGAAGGGAAGCGGGATCTCCGCGGGAAGGTCGGCCAGCTGGGTCTCCCAGAAGCGCAGTTGGCGGGCATGCAGGCTCGCCGGTGTTTTGGGATCGCCGAGATGCCGCTGCTCCCACAAGGCATAGTCCGAATAGCGGATGCTGGACGCAGGCGGCGACGCATCCGATCCGGCGCCATGCCCATAGGCCCGCTCCAGATCGGCGAGCACGATTCCGAATGACCCTCCGTCTCCGGCGATGTGGGGCAGGACGAGGATGATGGCGATAACAGCCGCGCCGCTTCGCACCACCAGCGTGCGCAGGGGCGCATCAACCTTTAGATCGAAGGGCTGGTCGCGGGCCCGGCATGCGAGGTCGTCCAGCCTTTCCTCGATCGTCTCGGCAAACTCGTTCGATGCCGGCGTCACATCGATCTCCGTCACGTCCGGCGCAAGATAGGGCTCGATGACCTGCTGCGGCGCACCGTCGGCGCCGGCCCGGTACCTCGTCCGTAGTATCTCGTGTCTGAGCACTACCTGCTCCAGCGCTGCGGTCAGGGCCGGGACGGAAAGGGATGAGTTTTCGTCCGGCCGGAGCACCAGGCAGAAATTATAGGCCGCGGACCCTTCGGCAAGCTGGGAGTGATACCACATCCGCCGTTGCGCGTTGGAAAGGACAGCGGGACCGTCGCGCTCTTCGCGCCGCGGGCGATCGTTGGCGACGGATTGCTCCGACTGCAGAAGACCCGCGCCCGCGAGCCGTTGCAGCAAAAGCTGCTGCTTGCGATCCGAAAACATCATTTCATTTCTCCTGTCTGATCACGGCGAAGGCCGTCGAATGGGGTGTCGAGACCCGGCTGGCCAGTCGTCTTTGCGGATAGGCGTCGCATGGGATGAAGGGCGGCTTCGCGGTTGCTGGCAAACTGTCGCAAAAAGCCTCGGTCACATGGGCTCGTCCTCGGTGGCCGGACTGACTATCGGGTCGAGCGCCACAGGGACCGCACCCGTGGCGCGACGCGCGCCGCCGCCGCCTGCTGCCAGGCAATAGATTTCAGACCCTCGCGCTCTTTCTTGTGTAAGCGCCTTGGCGTGCCGGTCCGTCCAGAGCTCTCCAGGCCTCGCTAGCGGAACGCCGGGAGGATAGGGAATGATATAGTTCCGGCTATGCGAGCCAATGGCGGGCACGAAATCCTGCGGGCCGGCCGGTCGTGGAGCGGGTGGTGGCGATCTGAATTCCGACGCCAGCAGCGACAGGCCTTTCATCAGCGCAAGCAGATCGAACTCGGTAACGCCAAAATGCAGACGCACGACGAGATGATCGCCGGCTACCGCGATGAGCACGTGGTGTTCGCTTAAGAGCCGATCCCTGATGATACGCGAGCGCGGCCCGACAAGAAGGCATAACACCAGCGGATCAAGCTCGTAGTAGGGGCCAAGCGACGGGGACGCCAGAATGTCGGCGGTGACAGGGTCTTGGCGCAGCATTGCTTCGAGTTTCGTCTTGATGACGACGGCATTGGCAAACTCGGTGGCGCCGAATTGCTCGGCATGCGCGCGCGCAAGATCGAGCGAGGTCAGGATCGGCCATGACGGGGAGGTGGTGTGAATGCGATACCGCGCCAGGCGCACTTTCTCGATATCGGAGGAAGAGCCGAGGACGTGAAGGTAGGAACCCTGCCGCAGCGCTGCCATCGTCTTGTGCGCCGAATGCGTCACCAGGACGGGTGCGAGCAGTGGCAGACGGGAAGCAACGGCAAGGGCGGTGGAATCGACAAGCGAAGGAACAAACGCGTGCAGTGCCGACCAGGCTTCATCGATGACGATTGCCGTCGTCGGAGACGATTCGACCATGACCGGCAGAGCGCGATCAAGACGCAGCTTTCGACCATCGTAACTTGTGGCTGAAAGCACCAGGATATCGAATGGTCGACCCTCGGAGGCGCGTCGCGCAAGCAGCCTCGCCGTTTCCTCAATGTCGATGCACGGGTTTTCCACCGTGCCGGCGCAAGGCGAGGACACGACGTTCATTCCCTCGGCAGCAAAGAGCAGTGATTGGTGAGCTGTGCAATCTATCAGCACGTCAGCGCCGGGAAAGCGGAGAGATTCCAGGGCGATTTGATTGCTGGTCGTCGTGCCGCTGGTGCCGAAGAACGTTGCATCTGCGCCGAATGCCCTGGCCGTCCTTTGTTGTGCGTCGGCAAGCGGCCCGTGGGGTGTGAAGAACGAATCAACGGCGCTGCCCGACCAACTTGCGTCTATCCGCGAAAGGTCGGCGCCGAGTATTGCGCGATACTGCTGTGCGAATTCCGGGGATGCAGCCTCAAGGATGGCTGGCCACGGCACCGCGTGAAAATTGTGGCAACGTCCATGGCGCGTGAATTGTGCCAGATGTGTTGCCCGCGGCGTATTGAGGTCGCCACTACGCACGGTCTGAATCCTGACGTGAGATTGCAGCGATCCACGCGTTCAGCAGTGCCCGCGCCATGTCCGCATCGCCGGCCGCGATCTCCAACTCGGTTTGGCCTTCGATCTCCTGCCAGGATGCGACAATCCGGTAAAGGCGATCCGTACCCCGGACCATGCCGGCGTCCGGCCACGATCGCGGCGTGACGGTACGCCGTACGAGAAGGCCGGGGCCACCCGCGACAGGCCTGCGGCGATCGATAAAGGCGATATACAAGCCCCCGTCGCCGGGTGCGTCCCGGGCGCCAGCGCGCGCCAGCACGGGCGCCGCAAGAAGTGGGCCGATCCCGTCGGGCTCGACCTCGACATCCGCAACGACGAGATCGCCTTTGGAGACATCGAGAGCAGCAGACAGCAGGGCATGCATGTGAAGAGTTTCAGCGGCGAGGTCCATCGCGGCCCTAACCCTGACATCAGGTCCCTTTGACAGGATCTCGTCCGGTCCGACCCACCATGGGCATTTCGGGCCCAGGTCAATGATCGATTGCCAGTCGTGGTGGATGGTTGCTGGAACCGGCGCGAAAGGATGCATCGCGGCTTGACCGCGACCGCTCGCGTGATCGGCGCGCGTCGGCATCATGTGTTCCGCCGCAAGGTGTATATAGATGTCATCGGCTATTCGCCTCAGCGACAGGCCATCGATCGCGGCGGCGTGCGCGACCAGCAGGGCGGCATCGGGGGTGAGGACTACGGCAATCACGGCGCCCGCGGCAATATCGATCGCCGATCGCGCCGCCTCTATCACCCTGGCTGGGTCGGAACTCGCGATCTCGATGACCTTGGCGTCACGCCCGTCCCCGGCCATCCGAGTGGCGCGCCACAGTCGTCCCCTGACGGCAATCCCCTGTTGAAGCGTCGGATGGCTCGAAATGGCTTCCGCCAGCGCCGCGCGCAAACGGTCGGGCTTGGCTGGACCTCGAAGTGGCTCCCACGTCACGAATTCGGACAGGGGCAAGCCGGAAAGCCGGAAGCGATGTACCTGCGCCGGAAGAGAGATGGGCTTCGCCTGTTCTTCGACCAATGGCGGGAGCTGCTCCACCAGTTGGGCGACGGTGGGATACTGGAACACCGCCGCCGCCGGAAATTCGAATCCGGCAGCGTTGGCGCACGCCGCGAAGGACAAGGCCATCAGCGAATCTCCGCCAAGCGTGAAAAAGTTGTCGTCGATGCCGACGGACCCGCAGCCGAGAAGCTCCGCCAGGATGCGCGTCAGATTTTTCTCGCGATCGTCTCGCGGCGATCTCGATGAAACATCCGGCGCGACCACCCCCCGCGGCAGGGCCTGCCGGTCGATCTTGCCGCCCTCGAGCCGCGGCAATGACGGCAGCACGACCACCTCGGCCGGGACAAGCGGGCCCGGTAGGCGATCGGCCAGCCGTGCGCGGAGCCTCGGCCCGTCCTGCGGTCGCAGGCCGTCGCCCGACACATAGGCGACGAGTTCCATTGTGGATCCGATCCTGCGCGGCAGAATGGCCGCCTCTTTCACATCGGGGGCGGCATAAAGTTCCGCGACGGTCTCGTCGGGCTCTACTCTGTAGCCGCGTATGTTGACCTGGTCATCGACGCGGCCGGCGAGCTCAAGCCGCCCGTCTTCGCGCCAGCGAGCGAGATCCCCGGTGCGGTACAAGCGGTCGTGCCCGGCAAAGGGGCTGGCAATGAACCGGGTCGCGGTCAATGCCGGCTGGGCAAGATAGCCGCGGGCGAGCTGTTGTCCTTCGACATAGAGTTCGCCGAGCGCGCCCGGCGGAGACAGCGTCAGATCTGCGGTCAGCACGTAGCAGCAGGACCCGGGGAGCGGCCGGCCGATCGATATGACGCCGTTTGCGGCATCTTTGCTGCTTATCCTTCCGGCCGTGACGTCTCCGGTGGTTTCCGTGCATCCGTAGGAATTGTAGAGCGGCACGCTTTCGGCTGTCCGGTAGATGGAGGCCGCAACGCCGGGAAGGAGGGGCTCGCCGGTGGAGAGAACCCGATCCATGTCGGACATGACGTCCGGCGCGGCGATTGCGACGGCCCCGATCAGCCCCGGTACCGCCATGAAGTGTCCTATGCCGTGGGTTTTCAGAAGGCGAGCGAGCGCTGCCGCATCCCTGGCTTCGTCATCCGTCGCAAGAACGATGCATTCGCCAGTGACGAAGGCTTCGCAGAGCTCTGCCGTTGCATCGATCGCCGTGGGTGCGCTCTTGGCAAGGCGGGTGCCGCCCACGCCCCCGCGCCAATGGTCCGACACCCAGACGGTCCGCGCCGCCAGCGAGCCATGTGTGGTCACGACGCCCTTCGGCTGGCCGGTGGATCCCGATGTGAAGCCGATATGGGCTGCTTCAAGCCGATGGGGGCTGTGGCCGGGATCGATGGCAGGCTCGGTTGCCGCAGCCATGACTGCATCGATGGAGACGACGGGCAGATTATCGATCGCGACGTCAAAATCGCAGATCAGGAGTTTTGCATTCGCGGAACGAACGAGCTTCTGCAAGCGGGCTTCGGGATGGCGCGGGTCGAGCGGGAGGAAGATCGCACCGCATTTCCAGATCGCCAGCGGCGCGACGACGGTGATCAATCCGCGGCTTGCAGCGACAGCCACGACATCCTGCGCCCGGATACCGCGCGCCATCAGGTGCGCTGCCAGTCGATTGGCCTGTTCGTCGATCTCGAAGAAACGGAAACGATCCGGGCCGCTGACGAGCGCAATTCGCGAGGGCTTGCTCTTTACCTGGCGGCGCCAGTGGTCGAGGACGGAAACCGGGTTTCGATCGATCTCGGCTCCGCGGGAAAGCCGAAGAAGGCGGTCACGCTGCGGGGCCGGCAGATGGCTGACGGTCGAGCAAGGCTGCGCGGGGTCGGCAGTCGCCGCGAGCAGTATCGATTCCAGATGGTCGAGCATGTCGAGCACGGTGGCGGTCGCGAAAAGCTCGCTGCGGAACGTCGCTTCCACCTCCAGGGCGTCGCCTGTCAGAAAGCCCTGGAAGGTCAGGGCAAACGGAGAGGAGCCGTTGAACACATTGCTCCATCGAACCTCGACCTCGGGCAGGTAGGGACCACCGATGTCGCGGTCGAGGAACAGGCCGAGCGTGTCGGTGAAGTAGCCGTGGCCGGCCTCGCGCACAGGCGCGAGCGCGGAGACGATCCGTTCGAAGGAGACGTCGCCATGGCTGACCGCGTCTGTCACGACACGCGCCGTCTGCGCGACGAGTTGGCGGAACGTTGCGTCTGCAGACACTTCGAGACGCAGCAGGACCGTGTTTCCGAAGTTGCCGATGAGCGCGCCGCTTCCCGGCTCATGCCGATTGGCGACTGTCGTGCCGATGGTGATATCGGATGCTCCGGTCCAGCGATGGAGCAGGAGCGCATAGGCGGCGATGAAAACGGCGAAAGGCGTTGTCTTGAGGCTGGCGGCGGCCGCGCGCAGGCCCGTGGCGCAGTCGGTCGGCATGACGCGATCCAGGCGGCTTGCCCTTTCGCTGGTGCGGGGGCCGGACGATTGGATGGTAGGCAGGGGCAAAGCCGGCGGCAATGGCGTCAGCGTTTCACGCCAGTAGCTGAGCTGTGCCTCGAGGTCTGCGTCGGAATTGGGGGAGCTCCGATGCGCCGTGATGTCAGCATACTGGATCGACAGGGGCTCGATCGCCAGCCCACGATAAGCAAGGCTGAGATCCCGACTGAAAATACCGAAGCATCCGCCGTCCCAGACGATATGATGTACCGTCAGCACCAGCGACCATCTGGCGGCATCTATCTTGACCAGATGCGCACGGAGCGGCCCGGAGGAGGCGATATCGAACGGCGCGCAGGCCCTGTCGCGCGCCACGCGCTCGGGGTCGCCGTGTTCGACGATATGGACCTCAGGGGACAATTGGGCGTGAATTCGCTGGTAGGGCTGGCCTTTCGCGTCCGTCGGATAGGTGGTGCGCAGGATTTCGTGGTGATCGACTACGGCGGCAAGCGCGGCGAGCAGCCGGGACACATCGAGAGCGCCGGCAAGGTCGATGCGGATGCAGACATTGTAGGCGCCGCTGGCGGGATGCAGTTTCTGATGCAGCCACATCCTGTGCTGGGCGTCCGATAGCGGTGCCACATCGGCGTTCGGGCGTTTCCGGATCGCCGTGCGTTTCACGCCATTCTGCTCGAGCCGTCGGTGCAGGAGTTCAATTCGCGAATTCATGGATTTTACCAGACCTCTTGGACTGCATCGCGGATGGTGTTGTCCAGCTGCGAAAGGAGTTCGGTGATGGTTTCGCTGCAGAAGGCGTTCCGGGCGTAGGTGGCCTCGACATCGATGACGGTTTGCGCGCCGCGGCAGCGCACGAAGACTTCCAAGCCCAGTGGAACGAGGGGAAACTGCGTCGCGTCGTTGTGAAGGCGCTGCCATCGGGTAGCGATGCCCGGGAGGCGCGGGCCTTCCGTTCCGCTCGGAATGAAGACGACCAGTGAATCGAACAGGTTGGGCGGCGCCGCGATCTCCTGGCCGCCAAGGGCTTCGACGACGGTTTCGTAAGGCAGATTGCGATGGGCAAAGCCTGCGTCGAATTCCGCGGCGGTTGCCCTGATCAGCGTTCGGGAGGCCGACGCGCTGCCGACCGGCAGGCGAAGCACGATGTGGTTGGCGAAATTGCCGATGAGTTTTTCCGCCTCGATATGATCGCGGGTCAGCACCGTCGTGCCAACCGTTACCTCGTCGGCGTTTTTCCTGGAGAGCACTGCGGCCCAGCAGGCCAGGAAGGCAATGAAGGGCGTCACCCTGTGGTTGGCGGCAAGGCGCGTCAGGTCAAGCGATGACGCCAGCCGGTAATCGACGCGGCCGGCCGATTCCGGGTCGGCTGCAATGTCGCCGGTGTTCGTCCTCAATGTCTTCGGCGGACGGGGAGCGGCGAGGCGGCGTATCCAGTATTCCCTGTCATCGTCGGCAATCCGGGGCTGACGGTTTCGGTCCCATTCTGCGATGTCGGCATAGTGAACGAGCAGCGCCGGAGGGTTGGCCGCGCCCGCCTCGTAAGCCCTTTCCAGTTCCTTCGAGAACAAGTCGAAGGTGGCTCCGTCCCAGATGATATGATGCACGACAAGCGCAAACATGATCTCGTCGACACCGGTGCGGAAGAACAGCAGTCTGAGAGGCGCCTCCGTCTCCAGGTCGAACGGCGTGAGCAACGAGGCCTTGGCCAGCGCCATGGCTTCTTCGCCGGAGACATTGGCGAACGACTTTGGAACCCGCATGGATTGCCTGATGTGCTGATAAGCAACGCCATCCGGGCCGCCATGGTAGGTGGTCCGAAGGATTTCGTGCCGCTCCACGATGCGATCGACGGCTGCTGCAATCCTGTTCTCGTCCACCAGTCCATTGAATATGATGACAAGGCCGAGATTGTTGCTGACGCTCCCTGGAAAAGCCTGCTGATACAGCCAGGTTTGCTGCTGGGCAGAGGACAGAACGGCTTGGCGAGGATCAGCCCGGCGCGGAATGCCATCGCCTTTCGCCGCTCCCCCCAGCCCCGCCGATGCGAGCCGCTGCCGAAGCAGCGTTTGGCGGTCCGCGATCATGCCGCCGTTCCGGTCTTTCGGGAGCTCGTGTCGGACGCAGTCTCGCCGAGATGGCTGGCGACCTCGTCATCGGACATGGCTCGGATTTCGAGGACGATGGACGCCACTTCGTCCAGCCTGGCGGGATCGCCGTCCTTGCGGAGCTGATCCGCAAGCTCGGCAATGGTGGGAGAGCGAAACAGGGCGCGGAGCGTCACCGCGTTTGTGTCGAGTTCTTCCCGCAATCTCGAGACCACTCTTGCCGCCAGCAGGGAATCGCCTCCCAGCGCGATGAACTCCTCGTTCACGCCAATATTTTCCAGACCTAGAATTTCCTCCCATGCGCCGGCAAGGACGCGCTCGAGATCGGTGCGGGGCGCGACATGGTCGGATCGCTCTGATTTGGCCCAGATCAATCGGTCCAGGGCGTCCGAGTTCGCCCCGCCATCGGCGTTACGCGGCAAGCGGTCGACGACGATGATCCGGCTCGGCAGGAGATGCGATGGAATCCGCCTTGCGAGCTGGGCGCGAAACGCCTTGCCTGTCATTCTGGTATCCGCTTCCGTGGACGGTTCAAACGCGACTACAGCGACAAGGCTCTCGTCATGCCGCACCACGGCGACCTCGCCTATACGACCATCGGATCGTATCGCGTCCTCCACCTCCACGGGCCATACCGGAATTCCGTGGACGTCCACGCGATCGTCATCGTCACCGAGCAGCCTGACCCCTCCGCTTTCGTCCGCGCGTCCCCATGGCCGGCGACCCTGCTCGTCTTCACCGGCAAACAGCAGGCGGCCCGCGACATGATCAGGACGATCGCATCCCGCGGCATCAACGATCCGGACATCGCGATCGCCAGACCGGCGACGCTGCGCGTTTGCGGTGGAAATCCGAATGGGTCGATTCCATGCCGCGGGTTCGTCGATAACCTTGTGCAAGACCTGTTCGAACGCGGTGAACATGGCATCGACAACGCCCGGCGCCAGGGCATCCTCCCGGGTGTCCCAGTTCACCAGCAGTCCATCCTCGAATTCGGTGACCTGCGCATCAAGAAGAACTTGCGGACCTTGCGAGATGACCCAGACGGGCCGGCCGACGACGGCGGTGACATCAGGCGCGAAAAGCTCGCCAAGCCCCAGCGCGCTTGTGAACACGACCGGCGCCAGTACCGTTTCGCCCCGTTGGCGGCCGAGATCGCGCAGCACATCGAGACCGGTATGGGATGCATGCGCTGCATCGGCATGCATGCGGGCCTGCAGCGCCCGAACCCTGTCGACAAATGTCAGCGGCTGCCGCAGATCGACCTCGAGCATGACCGAGCTGGAGAAATCGCCAACGATCCGATCGATATCGGGGTGGTTGGCCGCGCGATCGAACATCGGGACATTGAGCAGGAAGTGATCCGTCGTGCTCCAATGCCCGACCACTTCGGAAAGCACGGTCGCCACGGTCATGGCCACGGTCACGCCGTTGCGACGGGCAATTTCGGTAAGCTGCTGCTTTTGTCCGGGTGCCAGCCAGAGATGCCGGCGCGCAACTCTGGGGGTTGCATCTCGAGACGTTGCTTCGATCACTTCGGGCAGGATCGGCGCCCCCGGTAATGTCGGCAATCGCTCTCGCCAGGCTTCGGCGGCCTGGTGTACGCGCTTTGCGTGGCCGGATCGCGTGCCTGCAAGATAGTCCCGGTAATTTAGGCCGAGGGGCGGAAGGTTCAGGGAAGGCGAGCCGTAGAGCGCCGCGAAGTCGGCGAGCAGGATCCGATAGCTGACGGCATCGGCGGCGATCATGTCGACATCGAGATGGAGGCGCGTCGCGCCATCGGGCAGCAGGGTCAGCGCGACCGACATGACTTCGCCATTGTCGATATCGAGGGCCTGATGGGAGAAGGCATCGCGCATGCGGGACAGATGATCTTGCACGTCGGCCTGGGAATGTCCGCGCATGTCGTGCACGGCAAGCGCGGCGGAAAGCTTCGCCAATACTTCCTGCCTGCCGTCGGAGGTGATGCGGGTGCGCAGCGTTTCATGGCGCTCCAGCACACGCTCCAGCGCAGCCTTCAGCCTGTTCGCATCGATTGCCGGATCGGTGGCGGTGGGGGGATGATCGAACTCCGCATAGAGATGGGCAGCAACGCCACCGAGCCTCTGCCCCGCACTTCGTCCCACCCAGTAGGCGTGTTGCATCACGCCCAGCTGTGTCGGTTCGCTATTGGCCTCGCCTTCATCGGGGGCATCCGCCGCATGACCGCTTGCCGGTTCGGCGCCGTCGTCTGCGGCCTTTTCGCTGCCGACCAGTCTGTCCCATGCCGCAAGGGTCGGCTCCCGCGCTAAATCCCCAAAGCTGACCTGCAGCCCGCCACGCCGCAGGCGATTGACAAGCCGCAGAAGTCCGACCGAATCCAGCCCGGCTTCAAATAGGTTTTCGCCGTCTGAAATGGTCGCGGGCTCCTCGCCGAGAATTTCGACGACGACATCACGTATCCACCGCTCGTTGCTTATGTTCATCTGTTGTTTCCTCAGTGATGACTAGGGACGATTGCCCAGGCGGCGGCGCAGCAGTTCCTCGCGAAGATTCGCCCTAGCCGTCTTTCGCGGCGGAGGCGGGGGCAGCGCGGCCCGGTCTAGTTTTCTGTTGGAGGTAAGGGGAAGTGCTGCCAGCAGCATGATGTGGCTGGGAACAAGATGCGCCGGCAGCAGGCGTGCCAGGTGTACCCGCAGACCCCGCTCGTCGAGCGTCCCGCCGGCCATGACGACATAGGCCGCGAGGCAGTCCTCACCTTCGTTTCCGTCAGGATCCGGCTTGACGGTGACCGCGCTCGCTGTGACGCCCTGATAGGCATCGAGCGCTGCCTCAACCTCGTTCGGCTCGATCCGGAACCCCCTCAATGAGAGCTGGGTATCGGCGCGGCCGATGAAATTCAGGTTGCCGCGAAGGGGCCGCACGAGGTCTCCCGTCCGATAGAGCCGGCCGCCGTGGCTGTCCGGATCGGCCACGAAGCGCGTGGCGGTCAGGGCGGGACGGTCGAAGTAGCCGCGCGATACCTGCGCACCGCCCAGATAGAGTTCGCCCACCTGGCCGTCGGCGACCGGACGCAATCCCTCGTCGAAAACATGATCGCGAAAGCCCGGCAGCGGCCGGCCGATCGGGCTTTCGCTGGAGGCGAGGCTCATCTCCGGTAGGATATCGATCGCGGTGACGTGCACGGTCGTCTCGGTTATCCCATACATGTTGACCATGCGCGGTCGGGACGGACGGCGGGCGAACCAGGCGGACAGTCTTGCCGGATCCAGCGCCTCGCCGCCGAATATGACCAGCCTCAGAGCGTGGAGCGCCTTCGCGCCATCGGCGTCGGCCCGCTCCAGCGATGCGAAGGAAGACGGGGTCTGATTGAGGACGGTGACCCGCTCGGCTTCCAGCAGCGCCAGGAACTCATCGCCGGACCATGTCGCTTCCGATGGAACGACGACCGTGCGTCCTCCGGTCAGCAGCGGTGCCCAGATCTCCCAGACCGAGAAGTCGAATGCGTAGGAATGAAATGCGGTCCAGACATCGGCGGGACCCAGGTCGAACATCGGTATCGTGGCGTCGAGAAGCGTCAGCACGCACCGGTGCGAAACGACTACCCCCTTTGCACGGCCCGTGGAGCCGGAGGTATAGATGACATAGGCCGGCTGATCGGGATGCAGGCCTGAAAGACGCTCGCTATCCCGAATGGGGGAGGCATCCCATGTCCCTTCCTCCTCATCGGCGAAGAGATCGAGCCGAGGCAGGTCATTCTCTGGGATCCGGACGCCGGGAGCGCTGACGATCGTCACCGGCCTGGCGTCCGATAGGAGATAGTCGAGGCGCGCGGCAGGATAGGCGGGATCGAGAGGCAGGTAGGCGGCACCGGACTTCAGGACGGCGAGAAGGGCGACGATCAGATCGGTCGAACGCGGCAGGGAGACGCCGACGATGCGGTCCGGGCCGGCACCTGCCGCGATCAGCCTCCGCGCCAGCCGGTTCGCGCTTGCTTCGAGCTCCGCGTAGCTCAGCGATCGTTCCATGGACGTGACGGCAATCGCCTTGGGATAGCGGGCGGAGAAATGCGCAAATCTTTCCGGAAGAGTGCTCATCTCGCCCTCCCGAGAAGGTGGATTCCGGCCGGACCGGCATGGTCGATGCGCTGCTGTGTCGTCGGCATGCGTAGCCTCTTTGATGCCCTGAAATGATGGGTTTCATGTCGCGTCAGCGACGCGACCTCTTGAACAGCACCCGGCTTACTGACGGGTGCCGACAACACAAAGTCCTCCCTTGCTGCAGCGAGGAACGATCGCTTCCTCTGCTCTTTGGACGTCGCTCGGCAGCGCCAGGATGCATGCGAGTTATAATCAAACGGGACGGTCCCGTCTAGTGAATGTTGACTAAAGTTCTCATATTTTAGAGGCGCACGTATCCACGCCAGCGTTATCCCAGCGCATTGATGAAGGTTTGCAGCTTGGTTCTGGTTTCCAGGTATTCCGTTTCCGGATCGGAGCCCGCAACGATGCCAGCCCCTGCAAACACGGTCGCCCTGTTTCCGTTGACGACCCCGCATCGCAGGGCGAGAACCCACTCGCCGTTTCCCTCCGCGTCTATCCATCCGACGAGACCGGCGTAGAATCCGCGGTCGCACTCCTCTAATTCCGCGATCGCCCGCCGAGCGGCGTCCTTTGGCCAACCGCCGACGGCGGGCGTCGGATGAAGAGCGTAGGCAAGGGCGATGGGCGATACATTCTCCCGCAGCATGCCGGTGATGTAGGTTCCCAGGTGCCAGATGACCGGCGTCTGCACCAGTTGCGGTTCACTGGGCACGTCGACCTTGTCGGCGAATTGTCGGAATGTCTCGCCAACGGACTGGACGACCAGCGAATGCTCCGCCAGGTCCTTTTTTGAGCGCAAAAGTCCGCGGGCGGCCTCCTCGTCCGCCAGTGCATTCACGGCGCGGGGTATGGAGCCTGCCAGGGGCGTGCTGCGAACCCTGCCTCTGTCGCTGCTTAACACCAGTTCCGGGCTAGCGCCCAGCAACACGGAGGATGTCCTTTCGTGACCATCCGGCAGATCCACCCGGTAGACATAGGCGCTGCCGTTCCGGGCGCAGAGACGGGTGTAGACTGCATCGATATCGATCGGCGCGCCGAAATCGACCGTCACGCTGCGCGCAAGTACGACCTTCTCCAAGTCACCCGACTCGATCCGCCTGAGCGCTTCCGTGACGCTCTCCCGATAGGCGGGAGGGTCGTCGCCATGGACCTCGAAGGCGTTGCTCCGTGCGTCCTGCGGAAGCGGCGTCGCTTGGTAATCCGTGCTGAATTCGACCTCCTCGGGAATGTAGAAGACAGCCTGCGCGCCGGCGTCGAAGGGCACCAGGCCGACGACGATTGGCTTGGTGGCGTTGTGCGTCTTGTCGTTCATGGCCGTCATAGCGACCGCGACGGCCGCCGCGACGGAAGCGCCGTCCGAACCTTTTGGGCATATGCGCTGAGCGACGCCGCGGGTGCGAAGCCGGTATTCAGGCGTTGTCAGATCGAACCGGGCATTCATATGACTATCTCCGTATAATCATCGGGGGGGGATACGTTGTTCATGTCCAGCTACGGCCCCTTGCGACCCACGCGTCCGTCCATCGGTCCCGACCAAGGCGGCATGTCTGGAGGGCGCAATCGTCCCGCGGCTGCAGCGCCGTAGGCGGCTGCACCCATCTTGGACAATTGCTGCGTATGCTGGTCGTCGAGGGTGGTGCGGCCTAGGCCGGCGCGCCCGTCGGGTCCGGCAAGGCCTCGCCGAACCTTTCCAGGAGACGCTTCCGGTCGATCTTGCCGAAGCGCGTCAGGGGGATTTCATCGACGATGCGAATGGTATCGGGAAATTTGTAGGTCGCCACGCCGCGGCTCCTCAGAAAATCCCTGAGATCGCGCAGGCTTGGCGGCCTCTCGGCCGGGCGCACGATGGCGCACGACGCCTGGCCAAGGCTGACGTCGGGCACGCCGATCACGGCGATATCCCGCACGGCCGGGTGATCGAGCAGATACTCCTCGATCTCGACCGACGAGA
Source organism: Rhizobium sp. B21/90 (assembly GCF_019355815.1). Lineage (NCBI taxonomy): Bacteria > Pseudomonadati > Pseudomonadota > Alphaproteobacteria > Hyphomicrobiales > Rhizobiaceae > Rhizobium > Rhizobium sp. B21/90. The sequence goes on along the minus strand of NZ_CP072166.1, from coordinate 136,417 downwards.
ATTTTTCGGCTCCGCGATTGATCTGGTCGCCGGCGCGCCCTTCGACGACCAGATGGCCCGTGGGAAGCCGGCGCACCAGATCTCCGGTGCGATAGAAACCATCGGCGGTGAAGGCGCGCAAGTTGACTTCGGGCGCCGCCCCATAGGCGCGGATCGTATAGGGACCGCGCGTCCAGAGTTCGCCGACGTCGCCGTCCGACACGTCGGCGCCCAGTTCGTCCACCAGGCGGATCTCGTCATGCGGCGACAGCGGCCGGCCCTGGGTCGTTTCCACCAAATCGACCGGATCCTCGTCCCGCGTGAAATTCAGCAGTCCTTCCGCCATTCCGAAGACCTGCTGGACGCGCACGCCCAGGAAACCATGGATGCGGGCGGCGACGGACGGGGCGAGCTTTGCGCCGCCGACCTGGAGAACGCGCAGGCTGGACAGATCGGCATCATCGAATTCGCGCGCCTCCAGCCACAGCGCCGCCAGGGTGGGAACCGCAGCCGTGACGGTCACCCGGTGCCTTGCGATCAGCGAGAAGACGGTGTCCGGGCTGGGCTCGCGCGCAAGCACCACGGTGCCACCGGCGATGAAGGTGCCAAGTATGCCGGGGCAGGCGAGGGGAAAGTTATGCGCCGCGGAGAGGCTTGCGAGATAGACCGTGGCGCCGTCGAAGCCGCAGAGTTCGGCGCTGGCGCGCGCGTTGTATTCGTAGTCGTTATGGGTTCGGGGAATGAGCTTGGGAAGCCCGCCGGTTCCGCCCGAATGCAGGAAGAGCGCGACAGACGAGGCATCGATATCGTCGATTTCCGCGGGATCGTCTTCCAGATCGACAAGCTCGCCATAGCTTTTCAACGCGGGATCGCCGCCGGTGTCGCCCACGACGAGGATCTGGCGCAGCGACGGCGCGGCCTGCTTCACGCGGCGCGCAAGCGATCGGAAATCATAGCTCGCCTCGACGTCGGCGACCACATAGGCGACGGCTCCCGACCCCCGGGCGAGATGGCTGACCTCCTGTTCCCGGTGGGTCGGGAGCACCATGACGGGGATCACGCCTGCCCGGATCGACCCGAGCAGCAGGGTGACGAGCTCGATAACATTGGGCAGTTGCAGGATGAACCGGTCACCGCGCTGCAGACCCCATTTGCGCAATGCCGATGCCACCCGGTCCGTCGTCCGATCAAGCTCCGCATAAGTCAGCTGCCGTCCAGCGGTATCGATGAGCGCAATCTTGTCCGGATTGATCCGCGTCTGCTCGCGGACGGAAGCCGTGAGGTCCTTCCCGCGCCAGTAGCCCAGTTCGCGATAGCGTTCGGCCAATTCAAGCGGCCACGTCCGTAAAGTCGTTTCAGGCATGTTGCACCCCGGTATCCGCTGAAGCTTCGACCGCACCGGCCCGAGCGGGCCGCCGTCTGAGATAGTCGATGATGAGGCGGTTCGTCTCTTCAGGTCTTTCGAGGTACCCGAAGTGGCCCGCATCGGCGATTTCCACGTATTCCGCGCCCGGGACGACATCCGCCACCTCCCGGCTCAGGCGGGGTGGTATGGCGGCGTCGTCTGCAAAGCCGACGACCAGCATCGGAACGGAGATGGTCCGGTAGTCGGGGCGGCGGTCGTCGAGGAGCTGCGACAGCTGCAGCTGCGCTTTGTGTCCGGCAGTGATCCGTCCGTCATCGAATGCAAACATATCAAGCCAGTCCTGGGCCCGACCTTCGTTGCAAAGGGTTGCAGGCGACAGGTACTGCAACGCCATGACGGCGGCACGATAGTCGGCGGGTGGCGGAAAGCCGCTTTCGGCGAGTGCGATCTCGCCGCGCGTCATAGCCTGCTGCACGGGATCCAGACGGGCATGCGCGGCAAGCGCAACGACGCTGGACAGAAGATCGGGTCTGGCGAGCGCCGTCTCGACTACGATCCTGGCGCCGAGCGAAGTGCCGATCAGCGATACCCTGGCGCAGCCCAGGTGCTCGATCAACCCGACGACATCCTGGACCATGTCCGCCATCGTGAATCCGTCGGGGCATTCGTCCGTTGGCGGAATTCCCCGGTTGTTCATGGACACGACCCTGAAGCCGGCAGCCGTGAGCGCCGGCGTCTGGTGCACGTGCCAGACGCGGGCAGGGCTTCCCGTTCCCATCACCAGCAGCACCGTGTGGCCGGAGCCGCCGGTATCCTCGTAGGCGATGCGAATGCCGTTGATTTGAGCTGTGATCACGCGACGCTCCCGGCTCGAGCGACGAGGAAGCGGCTGACGCTGCGCATCTTCTCGCGCGTCTCCTCGAGCTCGCGTTCAGGATCGGACTGCGAGACGAGGCCGGCGCCGGCGCGAAGCCAGGTGGTTCCCCCGGCCTGGTAGACCGATCGCAGAACGAGGGCCGCATCCAGTCCGCCCTGGATGTCTATGGACAGTACGGCGCCGCTGTAGAGCCCTCGGGGCGTATCCTCGCGGAGGCCTATCTCCCTGCACGCGTCGCGCTTGGGAATTCCCGATGCGGTCACTGCCGGAAAGACGCTGCCGAAGGCATCCCAGCAACTGGCGTCCTTCCGCAGTTGGCCGCGCACACGCGAGGCCAGATGCTGAACGCTGCCCCTGGCAACGACAGCCATGAAATCCTCGACGAACACCGTTCCCGGCTCGCTGACCTCGGCAATTTCGTCCTGCGCCAGCTTGACCGACAGGGCGTGTTCATAGATCTCCTTGGGATCACAGAGGAGTTCCTCCCGCAGCGCGGCATCGCGTTCAGGCTGACCCGTCCAGGCCCGCGTGCCGGCAAGCGGCTGCGCGACGATGGCGCCGGTCGCCGAGACCTCGATGATTGCTCCCGGGCTGACGCCCGCCGCCGCAATGCCGCCAAGCCGCAGCAGGAAGGACCGCGCTGGCGTATTATGGCGACGAAGCATCTGGTAGCTGGCGACCAGATCGATATCCTGAGACACAGACACTCGACGCGACAGGATGACCTTGCGAAGCCTGATGCCGTCGATCGACCTGATAGCACCGCGGGCCGCATCGACATAACCGCTAGTGTCGCTGATCTCGTCCACCTGCACGATTTTGGCCGGTTCCTCCGGCCTTGCCTCGCGCAGCGCCGCCTCCCAAAGATCGGCGATGTCAGGATCGGAGACAACGAGCTTTGCCTCGCCGGCGCGGATCCGTGCCTCATGTTGCGGCAGAACGAGATAGAGCAGCGTTCCGGCATGATCGCCGATAGGCAGGCTTTGCAACAGGTAGGAGAGTTCGAACGCCGCCCAGCCGAAGATGCGCAGCTGTTCGCCCTTGTTATGGGAAAGAACGCTCGCCACCATCGCCCGAACCTGATGCAGCGGTCGGTCGGTGAGAGGCTCGGTTCGAGAGCCAGCAGGCGTCGTCAAATGAAGGCCCGCCCGATCCAGCCGGATCTCCGTCGCGCAACCCGCCGCAAATACGATTTCCCCGGCCTTTTCGTAGAGGATGTAAGGCTGCGGCTCCGCGCCGGTACCATCTTGCCGTCTTTCCGGCACGTGCGAAACGCTGCCGTCCACGGCCCGGGCAAGGGCGCCTGCCGCGGTGAAGATATCCACGGTCAGAGGCACCATGCGCGTCGTTCCCGGTTGCGCTATGCCTGATGTGATAAGGGTCATGGCGAAGCTTCCTTCTATAGGCTGCCCGGACCCGATGCCGAGGCGGCCAGCTGGTCGCGCAGGGATTTCGGCCGCATGTCCGTCCATGTCCTGTCGATCCAATCGAGCACCTGCTGGCGCGGTGCGCCGTCGGGCCCGCCATGAACGACGCTCCAGCCATTGGGAACGGCCTTGAAGGTCGGCCAGAGCGAATACTGCTCCTCGTCATTGATTAGGGCATAGAAAACGCCGTTCGGGTCATCGAATGGATTTACGGACATCATAGGGCTCCCAAGGTCTTGCGTTCGACTGTTTGTTCGCAGGGCTCGTACCTCGCGTCGGCCGCGATGGCGTCTAGGATGTCGGCGGATCGCATCGCGACATTGGACAGCAGCGACGACGTCAATCCGTGGCTGTGCTGAACGCCGCCATTCAGATAGATGCGCCCGGGTATGGTCGGAAGTTCAAGCGAATAATCCCGGTTCACGAGGGGAATGGGACCATCGAAGGCATTGTCCGCGTCGATACCCGATCCAAGCATGTCCCGCAGGTCGAACGGCTGAAAGCCGGTTGCGAAGACGATGGCGTCGAATTTTAACTGCGAGTGATGTCTGCCGCCGATATCTCGGATGACGGCAGAGACGCCGTCCTCGTTTTCGACGACCTGTTCGACATCGGTCGTCCTGTGTATGTTCAGACGCCTGAATCCGGCGACCGTCTCCTCATATTCCCGCCGATACAGATCATTGATCAGGTTCGCATCGACGGCCGAGTAGTTCGTCGGCAAATGATAGGCAAGCAGCCTCTTCTTAAGTTCAGGCGGCGCCGTATAGAACTCGTCTACCGATGATGGATCGAAGATGCGGTTGACATAGGGCGTATCGTCGGAAGGCGAGTAGCCGAAGCGCCTGAGAGATGCGTGGACCTCGGCATCGCCGCAGGTTTCATGGAGATATGCTACGACTTCGGCAGCACTCTGTCCGGCTCCCACCACGAGAAACCGCATGTTCGGCCTCGACGGCAGTTTCTCTAGGCTCGGAAGAAGGTTGCAATTGTGGAATATCCGCAGACTGGGAACGATGCCCTCCGGCAGAACCGGCCGATAGCCCATCCCGACGACGATATTGCGGGCGTGGATCGTCTCGAGGGGCACATTGATGTCGCCGCTCCGCGCGACCCTCACCGCGAAACGACCGTCGCGCCATTCAATACCCCGCGCTACGACGCCGTAGGAAACCGGGACGGATATCCGGTCGGCGGCCCAGCGAAGGTAGTCATGGAATTCCTTACGGGAGGGGAAAAACGTCTTGAGATTGATGAAGTCGGACAGCCTTTGACTTTCATGAAGGTAATTCACGAAGGTGTAAGGACTTGTGGGGGTTCGCAGGGAAACGAGGTCCTTGAGAAAGCTGATCTGCATGGTGACGTTCGGCAGGAGCATCCCGTCATGCCAGCCGAACTCCGGCTTCGCCTCAACGAAGCGCGACGTCAGCGCCTTCTCGCCGTCCGTGTCCCGGCTACGTTCCTCTATGGCGATCGCAAGGCCCAGATTGGTGGGGCCGAACCCAATTCCGAGGATATCTACCTCGTCAGATACGGGTTCGCTCGATGCTCGACCTCTCGAGTGATCGGATTCGCTGCGCTGATTTATCCTCGGCATGTAAAGCCTCTCTAATGCCTCTGAACTGACTTCCAGGCTGTGCGGCGATGGTGCAAAGCCTGGGAATACTCCCAGCAAGGAATGGGCCTTGGCGATTGTCCAATCTGTGGGGCAGGGGGCGCGTCCGCGTCTCGTCGGCCGCGTGTACCAACCTTTCGGCAGCCTTATAATCAAACGGGACGGTCCCGTCTAGTCATTGTTGAGTGAAATTGTCATATTTTGTGTCGCGATCAGTTTTCGCTTAGCGCCGAAGCCGTTGATGTATGCCGTCGGGGTCAGCACAAGAGCAGCCCTCCCGTCCTTCCGCGAAAGGTGTCTCGGCGGATGGAGGAAACCTCAACGTCTCGATCATGGGGCGATCCTAACAGATAGGATATTGGGCTTGAGTCCTGCCTCGACATCACAGGTTTGAGGAAGAGGTGCTGCGCTTCGAGTTGATGATAAACGTGGTCATGTGAGAACAGCCACAAACATCAATGGAAGGAAGCGCAGCATGAAGTATTTTGCAGGCCTTGACGTCTCGTTGCAAGAGACATCGGTATGTATCGTTGATGAGACCGGTCGGATTTGCCGGGAAATGAAAGTCGTCGGTCACCCGGACGATCTGGTCCTGGCGCTAAAGAAGCTGGGCTGGGAATTTGTCCGCATCGGGCTGGAAGCCGGTCCGATGTCGCAGTGGTTATATAGTGGCCTGGTTGAGGCGGAGCTGCCGACAGTCTGCATCGAAACCCGTCATGCGAAAGCCTTTCTCAAAGCGCAGGTCAACAAGACGGACCGCAACGATGCCCGCGGTATTGCCCAGATGATGCGAGTGAACCTCTTTCGTCCCGTGCACGTCAAGACGCTCACCAGTCAAAACGCCGCGCTCTTCTGACCGCACGTAAGCTGCCCCAGGAGAAGGCGCTCGCGTTTGAGAACGATATTCGTGGGCTGCTGCGTAACTTCGGCCTCAAGGTGGGCATTGCCAGGGTGGGTAAATTCGAAAACCGCATCAATGAACTCTTGGAGGCCATTCTTGATCTCAAGGAGATCATTGCTCCCCTGGATGCCCGCCAAAAACTCCGGGAGGAGTTCTCACGGCTGCACCGGAAGGTCCTCGACATCGCCCGGGATGATGTCACCTGCAAGCGGTTAATGACGACACCCGGAATAGGTCCAGTGATCTCACTCGCCTACATCTGCACCATCGACAGTCCCGCTCGGTTTGTGCACTCACGAGCGGTGGGACCTGCTTTGGGGCTCACACCGGTCATCAATCAATCCGGAGAAAGCAAGAGGGTTGGGCGCGTGTCTGCCAGCGGCGATGCGATGATGCGCAGGCTACTTTACGAGGCGGCACAGGTGTTGCTGACGCGGTTGAAGAAATCGTCCTGGTTGAAGGCCTGGGCGATGAATGTTGCCAAACGCCGCGGTCTTCGAAAGGCCATTGTCGCTCTTGCACGGAGTTCCGGTGGAGCCGCGACAGTGACGTGGCGAAAGCCGCCTTATCGGAAACAACGGGAGATAATAGAGTTCTGCCAGCCGGTGGAGAGATGTCCTTCGCGGACGGTGGACAAGGTGAGTTCGGCCGCAGCCTTGCGCTAACTGCAGCATATCGCAGCCAGAGCGCCTAACAGATTGAACCGCCTTGTTCTTCTAATCCTATGGTGTGAGGCCGATGGGCCGATCCCGGAAAGAAGCGTGGACCGCGAAAGACTGAACGCCCACGGCAGGAAAAATAACTCGAAGTGCTTGACCTCAACACGCCGAATAGAGAAGGCTGCAAAATAGCGCCAATCTTTCACCGATCCTGGCTAGATGGCTGGAAGACGGGCCACTTTAATAGCTGTTCGGCGGCCTTCCCGGCCTACTGGTGGCGATCCGCCTCGGTTCGGCGGAATCTGTGCGAATCAAAAAATCATAAAATGTTAGAATCAAACAATTTTTGTTGAGTCACCCGGCTTACGAATTCTCAGAATTTAAGCGATGCTGCACTTCCTTTCCGGCTTTGAAAAATGGCACCCATTTGTCATCGACAAACACGGTTTCCCCATTTCTCGGGTTGTGCCCGGATCTCGGCGGGCGGTGTCGCACCGAGAAGCTCCCGAACCCACGAAGCTCGACCCTCTTGCCCTGGGAAGCGATATATCAAACCCGGCAAGAACAACGCGGCAGATGCGGAAGCTTTGCGCGAGGCGATAACTTCGATCTTTTTATCGATACTATCCGCGCTTGGGTTTCGGCAATCGCTGTTTCAAGGTCCGTCAGCGCTATTCCGTTCCATCTGCAACGGATCCGGCTTGTCATTTTCGCCGCGAACTTGGGCCGCCGTTCGTCTCGAACTTGCTCTTGCCCCCGAGGGGCGAACAAACGCTGGTGTTATTATCCCAGCAGTTCTAGGCGGACGCCAACCAACCCAAACGTAAGCGGTGAGGAATTATCGAATCGACGGGCTCCTACTGTGGTGGAGTTCGTTCGACGTTATGAAATTGTTGCTGTGACAATCTGCAAGCCTGTCAGTTTGCGGGCGGCAGCCGGATATCGGCCATCAGTCCTTTCGGCATATTGTCGAGCAACTGGAACGTGCCGTTGTGACCTTTCTCAACGATGCCCTTGGTGATCGTCAGGCCGAGGCCGAAACCGCTCCCCATCGCTCCGCCCTGCCGGGATGCATCCGCCTTGAAGAAAGGCTCGAGCACGCGTATTTTCATCTCGTCGGGAAGGCCCGGCCCATTGTCCTTCACTGCGATCCGGACACTGCCGTCGTCCAGGCATTCCAGCGTTATGCAGACCTGATCCGCATAACGGACGGAGTTCGACACCAGGTTGCTCACGGCTCTCGTCAGGCCTTGCGGCTTGCAGATGTACACGACACGTCGCGGACCTTCGAACGTAACGTTGACGCCAGTGTCGGCGAAATCGCTGGCGACGGTCTGGAGGAGGCTCGACAGATCGACTTTGCGGGTGTTTTCGACCTTGTCGTTGAGGAATGAGAGGCTTTCGTCGATCATCGAGCCGAGAGTGGTGACATCTCTCAGCATCAGACCCTTGAGGTCGGAATCTGCCAGCCGTTCGGCTCTCATGCGAAGCCGGGTGAGGGGCGTTCTGAGGTCATGGCTGATGGCGCGCAACAGCCTCGTGCGATCGACGGTCATCTGCTGAATACGGCTGCGCATGGTATTGAGAGAGTTTGCGAGAATTCGGATCTCGCTCGCACCCTCGACCGTGAACGGTTCCGCATAGGTTTCGTTCAGGACCGTTTCTCGCTGGGCCGCCGTCGCGATGCGCTCCAACGGCCGGGTTATCAGCCGGCTGCTGAGATAGGCCATGATCGCCAGGGGAATGATGATCTTCAAAAGCCCGCTGGCAACAGCTGGAGCAAACCAGAGATATTTCGGAAACGCAGGGGCTTCAATCGCAAGCGCGTTGTTGTTGTCGAGCATGACGAGAAGGCTATGGCGGGGACTGGCGTGCGAGAAGATTTCGCCGACCTCCGCGGCAAAGGATTTGTCCAATAGCCTGCGAATGCCCGGTCGAACGTCTGCTTGGATCGGCACGACGGCGGCCGCGTCCGCGAACTGCCTGGGATCGACCCGCCCCATGCGGAGCCCGACTGCTGCCGCATTTGCAAGTGCTGCATCCTCGTCTGCCCGGGAACTGGCTTTTTTGAACTGCTCCAGCACCGTCTCCACGCGACCGGCGAACAAGCCGATCTCGATCCCCTTGTCGTGACGGCCATAGATGAACGGCTCGGTGATCGTCGCGACAGCGGATACGAGAACGACGAGGAGAATGGCAAGCAGGAGTATCTGTATGCGAAGCGACGCAGAACGCAGCGATATCACAATATCCGCTCCACCTTTGCGGCAAACATGTAGCCGCCGAGCCGTACCGTTTTGATGAACGTTGGCTCCTTGAGGTTCGGCTCGATCTTCTGGCGGACCCGACTGATGTGCGCGTCGATGCTGCGCTCGATGGGTCCTGCAGTGCCGGCGTGGGTCATCGAGAGCAGTTGCTCCCGTGTCAGGATCTTGTTGGGATTTTGGCAGAAGGCCAGCAGCAGGTCGAATTCGGCAGTCGTCATCGACACCTGCGCGCCCTCGGCGTCGTGCAGCTGGCGACTGTTTGGATCTATACGCCAGCCGGAAAATGTCAGGGCAGCGAGCCCGCCATCCTGTTCACGCACATAGGAAGCCCGACGCAGTATGCTCTTGATGCGGGCGATGAGTTCGCGCGAGTTAAACGGTTTGGTGACGTAGTCGTCGGCTCCCAGTTCGAGCCCAAGAATGCGATCTATATCCTCTTGAAGCGCCGTCAGCATAATGATCGGGATGGTGCCGGAGGAGCGCAGCCTTCTGCAAATGCTGAAGCCGTCCTCTCCGGGGAGCATCGCATCCAGAACGATCAGGTCGTATTTGTAGCGCGCCAGAAGGCGGTCCATGTCCGCACCGCTATCGGCAGACGTCGCTCTGTAACCATTGGCACAGACGAGTTCGACCAGCATTCCGGCGATTTCCGCATCGTCTTCAACGATGAGGATGTGAGCTTGGTCTTGAAATGTCATCTCGGCGGGCTCCCCGATCTCAGAGGCCAGTCTTATCGCAGTTGCAAGCCGATTGCTGGATTTATCCGCTCCGGTCTTTTTTGCAAGCTCCAGATCATATCCCACCGGACATCCCCGTATCGACAATGATCATCGAGATATAGCAGGCGCGTGCCGCAACCAGGACAAAAAAGGCAATTCCAAGAGTGAGTGTCGCATAGTGGCGCCCACGGGAATACTTCGGCATGCCTTCGATGATCTTCATGAGCGTTATCCTCAGAACCTTCGCAAAAGTCAGAAGGCAAAAGAAGGCTGTCAGAACGAAACCGCTGACCGAGGCAGCGCCAATTATCCACAACATCAAAAGAGAGCCTATCCAGAAGAGGAGTTCGCATTTTACCGCGGCGGCCTGTGCAGGATCCAATCCCTGGGAGAGCCAGGTAAAAGCGGTTCGGCCAGTTGCCAAAGTTTTCAGGCGACCAATGCAAAACATCGGCTCTGCGCTCCCATGACGCGTCATGAAATCCGGGCGATGGCAAGAGAGATCGGAAATACGCACGCTCAGATGTCGATCCTCGCCATGGAACGGCTTTTGAAAAAATGCACCGCTGCTTTGCGCCATCCCGCATAGCCGGGGTTCGCTGCTGCCTGCTTGCGGCCGAACTCCTTGACCTTCTCGGGCTCACGGCCTGACCGCGGCACAGTGAGCGTCTTTATGCGGTTGACGAAGGCGTTGACGTCGAACTGCTTGCCGCTGATCTCGGCGCTGTCGGCCGTGAGCGCCGCATGGAAGAAGACCTCGAGGTTGACGACCGGGATCGTCATGATGTTCCGGACGATATCGATCTGCGGCCGGACTGTGACTGCCAATGCGAACGCATCCGAGCGAAGCGCGTCGAACAGGTCCGGGACTGTCGTGACCGCCACCGCCGGATAGCCCGCTAGCTCTAGCCTGGCGACGATGGTGTTTGCCGCGTTGGCCGGAAGAAAGACGAGAATGGGGCGTCTGTTATTTTTGCTCGCAGGTCCGCTCACGGCAAAGTCTCCTTGCTTGATCGCCTGGAGGCTTCTCCCGGGATCCATCTGTTCGTTGGATTTAGTTCCGTCTTTATTGCCGGGCTGCGGCGGCGGCGGGAGGGAGGTGACCATCCCGGATGGGCCGGGAAAGTCTTGTCTCTGTCCTTCCCGGCCGTCCTGCCTGCGGCTAGAACTTGTAGCTGGCGCCGATCAGGACCTTGCTCTGGGTGGCGCCAAAATCGCCAACGCCGGCGCCGAAATCCTTCTTGCCGAAATCCGAATAGCGATATTCGCCACGAACCAGGATGTTGTCGGTGATGGCGTGTTCGACACCGCCACCCGCAGTCCATCCAATGAGGACGTCGTCTTTCTTGCGTATAGCGGGGATGTCCAGCTTGCCGCTCGTCGCCGCGATGCCGGCAGTTGCGAAGATCAGCGTACGGTCGAGGGCATAACCGATACGGCCACGGCCGGACGCATCCCATTCAAGGTCGGTGTCCTTGTCTTTTGCGAAGTTGTAGTTGAAGTCGTTCTCAATGCCGTAGACGATGCTGCCCGACTGGAAGTTGTAGCCGGCGTGAATGCCTGCGGAGCCGTTGTCCAGATCTTCCTTGGTGCCGAGAACGGTGCTTTGATTCCAGCTATAGCCGCCCTGGGCGCCGATGTAGAAACCTGACCAGTCATAGGCTGGATAAGCAGCAGGCGCTGCCTCCGGAACAACGGAAAGGTCCGCTGCCATTGCGGGTGCTGCCGACGAAATGGCGATAATGGCAAATACGAATGACTTGATGTGCACGGGAATGACTCTCTTTCATGGTGTGGATGCAGAGGCTGACCCCACGACGGGAGGCCGGTTCGCATCGCACTATGCCGGAGAGCAATATTGCGGAGTGTCTTTTTGTATTAAGTTATGTTGCGGAGTAAGTCGCTTGCGTTGAGAGGTGCTCTGAGGATCGTGCAAGCCGCACGAAGCAAAATAGGCGGGCATGCAGGAGGCCTATCGTTATATCGCTCCGGCCTAGAAACAGATGAACCGACGTTAGCTGTCTCCGTTGAGCAGCCAATGAACAATACCGTGATCTAAATGCGCCGTTTAGCTATTGCGGTGCTTGGTTTGCTTCGCTTCTCGCCGTGGAAATCGCGCTCGGAGTTGCTCCCTTTGGTTTTTGGCGGCTGTTTCCCTTTAGCGCCAGAGCCGCTGCCGTCGGTGTCGCCGCCATCTGTGGGGCTGGCCCAGCAAGGCGGCCAGAAACTTGGCGGCGATGTCGCCCGCCAAGAGGCGCTCGGGGTTCTTGGTAAACACCGTGACGTCGCAGATCGGCGCGTCATCGACAGGCCGACGAACCAGCGGAACGGCAGATTGTAATCCATCTGCTCCATGAGCTGACGCTCGGAGCGTATCGTGTAAAAGGCCTGCAGCAACAGGGCACGCAGCAGCTTCTCCGGCGGGATTGACGGGCGGCCGATCGCTGAATACATCGCCTCGAAATCTGGCGACAGAACTTCCAGCGCCTCGTCTACAATGGCGCAGATCGCCCGCAGCGGATGGCTTGTCGGAACGCGGGCTTCGCAGCTCACATAAGAAAACAGACCCGCCGTCTGCATATCACTGCCACGCATGTCCTGCTCCTGCCGACCAGTCACGCAGGCATGGAATCACGGCAGTCCGCTTGTAGCAAGGGCCTTTTTCCGCACACTGTTAGTACTGCAATCCTAAGAGCGCTTTGCAGCGCGTCACGCAAATAACGCGCTATTGGCTTCGGAGCCTTCGTGACGGGCGAGATGGCACACAGCTCCCAGCTCAATATAACGCAACTTAAAACAACACTCCGCAACATGGTTTTGCAACATAGTAGTTCCCGCGACGGCGCACCGCATAGATCGCGCAAAGGCTCACTGAATTGAACGGCTTAACCAAGCACACTTTCGTCGGACGCTCGATCAGCTAGCGACCCAACTGACTGACTAATGGAGTTAGAACCGGGAGATATCTCTTCGCCGCATCATTTACGTCGCAGAGATCAAGGGCTTTAAATTTTCAACCTGGTTATTCCGTCATTGTCGTTAAACTTTTGAGCGGCGACAATCTCGGCGTTTATCTCAACAACTTAGGTGCTTGGGCCTAGGCGTTGATGAGGAGTTATTATGCGATCAATATCCGACACAATAAGGCGGCTGCGACGGTATCAAGCCTCTCTCGTGAGCAGCAAGCCGATGGCTACTACGCTTGAGAAACTTGAGTCGTTTGGAAGCAATCCCGGAGAGCTCCAAGGTTGGTATCAAATGCCGCAGAAGGCTCACGCGGCTCCCGCTCTCGTTGTTGGGCTACATGCTTGCTTACAGACGGCTGCGGACTACGATCGTGGATCGGGATGGTCGGAACTGGCGTGTCGCTACGGCTTTGCTGTTCTCTTCCCCGAGCAGTGCTCTTCCAATAACGCCACACTGTGTTTCAACTGGTTCAATCCGGAGGATGTTACCCGCGACAGCGGGGAAGTCCTCTCGATACGACAAATGATCGCCAGCCTGATTACAAATCATGAGGTTGACGCAGCACGAGTCTATGTGGTTGGACTGTCTGCAGGTGGAGCGATGGCAAATGCCTTGCTCGCAACCTATCCGGAGGTCTTTGCGGGAGGAGCAATAATATCAGGTCTTCCTTATGGTGTGGCATCGACTGTACCCGAGGCATTTGACCGCATGCGGGGCCATGAACTTCCCTCAGCGTTGGCCCTAGAAGGTAGCATTCGCACGGCGTCCTCCCACCAGGGGCCATGGCCGACGTTGTCGGTTTGGCATGGAACTAGCGATGATACAGTTGTAGACGCAAATTCTTTCGCTATCGTCGAACAGTGGCGAAATATCCTTGAGGCCGAAGCGACCACAGCGACAGAGGTGGAAGGTCACCGCCGGCAATCTTGGCTTGACGCGTCCGGGCGGCGCGTCATCGACCACTACCACATTATCGGGATGGGTCACGGGTTCCCGACCGAAACCAAGAGTGGCTACGGTCAGCGCGCGCCACTTATGCTCGAAATGGGAATTTCTGCGACTGTGCACACCGCTTGGAGTTGGGGTCTAATGACATCATTCACTCCACAAACAACAGTCGCTAAAGCAGAGGTTGTTGTCATTCCGCAGGACGGCAGAACGCCGCCTCGTGCATGCGCAATCGTTAATATCTTCAAACGGGCCCTCCGAGCAGTCGGACTAATTGCTTGAAGCAGAGACTGAGAGCCGAAAGTCTCAGCAGTATGCCGTTTTCGATGAGAAGACGTCTGCTCTGCCAGTTTACATTGAAGCTACGCGAAAACTTCTTTCAAATTTTTGACTTGCTGTCTCACGGGCAAGGGATTTCATACATCTGTGATGACTACGGTCTATCTATCTGGCCGAGGTGGCGCTTCTTAATAGGCTGTTTAGCCAATGCGTCTTTCGGTATTTTGACAGGAAAGGTTTAGCATGACAATCATCCCGTCTTAGCCGGATGGCGCGGCTTCAACAGCGAGAATAACTGTAAACATTGGAAAATTAGCGGTCGACGTAAATTGAAACAAGAAAAGACTACGGTTCCAGCCCCCGGACGCTGGCCGGCGGGTGAAGACCCTATCAAGCGTAAGAAAATTCTGGATGGAGCCGATCAAGTCTTCATGCGCCTTGGCTTCGACGCGGCGAGTATGGACGACGTAAGGCGCCAAGCAGGTGTCTCCAAGGGCACGTTGTATGTGTATTTTGATAACAAGGAAGAACTATTTTCCGCAACTATTGAAAGGCAACGAGCCACCTTCATTGCGACCATGCGGATGACTCTCGCCGAACATGGCGACTTGGAGGGCGGCCTCTATGATTTCGGTGTGACCTTTGTAAGACATATAACGGATGAGACAGTGATAACAGCATTGCGGACCGTGCTTGGCGTCCGAGATCGAATGCCATCTCTTTGCACGCGTATATTTAAAGGACCTGAGAACTTACGCAGCGTTCTGCAGGATTTTCTGTTACGGCACTCCAAAGAAGGTGATCTCGAGATCGACGATCTGGAGCTTGCTGCTGGTCAATACCTCGATCTCTGTAGCGGTAGCTTTTTCAAACTCCGTCTATTCGGCACCATGAATGCGCCGCCTGAGGATGTCGAGATCGAGCGCGTGATCAGGGGCGCCGTGAAGACATTCCTCGCAGCTTACGGCTCGAAGCCCACGTAGTGCGGCAAAGCTTTTTTTATTGGATTGTTCAGGGTTCCGCCTGTGGAGCGATGATTAAATGTGACTGGCTGTGGACGACTTGGCGGCGGCGATCAATTGATCCTCAAGCGCTTGCTCCAACTGCTCGAACCCTGGAGTTGCCCCATAAAAACCGGACAGGATCAGATTTCTGTTTGACGGTTAAGAACTCGCGCAGGAATCGATACCCCAATGCTTTGTGCGAGTGAAGCGTGTTTTAGTGCTCGAACCACAATTGCAGTTGGGCGATGACCGTTTCGGCGTCCGGGATGGAATTGACCGAGACACAGTCGCGCTTGAAGATTTTCACGACGGCTTCGGCCATTGCGTTGGCATAATCGGCATTGGATTGGCCAAAAGCGAAATCGAGAGAGGTGGGTCGGTGCTTTTTCGGCGGGAGATTTCAAGCAAGAAGTTAATTGCCTTGCTTTGGGAGGTTGAACTTTTTAAGCGGCAGGCGGTTCAATTCGGCGGTTAAACTTACCAACGATCGATTATTAGTCAAGTTGGACGTTACAACGTTACAACGGGTATTTTACGCCGATCGCCGCGTGCGTAATTGAGCTCCGTTGAAAACTGCGAATGCACCTGTCCGAGCATGCAGAAAAGCGGCCTCATATCCACTGTCGGAAGCTAGCGCATCGGTTCTCAAAGGCTCCGTCACTTGCCACAGGCATTGTCTATCCCTAATGCCGATGCCGTCGTGACGATTGCGGCGTTGCTCGCTACGCTTGCCGCTGCTCGGATACCAGCTCTTTCAAAGTAGGCTTTCGCGCGCCTTTTGAACGCAACGCGCCATCACCGCCGCAACATTTAATAACAAAATAGCATCCAAACTCACAGCTTAAGCTGGTACTTGGTCATCCTCGGCAAGCTCGGTCACCGATCTAGCGCCGAAACCTCCTGTCATGGCCTATTGTGCGGTAATCGGCAGCATATTGGTCATGCTCGCCCGGGGAGGCCTGTCCCATGCCTCCCCGGGCGGGTTTCCAGACCGGCTGCGCCGGCGGTCCGGCGATTTTGGCAGTCGGAGCGCAATGCCGCCGTTGCGTTACGACCGCGTTTTAGACACCAACGGTTTGCTCTTTCGGACCATTCCTTCTTAGGACCACCCATGCACGATGTGACAAAGCCCCTCCGTTTGGCCTTCTTGGCCTGTGCCATTCTATCGCTGGCAGCGTGTACAGAAAAAGAGGGAGAACAAAAGCAGGCTGTAGAACGGCCCCTCGCGGTTTCGATCGTGGAAGCCAAGCCTGAGACCATCCCCGTGATCAGCGAGCTACCGGGTCGGGTATCGCCGATGATCACAGCAGATGTCCGCCCGCGGATTACCGGTCTCGTGCTTCGACGTATCTTCGAGCAAGGGACAAATGTTACAGAAGGTGACCTGCTGTACGTCATAGACCCGGCGCCGTTTCAGGCGAAGGTGGATTCAGCGCAGGCCACGCTCGACGCAGCCCTCGCGGCCCGCAAGCTTGCAGGGCAAAAAGCCGAGAGGCTGACCCAGCTACAGCAGAAAGGTGTTGCCAGCGCTGACGACAGTGAAACTGCCGTAGGACAATTGGCACAAAGCAACGCTGACGTTTCTCGCGCCCAGGCTGACCTTCGATCGGCGCAATTAGAACTGCAGTATACACAAATCAAGGCTCCAATCACCGGCAACATCGGTCGAGCTTTGGTCACGGAGGGTACGTTAGTCAGCCCGACTTCGGATGTCATGGCGACAATCCAGCAAATCGATCCGATTTATGCGGACTTCACACAGCCGGCCGACACGTTAATCCTTCTGCGCAACGCTATCAGGAGCGGCGACCTCAAAGAAGATGCGGCAGGCAGCGTCAGCATTAAGCTGGTGACGGAGCAAGGGCGTACCTATCCGCATGAAGGCAAACTCCTGTTTTCTGAGGTGAGCGTCAACGCGCAGACCGGCCAGCTAATCCTGCGTGGTGAGTTTCCTAACCCAGAGCGAAACCTGCTACCGGGCATGTATGTTCGCTCAAACCTTCAACAAGGCGCTCTCGAAGGAGCGTTCGCCGTTCCCGAGCAGTCCGTCCAGCGCGACACCACCGGAAAGCCGCGGCTATATATCGTGAACGCGCAAGACAAGGTCGAAATCCGCGAGGTGACGCTTGGTTGGATCTTCGAGGGCCGCTGGGTGGTTATCAAGGGACTTTTGGCTGGAGACAAAGTCCTTGTCGAAGGTTTCCAGAAGGTCACCCCCGGGCAGGCGGTTAAGACTGAACCATGGAGCAAGCCATCCAGGGCTGACGCCCCCATAAAAAAGGAGGGCTGATCCGTGCTCGCCGCATTCTTCATCGACCGCCCAGTTTTTGCGTGGGTGCTTTCCATCGGCATCATACTGGCTGGCGCAATTTCACTGACGTTGTTGCCGATCTCACAGTATCCGAATGTAGCGCCGCCGCAGATCACGATCTCCGCAACCTATCCCGGGGCCTCCCCCGAAGACACCTACGAGGGCGTAACACGTTTGGTGGAGGAGGAGCTCAACGGCATTCCCGGTCTTCTTTATTACGAATCCACGTCGAATGCCCAGGGCGGAATTAGCATAACCGTAACATTTGCGCCTGGAACGGCGCCGGAAACAGCAGCGGTTGAGGTCCAGAACCGGGTGCGCCGTGTAGAGGCTCGACTACCGTCCTCCATCGTTCAACAAGGGATCAGCGTGGACACCGCAGGTGGTGGCATTCTGCTTCTGGTCGCCTTGCAATCGAAGAGGGGTACAATGGACGGTATCGCGCTTGGTGACTACATGAGCCGCAACGTCGCCAATGAATTGCGGCGCGTTCCAGGTGTTGGCAAGGTGCAACTGTTTGGAAGTGAGCGCGCGATGAGGGTCTGGCTTGATCCGGACAAGCTACTCGGTCTCAGCTTAACACCAGCCGATGTTACAAATGCCATTCAAGCTCAAAACGCGCAGGTTGCGGCCGGCCGCCTCGGAGCAGCGCCCTCCCAGACGGACAGGCGCGTCACGGGATCCTTGCTCATCAAGGGCCAGTTGACGTCACCGGACGAGTTCGGTCAGATCGTATTGCGCGCTGATACCGACGGCTCCGCGGTACGTTTGCGTGACGTGGCGCGAATTGAAGTTGGCGCCGACAGCTATGCCACCTCGGTGCGGATCGACGGAAAAGCGGCTGCAGGCGCTTCGATTGAGCTTGCACCCGGCGGCAACGCGCTGACCACCGCTACCGCCATCAAAGCGCGGCTGGCGCAGCTGGCGTCCTCGCTTCCCGAAGACATCGAGTATTCGGTACCTTACGACACCACACCGTTCGTCTACATCTCTATTGAACAGGTGCTGATGACGCTTGCCGAGGCGATGGTCCTCGTCTTCCTCGTCATGTTCCTCTTCCTCCAGAATATCCGGTACACCATCATACCTACGATCGTCGTACCAGTCGCGCTTCTTGGTGCATGCGGCGTGATGTACACGCTCGGGTTCTCGATCAATGTGCTGACGATGTTCGGTATGGTTCTTGCGATCGGCATCCTCGTTGATGACGCGATCGTTGTCGTTGAGAATGTCGAGCGGATCATGATGGAGGAGGGGCTCCACCCAAGGGAAGCAACGAAGAAGGCGATGACTCAAATTACCGGGGCCGTGATTGGGATTACCTTGGTGTTGACTGCTGTCTTCGTGCCTATGGCCTTTTTTCCAGGCGCCGTTGGCGTAATCTACAAGCAGTTCTCGCTGACGATGGTATCGTCGATCCTCTTTTCGGCTTTCCTGGCCCTGACGCTTACGCCAGCGCTTTGTGCGACGTTTCTAAAGCCTGTCCAGAAGGGCGAAGCTCATATCAAGAAAGGCTTCTTCGGTTGGTTTAATCGTGCTTTCGACAGAGGCTCCAACAAATATAGCGGTTGGGTCGCGGGCCTGCTCAGACGGTCGGGTAGTACCATGCTGATTTATCTCGCCGTCGCCGCTGCGACCGCCTGGATGTTCCTGCAACTGCCGTCTTCCTTCCTGCCGGATGAAGATCAGGGCACGCTGCTGGCCCAGATCCAGGGGCCGGCAGATGCTACGGCTGAGCGAACACTCGGCTCCATCAAGCTGATGGAGAAGGTTGTGACGTCCGAACCATCCGTGGACCGCGTGGTCGCAATTAGCGGCTTCAGCTTCTCCGGGTCGGGCGAGAATGCCGGACTGTCTTTCATCACCCTGAGAGACTGGAGCGAGAGGACCGCGGAGCAGTCGGCACAGGCTCTATCGGCCAAGTTCAATTCCGGATTTCGGGCCATTATGGACTCGACAGCCTATGCAATGTCACCGCCAGCTATTTCGGGTCTTGGCACATCGAATGGATTTGCGTTCCGCCTTCAAGATCGTGGCAACCAGGGGACTGAAGCTTTGAATGCCGCGCGTGACCAATTCATGGCGGAAGCAGCCAAGAGCCAGATCCTCGCTGGCGTCATGGTCGAGGGCCTCGCCGATGCGCCGCAAACCGTACTGACTATCGATCGCGAGAAGGCAAACACCTATGGCGTCACATTCGCCGATATCAACCAGACGATCAGCACTAGTCTCGGCTCGTCCTATGTCAATGACTTCCCCAACGCGGGACGCATGCAGAGGGTCACCGTGCAGGCCGATGCGAACAAACGCAGCACGATCTTCGATGTGATGAAGTTGACGGTGAGAAATTCAAATGGAGGTATGGTGCCAATCTCAGCTTTTGCAAGCTACGCCTTTACGAGAGGCACGACGCAGATCGTCGGATACAACGGTTTCCCGGCCGTCCGTCTCAGTGGACAGGCGGCTGCAGGCTTTTCCTCCGGTGAAGCTATCACCGAGGTCGAACGGATTGCCAATACCCTGCCGCCGGGCTTCGGCTATGAGTGGAGTGGCCAGTCACTGCAGGAAATCCAATCCGGCTCTCAGGTCCCGATGTTGCTGGGCCTGTCCGTCATTCTGGTATTCCTTTGCCTTGCGGCGCTGTACGAAAGCTGGGCAATTCCGCTTTCGGTACTGCTTGTCATCCCGCTCGGCGTCATTGGCGCGGTCGGTGCGGTAATGCTGCGCGACATGCCGAACGACATCTACTTCAAGGTCGGCCTAATCACCATCATGGGGCTTTCCGCCAAGAACGCCATCCTGATCATCGAGTTCGCGAAGGATCTTCGGGCCAAGGGAAAGTCGACGTTCGACGCGGCAATAGAGGCGGCACATCTTCGTTTCCGGCCAATCCTGATGACCTCACTCGCCTTCGCTCTGGGGGTAGTGCCCTTGGCCATTGCCACAGGCGCGGGCTCCGGCAGCCAAGCTGCAATTGGGACCGGCGTCCTTGGCGGCATGATCTCCGCCACTGTCCTAGCAATCTTTTTCGTTCCGGTCTTTTTTGCCTTCGTCATGAAGTTCAGCAAGGATCCTTCTAAGCATCAATCGGACGAGGCGCCACAGATTGCTGATAAGTGAGTGTCTGATATGGAGACAGGCACACGACTTTGCGGGCGGATGCCCTTCATAAATAGGCTTGAGCGGTCTTCAATGATGCCACGCTACAGCCGGAGATTGGGGAAACGGATCGCTTCGGCAATAATCGCCCGGTCGAGCTCGATAGCCTCCGTTTCAGACGCATGCTCAAACAGGAGATAGGCAAGTCGAAGGAGATTATCCTCCAGCTTCAATCGTTGACCGCGATTGGCGGGGTGCGGGCGATTCTGAAGATGGCTTTCTCGATCGGGCTCGCTCAGATATCGCTGGGAAAAAACCACTGTGTGTGAAGCGAGTGCCTACAGCACATAGGATTTTTCCGTCGGCTCCGAGCCGAACAAACAGCGTGTGTGGAAATGTGTCTATTTGCGCCCCATCATGTGCATGAAAGACGCTGGTGATAAACTGTTCCGCCTTGTGGCGATAAGGGCGTGAGCGTTGTACAGCAATTGGTGATTTCATACGCCTTCAGCGTGTTGATCAAGGCATTAACCTCGGCCCCATGGCACAGGTGCGTCAGTCGCACGCCGAGTTGCTCAGCGTTCGTCACTCTCCTAGAGGTGGGCATCAAACCAATCGAGAATGCGGCGCTGGACATCGGACTGATGCTCGGGCTCGCTAAACCAGTGAGCTTCCCGCGGATAGCTGATCATCTTAACGGGTTTGCCAAGAAGTCTTAGTCCTCGGTAGAACTCCAGACCAAGCGCTATCGGCACTCGCGTATCTGACTCGCCGTGCAGTACCAGCACTGGCGTATGAACGTTTTCCAACTTCCGCACGGGCGATACCCTATCGAGATCGGCAAGGTGCGCGGATGGCTCGCCGAAATAACCCATGGTGTAGTCGGGCGTGTCGGTAATGCGCGCCATCGTAGTCATGTTGGTTGGAGCAGCACCGACCACTGCTGCCTTGAAGCGCTCGCTGTGCGTCACCGCCCAGGCCGCCATGAACCCGCCATAGCTCCATCCGCCGATGCCGAGGCGCGAAGGGTCTGAAATCTTCATGGCGACGAGCATGTCAACGCCGTCAATCACATCTTGATAGTCCATTCCGCCCCAGTCATGCCCAATCGCTCGCGCAAAGGCCGTGCCTTGACCGTCCGAGCCGCGCGGATTGGGCAGCAATACGGCATAGCCATTCGTCGCCAGCATTTGCGCCCATTCGTGCCAGCTGCCGAGCCACCCCGCCCACCACGCCCATTCGGGACCGCCGTGAATTTGGATGACTGTCTTGATCGGGCTCCCAGGAGTGTAGTCGGGCGGCGTAACGAGGACACCATAGATCCGTTTGCCGTCACGGCTATTGGTCCAAGATATTTGACTGACCTTGCCACATTTCCAGTGGGCGACTTGCGGATTGATCATCGTGATTGGACGGATCTGTTTGCCGGCGATGGTCCATACGTCGGCGGGTCGCTCAGGGCTCGACAGCGCAACCGCGACGAGGCGATCATCTCGACTAGTCGTGAGGTCGAAAGCCTCACCTTCCAAAGTGGCAAGCCGCGTGACACGCCCGTTCCCAGTCGCTGCTATTCTCACTAATCTGGATTGCGTCTCCTCAAATGACAGGGCGAGGATGGAGCGGCTATCCGCAGCCCATTGCAGTCGCGTCAACAACCCCGCGTAGTCGTCGGCGAGCTTAGTGAGTGTATTTGTCGCAAAGTTGTAAACGCGGGGGGCCGTGCCAATGAATCCCGGCGTGAGAATTTCCGAGGCGAGGATAGCAGTGCCGTCGGGTGCCCAAAACGGGCCTTCCGCGGCATGTTCAATGAGCGTCTTGCCGAATGTGCCGTTCTCGAAATCAAAAGTGGTGATCCGCGAATGATAAAAATAATCATTGATCGCGCTCGTATCCGCGACACGGACCGCCATGCGTTTTCCATCCGGAGACCACGCCATTTTACTGACGTTGACAGTTTCTGGCGAGACAGGTTGCGCCTCGTGGCTCAAAAGATCCAGAACCCAAAGGCGGGACATGTGGCCAGCCTTGTCCAACTCGACCCAGTCACGCTTCGCCTCACGATCTGCCTTTTCCCCCGGTGTATCTGGATCAGCACTTAGAAAGGCAATCTTTGTCCCGTCGGGCGACCATGCGAAATCAGTAATGTCGCATGGCACTGCAGTGAGCGGCACTGGCTCGCCACCATTGCGCCCAACTTTCCAGAGCTGGCGGGTCTGTTTGCCCCCGGCGTCCAAAACAGCTGGCGGCGATCCATCGGCTTGGCCTTCAGGCCGGCTGGATTCGTCGGGCTTGCCTGCGGTCGACATATCGGTTTCTATT
This sequence comes from Rhizobium sp. B21/90, assembly GCF_019355815.1. NCBI lineage: Bacteria > Pseudomonadati > Pseudomonadota > Alphaproteobacteria > Hyphomicrobiales > Rhizobiaceae > Rhizobium > Rhizobium sp. B21/90. The sequence goes on along the minus strand of NZ_CP072166.1, from coordinate 113,680 downwards.
GTCTGTTTGCTCCTGCGGTTCGACAGGAACGCGATCATTCCACCGTCCGGAGACCAGCGCGGTGTGTTGTCAACACCAGGACCGCTGACGAGCTCACGCGCGGGCTCGCTGCCGTCGCTCGGCACGAACCATATCCTTTGTTGGTCGGAGCCAAAGGTCGCCACTTGCCCTTGAACGACAAACAACACTGCCTTACCATCAGGCGACATTTCCAAATGCCGCATATCGTGTAACTGCATGATGTCAGAGGGGCTAATCGGACCGCCGAATTCGGCAGTTTTCATCGGTGGAGCGACGGGCGAGCGAAGGTGCAGTGCCTGGACGTCCGCCTCCGTCGGCGACTGAGCTACGGCTGTAAGGAGCGATGCCGTAAGAGGAAATACTAGCTTCATTGAAGAATCTCAATCTCACATGACAGTGGGCTAAAGGCAACATTCGGCACAGTTGCGGTCCGCGTCGCAGCCCGGCTACAGCGCCTCCTTTAGATGGTGTGGGGCCGCCGCATCCAGCCGCTTATCGCGGGAAATGAGAATGCACGGTGTTGCTTGCGCCGAACAAATTTCATGCCCCGATTATGTCGCTGGCATCGATACGCGCGTCCGTCCAGGACTGACCGCAGCGCAGTTGTATTCGCTGCTGCACTAGCGCATTGAAGATGTTACAAAGGATGGATCGAACGTCCTACTGAATGGCACGTCGCTATTTGCAAGTTCCGGATCAAGTGTTTTCGATACACTCATCATCGATTTGTAGCCCTCCTCTGTCACCATCCCATCGAGTGAGTACATTTCCCTCGAATTTTTAAAAGCTTCGACATAGAGGCTTTTGTCGCCCATCAAATACTCCTGCGGAACGGCTGCGGCGATATCCTCAGGAGTTGAAGCTTGGATAAATTTGAGCGCCTTGAGGAAGGCGTTAACAAGCTTCTGGATGGTGATAGGATTAGTCTCAATAAAACTATGGGTCGTATAGACTGCGGCGGCGGGATTGGCGCCTCCGAACAGCTCGCGGGTCCCAGCCTCGGTTCTCGTGTCAATCAAAATTTGGACTTCGCCCTCGCGTTCGAGCTGGGCAATGACGGGGTCCACATAGGAAAGGCCGTCAACTTCGCCACTCTTGAGTGCAGCCAAGGCGCTGGCTCCGCCACCCGTGCCGACCAATGCGACATCGTCCGCTTTCAGGCCATTTTTTATCAGAGCATATTGGAGCATTAGCGCGGTCGATGAACCCGGCGCCGTTACAGCCATCTTCCTACCTTTCAGCTCCCTTACCGATCTAACGTCGCTTGCCAGGCTTTTGCGCACCGCTATTACGATCCCGGGAAAACGGCCGAGGCCGCAGACAGCAACAATGTCCTGGCCTTTATTCTGCATCCTGATTGTGTGCTCATACGCGCCAACGACAACGTCTAACGATCCGCCGATAAGCGCCTGCAGCGACTTGGCGCCACCGGAAAAGTCATTAATGATGACGTTTAGACCCTCTTCTTCGAAGAACCCCTTTCGCTCGGCAATTGTCAATGGGAGATAGTAAAGGAGAGGCTTACCGCCAACGCCGATAGTTAAGTCAGGCTTCTCCGCCTTTTCGCCTGCAGCCGCTGCGGGACCCAGATCAACGAATTTGGCGGCAACCGCCAATGTCGTAGTGCTGACCAAAAACATTCTACGATTCATCACACAGTCCCTAACTTTTTACTTCACTCATGTTGCAGACCACACCGCTAGAGGGCGTAGGAACAAATTATTGGAGCCAAGATCGGTTCAAACCAGAACTTGCTCGGAGGTCTTGTCCAGCACTATCGAGCTCGATTGACGTCCCAAGTCACCGGAAAGTTTTGAACCGTTCGGATTCCCGAAAAGCCGGTGACTTTCGGAAAAGCACCAGCAGCTCTGATGGTCGGGAACCTCTCTGCTAGGACGGTCAATGCCTCTTCCAGCTCAGCTTTTGCCAGTGCTTCGCCCAGACAACGGTGCGCTCCAGCGCCAAATACCGGATGCCATTTCAATTGCTCTCTTGTGATATCCAGTCGATCAGGGTCGTTATAGAGATGCTCGTCTCGGAGGGCGGACATGGTCACTAGCGAGCAAGCTTTATTGGCAGGGAGGAGCGCCCCGTCTAACTCGATATCGGTCGTGGTAAAGCGCGGAACCGAGCCTATTGCGGGCTCATAACGAAGGCATTCCAGCACGGCCTTTGGAACCAGGTCGTGATTGTCTAAAACTGCATTCCATTGCTCAGGATGCTGGAGAAGGACTGCCAGCTGAATGACGATGGCAGATCGCGTCGTGTCGCTGCCACCGACGATCAAAGTCATGATCTGGGTAATCACTTCCTCGGCGGACAAGGATCCGTCGCTTTCCACATCCGAGAGAAGTTTGCTCACAAAGTCATTGTTTTTTTCGTAGCTGCGCTTTGCCACGACGTCAGCAACATATGATCTCAGCTCGCCGGCTGCTCGTTGAAGCTGCGGTACATCTTGCGCACGCCAAGATCCGCCCAGGAGCGGACTGAAACGGTATACGATCTCTGTAAATCTATTCACATCGTCCTGGGGGAGGCCCAAGATCGACGCAATGATCCTGGCCGGAATAAGAGCGGCAAAGTCCTCAAGCAAGTCCATGCCACCATCGGGCGCTGCGGTATCGGCGATCTGCGCAACAGTCTCTCTAATGAGAGGTCGCAACGCATCAATCATCTTGAAGGCGAATGTCCTGGTCAGGGGAGATCGTCTGCGCAAATGGACATCGCCATTCGACGTCAGCATCCCGTTTCGCACGAATTCCCAGATTGGCCCATCCTCAACGCCCCGCAGGGTGACCAACTCTGTTTCTACCTGACGTGTCTTGGCATCGCTGCACAGACTGAGAACGTCGTCGGCACGCAAGATCAGATATACCCCCGCTTCCGACAAGATGAACGGAATCTCCTTTCGGTAGTGCCGGTAGACGCGATGAGGGTCGGCGCTCAGGGTTGAAATGGGTAGCACCGGAACTCGAAAGTTCGTAGACCGCTGTGCGGAGTTGTCTAGGGTCATTCATCAATATCCTTTAATTCGGCTCATCCGCCGCCTAAATTTCCGGCCAGCTGCCGAAACACAACCGACGCGTCAGGCGGGGCGGTAGTGTTCTTTAGCGGCGACAGCAGGCATGCATTGTGTTTTGGTAACAGTGGTGGCAGATCCACGTTGAATAACGTTCGCAACGGAATTGGCGCGAATTTCCCCGCGTCGTTAGATGTGCCTGTCACGCAAAAACATCTAAGGGCACCCACATTAGCGCGTTGGGAAAAAACTTAATCCACGGTCCATCGCACAGTTGAATTCGACTGTCGTACCCTTTTGTTCGTACGCGGGCAGGCTGAACACAGTCATAGAAAATTGAGCGCTGTTATCTGGGTGGACTTTGTATCGTAAAAACTGAACGATCGGCTTTCCATCGAGATCGATGGTCATATGCTCGTCAGCAAAGGCAAGCGTCCCATCGTCCGTCAATCTGAATGCGTTAATCCGTAGTCCACCGCGTGTTTTGCTCGGCTTTGCATCGTTCGGTACCGCGCTGCAAAGACTGAGATCAACGGTGACGGCGACCGGCTGCCCTTTGCCAAGCATATGAATTACAGCTGGCAGGGCGAGGGGGCCCTGGCGATGCTCGGTTGCACTCGCGGCGGCGGGTAGCAATGCCGCGAGAAGAATAGAGAAGGGGCGCTTCATGCAGTACTCCTTGGAACTCTCGGCGCATGGCTCGATAAGCGCCGTCAAATTGATTGGCATCGCGTAACTTGACGCAGCATAATTGCGTTGCGGGGGAAGCCGTTACCCTAAATCACCGATGGAGCGTATCATCTGGACTTCTTTAACCGGCTTGCCATTCTCGATAATTCCGCCAGGCACCACGCAGAGATCGGAGAAAAGCTGACTACGATAGAATGCAATGGCAGATACATTTTCGCCGCTGACGCATAGCTCCAGTTTCGAAATACCTTCGTCCTTCGCGAAAGAAATAACAAGGTTCAGTAGAGCCGAAGCAGTTCCAGTTCGCCGAAAATCGGCGTGGACGTAAGCCATTACGATAATAGCCCGGTGCTTCAGTTTTGCTGGATGCCTGCGAATAAGCCCCATCAATCCCACAGGGATACCACTATGGAAAGCGCCGAAGACTGGATCAGTTAACCGCCTATTCCATTCATCTTCGGAAAGAGACTCCCAGTCATCAAGAATGCTGGCGTAGGACGATGGTGTGGACCTTAAGGCCTGCAGCCATATCTGTTTGAAGATAGAGCCTTCGCCGGGCACAATCCGTCTGTATGAAATGTCGTGTTTGTCCAAAATATGCTCCTTGTCCCGGTTAGTTGCCAACACGACAGACTGACCCGGCATGCGTTCGGTTCAGGCGATGCGTGCGACAGATTTTAGGAGGTCCCGTTTACACCAGCGCCGGAAATACCAGACAGAGCGGCGGGGATCCGCTGAGTTAAAAGGATGAATTTCCCTGGCCATGCCATACGAGGCCACACTCACCACTTAAGATGGAAGACACGTTCATGATCGAATGATCTATTCCCGCTCCCTAGCCCGTTTTCAGCGCCGCCTTTACAGGGTTGTCCATCAAGAAATCCGAGATCTCGCTTTCGCTCATCGGGAAGCTGATCAGGAAGCAACTTGATGCGCTTGTTCTTCATACTTTTGTGGCCCCCGGAGGCAGACATCAGTCGTTTTATGCAATTGGCTAACAATCCGCCATTTTGCCGCATATTTCACCCATGCAATCGTATTGTGTTGCCACCTACCAAACTTGATCACGAACTCGTGAATTGGCAAATGAAGATTTTATGAAGAGCTATATGATTGATTTCATTATATACTTCAAGATGACGCTGGGAATCGACTCGCGGAAGGCTGCTATGTTTTGGCAAGCTAATCTTTAGCGTGCAGTCGGCTTCGCCATCTCTAAGCGAGGCCGAGCGAACCGATACTGTCGGCGTGTCATTGGCATTTGTGTCCTCCAATCCGACGCTTTCAAAGTGTAGATAGCTCGGCCGCGAGCGACGCTTGAGAACTATAGGTGTCATTGGCAAACTCCGTCTTATGGGCACGGATGCTTCGTCTCGTTGGAACCTCAAAGGACACCAGGTACGGTCCCCGAGATACATGCCAGATCTCTGTGTTGCCGTGGGTGATGTTTTGTTGCGAAATGTTCACGTGGGCGCTGGATCAGTATCGTCCCATAGCTGACAAGAATGTATCCACAAGCTGAGGTCGAGAGGGTGCTTTGCGCGCAGCTGAACGTGGTGGGTCGTGGTGTGGCCTACTTCAGGTTGTGAGCTGATTGATTATGGAGAAAGGCCAACGTGAAAATTTGATGCGGTCCAATGGGAGAGTGATCTCGTTGGGGTGGTCAGTGGCTGGACTAATCCTGCAAATTTGCGACCAGCCGGCCCCACAGCCATCATCAGACGAGTATATGTTTCGAGATCGCTCGGACGCATTTTGATATGGCCTACATCGTATCGCAGTCCCATGCAACGGCACGCTTTCAAGCCCTCGAGGACGGAATGCAGGCTAAGGTTATCTTGCAACAAGCGGATGGCCAGCATCACACCACCGCCGCACGGCATATCGAAAAACCAAGGCCCTTCCCGGAGCCGCATAAACCGGTCGTTCCCGTGGCCATAGTCTAAAGAGCCTCCGCAGCCACGGCAGCTTCCGTACAGCCGCCGAACACGTAGCCACAGCAGAGACCCTCCTCGTGAACCGCCATCTGGGCACCAAGCGCGCGCGGCGGCTCAATAATACTGGCCATGCCGATAGTTCCAGCTTTCGAAATTATTCGCCAGAGCCTCCATGATGCGATCAACATCTAGACCTTTACGGATCAATGTGGGGGCAGGCTCAATAGAACGGCATCCACCTTGCTCTGGTACGATTTTTCCGTGTTCATCAACCATCGAAACCATGACACCTTGTTCGTAACGCGATTCAGCTTCCTTTGCCGGCTGGATTGAAGCAACATAGTCATCAGCTGCGATGACCAAATCCGCCATGGTACCAATACGCGCTCCGATCCCTTCAACCAGCCCTTTATTTCCTTGTCCAGATGGATTAGCAGAGCTCGCGAAGGTCAGTTTTTGCTCAACTTCCCATAGGCGTTGCGCGATTAATTCGGAAGGCATGCCAAACCGGATGACAAAACAACTTGTCTGGCGGCTGTCCATCACCAAGTCGGCGGCGCCGTCCGGTATGTGCCGAAGTGCCGCCTTTTTCCAGGGCAGAATGCATCCCAACAAAACATCTTCTTTCCAATGCCAGGAATAAAACGCGTCGATCTCTGGAGTCAATTCCGCCAAATCGCGCAGCTGTTCCAACGAACTTACGAGAACGACCCCAGGCTTGTTGAGATTACGTTCTTTCGCAGAAAATTTTCTTCGAAGCCCAGCGCCATCCGATGTCATAATTATGTAACCCACTTTCGTGGGGCTCACAATCATGCCGCCCTCTGCGGTAAGAATATCTATCGCTTCAGGTTGAACAGCACCGTTCCATTGGATGGTTTTTTTTGTCATGAAAAATTCCTTTGAAGAGACACCTCAAGAAGTTTTTCGTGCCATATAACCTTGTGAAGTTGCGTTATGTTTTGTTGCGAAATGTTGTTGGCCTTCTGACAAACGCAGAAAAGCCCGGTACAAATTGCTGCGTTTAGCGGTGCATTGACCGTCGGATAAAAATTCCACTGCAGGCTTGTGGAGCGTGCCGATCTGCCGATTATTCTGAATGCGATTATCGAAAAGTTGAAACGGCGGTAGATGTTTTAAAGATAGACATTAGAGGCCTGGCTGATGGTGCAAGGGTCCACCTCGTAATTGCGATATCCGCTGAGTTAACGGGACTTCAAAGGAATGTTCGAAGAGCTCGGCTTCGAGATCATAGCACGATCAAACGCGGGTATTGAGCCGTCCGACGAAGATCGGGAAGTGTCCTAGCCAGAAGGTATGGGGAGGTGGCGTAGCTCCGAAGGCGATTGCTCTCCCAGGCCCGGTGTGCGAATCGCAGATCCGGTTGGGCGAGCACCCCGGCCGCCCCTGCAAGCCAGATATCATCCTGATTGTGGCAGCAAAGTGGGTCGCCGCAACATCTCTCAACATAACTAGACCCAACTCAATAATGAGGCATGGCATACCTTTGGACACGGCAGCTTGATTGCCACGCACGAATTAGGAGCGCCGGAAATAAACGATCCAAGGGAGGTTTGTCGTATGTCTTGCATCACTCACCTTCACAGAATTCGGACCAGTCAGTGCCCTTCTTCTGAGGCGAGTTCTGAACTGGATGTCAACGTCCAAGTCCCCCGAACCTAACCATCGTCTTCAGAAAACTCGTCGATGGCCCTGTCATGAAGGGACGGTCGTCGGACGCCCGGGCGTTCAATGGAAGTCACACCCCATTTCTCATTTTTCACCACACCTAAAGCGAGATAGTCAGTTGTTTCTCACGGCCCTCCATAAACGCTACGGGATTGAGCCGTTGCTACAATCCGAAGCCGCTGAATGCGGGCTAGCGTGTCTGGTGATGGTGGCCGGCTTTCACGGTCATCGGGTGACTTTGTCAGAACTTCGTCGCCGCCACGCCGCATCCGCAAACGGTACGACGCTAAAAACGCTTATTGCCGTCGCTGACGACCTCGGTCTGACCAGTCGGCCGCTGAAGCTGGAAATGGCAGATATCGGCAAGCTGAAGACGCCCTGCATCTTGCACTGGGATATGTCGCACTACGTCGTGCTGACGCATGCTTCCGGCCGGTGGGTGGACTTGCACGATCCGGCGAGCGGCCAGCGGCGGCTCTCGCTCAACGAGGCATCGAAACATTTTACCGGGATAGCGCTGGAACTGACACCGGCGACCACCTTCCGAAAACGCAAGGTGGTCGAGCGGGTGCGCCTGGCCGACCTGTGGTCCAGGAGCGCCGGCTTCATTCCGAGCCTGCTGCAGATCCTGGCGCTCTCCGCCCTGTTGCAATTCTTTGTTCTGCTGTCGCCGCTCGTCAACCAGATGATTGTCGATGAGGCAATCTCAAAGGGTGATTTCAGTCTCCTGAACGTCATAGTCATCGGCGCGGCATTGCTGCTGTTGGTTCAGAGCGCCACGACCTTGTTGCGCGGATACGTGCAGATGCATTTCAGCACGCTTCTTACCTTTCAGATGCGCGGCAATCTGTTGCGTCATGCCATGCGCCTGCCTGTCCCGTGGTTTGAAAAACGGCGTCTCGGCGACATCCTATCGCGTTTTAATTCCCTTCAGCCGGTTCAGGATCTGCTGACAGGTGGCTTTGTGTCCGGCGCGCTGGACGGGTTGATGGCGATCATCACGCTGGTCGTGATGGTGATCTACGCGCCCTATCTGGCAAGCATTGTGCTGGCCTCGCTGGCGCTGGTCATTTGCATACGCTTGGGGACTTTTCCGTGGCTTCGCAGCCTGACCAACGAGGGTATCCAGTACCAGGCCAAGGTGGATGGTATCCTGCTTGAAACGATCCGTGGTGCGCGGGCATTCAAGCTGTTCGGACGTGAACTGGAACGCCACGGTGTCTGGCAAAATGCCTATGCCGACAGCATCAACAACAATGTACGCGTCCAGAAAATCAGTCTTAAGGGTTCGGCAGGCTTATCCTTCCTGACGGGCGCCGAGATGCTCCTCGTCTTCTATTTCGGAGCCGGCAGCATCATCCGCGGAGAGATGACGCTCGGCATGTTGCTGGCTTTCCTTTCCTATCGGAGCCAGTTCAGCACGGCGGCGTTTTCACTCGTCGACCAGTATTTCAAATTTCGCATGATCGGCCTTCATCTAGAGCGCCTGGCCGATGTCGTGCATCAGGATCCAGAGCCCGCCCTCAATGCCGCAGCCCCGGGGGATCGTCCACTTGCCGGATCACTTCTCGTACGCAACCTCTCCTTTCGCTATGCCGAACGGGAGGCATGGGTTCTGAAGGATGTATCCCTCTCCATAGAGGCGGGGCAGTCCGTCGTCTTTGTGGGCCCTTCTGGCGGCGGCAAGTCTACCCTCTTGAAGTTGTTGATGGGCCTCTATCCGCCGGGTGAGGGCGAGGTGTTTGTGGACGGCCTCCCGCTCGGCGTCTTCGGGATGCGGGCGTACCGAGCCAAGGTCGGTGTGGTGATGCAGGACGACCAGCTTTTTGCGGGGACGATTGCCGACAATATCGCTTTTTTCGATCCTGAGATCGATATCGCTCGGGTCGAGGAGGTTGTCCGGCTTGTTGGCCTTCACGACGAAATCATGTGTATGCCAATGGGCTACATGACCTTGGTGGGAGACCTCGGATCTACGCTGTCAGGTGGGCAGCAGCAGCGAGCTCTCCTGGCGCGTGCGCTGTACCGCAAGCCGTCCATATTGTTTCTCGACGAAGGGACGGCCAATCTGGATGTCCTGTCGGAGCGCCGCCTCATGCAATCGCTGAGCAAGCTCGGAATCACCCAAGTGATGGTCGCCCATCGCCCCGGAGCCATCGAAGGTGCTGCCCGCGCCTTTGCAGTGGAAAACGGCAATATACGCGAGCTAAAGCGCGATGTGCCGGCCCACCCTTTGCAGGTGGTGCCATGAGTACCCTGTTCCGTAGCGAAGCCACTGAACATCGTCGCCGCATTGGCGGGGAGGTGATGATCGCACAACCGGTGAGCCATGGGGTGATGACCACCGTCCTCGGCTGCCTCGTGGTGGTCGGTGCAGCCTATCTCATGACCGGCACCTATGCGCGCAAGGAGACGGTGCAGGGCTATATCGCCCCGACTGGCGGCCTGGCACAGATCTATGCCGCCAGGGGCGGTACGGTTACTCGCGTGCTTGTCCATGAGGGAGACCTGGTCGCCCAGGGCCAGCCGATGGTGGAACTGTCGCTGGAGACGACCGGCGCAGACGGCACGGTCGGTGAAAAATTGCGGATCGAGACGCAAGCCCGTATCCAGTCCATCGACACACAGATCAAGGCATCCAACACCCGCTTCGACCAGGAGGAGCGGCGCCTGTCTTCCCGTGTCGAAGGACTGGGCAGTGAACTGGCGAGCCAGGAGCAACGTCTGGAGTCTGAACGCCGGCTGCAAGCCCTGCAAACAGACGATACCGGCCACTACGCCAAGCTCCAGGTCAATGGCGGCGGCACGCGTTTTGAACTATCGCGCCGCCAGCAGCAGATCTTTGCCCAGGAGAGCGTCATCCACGAACTCGAGCGGCAAAAGGAACAGCGGCAAGGCGATCTTGTCGACGCTCGCTCGCAATTGGCCAGCCTGCCGGCTGGAAGGGACGACAAGCTCGCTCAGCTACAAGGTCTTCGCAGCGAGCTTGAGCAATCCCTTGCGCAATTGCAGGTCAACCGCGCCTATGTGGTCGTCGCGCCGGTGGCCGGCCGGGTTGCGGCGCTACAGGCTCAGCCGGGGCAGACTGCCATCGCCCAATCGCCTCTTGCCGCCCTCGTGCCTGGTGGCAGCAACCTCGAAGCCAATCTCCTCGTTCCGCCGCGCGCTGCTGGCCTTATCCAGCCAGGGCAGGAGGTACGGCTCAAGGTCGATGCCTTTCCATATCAGCGTTTCGGGATGCTTTTAGGACATGTCGTTCAGGTCTCCCGCGCAACCTATCGCGAGGGTGAGCTTCTGGCTCCCATCGCCCTTACAGCTCCCGTCTACCGGGTCACAGTCAGCCTCGAGCGCACCAGCATCGCCGCGTATGGCGAAGAGCGTCCGCTGACCCCCGGTATGACCCTAATCGGCGATATCGTCACAGATCGCCGACACTTCACCGACTGGATATTGGACCCTCTGATGGCCATAGGCAGCCGGTGATGACTGACGGAGGGGAAGGCCAGGCAGGCCACCCCCCACCCAACCTGAAAGGAGACTACCATGAACAACATCTTCGAACTCGACATCGCCCAGCTGGATCTCGTGAGCGGCGGCGCCTCTTCGGTCGCTTCCACGGTCACCATCGGTGCTGATGGTGCTGTCAGCGGCAGCTACACCTTCGGTTCGAAGTCAGGCACGTTTTCGGCATCGCTGCCGGCTGAAGTCGTACAGAAGGCGGGAACATTCTCGTTCAGCAACGCATCTGGCGGCTTCAACTTCAATAGCTCGTTTGCTAGCTAAACGTCTCTGATCGCAATAAATCCGGCAGCCGGTTCCCGGCTGCCGGTCCATCCTGGATTGGTCGGGCTGTCGTCGCCCGGCAGGCGATTCACATGGGTTTGACAAGTGCCCAACGCGCGTCAATCCGGGTCGTAGCCACTAACTTCGAGGCCGCTTCCGACCGGCAGCATCACACTGCTGATGCCCGGCTTATGCGGGCTGCATTCCGTCATATTACCGTCGCTACGCATGAACTGCACGGTACAGTCCCGCACGATCTGAAGGGTGACATTGCCCAGCCGCGCCGCATTCGGGCGGGTGGCTTCATCAGAGATCAAGCAAGCGCCAACAGTCGACGCGCCTGGCGGCATGCTTGCTGTGACGGGCCAGACGCCGGAGACCTTCCTCGCCCAAAAATTCTCGCAGTGAAATCGCTCTCAGCAAACCTCCAGTCTGGAGCAGAGACTATGATCTATTGCCTTCTGGTAAGCCGAAAAGACCAATTTAGTGGGGCGCCGTACTACCGTTATGGTCACCTTTAAGCTGAAGGAATTGCTTGCCGCAGATATCAACGTGAATGCCGAAAGCCCAGATCTGTCGTCCCGACAAGGGCACCCAAACGCTACGCGCGCCGTCGAGCAAGCTGCAATAATTGCAAATTGTCGGGGTCTTTTCGCTCTTGATCGAAAAAGAAACTGATGAGTTTCACAACACCGAATGAGACTTCATATCGGGACTAAATAAAATGAATAGTACCATTAATGCGACGGAGTGATCTCGTGCTAGCACAGGTAAATGCGATGCAGGTCGAAAAGGAAAACGACACTTCTCGCGAACCGCCCGGGGAAGTTTTCAAGCCGTCCAAAAACCCCGAACAGAAGCGTCGCATCAAACGCATCCTTCTGACCGTCGCCATTTTGGCAATGATCGCCGGTGGAATATGGTTCTTACGCTATTGGACGGTCGGCCGCTTCCTGCAGTCCACGAATGACGCGTTCCTTCAGGCCGACCAGACGACAGTGTCGCCAAAGGTCCAGGGATATGTCGAACAGGTGTATGTCGTCGCCAACCAGAAGGTCGCGGTCGGAGATAGGCTTTTGAAGATCGAGCCTGGAAACTATGAGGCTAAAGTCGCGCAAGCACAAGCTGGCGTCGAGTCTTCGAAAGCGGACCTCGCCAGGGCGCAGGCCGAAGCGAAGCGGCAGATATCGTCTGTGGGACAGGCTGAGGCGCAACTCTTGTCAGCCAGGACGCAGGCGCAGTTCGCCCAGAGCCAGGTCGACCGCTATCAGTCGCTTGGCCGCGCCGGCGCGACGTCCAAGGAACAGATCGCAACGTACACAAGCCAACGCGACCAGCAGGCCGCGCAGGTCAAGGTGTCCGAAGCGTCTCTGGCGTCTGCAAAGGAGGCCATCAATACCACTGAGGCCGCCGTCAGACAGGCGGAGGCGGCTGTACGGCAATCCGAAGCGCAGCTCGCAACAGCCCAGCTTGATCTCGACGCCACCGAGATCACCGCCCCGATCGCGGGCGTCGTCGGCGACAAGTCCGTAGCCGTCGGGCAATATGTCTCCGCTGGTACTCGATTGATGACGCTCGTCCCGGTCAAAGACATCTACCTCGTTGCCAACTTCAAGGAGACGCAGGTTGAATTGATGCGTGTCGGACAGCCTGCGAGAATCAGTGTGGACGCCATCAGCTCCGGAACCCTCGACGGCGAAGTCGAGAGCTTCTCCCCCGCAACAGGCGCACAATTCGCGCTGATCCCGACCGAGAACGCCACAGGGAATTTCACAAAGATCGTTCAACGCATACCCGTACGCATCAAAATTGAAGCCAATGCGAACCCGCATATTGTGCTAGTCCCCGGTCTATCTGTCAGTGTCGAGGTGGATACCCACGGTATCACCGATGGCATAGACAATGCAGTGGAGCTTAGCCAATGAGGTCCACGAAATTGGAGGGGGGAAACAGCTCGCCAAAAAAGGCGGACGTCGCGGCATGGACAGCGGTCGCCGCGGGTATCGTTGGCGCCCTTATGGCGACGCTGGACGTTTCGATTACCAACTCTGCGCTGCCACAGATACAAGGGGAAATCGGAACGAGCGGATCGGAAGGTACCTGGATCGTCACTGCCTATCTTGTAGCGGAGATTGTCATGATCCCGCTTTCGGGCTGGTTTACCAACCTTCTCGGCCTCCGCAGGTTTCTGCTTGTCATGACCTCACTATTCATCTGCTTTTCCATGGTCTGCGGTTTTTCGACCTCGCTTGGCATGATGGTGGCGGGACGCGCGGGCCAGGGGTTCACCGGAGGCGCGATGATACCAACAGCGATGACCATTATCGCCCAGCGGCTTCCCGCCAACCAGCAGTCTATCGGCGTTGCCCTGTTTGGAATTACCGCGATCATGGGACCGATTGCCGGACCTGTTCTTGGCGGATGGCTAACGGAAAACGCCAGCTGGCACTATGCGTTCTTCCTTAACCTCCCCGTAGGCGTCGGCCTGCTTATGCTTCTGACCCTTGGATTGCCGTCTTCAAGGACCAATCTCGAATTGCTTCTTGAAGCGGACTGGCTGGGGATCGTTGGCTTGTCGATGTTTCTAGGGTGCCTGACGGTAGTTCTTGAGGACGGACAGAGAGAAAGCTGGTTCGAGTCGTCTTTGATTGTCCTCCTGACTGGCATCGCGCTGGGAGGTTTTTGTATGCTTGTCATGGGCCAGCTTACTGCCGATAGGCCTGTAATCCGCCTGAGCATCCTTTTTCAAAGATCGTTTGGAAGTGTCGTCCTCATGGCGGTCGTCACGGGGGCATCGCTCTATGGAATAACCTACCTCATCCCTCAATTCCTTGCCCGGATTAGCGGATACAACGCGCTTCAATCGGGAATGGTCGTTCTCCTCAGCGGCCTGCCAATGCTGGCGATCATTCCGTTCTTTCCGCTTCTGACCAGAAAGCTCGACCTCAGGATCGCAATCGCATTCGGGCTGGTCTGCTATTCGGTCAGCTGTTACCTGGACACGAGCCTTACCGCAGCTACCAATGGCGGAGACTTCGATTTCTCGCAGCTACTGCGAGGGCTCGGGCAGGCGTTCACCCTTATCTTCCTCAACCAGGCGATGACGAGCTCCGTAACTTGCGACCAGGCGCAGGACGCAGCCGGAATCTACACGGCTGCCCGTAACCTAGGCGGGTCTGTCGGACTGGCCCTGATAGGACTAATGCTCGACCGTCAGACTTCGGTTCATACGCAACGTCTGATGGAAACGGTCACAGCCAATTCAGTTATTGCTCAGGAACGCATCCACCAGTCAGGCAGCGACCCGCAGTCTGCTCAGCTCGCCATTGTAAACATCTTCCAGGTTATTGAGCGTGAAGCCGCCGTCATGGCCTTCAACGACATGTTCTATTTCTTCGCCATCGCCCTTTTGGTCATTTTCCCCCTGGTGTTTATTCTGAGACCAATTCAGCGCGGACCCACCGTGGCAATGCCTAAGCATTGAATTTATGACCTCAGCATGCCGAGACAGGGGAAGCGAAGCGGCCTTGACCGCTAAGATCCTCGCTGCAACCCAGGTCTGTTACTTGGAAAGGGTACGAGTGCACGAGCAAGGATGACGTCACTGAACTTGCGAAATGACGACGCTCCACGTCGATCTCGATGCGACCGTCCGCGCGGTTCGCCCGTTCCATATTCCATGGTGCGACGACAGAGTAGCTAAACAGCGTGGGCGCCTGGGCCTCGGGTTGAAGCGATGACGGCACAATATGCGTCTGTACCCCGGTGAATGGCTGATGTGTATTTGGAAAAAAAAGCCGCGAAACATGTGTTTCGCGGCCTTTTTTGATGCGATCGTTTGGATCAAATCTCTTCGTTGCCTGACAGCAGGATGCAGACCAGCGTGATGAAGGCGGCGATTGCCATGTAGTAGCCGACATAGGCAAGGCCGTAGTTGCTGGCGAGCCAGGTGGCGATAAAGGGTGCCAGCGAGGCGCCGAAGATGCCGGCAAAGTTGAAGGTGATGGAGGCGCCGGTATAGCGCACTGCCACCGGGAACGGGGCAGCCAGCGCGGTTCCGATCGGACCGTAGGTCATCCCCATCAGCGCCATGCTGACGGCTGCGAAGATGTAGATCTCGGTGAGGCCGCCGGTCAGCAGTGTCTGCAGGAAGAACGAGAAGACGCCGATCCCGACCGTCGTGGCAACGAGCACGGTGCGGCGGCCAAAG
Organism: Rhizobium sp. B21/90; assembly: GCF_019355815.1. Lineage (NCBI taxonomy): Bacteria > Pseudomonadati > Pseudomonadota > Alphaproteobacteria > Hyphomicrobiales > Rhizobiaceae > Rhizobium > Rhizobium sp. B21/90. The sequence continues at coordinate 98,331 of NZ_CP072166.1, read as the reverse complement.
CGGTCCGACAGCTTGCCGGCGATCGGGCAGAAGATGCCGAAGAACACCGAGGCGACGATCTGCACGAGAAGCGCGTCGAGGAAGCTGATCTTCAGGACCTTGACGTTGTAGGACAGAAGGTAGGCCGTGCCGATGTAAAACAGCACGAAAGTTGCCAGCGCAACGAAGGTGCCGAGGACCAGACTGCGCTTGTGGTTCTTCAGGATTTCGACCACGGGAACGGCAACACGCTCCTTGCGGGCGACGGCTTCGCTGAACTCCGGGGTCTCGGTGATCGACAGACGGACCCAAAGGCCGATGCCGATCAGGACGATCGAGGCGATGAACGGCACGCGCCAGCCCCAGGTGATGAAGTCTTCCTGGGAGATGAAGTGCAGCAGCAGCCAGAACACGGCCGACGACAGGAACAGGCCGACGGGCGCACCGAGCTGCGGGAACATGCCGTACCAGGAGCGCTTGCCTTCCGGCGCATTCTCCGTCGCCAGCAGCACCGCGCCGCCCCACTCGCCACCGAGACCGAAGCCCTGGCCGAAGCGGCAGATGGCCAGCAGCAGAGGCGCGGCCACGCCGATCGAGGCGTACGAGGGCAGGAAACCGATCAGTACCGTCGAGATGCCCATGGTCATCAAGGCTGCAACGAGCGTCACCTTGCGGCCGATGCGGTCACCGAAATGGCCGAACACGATGGCGCCGATCGGACGGGCGAAGAAGGCGATGGAAAAAGTCGCGAATGATTGCAGGACGCCGGTGGTCGGATCGCTGGTCGGAAAGAACAGCGTTGGGAAAACGAGGACTGCAGCCGTCGCGTAAACGTAAAAGTCGAAGAATTCGATGGTGGTGCCGATCAGGCTTGCCAGCAGAACGCGTGACGGCGAATTCAGGGAGGCACTGTTTCGCGACGAGGGAGCCGGCGATAATGGCGATATCGCTTGTTTCATTTTCCTACCAATCCGGAATGCTAAGTTCAACTTCACGGGCCTTAATGAAATTTAAGGCCCCGTTAGCCTCGGAAGTAAAATTCTTACATGACAATGCGATGACGCGTCTCATAATCTAGTCCGCAGCTTCTGGTCGGATACCGCCAATACCTCGATCGTTTTTAACGAGGAACTATCCTTTCGACTCTGCCAACGTAGAAAAAATCTCGCGTGGCAAGTGCTGGGGAAGACGCGAGCCCGGCACAATGTCCGCCCGGTCGTCTACGCCAGGCGCACCGCTTCCTTCCCAAATTCCTTGGTAGATGCCTTCTGCTTTGGCCTTCCGGTCCCCTTCAACTCAAGAAAACTTCTCCACTCGTCTGAAGAAAGTCCCGGCGCAGTTCATCCGTAAAGTGGCTGCAACATTTCGCAATAACAAACGACACACTGCAACAGTGGCAAGGCGCATAATGCCGTTGTGCTTCGCATCGCGTCAAAACATCGATCTAACTCGGTTGCCAAATAGGACCGGGTAGAGCGTTTTAGTCAAAGGGAAGTTTCATGACACGTTATGTCATCGCGTTCACCGCGGCCGCTGCTCTATTCGCTACCGCCGCCGTACCCGCCTTTTCGCAGGTCGTTATCTACGATGGCCAGCCTTCAGATCCCTACTCGGTTGACGGGAACACGGAATCCAACTTTCTAAACTCGTGGAACCGCCATCATGACCATCAGAACCGTTGGTCCGTACAACGGCCCAGCTTTGGACCTGACGACGTCATTACCTTGCTTGAGGATCGTGGCTACCGAGTGAGGGATGTTCAGGATGTCGGCGAACGTTATCTGGTCAAGGCAACCCGTGGCGGCGACAACCTGCTCGTGAGTGTATCGCGGTCGGGCGATATAATGGGTGTCGTCCACGACCAGTACCAGAGATAAGCGATACCGGATTTGCCAGCCTATCCAGCGCCCTGTTCAACCGCGTGGGTGAGCCAAAGCTTGCCCTCGACCGCCAAACGCCAAACGAAAGGCATCCAATGTCTAGTTCTCGCAGCGGTGACATAATTTCCCGACCGGAGGCAGGCAATGGAGAGTTAATCCGTGTCGAGCGTGTGTGGCAGCATCGCCATGATCTCGATATACGGACCCCAAAGCCGCGACACAATGGTCCAGCGTGGCTCATGCTTGCGGCTGGCGGCCTTATGCTCGGTGCAATTTCTGTCGTCGCTTATAGCGATCCGGGTCCGACACACACACCTTTGTTGCAAGAGGTCACGGCCTCCCATCCCGACGGTCGGGAAGCCGTTGCCGCTTCAACAAGACTTCAGAACATTGTTGATACGGCACGAGCACCAATGACAGCGAACATCACAGAGACGCAAGCTGCTTCTGCACCTTACACCGTTATTCCGACCAAGCGGCCGGTCTTTGAAGGTGTTAGATCTCGTGACCCTGAGAAGATGAACCGTCTGACGTCCGCCACGACTTCTACCAAAGTCCTCCGCTACGATCGATGCAATCCTGGCTGTAACACCCGAGATCCTCTGGTCGCGGGGACAATCCCACCTAGAAATTCTGCACGACCGTCTGTCGGTCCCGTGGAAAGCACAGATTTAGAAAGTTCGAGCGGAGCCGCACAAATCGCGAAAACTGCCCTCAATGGTGCCGGTCTCGTCCTCATCCAAACCGCTACTCTGCCATTCACGACTCTGAAATTCGGTCGGGATGCGGCGATGAAGATGTCGGAGCAGAACTAGTGCCAATGACTCGATGCTTGCGTCTCAAAGTATGTTGCTGCCGCGGAGGTCACGATGGTTCAGCACCGCAGTTTCCCTTTGATTGCTGAGCATGGCGACGTCCAGTAGGTCACGAATTAGTTTCTTATCGATGCCAGCCTCGCGCAGTTCATGCGCAGCCTCTCACAGTCGTGGGTCCAGTCGAACGGTGGCCTTATCAAGAAGAGCGCGATCGTGGTACTGGCGCAAATTTGGTGGCGCTATGGAAATACGTGACCGGTGGCGTCGTCATCAAGGGCTTTGTGTTGAAGGCAAGCCGATAACAACCATCGCAAAGTCCGCAACCTCGCCAAATTGCAATCAGCCGACCAGATCAGTCCTGGCAGATCCAGGTGAACGACCCGAAACTCGATAGCGCTCGAATGCCGTTAAACAAAGAACGGGATCGTTCACCTGAGCCTGGGCCGCGACGTAAGCGAGATCATGGTGTCGTCGACCAGCGCGCCGTATGCGTGATGGAACCGGCGATGGAAACAATCCGGTCATGAATAGCAGGCCGAGCCTTGACTGCAGACACAAACAACCGAAGGAAGCGTCCCATGGATTATTAAAAGGGCTCGACGCCGAATTCCCCATGTGAGTGAAGCTGAGATGCCTAGGAAGGTTGCAAAGACATCGTTTACGGTTTGCTGATATGCATGAAGTTCAAGCTGGATAAGCAGTCATGTCTAAGTTCTGTGTGGAATGCCGCAACGGCGTATCTTTTACCCCGCCATTCTCGATGGCGTTCCAACCGATCATCGATGTTCGCACTAACGAAATTTTCGCCCATGAGGCTCTAGTGCGTGGTCCTTCGGGCGAAGGGGCTAGCTCGGTTCTGTCGAAAATCGACGCCTCCAACCGATATGCATTCGACCAACAGTGCCGCGTCAAGGCAATTGAACTTGCCGCCTCTCTTTATAGTGAAGGTAGCAACGTCGGGCTGTCGATCAACTTCATCCCAGACGCGGTCCAAGAGCCTCTCGCCTGCATTCGCCTAACGCTAGCAGCGGCGATTCGCGCGAAGTTTCCTACAAAGAACATCATTTTTGAATTCACCGAAAACCAGCAGATTGATACTGCTCATCTGTTCACTATCCTGCGTGCCTACCGCGCTATGGGCTTCAGCACCGCTATTGACGACTTCGGGGCCGGACATGCCGGGCTTTCCTTGTTAGCGGATTTCCAGCCCGATATTGCAAAACTCGATATGGCGCTTATTCGACATATTGACACGGACACAGCTCGCCAGAAAATCGTGAGAAATACCGTTGCCATGCTGCATGACCTCGGCGTCATGCCGCTCTGCGAGGGCATCGAGACGCTTGAAGAGTTTCAGGTACTTAAGGATTTTGGTGTCAACTTAATGCAGGGCTATCTGATCGCTCGCCCGGCATTCGAGTCTCTGGCATCAATTCGACACGAGGCACTGTCTCAAGTCGCTTAGTCGGCGTTCCTAGTTCTGGATCGATAGGCAGGGAAGGGGAGGCAAACACGCCATTCAGCCCGCGCCATTTGGTCAGGGTCGACCATGTGGCAAGCCGCCTGCGAACGGTATCGGGCGCATGTGGTCCCACCACTCTGAGAAAGCCCTGGCGGCGAAGGCTCTGCTCGACCGCGTCCGGCATGCCATGCTGTGGATCGGTCAGTCTCTTTTCCGGATCCCAGAGATGATGGGCCACGAACTTCAGGAGCAGCGCCTCTGGGGCCGGCCAAGGGAGGGATTTGCCGGTGGCAGCAAGCGACCAGGCCTGCAGGTAGGCGAGATCCGAGGTGAGGGCGCGCAAGGAGTTGGCACCCATGCCTTCATTAACCAGATAACGAAGGGTTTTGACGTCCTCGTCCGAAAGGATTTCGGCGAGCTCGCCCCGCCGCCCAATCGGCAGGACGGCGGCGATCGTGTCGAGCTGCTCTGCACGGGCAGAGACCAAGCTTGTGCGATCAGGGCCCATCGGCAAAGGAACCCAGTACATTCACGCCTTCTTTGCGAGCGGCGTCGGCAAGCTTGCGGTCGAGCGTGGCCAGAGGGAGGTACTCAATGAGTGCGATAGCCAGATAGGCTGCGTCATAGGCGCTGAGACGATACTGACGCGACAGTCGGACGACCTCTGTGTCGTCGCCGGGTCCAACGAGCTTCAAAGGGAGCGCACGGAAACGCGCCAGCGCCGAATGGATGAGATCGTCAGAAATACGCCCTCGCCTTTCGGCGCTCAACAAAATGCTGCGGATCTCGTGACGCAGCAGATCGGGCGCCCAGGCATCTTCATCGACCATACGTTCCATCATTTGATCGGCGATTGTGTTTTCCTCGTCCGGCAGCAGCCAGGCGCCGGCGATCGAAGCATCGACGATGAAAGCCATCAGCGACGGCCTTCCTGCTTCCAGGTCTGAATCTCCTCCTGGCTGACAGGCTTGGCTTGAGCGCGAAACGCGCGAAGCGCTTCAATGGCGGAGAGGCGCTGGCGCCGTTGGTCGATTGCGGGTTTCACAAAGTCCCGGACAAAGATTTCAGTAAGTCGCGGACACCGAATTCAGAAAGTTCGGGACAGCAAATTCAGTAAGTCGCGGACAGAAGGGACAGCGGATTTAGATCGAATCTCGTGAGCGCCGATCTGGCAATTTGTTCTCGTGTTTTAAGCGAGGATCTAATGCCTAGACGGAAGCAAGCGAGACATACTGATGTGAAAGACATTCGATCGATACTGCGGCTGACGTTCGAGCAGGAATTGTCGATACGCGCCGTTTCTGAGCGGCTGAAGATGAGCAAGACGTCGGTCTCAACGTATCTGCTGCGGGCGCGGGAGGCGGGGCTTGCAGCATGGCCACTTCCACCCGGTCTGGATGATGACGAGCTCCTGGAGCAGCGACTATTCCGGCGGATGGGGCGACCTCCTCGAGACAGCGAGGAACCGAACTGGCCGAAAGTGGCCAGCGAGTTGAAACGCAAAGGCGTGACGCTCAACCTGCTATGGCAGGAATACCGGGAGGTCCATCCGGATGGATACGGCTACACCTGGTTCTGCTGCCGATTTGCTGATTATGAGAGCCGCGCCAAACCCACCTATCGCAGTCGTCATGTGGCTGGTGTCGCGATGGAATGCGACTATGCCGGCCATACGATCCCGATCATCGATCCGTCTTCTGGCGAGATCCGGGCAGCACAGATTTATGTGGCCGTGCTGAGTGCATCGCAATTGGTGTTCTCCTATGCCAGCTTCAGTCAGAAGCTGCCGGATTGGATCGAGGCGAACCAGCGAGCCTTCAGTTACTTCGGTGGGGTGACGAAGACAACGATCTGCGACAACCTCAAATCCGCGATTGCCAAGGCTCTCTGGTTCGAACCGACGTTGAACGCGACATTTGCTGCCTTCGCCGAACACTACGATACGACCGTATTGCCAGCACGGCCGCGGCGTCCTCGGGATAAACCATCCGCGGAGGGATCGGTTTTAATCGTCGAGAGGTGGGTTCTGGCCAGACTTCGAAACGACCGTTTCTTCAGCCTTGTCGATCTCAATATCCGCATCAGCGCTCTGATCGAGGACCTTAACACCCGTACGATGCGTCGGTATGGAAAATCCCGGCGAGCCCTGTTCGATGAGGTCGAGCGCTCCCAGCTCAAGCCACTGCCGCCAACGCCGTTTGAATACGCGGAATGGAAGGTCGCCAAGGTTCATCCCGATTACCATGTCGACGTCGACAAGACGTTCTATTCCGTGCCGCACGGTCTGATCGGCAGGAAGGTCGATATCAGGCTGACGTATCGAGCGGTCGAGATCTTCTTTGACCACAAGCGGGTCGCCAGCCACATCCGAAGCTCCCAGCGTTCCGGCCATATCACTGTCAATGAGCATATGCCGAAAGCTCACCAGCGCTATGCAAACACGACGCCTCACACGTTGCGCAAGGAAGCGGCGAAGGTTGGGGCCAATACTGCGATATTTATCGAGCGTCTGCTTAGCGATCGGCCGCACCCGGAGCAAGGCTACAGATCCGCTCAGGGCATTCTCTCCCTGGCGCGTCGTTACGAAACCGATCGGCTGGAATTGGCCTGTGAGCGTGCGTTGGTCATCAATGCGCTGACCTATTCGTCTGTCGCCAACATTCTCAGATCTGGTCTCGATCAGGCTCCTGCCGCAAGCGAGACCGTGAAGCCGGCACCGCCGCACGGCAATATCCGCGGCAAAACCTACTACCAATGAAAGGACATCTAATGCTGACACATCCAACACTGGACCAGATGAGTGCGCTTGGTCTTGCCGGAATGGCAACCGCCTATCGCGAACTTATCGAGCAAGTTCATGGAAATGATCTTAGCTTTGACGAACGGCTTGGCCTGATGCTCGACCGCGAGATCGCACTACGAACCGACCGACGGCTGACCAATCGGCTCGCCACAGCAAAGCTTCGATTTGCCAATGCCTCGATCGAAGACATCGATTTTAGATCTCACCGCGGCCTTGATCGTCGCAATGTCTTGTCCTTGGCGCAGGGCGCATGGCTGAAGGCAAACGAGAACCTGATCCTGACAGGCCAAACGGGCACTGGAAAAACTTGGATCGCCTGCGCCTTTGCGAGACAGGCGGCCCGCCTCGACTACTCTGTCCTCTACGTTCGTATGCCGCGGCTCTTCGAGGATCTCGCACTTGCCAGGCTCGATGGACGCTTTCCGCGCCTCATCGACAAGCTGGCACGTGTTCAGTTGCTGGTGTTGGATGACTGGGGAACCCATACCCTGAATGACCGACAGCGCCTCGATTTGCTCGAAATCTTCGAGGAGCGATATCGAAGGAAATCGACCCTGATCACAGCTCAGCTTCCGGTGGCCGCCTGGCACGAAATGATTGGAGAAGCCACTTTGGCCGATGCGATTTTGGATCGCATTGTTCACAACGCCCACCGCATCACTCTCGAAGGCGACAGCATGCGCAAACGAAAAACGCCGACGCTCTTGACCGGCGACGAAATAACCGAACACAATCACGCGTAACAGCAACAAGGCAACCGGGATTCGATCGCATCCGTTGTCCGCGACTTAGCGAAACGCTTGTCCGCGACTTGCTGAAACCGCTGTCCCGATTTAGCGAAATCCGCAGGTCGATTGAGACGAGGCGGGCAACGGGATCATTCCCGCGGGCGATAATGATCTCTTCCCCCGCCTCGACGCGCGCCAGCAGTTCGGACAGATGAGTTTTGGCGTCTGCGACTTTGAACGTGACGCTCATTGTGAAATTCCTCAATTCCGGTCGCCATATTTGGCGTTTGAGGGCAAGAATAGGAGCCTTTTCGTGATTGGTCAACGGGTTGGCTATATCACCTCCGATAAGGGATACTTATCGATGGTTAGAGCGCCTGCCTGCGATCATACCATGTGAGGAACTGCAACATTTATATAGAGTTCTTTTAACAAATCATTTACCATGATTTCAATGACTTACGATCTCACGAAAATCAGCATGAGTGACCTGATGCGGCCGGCTTTCGACGCCGGTGTCGCTCTCGCGCGTCTCGACGAGCGCATCGCCCGTTCGCCGGTCGGTCAGGGCTTTATCGAGCGCAGCCAATTCACCGATGCCTGTGCCTCGCTGTGGATCGACGGCGAACTCGTCCATCTCGAAGACCTCGTCCTCCATGATGCCACGCGCGATATTCGCACACCCACCCATGAGCTGACAATCGCCCGCGACGTGTTGCGTACCCGTCGACGGATTGCGGGGCAGGTACCCGGTTGGGCGTTGTCGGCCGACGGGGTTCGTACGCTGCGAAAGACGGCGGAGATCAAGTCAGGCGACGCCGATGAGGGAGAAACGGCCGGCGGCATCCGGCGCGTGGTCGCGATCGATCCGGAAGGGGAAGACGCGGACGTCGGCGAGAACGTCCCCGGCGTCGACTATGCCGCCATCGATGCGCTGCTCGCCCGGTCCGACGCTGCGATCGAGAACGCCACACGGCCCGACCGCGGCGGCGGGGCCGAAAAAGATCCGATGATCTATGATCTCGACTGGGACGAGGATTCCAGGCTCGACGAATGGCGCGGCGTGCTGCGCCAGGCCGAACACTTGCCGGCGGTGCTGCAGGCGATCGTCATCCTCGATGCCTGGAACGAAATTTCCGTCCTTCAGCACGCGCCCTGGCTCGGCCGGCTGCTGGCCGCATCGATATTGCGCCAGACCGGCGTTACCACCGGTGCCCATCTCGCCGCCATCAATACCGGCCTCAGAACCATCCCGGTGGATCGGCGCCGACATCGCGATCGCGAGACCCGGCTGATTGCCATCGCCCATGGCCTGCTTGCGGCCGCCGAGATCGGCTTGAAAGAGCATGACCGGCTGACGCTGGCGAAGACAATGATGGAGCGTAAGCTGGAGGGGCGCCGGACGTCTTCAAAACTGCCTGAGCTGGTCGAGCTGGTGATGGCAAAGCCATTGGTGTCGGCCGGGATGGTGGCGAAGACGCTTGATGTGACGCCGCAGGCGGCGCGGCGGATTGTTTTGGAGCTGGGCCTGCGGGAGATGACGGGGAGGGGGAGGTTTCGGGCGTGGGGAATTATATAGCCAGCCACGGTTCGATGTCGTCGCAAGCAGTTTGAGGAGGACTAACCTCTGCCGACGGAGGGATGCGCCTCCGAGGCGCTTCTTAATTGCCACCGGACAATTGGCTCTTTGCTTGCGTCTCCTCAAATCGAAATGGAAATCGCTCATATTGTTTGCTCCAATCGGAGCCCGTCGTGGGCAGACCATAGAACGCTTCTTATAACGATATCGAAGTCCCGCGCTCCCACTGCTATCCGGGCTTCGCCGTTAGCAGCTCAAGGGATTTCAACTTCGCTAGAAGTTCATCGAACGTGATGATGGACAGACCAGATAGACTGTTTCGATACAATTCAAAAGAGCGTTTCCGCCCAGCATCTGGGATCATACCTGCTAGCACAACACCTTTGATGCCGTACGTTTCCAGCTTGTGCAGGGGGTTAACAGCCTTCACCCGGTAGATATCACTGCGGAGCTTGTCGATCTGGTCCAAGGTCTGCACGACCGCGCCGACCAGCTCAGGGGAGGGCGCCAGAACACCGCCGCGGTATTGCTTCTTGCTGACAAGCTCCATGCCGGGAGTTTTGATCTCAAGGATGGCGATACTGTCGGTTAGCTGGTTGGTGAACAGGAAATCCGCGATCTTCTCACCTGATCCGTCGAGTATCTTGCCCCCGACGTGGGCCTGCCCCTGCAGCAAAAGCACCAGCACGTTAAATGCCATGTCCAAGATGAACGGATTGGCTTCGAACAGCTTCTGCCATTGTGGTTCGGTGGCTTTCGCCGCGAACTGCGTCTCCATATGAGCGATCAGCTCCTCGAGCGACGCAAGCTCGATCTCGTCATGGAGCTTCACAAGCCCTGCGCGCTGAGTTTTTATAGACTTGCGCACCGTTGCGCCGGCGAGGCTGACGACGGCTGCCCGGTCATTTTCCGAAAGGCGCTCGTCGACAATGGTCTCCCCGATGACTTCTGCTAGGTCATCAGGTGCGCGTTCGATCAGCTTCAGCGGAAACTTCGTTCGGTCGAGCCTAGTAAGAAGGTTGGTGTAGGCTGATTGCTGCTTCTTTTTCCTGCTCGAGGTGCGCGCTTTATCATCAAAGCGGTTGGCCCCTCGGCGCAACTCGTCGAAAAGGCGATAGCCCATCTCGAAAGTCTTGCTATCGGGCGATCGCGAGACCTCAAGGGTCTTCTCATCCGTCAAGCGTAATTGCTCGATCCCGTCGATCTCAGAGAGAGCTTGAGTGATGAAGGAGAGCGTTCGGTCAAGCCCCAGCCCAAAATTCGGGTCCTTAGTGAAACCCGAGGGCATGCACTCCTCAAGGTACACCTGCACCTCATCGAGAGTGTGCGGTACCAGGAAATGTTCCGTGCCGTCTGCATCATCGACGATGTGGGCGAACCCGTTCTTTAGCACCAGTTCGATCGAAACGATGGGATCGTGCTTAGGCGCAAGGAAGCTCGCGGACGTGGGCATGGTATTGACGGGATAGAGCGTGGTCGTGTCCGTCTTCGCATCGAACTTCATAAGTAGGACGCGCGTGGCAGGGTCCCCCTCACGGCGGGCGATCTTCAATCGCGTGGCTGAAGGTCGGAAATACACCTCTACGATGCCAGGTCCTCGCGCCTCAAGGGACAAGGTACCTTGGTCGTCCTCTCCAAATCGTGGGCCGAAGCTCGCCATGCTAATAATCCTATGCGTGTGCCGACGAACCAGAGCTGGCAGCTCCAAGAAGGTCTCGCTGTGGATCCACAGGTGGTGTGACGAAGGCATCACCATCAACACCGTGGTCTTTGAGGAAGGGAGCTTCCTTGAGCTTTTCCCGAAGACCGAGCATTCGTTTTTCTGCTCTACGAATGAAAGTATTGTAAGTTATCGGGATGATTGTAACGCGCCCGTCCCATTCGGTTCGATTGCCGCCCTCGGCGATATCGATCTTCGACCCAAGGATGTAACAGGTTGTGACGGCCGCTTCGTTCAGGAGCCCCTTGCTCCTAAGCTCCTTCACATACCTCCACGCCTGATCCTTCTGTTCCGAGCCTATGCCCACACCAGGTTTCTTGATCTCGGCGACGACTAGGCGTGACACGCCATCCACTTCATGTCCGATATCATGCGCGTCGCGGCTATAGAGCCCGACGCTTCCGTCAGGGAGCATCACGAAATCGGGCCGCTGCCTGCTACCGCTTTCAGTCGATCCGAATATTTTGCGAATGACCTCCGTCATGCCTTTGTTACTCGTGAACTCGAGGCTCTCGAATTCGGGACCGAAAACCCACAGCGATCGCGCGAACAGCGGCTGCAGGTCGCCGACTTCGTCCATGGTTTCATCGCGAAGCTTTTTATCTAGATCTTCGATTAACTTCAGGCGAGTCTGAATCTCATCGAGGGCGTCCTTTGCGAGCCTGAGTGTCCAGTCGTCTAGGAGATCATACAGCGCATCGAGATCGCCCGGCTCAAGCTCATTAAGCTTCCCGAGCAGACTGAACTTAGACGTGCTCAATTCGAGATTGGCTAAGATACTCGCGACCTTTCCGACCTCCTCCGTCGAGATCGAGGGGCAATTATCGATCACCTCATCCACGAATTGATTCCAGCGTTCGCGCCCAACGGGAGGCATTCGCCGCACCGCCCTGACTAGCTGTTGCTTGACCGAAAGTTTTGCTTCACGGCGACGATCAGCAGAAAAGGTGGAAAGGTACTGCTTGATCTGCGCATGGACGGCCAGCCGCGTGGCCTGCCATTTCTGGTCATCGGGCAGGAACCCGCTCCAGTCCGCCTGCACCGCATTCTCGAGGATATCTGCCGAGACGATAAACTGGAAACGCTTTGCTTCGGTGCTTCGGCCGTCCAAGACACGCTCATGGTCGAAACCAACCCAGCCCGGATTTCCAACCAACCGCGAGTTCACGCGCCATGCGATGCCGTGCTGCCTCGTGGTGCGATCTGCTTTCTGGCTATCGATCATGACGATCTGGACCGCCCCGAATCCGGGAACGTCGACATCGACCTTCTGGATGTTGCGGGTCGGGATGTCGTCGAATGAGACCAAAGTTCCGTCGATTGTAACGACGAAGTTTGGGTCGGCGAGAAAGCGCGTCCCGATGATTTCGCGGGCTGTGTCCGCGTCCATGGAAGTGCCGTCGGAGGTGGTCGCCACTATCTCCGTACCATGACCACTGACGTTGTCGCGTGAACTGATCACCGTGACGTCAAATGGCTGGGTCAAGCCGCGACGAACTTCGTAGACCGTTTCGACACCGTCCCGCCACGTGCGTACACGATAAGGATCGGAGAATTTGAATGCCGCGTGGCGGCCTTTACCATTTCGACCATACGGGATTCGGGGAGCGGACTCTGGCAAATCAGCCGGCGGCGCCGACTTGGTGCCCTCGTCAGCAAGGCGATTGTAGTCAAGGGTCTTCCAGCGTCTTTCGAACTGCGCCGGCGTCATCCCTTTCCCGTTGTCGGTAATGGAAAAGGGGATCTCCTGACTGCGGTTGGGCCAGACGATATCCACCTTCGTCGCATAGGCGTCCCAAGCATTCGCGGCAAGTTCAACGATAGCCACTGCGGGATCGGAAATGATCGGCCCGGCGTATTTGTCCAGGAACCGGTCATCGAACAGGATGCCCTGGCTTGATCTTTCCGTATCCATGGTGCTGTCCCCTTTATATTACACCGAATTTCCGTGCGACGCTTTTGGGCCATGGCGCTGGCTAGCGTCGGCCTAGCTCGCGGGCATGCACCCGGCCTGAGAAATTTCCATGCCTCGTATCACGACGCATAATAGGCAGGCTCTACATTCTTCCGCCGGCGAAACATCTCGGCCCCTTCTCATTCCGGTCCCTAGAATCCACGACGGCCAATTACGGCGAGGATCTTCTCGTTAATAGCCCTTCTTTTTTGAAGTTGCAGAGCCGATAGGTTTCGCTTGGCCAAAGTGTCCTGTGAAAATGTGTATTCCCAAGTATTGAGTTGACCGCGTTCGTAAAAGAAAGCGATCGCATCGGCATTCAGGCTTTTGGTGATGTCCTTTCGGATACGTTTGATCGCGGTGAAAACCAGATCCGATCTGAGGCCAAGGAAGCGCTTGACGCATTGATTACCGACCTCGGTGCGGCGCTTCGTTACACTGTTGTGAATTTCGCAGATTTCAACAATCGGGAAATGCCCACAAATACAGGTTTCAGGGTCGTCCGATTCATGGATGCCCACGAGGCTCCACTCTTTCCGAGCAACCTCCCAATCGGTCGCCAAGCTAAGCGCGAGAATACGCTCTTTCAGTTGTTTGAAATTGTAGCCATCACCCATCTCTTTCCCTCGCCGCTACAAAACCTTCAGTTCCTCTAGATCGCTCGTGGTCTTGGCGATGATCTTCTCATAGCATTCGTCGCAACACCGTTTCGAATCCGAAAACCCAGTGCCTAGTTTCGGGATCTCAATGCACTTCGTGCCCGATAGCAACGTATCTTCACAGCGATAGCATTTGCCCTTACGCAACACGTCGACCCTGCGTGGCCGCCCATTGGTGCCGCCAATGAGCGATGGTGTCGGCCCTCTAGGTATTTTCTTTGTCATAATCAGACTTTGCCTTTCGGACACGGCGGGCCAGCGTTTGCAATAGATCGTCTAGATTATCGAGTATCTCCCGGAACTCTTCGATCGATGCTTCGCCCCGATCTTTCCCAAGACGCTTGTTAATCTCGTGATTGACCATCGTCAGTGCCGAGATAAAATTCGTTCGCCCAGAGAGCTTGAGCGAGCGGTACTTGTAGGTCAGTTCCGTTCCATTCACATTCAATTCAACATGATTAAGCAGCAATGTTGCCAAGCGCTTTGACTGTTCGTTGAGCCTTTTTCTCGCCTCTTCCCACTCCCGCTGGGGCTGAACAAGAAACGGCGCCGTCGGCTCCTGTTTGCGCAACGGCGATTTGAGCGCTCGCTTGACCATTTCTTCGACTTGGCTTGGATCAAGCCCTAGCAGTTTGAAGCGCTCGCGAATGTCTTCCACAATCTGCGCATCCTCGAGACTGGTGAAATCCTCCTCCCAAAGCGAATCAACGATCTCGCCATGGACGACGACGTTTTCTCCGGCGCGGAGCCGTTTCGTTCCATCCAGTATCTCCTGCGAAACCTCCGGTTCCTCTCCACCGATCACCTTGTCCCAGAACGACTGGTCGTCATTCTCGAAATCCTTAAACTCCTTCAGCCGCTGATCCAAATTCATGCCGAGATGCGTAACGATGTGCCCCATATTGTCTGGGTGTGTAGGATCGTTCTGCACCACCACACGCATCACTCGACCGACGAACTGGATGTATGGTGCGAGCGTGCGAAACGGCCTGAAAATGGCGGCTACGCTCAGTTTTGGGTGGTCAAAACCTTCGCCGAGCATCTGAACTTGGATGATACAATCGAGCGTCCCATTACGCAGTGCCGCCAGGATGTCGGCCTGTTCGTCGGAGGATTGCTTGCTGTGTATCACATCGGCCGTGAAGCCGCGCTCCTGATACAGTGAGCGGATTTCCTTCGCGTGATTGATCGAGCACGCGACCGCGATGAGCTGATGTTGTGTCCCACTCTGTCGAAGCTCCTCGAGCTTCTGGAGACTGCTGTCGACGATATGCTGGTTGCAGACCCGCGCCAGAGCGACGCCACGGCTGAACCAATCCTCTTCCTTAAGCTTCTCGACTTCGGCGAGTGTGTAAGTTCTTCCGCCCTCATCGGTGAAGCTAAGCTGGATTGTCGATGGCGCGACGTAGCTCGCCTTCAGTCGCTTGATGTAGCCCTTCAAAGTCGCGTTTCTGAATGGGTACCGGAACACGAGTTGGCCGTCCAACTCCTGGCGATCGCTGCGAAACGGTGTGGCGGTCAGCAAGACAACCTTCGCTTTCGGGAACCTCTCAATGACGCGCTGCCAGCTTGCCGCAGCACTGTGGTGGGCTTCATCGACGATGATCATGTCAAAGAAATCATCGGGGAACTGCGTCAACCACTTGTCCACGTTGGTAGCAAGCTGTTGCACATTCGTGATCACCACGTGCGACTTGGAAGCGACCGTAATGTTCCCGCTATCGAGGGTCGTCGCAAGGGGACCTGAGATCATCTGATCTTGGCTCAGCACTGCCGCTTTCCGCCAGAAACACTTTTGACGGTTGGTGATGTCCATCGCTTCATACAAGCCGTCACGTATCGTCAGATTCGGCGCGATCACGATGACTCGGCCCTCTGCCAGGCCCAAAGGTAAGATTGTCGCTAGGCCCGTTTTGCCGCACCCGACAGGTATCTGCAGTATCGCCTTATTCTTGCCAGCTCTGAAAAATTCATATGTTCGAAGATAGCCTTCCCGCTGCGGGTCGCGCAGGTTCTCGTTCCCGTCGATCTTGAATTCCAAGTCGAGAAAGAATGCCTGCAGCGGGCGACTAGACCGAACCCAGGCGTCCAGGCCCGCTTTCTCGAATGTCCACTTTTTACCCAGCTTACGTGCCGGGATCTTGCCCTCACGTGCCAACGCGTAAAGTGCAGTCTTCCCCATGCTGAGATAGGAAGCAGTATCTTCGAGCGAAAGCCAAACGGTCTCATCTACCATATTCAAATCCATTAATTGATAGATAACGATACCAAACGGCAGATAACATGTCAAATCGCAGATGCCGCCTTAGCCACCCACGTCTCGCCCCCGCGTGGCAATCAGCGCCATATCCGGTTGCCAGCAAATAGGTATGGTATCCATCGTTTCGACAGTTCGTCTGCGTGGGACACGACAGATTGACGGTGAGATTGAGAATCAAATTCTTCGACGCGGCTATCAACAAGGCTGTCTCCAACCAGCACCGTTGGCCTCACAACCCAATGGCCGAGGTTGAGGATCACCATTTTGAGACCAACATTTCGTCTTCAACAATTCGGGAAACAGGCCATCCAGGTATCTATAACCCAACGCCCTTTACGCCAGCAGTCTCTTCGGCGCAAAAGGGCGGGCCGAATGGGGTTGCGTCTAGGGCTCGCCAGAACGAGATGTCGCAACAACAGATACGAAAACGGGGTCGAGTAAGTTCGCTAAATCAAAACTGACGTCATTGAAGCAAAGTCGGAGCCAGCGGGTGCACCGGTAAGATAAAGATCCCTCAAACGCGCGTCGCGGCTCCTTCGCAACATGTCGTCGTGCTCTTTTTCTTTATGCTGAGCGATACGAGCCGTAGCGGGGTCCGCCAGCATCCGCTGCACGACCTGAAGCGACGCTTCGGGACGCGCAAGATGGTAGGTGTAGTCGATAGCACCCAGACGTAGCGTTTCGTCGAGTACCAAAAGCGCCCCGGGTCTAACGACATCGGGACGTTCAACGATATCGAGCCCTAGATCGATTTTCATACCCTCATATTCCAGCCATCCATGAGAGATCATAATGTCGTCGGTTCCGTCGTTTACATACCCGACGACAGCTCGTGCGGCGATGCCGTGTGTCTCTTCAAGATATTTCTGAAGGGTCATCGTCAGTTGATAACAGGCTCCGGTGAAACGCCTTGGCAAAATGAAGCGGTCGAAAAGATTGATTGCCGCGGTCGCAACCGTCTTGGCCGGACCGTGGTGACGATCCAGGAGGCGTTGCTTCAAGCTGTTATAGAATTGCGCACGTTGTTTTGCCTGCCCCATTTGTACTCCTTGCCGAACAGATTTTAGGCAGGGAACCCACAACGGAATTCCCGGCCGTTGAAAACCAATGCTATCAGTCTACGCAAATTTTACTTAGCAGGTCGCGGAAATAGCGCCGATTTTTCCGCCGATCCTGGCTAGACGGCTCGAAGGCGGGCTGTGATGAGGCTTTTTCAGCGGCCTTGTCGGCCCATTTTGTCGTAATCCGCCGTCTTTCGGCGGATTACGGGCGCGATTATGCCGTCGTCAGCAGCTTTGGAAGCCTCACCAGATTATAAGCGGTGGCTGTCAGGGTGAACATCCAGCCGACGCGATCCTTTCCGCGATGGCGGGTCTTGCGCATTCCGCCGCTGGTCTTGGCCCAACCGAACACTTCCTCGATGCGCTTGCGAATGCGCTGACTGACGGCGTAACCGAGGTGATGGGTGGTGCGACCGTCGATGGCCGACCGTCGGTTTGTTGTGTTCTGGGCGACGTGTGGGGTCACCTTTGCGTCCCGCAAGGCGGCCACGAAGTCGGCCGTGTCGTAAGCTTTGTCTGCGGCCAATGTGATGCGATGACGACCATCCATGCGGCCCACCATATCCAGAGCTGCCTCGCGTTCTGCTGTTCCACTCGCATGGGTCAGCGTGGCATCGACAACCAGGCCGTTGCGGTTTTCCATGATGACGTGACCCATGTGGCAAAGCTTGGCCGCCTGGCCACGGGCCTTCTTGTAAAGCCTGGCATCCGGGTCGGTGGTCGACGCGTGGGTAGCGTTACTTCGCTTCTCGCCGTGGAAATCGCGCTCGGAGTTGCGTCCCACAGCCTTTGGCGGCTGTTTGCCTTCAGCGCCAGAGCCGCTGTCGTCGGTGTCGCCACCATCTATGTCGTCCTTAGGCTTGAAGCTCTTCATGCTCGCCCAGGCTTCGATCAAGGTGCCGTCTACCGAGAAGTGCTCGTCCGACAGCAGCGCCTTCACCCGCGGCTGGCCCAGCAATGCGGCCAGAAACTTGGCGGCGATGTCGCCCGCCAGAAGCCGCTCACGGTTCTTGGTAAACACCGTGACGTCCCAGATCGGCGCGTCCATCGACAAGCCGACGAACCATCGAAACAGCAGATTGTAATCCATCTGCTCCATGAGCTGACGCTCCGAGCGGATCGTGTAGAAGGCCTGCAACAACAGTGCACGCAGCAGCTTCTCCGGCGGGATCGAAGGGCGGCCGATCGCTGAATACATCGCCTCAAAATCTGGCGACAGAACTTCCAGCGCTTCATCTACAATGGCACGGATCGGCCGCAGCGGATGGTTTGTCGGAACGCGGGCTTCGCAGCTCACATAAGAAAACAGTCCCGCCGTCTGGTTATCACTGCCGCGCATGTCATGCTCCCGCCGACCAATCACTCAGCAATGGAATCATGGCAGTAGGCTCGCAGCAAGCGCCTTTTTCCGCAGCCTGTTAGTCGTAACTGATTGTGCTTCCACAAAAATTGCAAGACCTGCTTGTGTTTCTATGACGCTTCCTCCAGTGTCAGGTTGTGGTTCGGGGGAGGTACAAGTGGCTTCAATTCGTATTTCGCCTTACAAATCAGTTCGGCCGGCGCCGGCAGATCTTCCGGCAAGCCTTCGCGAGTATATTGACTACCGCAAGTCCGGTCTCAGCTTGAACCATATCGTTGGATGCCCACTCGACTGCGGCTACTGCGTCCGTCATCTGTTCGACAATTTCTCCATGAAGCGGCCACATCTGATCGTTGAGGACGAGGTTGCGGTGGAATCTCTAGTAAACCACTGGGCCTTCCGGGCACACACCACTCCGATCCAGATCTTCAATCGCGCAACCGATCCATTCCTCCCCGGAGTGAAACAACACCTGTTCAACACGCTCAAGGCTCTGGATCGACGCCGTTTGACGAACCCGGTGCTGGTGATCAGCCGATGGAAGATCGAGACTGACGATGTCGAGCAGCTCGAGTCGCTCGAACATTTGCGATTGACAATTCTCGTAACCTGGTCGGGCATTGCGGACGAAAGAGTTGAGCCCGTCTCTTCTGAAATTGCTGCACGAAGCCTGGAGGTACTGGCCAAAACCGCGTTTCGCACGAAGAAAATACTCTATTGGCGGCCCATTATCGCTGGCTTGAACGACACGCCGGAGCACCTCTCATCAGCGCGAAAGCTGGCGCGACTGGCTGACGCGACCGTGTTTACCGGGCTGTTCTTTCGCGATGAGATACGCACCTACTTTCGCGATGTCGGAGTTCCCGATCTTTATCATGCCGTAGCGAGACGCAAAATCATGCCGGAGGAGACGGAAAGGCGGATACTTGCCTATTTCGAGGGGCTTCCGATCTTCAGAAAAACCTCTTGCGGGATAGCATTCGCCCATGGCGTCGCCGATTTCAACGGGCATTGGGGCATTCGTGAAATCTGCGAGATTTGTCCCGAGGTCCAGCGCGAGATCTGCGCTCACCATCATCGAAAGCCAGCGCTGGACCAAGTCCGCGATCTCGCCCGTTTGGTTTCCTTGTCAACCGACCACATCGAGATTTCAGAACATCACATCGAGGTTGATGGAAGCACTGAGGCACAGCGCTACTTCATGCAGCATACACTGAACTTCCAAGTCCATGATCGAGCGCAGCCGCATCGGAAGCATCGTCATGGACGAGCAGAGATTGGATGGGAATGACCTGGGAAAAAGTCTGGGTCGTCGATGTCGAGGGCAACGGAGCGACCCCTGCTGAAATTGTCGAGATTGCGTTGCTGGAGCTGATCGAACTGCAGCCCAGTGGACGGGCGTTTCACTGGTTGATCAAACCTCAAGAGCCGATCAGCCCTGTCGTGACTCGAATTCATGGAATAACCAACGCCGATGTTGCAGAAGCCCCCAGCATAGACGACATTGCAGAGGACATTCTCACCTGGACCGGCGGCTCAGTGATTGTCGGTCATAATGTCCGGGTCGAGCTTGATATCATAAACCGGTCGATCCCAGACTGGATGCCATCTGCGGCGATCGACACTCTGAAACTCGCGCGGTCTCTTCGGCCAGGGCTTGAATCGTATGGCCTGGAGAAGCTCGGAGCAGCTTTAGGACTGTCTGCTGAAGCCGGGCGCCGGACCGGTATGAAACATCATTCGGCGCAGTTCGACGTCGCTCTGACCGCGCTTCTTTTCAACAGTCTTCTTGAGCCCCTGGACGCAACGTCTCGCGCGATGCGAGCTCGCGACGCTGACATCCTCTTCAATGCGCAGGATAACCTATTATGAGTCAAACGAAGGTGAAAGTTGGGATTGCGGGAACCCATTCAACCGGAAAGTCAACCTTTCTCGAGGGATTGAACAGACGTCTATCGGACAGAGGCATTCGCACTGGTCGTGTCGGCGATCTCGCCAAAGCCGCCAGACACCGTGGTTTTCCTATCCTGACGGCGCATAATTTCGAAAGCACGCTCTGGATCATGGCAGAAGGCATGAAGCAGGAGGCGGAAGCTGCGCTTGTGAACGACGTCATCCTGGTAGATCGACCTGTCTTCGACGCGCTTGGTTACCTTCATGCGGCACTGGAGATTTCGGGCCGCTCGTTACCAGAGGGCAAACTGGAAGAATTGCGCGTGATTGCCGAGGCGCACGCGGTTGACTACGATCTGCTGATTATGACCGAGCTTGACCCAACCATTCGCCTTGGCGAAGGCCGTGATGGGAACCAGGATTTTCGGGTGGCTGCCGGCGAGCATATTCGCGCGATCGCTAGGGCAGGCGGGCTGGCTCCGGCTATTTTAACCTCCCAAAACACCGACAAGCTCTTGGACGAAACCTATGACAAGGTCATCGCCCTTCTCGCGCAGACCGGACGATAGAGCGAGATGACGCGGCAGCACCGCGTATTGTTAAAGTTGAGGAGGCGGGAATGTCGGAGTTTGTGAGCAAGGTTATAAAGGATCCAATTCATGGGTTTATTGATTTCAACGGCGATCGAGAGAATGATCTCAAACGCCTCCTATCGGATCCTTTTTTTCAACGCTTGCGCCGGGTGAAACAATTAGGTTTTTCCGACTATGTCTTCCCGTCCGCTACCCATTCGCGGTTCGCTCACTCATTGGGGGTCTACAAAATCGCAAAGCGGATGCTTGCGGTCATTGAGCCTGATGGAGCAGCAGGGAATTGGTCTCCAAAAGCCGAGGCGTGCCTTGCGGCGGCCCTTTTGCATGACGTCGGCCACGGCATGTTTAGCCACGCCTTCGAAACAGCGATGGACTTCTTCCTCTCCCGCAATCAGCTTGAAGGCGATTCTGCTATGGCGTTTCAGGCGGCGGTCGATCATGAGAAAGTCGGCCAGAAAATCATCATGGACTCGTCGGTGAGCGAGGCGTTGACCAAATTTGGGGGTGCGCAATTGCCCTCGATGGTCCGGGACATCATCAAGAAAACGGATGAAAACTGCATTTACACATCCGTCGTTTCAAGCCAGCTGGATGCCGACAGGCTCGATTACGCAAAACGCGACGCTTACTTTGCCGGCGTTTCCTCAGGTGGCATAGACCTGGATTGGCTGTTACGGAATTTCAGAGTTGGGGAAAATGGGGACGCCCGTTTTCTCTACGTTGACAGCAAGGCTTACATTTCCCTTGAGCAGATCACGGTGACACTCTTCCAACTTTACCCCACCATTTATCTTCATAAGAAGACCAGGGGGCTGGAGTACATGTTCGCATTGCTGCTGAGCAGGGTGTTCGAACTCATCGCTGCTGGTGATATCTCAAGAGCTGGATTGACCGAAGACCACCCGCTTGTGAGGTTTTTCCGAAATCCGGGAAACCTGGAAAACGCCCGTCTCCTCGACGATACGCTGTTCTGGGGCTCACTCTATCAGTTCCGGGAAGCGCCGGATCCGTCAGTAAGCGATGTCGCCACCCGAATTTCTGATCGCAACATTTTCCCAATGATAGATGTCTGGAAAATCGCCGACGAAGTCATGGCCCTGCGATCGACCAAATTGGACCTTGCGGCGCCTGCGCGCGTAGAGCGTATTGGTGCCATTTGTGACGCGGTAGCGAAAGAGATCCAGGAAGATCCGGCAATATGGAGCAGTGACTGCTACTATGACAATGCCGGCCGGCAGATTTATAAACCGATGGGTATCCGCGGTGGCCATCCGCAACAGATCAACGTCAGCGTCGAAGGACAGGTTCTCGACATTGCTTCCATCTCACCGATTGTCGCAAGCGCAGCATCCTTCAAAATCCATAGGATCTATTACGACGACCGCAAATTCGAGCGCGCGGACGCGCTGAAAAGATCCATCCGAGACCTCGTCACTGCGCATTTGACAGAAATGGAAAGCTAGAGGTTGGGCTGAATTTGAAGATTGGCAATTTGGGGGAGGCGCATCCTCGCACACACCTTGAAAACTCGCTAATTCGACCCTATACTAGGGGCCGAATTAGCGAGGTAAGAATGGAAATGTTGACAACGGCTCAGGCGGCGTTCGTTCTTGGAGAACCTCTCGATAACTTCAAAAAGGTTGTTGAGCGGTCGCCGGTGAAGCCCGATATGGTGAAGAGAGGAGGACGGAGGATTCGACAGTTCGGTACCGCCGAGCTTGTGTTTCTGCATGCTTATGACGAGCTGAGACAGGCATTCACGCCGAAAATTCAGTCGGAACTTTACCATGCCCTGAAATCGACCGTGAACGGCCGACACGAGAAACTCGTGACATTTGGGAATCATCGATACGACATTTCCAGCCACGTTCGTGACGTCGAAAAGAAAGTAAAAGAACTTGATAGGCTGAACGCGCAGATCGACGCTTCGGGGAAGGATGCGTTGATCAGGGGTACCAAAATCGAGGCCCATCGGATTGCAGCGCTTCTCGACGCCGGGGCTTCGATCCCTCATATCCTGCAGGACTATCCAAAGCTCACGGAGTCTCAGATCACCGCTGCAAAGTTTTTCGCAGAGGCTCATCCAAAGGCAGGCCGACCATACCCACGGCAAACCGCGAAAGCCGCAATGCGAAACGCTGATCTCAGCGCGTTGGATGACCTAGATTGAAATACCTGCTGGACACGAACGTGCTGAAGGAACTCAGCCGACCGACGCCTCATGTGAACGTCGAAGCTTGGCTTTCGAAGGTCGATGACATCGATCTTGCCATCAGCGTGATCTCTGTGCGTGAAATATCCAAGGGCATTGAGAAAAAGCGCGCATCCGATGAGGGGCTTGCAAATAGACTTGCCGAGTCGGCGAAGCGGATATTTTCCGCCTACGATGATCGTATCATCGCGATCGACGAAAGTATCGCGGTCGTCTGGGGAACTCACCTCGGCCGCAGTGACAAGAACGTCGATGATGTGGGCTTGGCTGCAACTGCAAAGGTGCACAATCTTGTCGTCGTCACCAGGAACGAAAAGGATTTTGCTGGACGGGAGGTGACAATCCTGAATCCCTTCAAGTCCCCTGCGAAACTTATTCCTTCTCTGTGAGCTGGCTGGAACATGATCTATGTGAGAACCGGCTGGGCCAACAACCTGCCCGTTAGCTGAGGAAACGTTTCAAACACCAAGAAGACAGGGGAAAACTGTTGTTGCGGCACGCGTTATACTTGTGCTGTCGCAAATTCATGCCATTACTTGAGATTGGTAGGGAGACGATGCGTGAGTGGGCAGTCCGACAAGTTCAGTGCGGCGCCGGCGGCCGCCGGATACTTGTATCAGGCGAGGCTCGCGCTTCTCCTGTGCATCCCGCATCTTAATGCTGGGTCGGAGCTCGAGGTCGCGATTGAGAAGCTTGATGATATCTCCTTCGAGCAAGAAGGAGAGCCCAAGCAGCTTCTCCAGGCAAAGCATCATATCAGCAGGGTGGGCAGCCTATCTGACACAAGCCCTGACATCTGGAAAACGTTGAGAATTTGGTCAGAGCTGGCAAGCGCGGATCCTTCACTGCCGTCTCGCGTCAAGCTGGTGCTGGTCACAACAGGCAGCATTCCAGAAGGCTCTGCAGCCTCCTTGCTTCGTGCGCCCACCGAGGGACGGCATAACGGCCGGGATCCGCGGGGCGCTGCAGAAATGTTGTCCCGGGCGGCCTCGCAATCCCAGAATGAAGGTCTCAAACAAGCCTTTGCTGCATTTTTTGCGCTGCCGGAGCGGATGCGCGCCTCCCTCCTGAGCGCTGTCGAGATCGTCGACCAGCAGCCGATCGTGGCCGATATTGAAATACAGCTGGAGCGCGCGCTGCGGCTTGTCGCCCCTCCGGGCAAGGCCAGACTTGCCAGGGAAATGCTGGAGGGGTGGTGGTGGCCACGAATTTGCGCTGCATTGTCAGCCAGTACCGTCCAGTCCATCCCGCTCGGGCTTATTGAGGCGAAACTGGACGACATCCGCGATGCCCTTAAGCGTGACGCTCTTGTGGCCGAATTCGACCACGTAGAGCCGTCGGCTAATGAGTCGGATCAATATGATGCCTTCGTGTTCGTTCGGCAGCTGCAGATCATCGGCGTTGGCGGCAATCGGATTGGCTATGCGAAACGTGACTTCTACCGTGCCTTTGTCCAGCGATCAAAGTGGACCCGTGAGCATGTCGTCCTGGATGAGGAATTAGAGAGGTTCGAACGCGTTCTAGTCGAGGAATGGGAACCGCGCTACGCGGCAATGTGTGACGACACGTCCGAGGCGGACGGTGAGGATCCTCGCCTGTCGACAGGTGGGCGTGACATCTATGGTTGGGTGGAGATGGAAGCGCGTTTCCCGCTGCGGACGCTCACGTCAAAATCCTTGAACGTTGGATCATACCATATGCTTGCCAACGCGCTCCGGGTGGGGTGGCATCGCGAGTTTCGAAAACTCTGCGATGGGAAGGGCAGCAAGTGAGCAGAGAGATGGCATGGTCGGAACGGCCGGCAGAGGAAGCTGCTCATTTCAATCCGGCGTTCTGCGGTGAACTCATCAGTCGCAGCACCCGTGATTATACAGCGACCAGAGGCACACCGATTCCACTTGCGCTGACCTTTCTAATTCTTCCACTTGTACTCCATCCCGGCACCCGTAGGGCTTTGCCAAGCAAGGCCAGCACAACATTCGAATCCTGGTGTGCAAATCAGCAGGACATCCTTGTGGGGGTTCCAGAGCGGGTATTGGCGCTAAGACCAGTAACCCGCGAAGCGCTTCTATTTCTCACGCAGCTCCAGGCCTTACAAGTCACCCGAGATGGCATCTCCCTCGGTCCAAATCCTATGCGACTGCCTGCGAAACCCAAACATACGACACTGGAAATCGAAGAGATCAGAAGAAGGGCCGGCCTAGTTGGCCGCTGGTTTGCGTCCCAGCCTGCCGTTGCTCCTGTTCTCCAGGCAATGGGGATAACGCTTTGAGCATGCAAATCCGAGGAATCGCAATCTATTCGAGGTCGGGCGAAAAACGCGAGACCAGCTTCAAGCTCAACTCACTCAATGTGGTGACGGGTGCATCAAAAACCGGCAAGTCGGCACTCCTGGACATCGTGGATTTCTGCTGGGGCCGTGACGAATGCACGGTCCCCCGCGGCGAAATTCGGAACGGCGTCAGCTGGTTCGCGGTCCTGTTCGATCGAGCCGGCGAAGGCATCCTTGTCGCCCGGCATAATCCTGGCCCGTCGGGCAATGACGGTGACGAAATCTATTTTGAACGCAATGTTGAAACTTTCCCCGAGACGCCAGCGGGATTCATCAAGAACATGACGGCGGCAGCGCTCAGGAGCAAAATGAGCGGTATACTTGGAATTGCTGAGAATCTTTACGATCCCGAGCCAACGGGAGCGAGGCGTCAGGTCGAGGCTTCGGCCGGGCAAGCTATCTTCTATTCGCTACAGGCCCAGGATGAAATTGCAAGCCGACGCCTGTTGTTTCATCGACAGGGCGAGACCGGGATCGCTCAGGCCATTCGAGATACATTTCCGTATTTCCTTGGCGCCATGGGGGAGGACTATTTCCTCAAGAAGAAGCGGCTCGACGATGCGCGCTTCCGATTGCGAAAACTCGAACGTGAACTCACCGAAGCTCGGGCACTTGCAAACGAGGCGTCCGGAACGGCGCTTGCGCTCGTCGCGGAAGCCCGGCGCGTCGGGCTGCTGGACGTCAATGCATTTGCGGAAACCCCGGATACAGCGCGCGAACTGCTACAGCAGGCCGCCGTGCCAAGGACGCTGTCGTATGCGACCCTCTCTAATCCGGAAGCGGATCTCGCCGACCTTGAGGACCGGCGTCGGGTGCTGCGTTCTGAGCTTCAGGACCTCAGAGAGGAGGCGAAGCAGCTTAACCGACTGATGCGCGACGCATCAGAGTTCGAAAAAGAGGCCGACGAGCAACGCGTGCGGTTGGCTTCCATCGAGCTTCTGGTCACCGCGGATGGTTCACACGATACCTGTCCCCTGTGCGAGAGCCATTTGAAGACGTCTGTCCCGACCGTCGATGACATGCGCCAATCGCTCTCTGGCCTGGATCTGCAACTACGGTCAGTACGGAAGGATAGCCCGAGGGTTCAGGTGCGCATCACCGAACTGGAGACGATGCGGACGGCGCGGGAAGTAGACCTGGAAACGGTTCAGACCGACATCACCACCCGCATCTCCGACAACGAGCGCCTCAGGATCGAGCAGGATCAGTTTACCGAGCAGGCGCGCGTCGCAGGACGCATAAGCTACTATCTCGACAACGTCCGCATTGTTTCGGACGACAACGGTCTGCGCCTGCGAGTAGCGAGAGTGCGCGCCGAGGTGGAGGCCCTGAGCGCTGAGCTGGACCAGGAGGCGCTGAACGAACGCGTCAGCAGCGCCATCAGCGTCATCGGCAAAGATCTGACGACCTTCGCCACGGCGTTGCGCCTCGAGCACGGCGAAAACTCGCTCCGCATCGACCTGCGCAACCTCACGGTCGTTGCAGATACGATCGACGGGCCGTTGCCACTTGCACAGATTGGCAGTGGCGAGAACTGGGTCGGATATCACGTAGCAGCTCATCTGGCATTGCATCGGCTATTCCGCGCCCGGTCACGACCAGTGCCATCATTCCTCATGTTGGATCAGCCATCCCAGGCGCACTACCCACCGGAACGGGACCTCGGACAAATCTCGGGGACAGAAGACGAAGACCAAATCGCGGTGGCGCGCCTTTATCGTGTTCTCCATGACTATTGCGCCAAGCCCGATCAAAACATGCAAATCATCG
Source organism: Rhizobium sp. B21/90 (assembly GCF_019355815.1). Lineage (NCBI taxonomy): Bacteria > Pseudomonadati > Pseudomonadota > Alphaproteobacteria > Hyphomicrobiales > Rhizobiaceae > Rhizobium > Rhizobium sp. B21/90. Next base: position 71,271 of record NZ_CP072166.1, on the reverse strand, counting down.
TCGCCGATCATGTCGAGCTGCTCGACGACTGGTTCCGCGCGGTGATTGCCGAGCGTTGGCGCGATGGGATCAAACTTGTCCCACCGTCGTGGACGGCACAAAATGACAGCCAATGACCAGGCCTCCGGCCGAAATCACAAACCTCTGGAAGCGGCGCTTTCCAGAATAAGAAAACAGCTACCGGACCTCCGAATTCCTGGCGCTCAAGGAGGCATGCGTTCGCCAATATTCCGTCAGGATGTGTTTTGGTTTACGACTGCCCTTTGGGAAATACTACGGTCGATCGGGTGTCTTATGCTTCTAAGGGCACGCCCCGAGCTCGTTTCCACCGAGCTGCTGCGCCTGCTTGTAAGTCATCCAGAATGGCGAGGTGAAGCGGCGCTCGGCCCGCCGTCAGCCGCATCACCATCGGGCCAGGTATAAACGATGAAGCCGTCCTGAAAAGCCTGCAATTTTACCTCGAGGTCAACGGGTACGATCCCGATCTGGCGAGGAGGAGTTCGACAACTTATAGAACCGGACCAGCCCCGTCTGGCCAGGGCCCGCTTTACTTTAATCTTCCAGACGAATGCAGAGCAAAAATGCACCCGCTTTTTTCGATTACCAAGTCCGACATCAAAGCCTTGAATGATGAGCAAGCGCGCGAATTGGTAGCGCGCCTGTGCATGGCAGAACTTGAAGCTCAGAATCTTTCGCGGGCAGCGGTGACGTGGGGTGGCAATCAACGTGCCGCAGACGGCGGCGTAGACGTGGGGGTCGAATCGACGGGCTCAATGAAGGCCGGCGGCTACATCAAAGCCGCGTTGACCATGTTTCAGGTCAAGGCGGAAAAATACTCGCCTGCCAAGATCACGGGAGAAATGAGACCCGAGCCGACACGCGAGCTCCGGCCAGTCTTCGACGATATCGCAGCCCATGGCGGCTCCTACATCATCGTTTCGACCCATGAAGACGTTTCGGCGCGCTTCATGAAGGACCGGGCAAACGCAATGATCGCCGCTCTGGTAGGTTCGGGTCACGAGGGTAAAATTGCGCTCGGATTCTATGACGCCCAAAAAATGGCGGACTGGGTATCGGCACATCCAACGGTCGCCATCTGGGTACGCGGGATCTTCGAAAAACCTTTGCAGGGCTGGAAGGCATATGGAGCCTGGGCGCACGGGGAAACCGACGCCAAGGCTGAATTTCTCTTGGATGACGAGGTGCGCGTTTTCGGGGGAGGGCGCGACGGCGATGTTGGTGCGCTAGAGGCGATCAATACCCTGCGGAGCGTCAGTGAGGATACCCTGAACGTTCGAATCGTCGGCTTGTCAGGCGTTGGCAAGACGCGCTTCGTTCAGGCGCTTTTCGATGACCGGCTCAAAACATCCAACCTCGCCCTCGATGCGAACATGGCGGTTTACTGCGATTTCCAGGACGAGATCGATCCACCGCCCATGGTCATGCTGGATGCCCTCACGACGTCCACGTCTGGATCCTTCCTTGTCGTCGATAATTGCTCGGGCGCCCTCCACAGCCGGTTGGCTGCAGAGAACTCGAAACTGAAACGACTAAGGCTCATCACCGTCGAGTATGACATTCGAGAGGACGATCCGGAAAATACCAGCTTCTACAGATTAGAAGGCGCCTCACCGGAGATCATCCGCAAGATAGTGGAACGCCGCTTTCCTATCTTGAACTCGGTCGATGTATCGACGATTGTCGACTTTTCAGATGGAAACGCTCGTGTCGCCCTGGCGCTCGCATCCACGGCAACCAAGGGAGGCGAGCTTGCCTCGCTCGGCGATGAGACGCTCTTTCGTCGCTTGTTCGACCAGACGCACGGGGCCGACGGCGAGCTTATGCGTGCTGCCGAGGTGATGAGTCTGCCTTACTCGTTCGACGGTGACGACACAATGTCGACCTCTGAGCTTGCAAAGCTCTCCACGATTGCAGATGTGCCTATGCGAACGCTCACCCGGCATATAGGAGAATTGGAGCGACGCGGTCTGCTGCAGTCGCGATCCAAATGGAGGGCCGTGCTTCCTCACGCCGTCGCGAACCGGCTTGCAAAGCAAGCTCTTGCTGGAATTCCGGCGGCGGAACTGACATTGGAGCTAAATACGGCATCACCGCGACTGGTTCGATCATTCGCTCGTAGAGTAGGCTATCTGCACGATTCGAAGGTAGCGCAAGCCTTGGTCGGGAAATGGATCGCGCCAGGAGCCTGGCTGAGCGATCTCTACAATCTGGACGATTTCACCTTTGAGATTTTCCGGAATATTTCCCCCGTTCAGCCTGAACGAACTCTGCAGGCGATCGAGAACGCCTGTGCGGCAGCGACGGACGAGCAGCTTGGTTCGTCGCGATCGACCGCGTTGGCCGGGATCCTGAGATCCTTGGCATATGATGCAGATCTGTTCGATCGCGCGACAAGGGTGTTGGTGGAACTATCGCGTCTCGAACACGACCAACCTCAGCAAGGCTCAAGTCGAGAGGCCCTACGATCTCTATTCCATTGCTTTCACTCCGGAACGCATGCTTCGATCAGCCAACGGCTTGCAAACGTTGAAAACCTTATTGCCTCAACCGACGACGGTGAGCACCAGATCGGCCTGTTGTTGCTCGCATCAAGCTTATCGGACCACAACTCGGCGCACACGCTGGAGCCCGAATTCGGAGCCCGCAAGCGAGACCACGGCCTCGCGCCGAGGACTTTCGAGGAGATGGCGCAGTGGTATCGACCATTTCTTTCGCTGGCATTCCGCTTTCTCCGTGAGATCGGTGCAAACGCACGAGCTGTCGAGCTGGTCCTGGCAGAGGCGTTGCGAGGTCTTTGGACGCAACGTGGACTATGGCGCGAACTCAAAGCGGAGATCGAGGCGCTTGATCCTTCGACACAATGGGCGGAAGGCTGGCTTGCCTTACGTCGGATCGCTACTTACGACCGCAAACATTTTCAAGAAGGCGAACAGGAGGCGATTGAGGCACTTTCTTTGCGCTTACGCCCTGTCAGCCTTGAAAGCAGAATTCATGCAAAAGTGCTCGGCCGCGGGTCCTTTGGGGCGGAACAATACGACGCCGCCGAAACGATTGACGACATAGAGCATCGTCACGAACGGATTCACGAGGAGGCTGAAGAGCTCGGACGACTAGCTGCCGAAGAACCGACTCTTGTCGCCGGTCTCCTATCAGACCTATTCACCAGCCAGTCTGGTGGTAGCAAGATCTTGAGGTTCGGGGTCGGACTTGGCTCCGCCGAGACCAATCATGACTACATGGCGAGTTTCCGCGCCGTGCTCGGCCAGCTCGACCGAGCATCGGTTTCAATTGTCATCGGCTTCCTCCAGGCCTGGAAACAGAAGGATCCGCTCGAAGTCGAACGCTTCCTTGACACTTCCCTTGAGGACGATGTTTGGGGTATCAGGTTTCCGGTTCTTCAGTGCGGCGTAGGATTGGACAGCACAGGCTGCCGCCGTCTAGAGCGTTGTGTGGCCATAGGGAAGGCGCCCGCTGGCCAATTTGCGGCGCTGATGTGGGGAAGGGTCACCGACCCTCTGACAATCACCGAAATCGTCCGGTTGATCGACGCCATCGCCGGGAACGATCAGGGACGGTTAATCGCTGTAGAAGTGCTGCGTATGGTTATTGCGTGCTCTGACATCAAATCGTCCGAATACCGTGAAGAGCTCGGTGCGGCCGTGAACCATTTCCTCGCGCAACTAGAGTGGGCGAGGGTAACCGGACGTAGCGGTGTTTTCGACAGCGAACTTCAAGCCGTGATCGAATATGGCGTCCAGGCTGCCGAAACCTTCGATGACGTTCGACCTGCTTTCGAGCGGCTCACCTCGTTTGGCCGCTCAAATGCCGGGAAGTATCGCGAATTTGGCCAGTATGCAGGGCCATTTTTTAGACGCTTCCCTCGTGAAGCACTCGATCTGACATTCCTAATTGATGCCAATGGCCGATACACCACCAGCTTGAGATTGGTTGGCAACGCGCTGGGACGACATGTTGAAACGCCAGTCAAGAATATCAGTGACAGTTTCCTGCTGGATTGGGCAGGGCGGGATAGCGTCCGGCAGCGCTTCGTCGCGGAAACCTGCCGGCTCTATGAGACGCCCGATACAGACGAAGGCGATGACGCCGCCGGCCTGTCATCGATCATTATCAGCCTAATGAGAGCAGGCACCGACAAAGCGGCAATCGCAAACATTGTTTTTGCGCGCGTCGAATCCAGCTCGGGCCATGGGCCTTATTCTGCAGGATTAATGAAGGCTCGGGACATTCTCTCTGCAACAGCAACTGGCGACGCGGAGGTGGATCAGGCGGTTGCCCTTTATATCAATGATCTAAATCCACGGATCGAAGCGCAGCTCGTCGCAGAACGAGACGAGGAGAGAGATCGAGGCAGCGGAAGCTTCGAATGAGTATGCATCAGGTAGAAAAAACACAAACAGACGTTTGGGGGAGATAACATGGCAGACGCTGGGGTGTTGCAGACGTTTCTGACAGCGCTGGGTGGTGGCGTTACCGCCAAGCTTTTCGAGATCATCTATCAGGAACTTAAGTCTCGTAAGCAAAGCGCCGCCACAACGACACAGTTCTTGGATCAGCATATTGAACCGCTGTTGAAGGCAGCTGACGAGCTGGTGGGGAAACTACGGTCGCTGACCGAGGGCGACTTCAAGCCGATCTCTAAAGTTGATCCGGAAGGGGCATGGCAGGAGAACCACGAGTTTTCCTCCCTCGTCTTCCTTTTCGGGCGACTATGGGCGCAGGTCGAAACGGTGCGACATCAAGCGCTATCCGGTCAATTTTCAAGCAACGATCGCGGCAGGCAGATCCTTGGATTTTTTGACTGCCTGGAATCGCGGCGCGTGCGTATAGTTCCGCGTATTATTCAAAGAGCGGTCGGTGAGGTCTTCCTGAAGGATGGGGAAATGGTGTCGTTCATCGCTTTCCATCGTCTAGTCACAAATGATGAGGAGGCGAGAAGGTGGACTGCAGACCTTGCAAGGTTTCTATCTCGCACCGAGCATACCACGGAGCGCCAAAAGCTTTTGCAATATGGGATCGTGGTGCATGCCATGATCGACACTCTCGATCCGAAGCGATTGGTCACGCGAGACCGCCCGTCGTGGAGTAACAAGCTATCGTTTCGATCGTGGAAGGACTTGAAGTATCGGGTATTTAACGTCTACCTAGACAAAGTCCCCGATCGCCAAAAATATTTAGGGCCGTCCAAAAGAACGGCCCTGAACAGGAGAGGGGAAGGCGGTGCGAAGAGACTTTAGGAAATTCATCCGGAACGTCTGTTGGACCGCCTTTAGCTCGTCGGCACATCGAAGTGCTCTGTCTCACCAATATAGCAACTCACGCCCGTCTTGTCTATAGCTGCCGCGCGAGAGTGGGGTCGCTGAAGATCTGCCTACGCGTGTCCTAGAGATACTGGCGATTGATTGCGGTCATAAACGTGTCGATCGTCGCCTCAAGTATTTTCGGGTAATCGCCAGCCGCCTTCGGCCAGTCCGATGTACTAAATTGGAGCGCCATGATGCTTACAGGCTCGCGATGACGTGGGATCGACCGCGGACCATTGGGGACAGGACGTTGCTCCATAGTGTGAAGCTCTCCGTCCATGCGAAACACTTGCCAATCAAAATCCTTTGTCGAGCTGATTGGTTTCCGTCCGTAAGACGGCATGAGCAAAAGATCGGTGTTTTCAGGCTCAGGGCGAGGTGCTCTCATCGACGGGGTCGAGCCGCCGACCATTTCAGAGAAAACGGACACAGTGCCACCCGTCGGTCCAATCGAGAAACGTAAGACATGCTCCCGGCGAGAAGATTCTGACCTATTCTGGAGCCAAAGCTCCGTGGCCTGAACGGGACGAAAGCGATTGAGGGAAGGCGACCCGTTCGCCTGGCCCTCCACTGTGCGTACTCCTGCGGTTATGATTTCGTCATCTCTTAAAAGAACGGCGACTTTTTCGAGTTCCGCCAAGAACCAAAGTTTCGTTCCCTCGACAGTTCTGGCAAGTGCGACCGACCTGCGCTGCCGAGTGTCAAGGTTAGCGTCTGACTGCTGCTGGACCGCTAGCGCCTCCTGCTTCATTTTCGCAATCTTTGAAAGGGAACCAGGGCTGATCGGCAGGGATGTTGCAGAACGCTCCCAATCCTGTATCCGGTCAATCTCGGAGATTACTTCACGCATTGACTTTAGACGGCGGTCCAAAGGGCACATCATTCGTGCGAGAAGGTGTTGCAATAGACCAAGGCGCTCGCCTTCGGCAAATACGCTCGAAAAACCTGGCTCGTGCAGCCGCTCGCGCGGAAGGATCGTTCCTCCGGTGAACATGAAGTAAATGACTTTGCCCAACGAATAGACATCAGCTGCCGCCGTAACATCGAGATGGCCGCCACCTTCAAGTTCGGGCGCCATGAATTGGACGGGTCCGACCACTTCGCCGTCTAAGGTCGACCGATCAACATCAGAGAGCAGACATATCCCAAAGTCGGCAATCCAGATGTCATGCGACAGAGTGGGAAACAGAATGTTCTGCGGCTTGATATCACGATGAATCACGCCAGCCTCGTGGGCCGCAGCCAGGCCGACTGCAATAGACCTTGCTACCTGTAGAACGCTGTCGAGGTTGCCCTTGTATAGGTCGACCCGCTTGCTGAGGTCACCAGATTCCGCATAGGGCATGATTATGAATTGCTTTTCAGAAGCAGTGTTTTCTGAGCTCAAGGCCGAGTGGTCAATGAGCTTTATGATATTGGGGTGATTAAGTCGCTTGACCGCTTCGACTTCGTTTCGAAATCTGTCATGCCGCTTTGGGTTTTTCACCCGCTTAAGGACAAGCTTCTCCGAAAACTCTGCCGCCATATCGCTCGCGAGGAAAACCTCGGCCTGGCCGCCGGAACTCACAGGCGAGTCTATTCTCCAGCGGCCACCATACGTTTTCGCCATCCATTGCCCCTCTCAGAACCCGTTTCCCAATTTCAGGGCAGTGTCGGCCGAAACCTCTGCTTCCCAGTCATCGAAAGTGTAAATTGATCGCCAGGTGGGATCCATAGCTTTTGACCGTTCGAGAGCAGGGAACCCGTCCTGGCATCCACGGAGACTGTAGCAGGATGATCCGCTGTGGTCGCAGGTTTGCAAATTCCGAGGCATGTCGCCCCCTGATTGGGGCGTTTGTCGGGTGTCCTGCTGGTGAGAAGTTTGGCCCTTTTCGGGTGTGCTGAGAGGAAGGAAGGTAATGTCAGCGGAGAGAGTAGCGATGCGGCGTGTCCGCGAGATTTTAAGACACAGATTTGGGGAAGGGCTCGGCCGCAAGTCGATTGCGGTGCGCGTTGGGGCTGTTCCTTCGACCGTGCGTGAGACATTGCGCCGTCTGAAGCGTGCCGGGCTATCGTGGCCGTTGGCTGAGGATGTCAGCGATGCGGTGCTGGAAGCTGCCCTCTACATCTACAAGGCCGCCGGGACAAAGACAGGTCATCGGCGCATCGCCGAGCTTGATTGAGCGCAGGTTCACCGCGAGTGGCGCAAAGCGGAAGACGCCTTTTAGCCCGAAGCGGACATTCCTAGACCAGTGCCTAGAAGTCTGCGATGGGGTCGGGAGCTGACAGGCAGGTTTCGATAAGCGAATGGCAAATGCCGTCGCTAAAAGCGCTCAATCCTTCACCGGCGATTTCTTTGATCTTGCGGCCTGTCTTTCGGATCACACGTTGACAAAGTCGCGTGTATCGCCTTTCTCTGAGCGCCCGGCTCCACGCTCCCTTGCGCCGACAACTTCGCTTCAACGCCTGTGGATAGAGATATGCTAATTGCGCCCGTGTGGACCTCCGAGGGGATCGAGACCGTCCAGGTCGACACCGCTAAACTGACCAAGCTCCCATACGGCCACGTCGACTATTTCAAGATGGAACAGAACCACGTACTGATGCCGATCAGGAGACTTCTCTCGACGCGGGCTCGGGCCGATGGTGTTCCCAATGCCTGCGGATACATGAAGCAAGCGGCTGCGGGCGAGATAGAAAAGCGGGAGCCTGTCGTGATAGAGCGCCGAGGCGGCTCGACCGTGGTAGTAGAGGGCAATTCCACCTTCATCAACGCCCTCTATTCGGGATGGCCGGACATTCCCTGCCGCTTGATAGAGACTTCGCCGAGCGTAGAAGGATTCAGCCCGGGCGGGGTCACATTGGAGATGGACGTGGCAATGGCCGAGGCCCGCGAGTTCATGGAAAGATACGACACGCCATATCACGAACTTCTGGGCGATATGGTTTCTGCGGCCCAGGAGGCGGCGCGTGCAGTCGGCAAGGAGACCGTGTTCGAGATCTACACTCGCAAGAAGAAGCAAATCCATCGCGACACAAAGGACGTAATCAAGATCGCGGGCAAACTGATTGAAAAGCGCGCAGAGAACCGCGACTTCCAGCTTCGCGAGATGGTCGACATCGTCGGCGCCACTGTGGTCGTCTACTACTCGGACCGCATAGGTCTTTTCCTCGACGTGTTCGAGAGCAGGCTCGCCGAGTACAAATTGGCGTTGGAACCTTACGAAGTTACGGGAGGCGGTACCGTCCTCGAAAAGATCCATCGCGAGAAGGGCTACCACGCAACGCATGTCAAGGTTGTATCCACAGACTCCATGCGTCCCAGGCTCAAGGCCGAAGTGCAGGTCAAAACCATGCTCCACGACGCTTGGGGCGCCAAGTTGCATGACCTGACTTACAAACCCGGCAGCGTCCTCGACCCCAAGCTTAAGGCGCTGATGGAAAGTTTTGGCAACAGCCTTCAGGCGATCGAGGTCCAAAGCGAGACGCTCCGCGACGCGATCCTGGAGGGCACCAGACCGTTGGAACGGCTGAGGATAGCCGCTCGGATTCCCTTGATGGAGACCCTCCGATTGTGGAACGACTTTCACGATAGCGAAGTCGAGGCCCGGTATAAGATCTGTCTCGACTATATCGAGGAGAACTCGTCCTATCTGGCCGCATGTGCACGCGACGACAAGAACATGAAGGTCGCCGTAGAGCTTATCGAATCCGTGAAGCCTGACGCTGCCCAACTACGGCTGAGCTTAACTGTGTTCCTTGCTTCGTTTAGGATCGACAACGAGCTAGGTAACTTGGTGGAACGTGCATTGGAAGACTGGCGCGAAGAAGACGAGCCAGACGACTTTGATTACTTGCATTTCGCTTCTGCCTCCTACCACCAGACCAACCGGATAGACGACGCTATCTCCAGTGTACGTCGGTTCCTCGACGAGCACGCCGAAGATCCGCGCTGCCTGATCCCCCGCCTCAATCTGGCGAACTATCTGATCGAAGCCTCGATCTCGCAGCCAGCGCAGAGAGTCCGAGAAGAGATCGAAGTACTGTTGGGCGAGGTGCGTTCGAGAGCCGGCGATCCAGAGGCGCCGGACGAGACCGCGCTAAAATCGACCGAGAGCGCCTTCAAGGTCGTCTTCGGCGATGAGAAAGAAGTCAAAGAAGGACTGGAAATCCAGCAGCAGGTCCTTGCTGAGGTGGAAAGCATGTACCGAGGCTTCGCTGAGATGTACTTGGCGCTTGGTTGGCAGCGGCGCTTCCGTGAGTTCTGATCAGGACTTGCAGCCCTTGCGGTTATTCGGCTCCTGGGGGGGGCGGGAAGCCGGCTTCCAAGGAAGGATAGGGTGGCGTACGATTGCTGCGGTCATTACTTATTCCAGTTGTTTGGCTGCCGGAGATAGGCGCTGGAAGCTAAGAGATCAACACATAATCTCCGATTCGCATTAACAGAATGTTCCAGGAGTAGCACGTTGTCAAATGGAATCCCGAATTAGCGCGCAGTTACAGTCTCTTAGTCAAATGACGGCGAACTTGGAAAAACATCCTCGACCAAGTTCGTTCCCGCCTCGTCTCATTTGGCAATGTGTCGGGGATCGCGCCTTGGTTGCTACGCTCGTTTAGAGCACAAGCATGAGAGGCGCATTTGGATAGCGGACTATTGTACGGAGAAGAACATCGGCAGGCGATGATCGGCTTCCTAACCGAGCATCTACGTCCGTTTTTGGCGCATTCTTGCCATCAAGGTCGTCGCGGCATTTTTCCGAATGGCCAATCGAGTTTGGTCAATGTGCGGGCAAAACACCGCTTACAATTAGGTAACATCTGCTTCAATTTTCTCAGTGACTTAGCGCAATTAGATTTCCCGGGTTGTTGGTTCGTATCCCATCAACTGCTGCGATCGACCAGCCTTAGCCGGACAGGTGGGGTGGAGGCCGAAATCACGCCTCCGCGGCTAAGCGACTTGGCCTTGTAGAGGGCGGCATCGGCAGACCGCAAGGCCTCGTCACAGTCAGGTCCCGCAGAATTCACCTCGCTCAACCCAAATGACGCCCCGACGATTGCTTCGCAGTTGATCAACCGCATTGGACTTGCCAGCGATTGCGACAATTTCTGGCAAGCCAACTCGGCGTCCAGGATCGAGACGCCCGGCATGAATATGGCGAATTCGTCGCCACCCAGCCGGAAGAGCCGGTCGATCGGACGAATCCCCGAACGCAGGCGATCCGCGACGGTTTTAAGCACCTCGTCACCTGCAGCGTGGCCATGCACATCGTTGACGGCTTTGAAGCCGTCGAGGTCCAGGCATGCAACGACGAACGGGCCCTCTCGAGAAAGCGCCGCGAAGTCATCGTGAAGTACCGAGCGGTTGGAAAGGCCGGTCAGGAAATCATGTGTCGCCGCATGGCGCATCTGTTGTTCCTGTCCGACAAGATTTCTAGCCGCCGCCTGAGATATGCGAACGAAGGCCGCAGCCCCCACCATTAGAACTCCGACGACTGCAATGATAAGCGGAAGCGACTGATGAACGAGGTCTGCAGCGGGCGTCGGCGGCCGCCATGACAGAACTTCCACTTCTCCCTCGGGACTGACGGCAATCTCAGCCCGAGCCCTGTCGGCGGTGACCGCGGCGAGTGGCGTGATCCTTGGGTCGTTCAAAAGGAAGCGTTTGCCGAAGAACTCCTGAAGCGTGCCCCCGATCGGCATCGCCGTGATAAGGATCGGAGCGCGCGAGGCCAGTGGTCGGAACGTTCCAAAATCCGGTTGGAAAAGGCTTGCCGTCAGAAGGACAGCCTCGTCACCGATTGCTTCTATATGGCTGATCGCAATGGGCGATGGGATACCGGCCTTTTCTGGACGGTGTTGCTCCTGGTCGCGGATTTGGGCCACCAACTTACCTGCGTCTCGCACCAATGCGTCGGTTCCCCTGGCGAAGAAGGGAAGATGCTTCACGGTATCGTCCGTGCGCGCATAGATGACCACATTGTCTCGATCGAGAACCACCATCGAGCGCGTACGGGAAGTGCCAATCAGCGATGCACCTATGTTTCGGTCCGCCCAATCGCGATCGAAGCTATTGTCCAACTTGGCAATGGCTTCGTCCCAGATGGTCCAGGCGGTCAGCGAGAACTCCACGTCGCCGATCCACATTGCAACATTGCGCTCGACCAAGGTCTCCTGTTGACTGCGGGCATTGGCGTCAACGGTCTCCACGCCGTAGTAGGGGATCGCTGCAAGCCCGGTGATAAGCATAGCCAGCCCAGCAAGGACTGGGCCGACGAGCTTCAACTGGATAAATCGCGCCGCCAAGCAGTGGTTTCCTTCGGATCTCGGAGCTGAACTTCTGAGGCAGTCATGCACAGGAATGATTACGATCGGATTATCTACGCCGGCGCTATTGCAGTGAACTTGCGGGAAATAACTTGCGTAAGCATTCTATAGTTTACCATTCGCTATCCTGATTGAAGACACTGGAGCGCGACGGTATGGTCGAGAGGACTGTCTGTGCCACCACGCCACCGCAGGTGGAATATGCGTTGAGCGAACTCGGATTATCGCTGTCTGAGCCATGCGGCAGTTGGCGCAGTGGGCGGTCCTGCTTCTCGCAACCATTCACGACAATCGAGTGCGCTAAGACACGAGCCGCTGAGTCGGCACGCGCTCAGCAAAGGTGATTGAGTATTAAGGCGCGGCACTTTTGCGCTCATCCCGGCAGCGCAACGAAGGCCTTGTTCGGAAATGCGCTCCCGACCACCTCGAGGAATGCCCGCACCTTGGCGCCGACCAGGCGGCGTGAGCTCTGTAGCGCCCAGATCTCCACGGGCGGTCCGGCATGCGTTCCCCAATAGGCAAGCCTGCCGGCCTCGATATCGTCGGCAGCGAGGAGTTTGGGCAGCATGGCCGCACCGGCGCCCGCCAGCACGGCATCGCGAACCATCAGCAGCGAAGAGAGGCGGAGAACCGGGTTCGGCTGCAGGACGATTTCGGCCTTCAGTCCGGAGCCTATCCGCCAGAGGGTCCCGGGCGGTGTTGCGGAGAGCAGAACGGCCCTCACAGCAACTTCGTTGCCATCCATGATCGGAACGGGACGCGGCATCGCTGGCGGCGCCACGATCAGACGTTCATCGTTGAGGAAGCGGCGGCCGACGAGGCGTTCGTCCGGTGACGGGTCGATCCGGATGATTAGATCGTAGCCGTCTTCGACCGGATCGACCTTTCGGTCCTCAGCGACGATTTCGAGCTGGACCTCGGGATAGGCCAGAGCAAACCGCGCGCCGATCCGGGGCAGCGCGACATGCGCGAAGACGACGGGCGCGCTCACCCGTAGTCTTCCTCTCGGGGTCGATGCGCCAAGCACGACCGCCTCACCGGCCTCTGCGATTTCGCTCAGCAGTCCATGGGTTCGCTCGTGAAGCGCCCGTCCCTCATCGGTCAATCGCAGGGGCTGGGACCCACGCTCGATCAGCCTCACACCGAGGCTCTCCTCCAGTTCGGCGACCCGCCGCGACAGCGTTGGTTTGGAGCGGCCGGAAACGCGGGCGGCGCGGCCAAACCCACCATGAGCAGCGACGAGGTCAAAATCTGACAAGGCTTGAAGGTCCATGTAAGTGTTCCGTATTCGAGACAGTGGATCTCGATATTGGCATCTTCTCCGCGGCGATGAAACAGCTATCTTCATCAACAGACGCAACGCACACCAACACAACCTGACCAACACAAGGGAGATTTCGACATGAGCATTCTCGTTACAGGCAGCACAGGAACCATCGGGTTGCAGGTCCTGGCCCATCTTCAAACGCGCAACGTCGATGTCCGGGCCCTGACGCGCTCGCCCGAGACGGCCCAGCTTCCCGCTGGCGTGACCGCGGTCCGCGGCGACCTCGCCGACCCAGATTCGGTGCGCGCGGCGTTGCAAGGGGTCAGCACTCTGTTCGTGCTTGCCCCCAACGTCGCCGATGAACTGACACAGGCCATGCTGACCCTGACGGTCGCCCGCGAGGCCGGCGTCAAGGGCATCGTCTATCTCTCGGTCTTCGGCGGCGACGCCTATGCCGACGTGCCGCATTTTGCCGGCAAGTACACGGTCGAGCGGATGATCGAAGCGCTTGATCTCCCCGCGACCATTCTGCGTCCCGCCTATTTCATCCAGAACGATCTTCGTCAGAAGGACGGACTGCTGAACGCCGGCATCTATGCCTCGCCGATCGGCGGAAAGGGCGTCTCGATGGTCGATATCCGCGATATCGGCGAGGCCGCCGCGATCGAGCTGGTTCGCCGTGAACAGGCAGCGACCCCGCTTGGCCGCGAGACCTACGCTTTGATCGGTCCGGACAGCCTGACCGGTGAAGGGATTGCCACAATCTGGAGCGAAACCCTCGGCCGTACGATCCGCCATGGCGGCGACGATCTCGTCGTCATGGAGCAGCGCATGAAGACCATGCTGCCCGCCTGGCACGCGCTCGACCTGCGCCTGATGTTCAGTCGGTACCAGACCGAAGGTGCTGTCGCGAGTGCTGACGACATCGCTCGCCTGACCAAGCTGCTCGGGCGCGCCCCGCGCTCATATGCCGCCTTTGCCCGGGATGCCGCTGCCCAGTGGACGATTGGCTGAGCTCACACCATACTCCCCAGCACAGGAGACCTGCGATGATGACGATCCACCCCCTCTTGGCCGACGACGCTCCGGCCCTAGCAGCAATGCGACAGGCCGCCTCGGCCCATAAGGGCGAGCCGCTCGGCCCGGAGGCGCGGCCGATGTTCGACGCCATGTTTGCCGCAACACCCTCTGCGGCGGATGTCCAAGTAGAGGCCGCGACGGTCGGCGGTATTGCGGGCTTCTGGCTTCGCCCAGTGAATGCACGGCCGGGCGCGCGCATCCTCTATCTTCATGGTGGCGGTTATGTGCTCGGCTCGGCACAGGCGCTGATCCATTTCGCGGGCCAGATCGCCGCACGCGTCGGCGTTGATGCCTTCGTGCCGGACTACCGCCTTGCACCCGAGCATCCATTTCCCGCCGCGATCGACGATGCGGTCGCCGCCTATCGCGGCCTTGTGGCGGACGGGACTGCGCGGATCGTGGTCGTGGGGGATTCGGCGGGCGGTGGCCTGACGCTGTCGCTGCTGTCGATCCTTGCCGCCGACAAGACGAAGGGCGTGGTGCAGCCGGTCGGCGCAGCAGTGATGTCGCCCTGGGCTGACCTGACACTCACCGGCGAGAGCTTCGAGACGCGGGAGGAGGAGGACCCGATCTTTACGCGCTGCGTCCTCCAGGGTTTTGCCGACATGTACCTTCAGGGCCAGGATGCCACGCATCCCAAGGCATCGCCGCTTTACGCCCAACTCAACGGTCTGCCGCCTGTTCGCATCGATGTCGGCGACGACGAAGTGCTGCTCTCCGATTCCATCCGCTACGCCGACTTGGCGCAAGCGGCAGGCGTGGAGATCACGCTGTCGGTCTGGGAGGGCATGCCGCATGTCTTCCAATCCTCCCTCGGCCAGTTTCGCGCAGCCGAGAAGTCAGTGAATGCCATCGCTGATTTCCTTCGCCAGCGGCTCGATGTCCCGGACGCCGAGGCCGTGCCTTCCAACCCGCTCAAAGGAGCTTGATCATGACACGCGTATTGTTTGTAGGCCAGAAGCCAGACACCGTCGACTTTTCCGATCCCTCCCTGCCACCGGGGTTCGATGCCGAAAAAATCCAGGCGGGCATCGATATTGCGGAGACGACCATGACCGAGCGCGGCTGGGGCGCCGACATCTGCATGATCGCTCCCGATGACAGTGGTATTGCAACATTGGCCGCGAAGCTGGCGAGTGTGGACTATGATTGCGTCGTGATCGGTGGCGGCCTGCGCATCCCGCCCAAAGGATTGCTGTTCTTCGAGAAGGTCGTCAACGCGATTCACCAAAGTGCCCCGAAGGCGGCAATCGCATTCAACACCCGTCCCCAGGATACGGCGGAGGCCGCAGCGCGGTGGATCGATAACTAACCCTCACTAATTTACCCCAGCGGCGTCGGATTGATGCTTCGCAATCCATCAGCACAACTTCGGAGATTTGTCATGAAAATTCTTGTATTGGGTGCCACTGGCGCCACCGGCCGGCTAATTGTCATCAAAGCCATTGCAAAGGGATACGAGGTCGTCGCTCTCGTTCGCTCCAAGGCGAAAGCCGCTGACCTTGCTGACGTCAAGTTGATCGAAGGCGATGCCCGCGATCCCGCAGCACTCACCCGCGCCATCGCCGGCTGCGACGCTGTCGTCAGTTCGCTGGGCACCGCCATGAGCCCGTTCAAGGAAGTGACCCTGCTCTCGACGGCGACCCGCGCACTGGTCGGCGTCATGGAGCAGCAGAATATCCGTCGCCTGGTGTGCATCACCGGCCTTGGCGCCGGCGACAGCCGTGGCCATGGCGGATTCTTCTTCGATCGTGTTTTCCTTGCCCCTGATGCTGCGCAAGGTCTATGAAGACAAGAACCGCCAGGAAGATGCGATCCGTGCCAGCACACTCGACTGGACCATCGTTCGGCCGACGGTGCTCAATGACAAACCGGCGCGTGGTGATATCAAAGCGTTGACCGACCTGTCCTTTGTCCATGGCGGAACCATCGCCCGAGCCGATGTCGCGGAGTTCGTCGTGCAGCAACTCGCCGCAGATACGTGGTTGCGCAAGGCGCCGCTCATTACGTGGTAGGATCGATTGCATCAGCATATTGCTTAGCATCGCAGTCGGGAGACCAGCACTAGGCCAGCCTTTGGGAGATCTGATGACCATAGACGTCGTGAAAGTCAGGCGCGAGACGCCGGGTGTCCTTCATCGTATCCACCTGAACAATGCTGGCTCAGGATTGATGCCGCAACCGGTATTGGACGCCATGCTCGGTTATCTGACCCGTGAAGCGGAGATCGGTGGCTACGAAGCGGCCAGCGAGGCGGCTTTAGAACTTGATGGTGTCTATGATAGCGTCGCACGCCTCCTCGGTGCCAGCCGTGACGAGATTGCGCTCACGGAAAACGCCACTGTGGCGTGGCAGCTTGCGTTCTATGCCCTGTCATTTAGACCCGGAGACCGTATCCTAACGACTAGGGCGGAATATGCCGCGAACTATGTGGCCTTCCTGCAGGTCTCCAGGCGCACAGGCGCCATAATTGAAGTCATCCCGGATGATGCTGACGGTGTATTGGACCCCCAGGCCCTCGAGCATATGATCGACGAACGCGTCAAAGTCATCGCAATCACATGGGTGCCGACAAACGGCGGCCTTCGCAATCCGGCCGCAGCGGTAGGCGAGATTGCACGGCGTCGCGGCGTAATCTATCTGCTGGACGCCTGCCAAGCCGTTGGTCAGATGCCCACACGAGTGGATGAACTCGGCTGCGATATTCTGACTGCTACCGGTCGCAAATTTTTGCGCGGCCCACGCGGCACTGGTTTTCTTTATGTCCGCCGCGACCTTATGCTTACGATGGATCCGCCCATGATCGATCACTTTGCCGCACCGTGGGTTACCCCCGACCGCTATGAGTTGCGTCGTGACGCCAGGCGGTTCGAGACTTGGGAAAACAACTACGCCGCCCGCCTTGGACTAGGCCGTGCTGTCGATTATGCCCTAAACTTAGGTCTGGAGGATATCGAGACACGCTGCAGCATCCTATCCGCCCGTTTGCGAGAAGGGTTGCGAGCTGCGCCCGGGATTGTCATCCATGACCTTGGTCGCAACCCGGTCTCCATCGTTTCGTTCTCGGTTGAGAAGCGCGATGCGACAACCGTAAAGGCGGAGCTTTCACAATTGGGCTTCAACGTGAGTGTTTCCTCACCATCGAGCACACTTCTTGATGCGACGGCGCGCCATTTGCCCGCGGTCGTTCGAGCATCCCCGCATTATTACAATACGGATGACGAAATCGAGAGCTTCGTTCACGCGGTCGAAGCGTTGCATAGCAGATGACTTCGGTGCATCCACCCCCGGTATATTTTGCAGGCGTGCGCAAACCTTACCCAATGATGGAAGGCACCTACACTTGCTTCCAAGCCGGAGCCAGTATGCCGAACCTTGACGCGATCATGGATCATCGTATCGGCAGCAATGCCAGCCTGGAGCATCTTTTGGTGCGCCGTCAGCAAGCGCGCAAGATTCTCAAGTCTGTTTCAAGTGAATGCGGACGGGCGAACCGACATACACTAACGGCCTAAGCGGCGTTTCCAACCCTAGCGTGGTTGAGGGTCGGAAAATCAAGGCCTAAAGAGCCGGAGAGTGGTGGTCGCGGGTTCGATACCGCTCAAGGCGTCCGTGGACTGAATCAAGGGTTCGTGGGCAATGTTGGGACAAATCCATGAAAATCCTGCGCTTCCTGTGCTATCCAATCGCAAAAAATGGATGATTTCTTGCTTCGCGTGGCCCGCCGTAGTGCCACATATTCATGTCCGCTTTCCAGAAAGCCCAACGGTGCTGTCAGTTTGCCGAACCTGATATCGTCGGTGACATATGGCCACGGTGCGATGCCAACGCCAAGGCCTGCGCTCGCTGCCTCCAGCATGAAATAGAAGTGCTCGTATTCCACGCGCGCTCCACTGCCGAGCGCTGCACCCGATCGCGACAGCCAGTCATCCCATGCCTGATGCCGGGTTCTGGTATGCAGCCGAGGTACGCCCTTAAAATCCTTGCTCACTGACTGTAGCAGCGATGGCGCAATGACCGGACCGGTCTGTTCCGGGAACAACGGAATGACATCGGCGCCCGCGGGCCAAGGCGCACTTCCAACACGAATGGCCACGTCGAATCCATCCCGGGCAAAATCTACCGGCCGGGACGAGGCGGTAAGGCGAACCTCGATTGTCGGGTGCTCCGCCTGAAACTTATAGAGCCGTGGAATGAGCCACCGCATCGTGAATGTCCCTGGACAGGATACATCGAGCGGTCCGTCTTGCGTGTCAGCGACGGCACGCACGGATAGGTCGATTTGGTCGAAGGCGGTGACCAATCCTGATAAGAGTGTTGTCCCAGCTTCCGTGAGCCGAAGATTGTTTTTCGGGCCCTCGAACAGAGGAACGCCAAGGATAGCTTCCAGATGTTGGATCTGACGGCTGACGGCACTGTGCGTGACGTTCAGCTCTCCGGCCGCCAATGTCATGCGCCCATGGCGGCCGGCCGCTTCGAAGGCTCTCAAGGCGTTCAATGAAGGTATGCGGCGAGCCATGTGCGTTTTCCGAACAACGTTTGTTCGATCATATCGGTTTTCTCGGATGAGTTGATAGTGTTTCTTCATCTCATTCGATCCCGGAATGGTTATGAATGGAACAATGGATGTTGCAGCGGAACGCGTTTCGGCTTCGCACCTTCCGTGTTGCGTCCGCTTGTCATCAGCACCGGTCATAACCGCCAAAAGGATATCCACCATGTTGGACAGACACCAAGACGGAAGCGCCGGTGATGCCAATTACGGCCTCATCGGTGTCGATTACACGAGATACCGGCAGCCTGACCCCGAAATTGCGGAGTTTATCCGCGCGGCGCTCGGCGATTCCAAAACAGTGCTGAATGTTGGTGCTGGTGCCGGATCCTACGAGCCGATCGACCGGGAGGTTACGGCCGTCGAACCTTCCGCGTCGATGCGAGCGCAACGGCCTTCACATTTGCCTCCAGCTGTCGACGCGGTGGCCGAACGGCTTCCCTTCACTGATAAGAGCTTCGATGCGAGCATGGCGACATTCACGGTGCACCAATGGCCGGATCTGAGGGCTGGGCTGGCCGAAATGCGCCGCGTGACGCGAGGCCCGGTGCTTGTGCTGAGCTGCGACCCGCAAGAACTGGAAAACTCCTGGCTTCACGCCTATGCCCCGGAGGTGATCACGACCGAAGCCCTGCGATATCCATCACTGCAGGCGATCAGCGACGGCCTTGGTGGAAGCGGTGCCCAGGTTGTTGCGGTTCCGATCCCCTTGCATTGCACCGACGGATTTAGCGAGGGATACTATGGCCGACCGGAACGACTCCTCGATCCCGGCGCACGGCTTGCCAATTCCGCCTGGAGCTTTGTCGATGCCGCGGTCGGCGACCGTTTCGTGACGGATCTCACCCGTGATCTTCAAAACGGCACCTGGGATGCCCGCTACGGCCATCTTAGGGCTCAGCCTCACTTCGAAGGCTCGTTGCGGTTGATCGTGGGTCAGCCGTGATAGACATTGCGATGAAACAGGCCTTGCGTGCGCTGAAATCTCTCGCCGGACCATTTCCGCCCTTTGAACCTGACGCGGCGCCGGACGAGCCTGATGCCCTGTTTGTGTCCTGGCTCCAGGATGCCGTTGATGCAGGTGTCACAGAGCCGCATGCGATGACGCTATCGACGGTCGATGAGGAGGGATGTCCGGACGCCCGCGTTCTGATCTTGAAGAACCTTGATGAGAGAGGTTGGCATTTTGCGACCACGATGTCGGGACCGAAGGGCCGTCAACTCGAAGCCAACCCGAACGTCGCGCTCACGTTCTATTGGCCTCAGTTGGGCCGACAGGTCCGCATTCGCGGCACCGCTGTGAACGCGGGATCCGCCGAACGGAACACTGATTTTCTGGCACGTCCTATCGGATCACGAGCGGCAGCACTGCTTGCCCGCCAGAGCGATGTTCTGCTTTTCTCAAACGACCTTGTAGCCCAGACCGCCCAAGCGCGGCAGCGCATTACCGATCATCCCGGTCTGATCGCTCAAAATTGGGCGGTGTTTTGCGTGGTGCAACGAGACGTCGAGTTCTTTCAAGGCGACGCGGAGCGACGTCATCAGCGGCTTCTTTACCGCCGTGTCGGTCTGGATTGGGTGCGAGAACGTCTTTGGCCGTAACGCGCAAGCGATGCAGGGAACGTCTGCGGACGACTGCTACCGTTGGCGGAGGAAGCGTCTACTCGCCGTCAAGTCTCGCACGTGACAACGCATTGACCAGCGCTTCGGGCGAGCCATCGAAGCGGTCCACAATTGTCGCCATCGCCTTGTCCGCGAATGCGCTGCGACCCAGAAGACCCATCGTGATCCCAACTCTGTCGGCGGGAGCCTGATCCTGACTGACTTTGGCGGTCATATCGAAACTGTCGATCTCCACGCGGACGCCAACCAGCATCTTGCACCAGCTCTCAAACAGCTGCCGATCGATTTCCTCGAACCTCCAGCCATCGGCCGGCTCGTGGTCGTTGACCAGATCTTCGACTTGCCGATGAAGCGAATCTTCGCCCAGGATCTCGATCTTGCCTTGGAGAACGGCGCTCACATAATTGAACGTCGGCGCCGTGCGGCTGCGATCCGGGTCTGGGCCTGCAAACCGACCGGTATACCAGCTTGGCGAAATATGGGCATGGGGACCGTTCACGACGATCGTGGTGTCAACATCATCATCGAGTGCCGCGGTAAAGGCGTTTTCGCGCGCGAGATGGAAATCCACGGCGCCGAATTTTCCTATGTTCGGCCGGAAGGTAAGGGGTGCTTGGGCAATCAGGGGGCCGTTCTCGCCATTGATGGCGATCGTCGCGAACGGAAACGTCTCTATCAGCGTGCGCATCGCAGCCGGATCATATTGCTTGAACATTCCATAGTGCATTGCGTTTCCGATCGAGATTTCAGTTTTGGTTATGCGAGAGCCACTCAGGCTTTGACGTAGACCCAGGCATGAATGCCGGATTTCAGGGTCACTTCTATCCGCTTGTAATCCGACACCTCAGAGGCGTCCGCCGCAGCCAGCTCCTCGGCCGTGATCCGGAACACTTTGCCCGTTACCTCGTCATCGGGATTGCCGGAGAGAAGAACGATCGGATGGTAGCGCTCGCCGCTCTTTTCCAGGACATCCCGATCGGTGATCTCGACCATTTCTTTGCGAAACCCGGGCATGCTATCGTCGGAGCCATGCAATAGCCGGCCGAACGACGCCATCTGGACACTGTCCAACTGAAGTGTTCCATAGGAAAAGAGATGAATGGTCGCAGGGTCAGACATGAGGCACCTAGTTTACGGCTGTTGTTCGAGTTGGCGGGTTATGGCAATGCTTAATCGATCACAATAAGCCTTGGCTTTTTTGAAACCGAGACAGCGTCCCAGGGAGAACACCATGAAAATCAGCGCACGCAATCAGATCAAGGGCAAGATCGTCGAAGTAACCAAGGGTGCGACGACGTCGCACGTCCGGATCGACATCGGCAACGGCGCCATCATCACGTCGTCGATCACCAACCAGGCTGTTGATGAACTCGGACTGGCCGTCGGCGGATCGGCCTACGCCATCATCAAGGCGTCCGACGTGATGGTCGGCGTCGACTGACATGTTCAGGCCTTCTGGCAGTAAGGAGCAGTGCCATCGTCGCCGGTCTGGAAATCGCCCGGCTGCGGTGGTGCGATCGGCTTGAACAGGGTGCGGTCGGGCTTTAGGTCGATCAACGGCGTGCCGTCCAGACAATCGAGCCCGCGCACCAGAAGTGTCGCGCCTTCGACGGCCTCCAACTTGACGATCGACGTGCCGATCGGGTTTGGTCGAACGGGTGAGCGCAGCGAAAACGTGCCGTGCACCTTGCCGTTGCTTGCCGGACTTTGCAGCACGAGATCGCGCCGCGACCGGTCGAGCCAATAAAGAATTTCCAGCCGCTCGAAGGCGTCTACGCCCCGCAGCGCCGACACCCATGGCTCGAAAATTTCGATCCTGCAGATCGGGCCGTCAAGACGGCCCTGCCGTGGCGTTTCCATGCGCGACGTCCAGGGCGTGGAGATGCGGCCGATGAAGACCAGACCGGCATCCGTTGCCTGCGGCGGATCAACACTGACCTCGTTTTCGCGGATTTCATTCTCACGAACCATCCGTTCCTCCATCTGTTGTTGAATTCAAACGTGGCGCACAAAGCCGCGCTTCACTGCCTTCGATCGAGCCGACGACCACGTCGATATTATAGAGCTGTTTTAGCGCTTCGGGCGTCAGAACCTCTGCCGTCGGCCCAAGCCCAGCGAGTTTGCCTTCATAAAGAAGGGCAACGCGATCGGCGACCATGAAGACGTGATCGGGATTGTGCGTCGACAGGATGACTGAAATCCCGCGCACCGCCAACTGCCGGATATGGGAAAGCAGTCGCACCTGATTGCCGTAGTCGAGGTTCGCAGTCGGTTCGTCCATCACGAGGATTTCAGGCTGCTGGGCAAGAGCGCGCGCAATCAGGGCCATCTGGCGTTCGCCGCCGCTGATCTCGGTATAGGGCCTGTCTTGCAGATGCTCCATTCCAAGATCGGCCAAAGCGTCTTGCGCAATATCCCGGTCATGCCGACCGGGCGATGCAAAAGGTGCCAGGTGTGCGGTCCGTCCCATGAGTACGATATCGAGAACGGTGAACGGAAACAGCGCCGCATGTGCTTGCGGGACGTAGGCGATGCGCTCGGCCCGCTCGCGACGCGACCAGCCGCAGAGCGGTCTTCCATCGAGAAGGACTTCTCCGGCTTGAACCGGCAACAGACCAAGTACGGTTTTGAACAGCGTGGTCTTTCCGGCTCCGTTGGCCCCAAGCAGCGCCAGAACTTCGCCTTTTGCGACAGAGACGGTGACATCACTGCCGATCGCGCGTTGGCGATGGCCGAAGTGGAGCGCGCGGAGATCAAGCGTCATTGCCAACCCCTTTTGCCAGCCGCCAGCAACCAGAGAAAGAAGGGCGCTCCGACTGCGGCGGTCAGGATGCCCAGTGGGACTTCGATCAGCGCAATGCTGCGCGCCAGCATGTCGACGACAAGCAGATAGGCGCCACCGAGCATCATCGAGGCGGGCAGCAGTTTTCGAAAGTCTGGTCCGACAAGCATACGGGCAATGTGGGGAACGATCAGGCCGACCCAGCCGATGATCCCGGTCACGGACACCGATGCAGCCGTGATCAGCGTTGCGGCCGCGATGAGAAGTGCCCGTGTGCGAAACGTATCAATGCCCATGGTCTGGGCTTCATCATCGCCGAGCGTCATCACATTCATGCGCCAGCGCAACAGGACGAGCGGAATAACGCCGATGATCAGGGCCGGCAGAATGGAAAGAACGTCAAAGCGAGTGACGGCCGTCAGGCTGCCGAGCAGCCAATAGGTGATCGCCGGGAGCTGATCATAGGGATCGGCGAGGATCTTGATCAGCGAAATGCCTGCACCAACAAGCGCGCCGATCGCGACGCCGGCAAGCACCAGGGTCAGTACCGGATCGCGTCCGCGTATGGTGGCGCCAACTGCATAGACGGCAGTGACGGCAAGGAGACCGCCAGCGAAGCCAAGCAACTGGATGGCAATGACGGGCAGGGACAGGAAAATGCCGAGGACCGCGCCGAGGCTGGCACCGGCGGAGACGCCGAGAATATCGGGAGAGACCAGCGGGTTGCGAAACAGTCCTTGGTAGGTTGCGCCGGCTGCCGAAAGTGCCGCGCCGACGCAAAGGCCGGCGAGAACACGAGGCAGGCGGACATTCCAAAGCACGGTCGATAAAATCGGATCGACATCCCCGCCTGTCAGCGCGGCCTTTGCCGTTCCAAAGAGGACGACTGGTCCGGCGCCGTATTTTCCGACCATCATCGAGGTTATCGACAAAGCGAGCACGCCACAAAGGCCAAGCCACATCCATGCGCCGCCTTTGCGCGGCTGCGTCGCTGAAGTCGTCATTGCGATCCTGGCAAGGCGCCCTTCAACAGCGTCACCACCTGGTCGTCGGTAAGGTCGACCTGATAGAACAGCTTGTAGAACGCATGAACCTCCGCGGGGAGATCATCGGAAAAGGACTGCGGATAGAAGAGCTTTTCCAACCACGCGATGCCGATGAGCCGGTTGATGCCGGGCGGGGAATCGAACCAGCCGAAGGGCAGGGACGGCGCGACGAATACGCGCTTGTTTTTGACGGCCTCGATATTGGCCCAGAGAGGATCGCTCTTGACGGCCTTTGCAAACTTGCCGCTGGCCGCCAGGATCGTGTCGGGGTTCCACGATAGGATCTGCTCCAGCGAAACCTGGGTCAGGCCACCCGTACCCGCCGCTGCGGCGACATTGGTCGCACCAGTGGCTTCAAGGATTTCCAGGTTGATGGATCCAGAGAGGCCGGTCTCCAGCCCTTCGGGACCGCGCCCGTAATAGACTTTGGGACGCTTGTCTGTCGGGATCGCTCCGAGTTTGTCATTCAGCGTCGTGATGACCGTGTCGGAATAGTCTGCAAGCAGCTTTGCACGGCCTTCAACGCCAAGCAACTCGCCGACCAGTCGCAGTGTCTCGCCCGACTTGGCGAAACTGCCATCGATCAGCACATAGGGAATGCCGGTTTGGGCCTGAACCTTGTCGGCAAGCGAGGCATAGGTGGCGTCCACCGTTCCAACGTCGAGAATAATATCGGGCTTGGCAGCAAGCACAGCTTCCATATTCGCTGTTCCACCTTTTCCGGTGAGCCGCCCATAGGCCGGAAGGTCGCGGACGGACGGCTGCAGATAGGCCTTCTCCTCGTCACTCGGTGCTCTCACCCATCCCGTCAATGTGTCCGGCGCCAGCACATAGACCAGAATAGATGCCGGCGGACCGGCCGGCAGCACGCGGACGATCTTGTCGGGGATCTCGACTTTGCGGCCCGCAGCATCGGTGATCATACGAGCTTGCGCGTCGGTCGCCAGGACGCCGAGAATTGCAAATGACAGAACGGTCAGAAATCGCAGCATACCAGTCCCTTGCCTCTTCATGATGAGAACGCACCGGCAGACTATTGCATGGCGTTATATTTGATGGAATATCGCGGTTCCCACAGTTTTCGATTATCGATCAAAGCCAAGGATGACAGAGCCGCTCTTCGCGGTCTCGCCGGGCCACGAACTGGATTGTACCGCATGCGTTTGCAGGATCTCGACTTGATTGTCTCGCAGGGCAGAATTGCCGACCGGAGCCCCAACGCCATTCGCGGCGCCGCCGTGACGGCATCTGCTCTGGCCGAGCGATACGGCCTTCAACAAACCATCGTCGGAACGCCGCAACCGCACCAGAGCGACGGCTGGTCGCTCGCTCTTCCGCAAGCCAGCGATACGCTCGCTGGACTCAAGGCCGCCGTTGACGGTGCCCTTCAGGCCAACCGCATTCCACTGCTGGCGATCAACACCTGCTCGGCCAGCCTTGCAACGCTTCCGGCACTTGCTGCCTCTGTACCCGACGCCAAAATCCTCTGGGTCGATGCGCATGGAGATTTCAATACGCCGTTTATAACCGGCTCTGGTTACCTTGGCGGTATGGTATTAGCTGCCGCATGTGGCCTCTGGGACAGCAGCCACGGCGCCGGCATCGCGCCGGAAAACGTGCTGATTGCTGGCATTCGGGATGTGGATGGTGAGGAAGCTGACCTTCTGCGCAGCGCCGGCGTTCACATGCTGGCGGCCGGGGAGGTTACGCCCGAGGCCGTCGCCGACTTTATCGGGGGCTCGAAGGTCTGGATACACGTCGATTGGGACGCATTGGAGCCTAATTTCGTACCCGCCGCCTATGCGATCAAGGGCGGGTTGTCGCCGGGTCAGCTTCGGGAGGTTTTGATGCGCATCCCGGTGGCCCAGATTGTTGGCATCGAGCTTGCCGAGTTTGAAGCACCCGACGATGAAGCTGAGTGCTCTGCGGCTCTTGCCACGCTTCTCGCCATCGTCGGTCCAGCTCTCGACCGCTATCTGTGAACTGGTTGGCCGCGCAATGGTCCCGATTTATTGAGGCGCAGGCGGCCGAGTATCAGGAGATAAACAGCCGGCTCAAGCCTAGATCGCGCAGGCCGCGGCGATAGGCAATTGAGCTCCTGTCGGCCGGGATATGCGCCTCGAGCAGCGGATCGAGTGGCAGACATTCCGGTTTCTGTGCTTCGACGATCGCCTTGTCTTCCTCGAACACCCGCCTGTTGAAATCATAGACATCCTGAATCGGCAGGCCTCTGTCGAAATTGCGGGCGATCGGGGCAAACAACCGCGTCACCTTCGCCGACACCGGCGAAGCCGCGTTCATGATCACCAGGCGAGCCTCGCCCGGGAAATGCACCGTCAGCGTCGCCGTGAAAGGCAGATGCATTCGGAAGTGCCGCAGCCATTCGAAGCCCGGTCTACCATGATCCGAGATGCCAATCGGATAATTGCCGACGGAGCTTCGATATTCGACTTCAAAGCCGGCTGGATTGAATTTGGGCACATAGGGCGGCACAACGGTGTTGTTGGCATCGCCAAAGGTCGCTGTGTGCACGAACCCGAAATGCGCCACATCGAGAAAGCCTTCGATCTGCCGGCCGGCAAAACCGAAAATGTCGATGGTCGGACAGACGATCTGCTGGAAGTCCGGATCGTCCCAATGCGGCATATCCGCAATCGTGGTGTCCGCCGTGCCGTCCACATCCTCGGTCGATGCCGGCCGCAGGCGTGTCCACACCAGTCCGTAGCGCTCGACGACGGGATAGGTGCGCAGATGCAGCTTTTCCGGAATATGCATGTCGGGATGTGCCGGGACATGATGGCAGCGACCACCCGCTCCAAATCGCAGGCCGTGATAAGCGCAGATGATGCTCTCGCCATCGGCCGACCCCATGCTGAGCGGTACGCCACGATGCGGACAGATGTCGTTGGCGACGACGATCTGATTGCCGGAGCGATAAATGACGAGCGTCTCGTCCAAAAGTTTGGCAGCAACCGGCGTCCCGCCGATGTCGCGACAGAGTGCGATCGGATACCAATGGCGAGCCAGAATATGCCAGTCCTTCGGCTCGAAGGTGCAGTTGCGCGGCAGGTCTTCGTTGACATCAAAATGCTCTGTCATGGACGTCTTTCCGGCTGAAAACCAAAAGGTGGGAGTTGCTTCCATGAAGGTGCTTGCGCACCGTGTTGAAATCAATATCTTTGAATCGCAATACTCGTTGCAAAAAATGGAACACCTTTGAGCCAGCTCGTCTTCTCGCGCTTCCTGAAATATTTCTTCGAGGTGGCACGCCTCGGATCGATCCGGAAGGCATCGGAATATCTCAACGTCTCCGCCTCGGCGATCGATCGCCAGATCCTGACGGCCGAAAAGGAACTCGGGATCGCACTGTTCGAGCGCATGCCGAGCGGGTTGAAACCAACGGCGGCCGGGGAGTTGTTGTTGAGCAGCGGTAAGAGCTGGTCGAAGGATTTTAGCCGATTGCAGGCGCAGATGGAGGATCTGCGTGGCCTGAGACGCGGTCATGTGACGATTGCCGTCATCGATGCTCTGGCCAAGGGGTTCGTCCCGGAGGTGATCCGGCAGATGCGCGAAGACTTCCCGGGCATTTCTTTCACGATGAAGGTGCTGGATAACATAGATGTCGGCACGGCCCTGGCACAGGGCGAGGCCGATTTCGGGATCATGCTCAATCCGAGAACGACCAGGGACTTACAGGCGCATGCGCATTTCGATGTAGCTCTCGGTCTGGCAGTCGTCCCGGATCATCCGCTTGCACAGCAGAAAAACGTCCGCTTCAACCGTTGCGCCGATTATCCGGTGATCGCACCAGCGGAGCCGCTGGCGTTGTGCGAACAGGTGGACGCCCTCGTCGCTGCAACGGGAGTGGTCCTGACGATTGCCACCGCATCCGATAATATTCAGATGATCAAATCGCTTGTCGCCAATGGTGCCGGTGTTGGTATCCTCAGTTCGATCGACGTCATGAGCGAGGTCGCGGCCGGTGAACTCGCCTTCATCAGGTTGAGCGACACGATCATCAAGCCGCTGAGCCTGGCTGTGTGTGCGGCGCCGGTTCGCCAGTTATCGTCTGCTGCCAATTTGGTGCTGGATCGTATCGTTGCTGTCGTCTCCGAACTTGGCAGCGAAAGCGGCAATATTATCGCGCGCAATTAACACTGGTGGCATCCCGTGATATCGGGACGACAGGACTGAACCCTTCGAGGAGACGCGCATGTTCGAGGCAAAGACGATTGCGGATATTGGCAAGCCGGAAATCTATCATGAGCTTGGATCCCAGCTTCATGCGCTTCTCTCCGGCGAAAGCGATCCAATCGCCAATGCAGCCAACACCTCGGCGCTGATTTTCCAAATGCTGCCTGATCTCAATTGGGCCGGCTTCTACTTCCTTCATAGCGATGACGAGCTTCTCCTCGGCCCCTTCCAGGGCAAGCCCGCCTGCGTTCGGATAGCTGTTGGACGCGGCGTTTGCGGAACGGCAGTCGAAAAGGCGCAATCGATCGTCGTCGAAGATGTGCACGCCTTTCCGGGTCATATCGCCTGCGATGCGGCATCAAGGTCCGAACTGGTCGTGCCGCTGTTTCGCGACGGGCAGGTGTTCGGCGTCATCGATCTCGACAGCCCGACGCCTGGCAGGTTCGACGCTACGGATCAGGAAGGCATCGAGGCGCTTGCCGCGACCTATGTCGCGGCGTCTTCGTGGGAAGATTGACGTTATCTGTGCCTATAAAGACGCCGTCTTTGGGGGGGTGTGACGTGCCGACACGTCCTGGCATGCTGGTGGGAGAATGGCGCGTTCATCGCAAGATTTGCGACTATCGTGCGCGCTCGACCATAGCCTTTGTCGGCCATGCCACTATCATCGAGAGCGCATTTTTAGAACATGGCCAGCTGCACCCGGGCGGCAGAGCGCTCGACTGCCGTCGCGCTTATACGCTTATGATGGGAGACAGCGATGTTTTGGTGTTTTTCCCTGATGGGGCGGAGTTTGTCCGGCTGGCCTTCAAACCCATCCAGGCCGTCGTTCATCTCTGCGGCGACGACGTCTACTGTGGCCAGTTTCTCATCCGCAGCCCGCATGATTGGGCGGAGATCAGGTCGGTCACTGGCCCTCGAAAACGATACCGTAGCGTCACGCATTATCGGCGTGAGCCACTCTCTCCGCATGGGCGCATTATGTCTGCAGGGATATAGCGCTTCGCCACGACATCTGACATCTTCGGCCAGATTGATGACGTAATGATCGAAAGGGCACGCGATGGCCGGCGAGGAATTTGGAAAAAGCTCTCTAACGGTGGAAGATGCGCGCGCGCTCGTTCAGGCAAGCGTGCATCTGAAAGGCGTTGAGCATATCGACTTGGACGATGCGATCGGCCGGGTTACTGCGCAACCAATGACGTCGCGCGTTACGTCGCCGCCCTTCGATGTGTCCGCCATGGATGGATATGCCGTTCGATCAAGGGATGTGTCCGCTCCCGACACCACTTTGCCATTGTCGGGGGCTTCCAAGGCCGGTCTTGTGGAAGTGCCGGTTCTTGAAGCCGGTACCTGCATGCGGATCTTTACCGGCGCACCCGTGCCATGGGGCGCCGACAGCATCGTCATCCAGGAGGACACGGAACGCACGGGTGATGACGTGCGGTTTCTGGCCGCCGCATCCCGCGACCTTCACATCCGAGAGGCCGGCCTGAGCTTTGCCTTTGGTGACGAAATCATCAGGCGCGGGCGGATATTGACTGCGCGGGATATCGGGCTGCTCGCAGCCACCGGCCATCGATCCGTTCCGGTGTATCAGCGCCCTCGCATCGCCGTCCTATCCACGGGGGATGAACTGGCGATCGATGGCTCAGCCGCGTCCCAAACCGCCATTCACGACGCCAACCGGCCGGCGTTGAAAGCGGCGATCCGCGCCTGGGGGGCTTTGCCGATCGATCTCGGGATCGCGGGCGACGATGACAAGGCGATTATTTCGGCCCTGTCGGGACTCGATGCGGATTTGCTCGTCATCAGCGGTGGCGCTTCGGTCGGCGACCATGATCGCGTGCGCCCTGCGCTCCAGACACTTGGTCTCAGTTTCGATTTCTGGAAGATCAAGATGCGCCCGGGCAAGCCGTTGATGTCGGGAATACTGGGAACGACCCCGGTTCTCGGGATGCCCGGCAACCCCGTTTCCGCAATGGTGTGTTCATTTCTATTTCTTCGGCCTGCGATCGCCGCAATGACAGGGGCGGAAGACACGGGATCGATTTTCGAGAATGCTCTTCTCAAGAAATCTATCCCGCAAACCGGTGACCGCGACGATTATCTGAGGGCGGTCGTATCCTTTGACGACGGCAATTTGGAGGTGAAAGCGTTCGATCAGCAAGACAGCTCGATGCTTTTCCTGCTCGCTCAATCGAATGCGTTCCTGTTTCGGCCAGCCGGCGCCCCGGCGGCAAAAGCCGGTGAGAGCGTCAAGGTCATTCGGATGGAGACTGTCCCGGGATTTTAAGTACATGGGGTTGCCTCCGACTGAGGCGATCGCACACCTTTCTCGCGTAGTGAAATTTCCCCGGATTTACCAGTTCTACACAAAGCTGCTGCCCGACGACTATTCCGAGCGAAGCGAGTGAGGCGACGCTGAAGGCGTCCTGGGTAGCTCTAAGCATCTGCCCCTCTGCTCAGCCGTCAGCATTGGAAGTCGATCTAGTTTCCCACAGCCAGATTGCCGCTCGACCCGTAGCAACGACCACTGCCGCAACGAGAGCACAACTCGTGAAGGCCTTCGCATCTGAAAAGGGAGCAAATGTAGCGGCGGCGATGGCGACACCGATGCAGTTGGCGACCGAAATCAATGAGGATCCGAGACCCGGTTGATCAGGAAGAAGGTTTTGGAGATAGCCGATGGTGATTGAAAGCGTTCCGGAGGTCGCGAGCGCCAGCACCGCTGAACTGACGTAGATCGCGGTCATCGAAGTCGCAAAATATAGCGTCACGAAGTACCCACTGAACATTATTGAACCGATCAAAAGCATGGTCGGACGCGAGACATAGCGAAACAAGCGGCCCCACATCAGTATCAAAGGCAGTTCGAGAAGTTCCGTGAAAGCCGCTAAGTAGCCGATCTGGGCAAACGCGCCGTGAAGTTCCTGTGTAACGATGGGACCGAGTAGGATCTGCTGAAGACGTGGTGCCGCTCGCAGGACACCGCATCCCATGAGCGGTATGATCATCAGGACTGTTGTCCCGATTAGCGACTTTTCGGGAGTGTTGGAAGGTGACTGGGCGTTAATTGGTGCATCCCAAGACGGTCCCATCAACGGGGAAAACAGCAAGGCGGCCATCAGGCAAGCGGTGGCGGATGTTGCGAACGCCAGCCGGGAAGGATCAACGCCCGGCAGCACAACAAAAATCCCTGGCGCGGCCACCCATGCGGTGGCAAACAAGGTTCTACCTCGAGCATTCCGGTTTTCCGCCTCAAGTTTGTCCACGCCAAGTGACTGGGACCGGAGATAACCGAAGAACTGCTGCGTTAGGATAGACGTAAAAGGCAGGAACAGCACGCAGCACATTATGAAGAGAGCGACTGTTCCGAACAAAACAAAGGCGCCAATGCCAGCTCCGGCTACCGTTGCCAGCAACGCTATCATCGTTCGGCGACCAGGCAGCATATCGGAAGCCCAACCGATCCCGAGCGACATACACACCGACAAGATACCTGATGCGAAGACGATCAGGGAATAGCGGCTTCCCGGTATTTCGAGTACGTCCAAAGCCACCGTGGAAACATACGGTGCGGTTGCTGCGGAAGCTGTTCCGGACAGAAACAGCCCTAGATATGCTGTATTGAGCGAGTTTTTCATGGCAACCACGATCTCTGCAACCTTACCAAGGTATCATCGTCTTTGATGGCGGACATACCGTGATCGGCACGACAAGCACTGCCATCTGCGAGGTGGTCAGTCATCAGTTTCTCCTCCATGTCTTCTGGCTACAGAAACCCCAGAACCTGACTGACGTAAAACGACATTATTCCACAATATATGTTCGAAAATCGCACATACCTCTTGGCGATTGCCACCGCCTAGTTAAGCTGTGTCCTACCGACTCCGCCGTGTCCGGCTGATTAAAGGCTCATGTACTCTCAGAGCGAGCCAGAGATGGCGCACCAGCATGCGCCAATAGCATTCGATGTTCGAGGCGTAACGCCGAATTGCGTCACGGCGGTCAAACTGAGCGTTGCGAAAATGCCAAACCGCCTATAGCGTGATATTCCAAGGAATATAACGCTTTGGATGAGCTATGTCGCAATTGCCGGGCCTTCGCTATAACACACAGACAAAAGATCTCGGTATTCAGCGGCATGGGGAGATGCCTGGGCCGGCCTCGAACCTTGCTCCAAAAAATTTGGCGCGCACAAAGATCTGGGAGCTATCCTCCAATCTCCACTGCTCGATCATCGGCACTTGCCTAACCGGAGGGGAATTGCGTCAGTTCCTGCACAAAATGGGCGACGCGGATTCAAGGACTGCAACCGATCATTCCCTCCATGGACGCGGCGTTATGTCAGCCGGCCGGGCGGATACCGCTGGCAAGATGTTGCAAAAGACACTCGACCGACGTCACGAGACTATCATCAAACGCTTCCACAGAGTGAAGACGGCAAAAGAGGTTCGGGCGCTGTGGCGCGAGTGTTTCGACCAAGGCGAGATAAGCGGCGCATATTGGGCGGTGCTCACGCACGCTGCAACTGACAGAGCGCTTGTCAACGATGTGTTCGGTGAGGTGCACATGCTGTCGCACCTGGTTGGAAGCGCGAGCCGGCTAGATGTTGCCCGACTGCAGAAATTGCAGCGGGACGCCGATAGGAACGCCGAGACGTTGGCGCGGCAAGAGGCTCGGCTGCAGGCCTCGTCATCAGAGCAATCACGCCTGCAGCAACGTATCGCGATACTCGAGCATGGCACGCTGGAAGCACGGGCATCAGCTACCACAAACAGCACGGACGTTGCGAGCAGTGCCGCCGACACAGCCCTTAGGTCTCGCCTCAACACGGAGATCTCTCGTGGCGAGACGCTTGGCTCCCTCTTGGCCGCAATGGAAGGCCGACTGAAAGATGCTGAGTTGCGTGCAGCTTCAGCCACAAGCCAAGTTGAAGTGCTACAGCGCGAGCTCGACGCACTGGAGGCGCAGCTTTTTGCAGATGACGATGCAAAGGCACCCGCGAAGGTTCAGTTGAAGTCTCTCGACACATCGGTCCTTTATGTCGGAGGGCGGCGTAATTTGTTCGATCGACTCCGGACCCTGGCGGAGGAGCGGGGTATCCATCTTCTTATTCATGACGGTGGCATCGAGGATAGCAATTCGTATTTGGCCGGTTTGGTGGGCCAGGCGGACGTCGCACTATTCCCAATCGATTGCGTCAGCCACTCCGCGGCACTGATGGTGAAGCGCCTCTGCCGTGAAACCGGCAAGAGGTTTGTACCTCTTCGCTCCGCAAGTCTTACAAGTTTTTTGGCCAGTCTTGACACGCTCGAGATGCTGGAGAACCCATGACAGCTCACATTTCGGTGTTCGTCGCGGAGGCATGTAACTTCTGAGCCGGCGCATTCGTAGTACCAGTATGAACAAATACGTGGCTTGGGAGAAACTCCATGAAGTTGACGAGAAGACTGTTGTTGGCGGGTGCGGGGTTTGGCATCATGTCCGTTCGCTTTGGTCTGCCCTCTACCCCCGTGATGGCGGCAACGGGAACGTTTCCTGTCAGTCACACGAAGGAAGAATGGCAGAAAATCCTGACCGCCGATCAATATGCGGTGCTGCGGGAAGAAGGGACCGAAAGGCCGTTCACCAGCGAACTGCTGCATGAAGAGCGCAAGGGCAATTTCAGCTGCGCCGGTTGCGATCAGGACGCCTTTGCCTCCACCACGAAATTCGACAGTGGCACCGGTTGGCCGAGCTTCTGGCAGCCAATCGAAAAATCGGTGATCGAGACGGAGGACACATCGTTTGGTACCGTGCGAACCGCCGTGAGTTGCAGCCGCTGCGGCGGCCATCTCGGTCATGTCTTCAACGACGGGCCACAGCCAACCGGACTGCGGTACTGCATGAACGGCGTCGCCATGAAATTCCATAGCGAAGCGGCCTGAGCGCTGGAAAGAACCTGACATCATGCTGCTGTTTCTGCTTGCTTATCTCGGCGGTGTCCTGACGATCGTCAGCCCCTGTATCCTCCCGGTGCTGCCGTTCGTTTTCGCGCGCGCCGGACAGCCCTTTATACGCTCCAGCCTGCCGATGCTTGTCGGCATGGCCGCAACCTTCGCAGCCGTGGCGACACTGGCCGCCTTCGGCGGCGGCTGGGCGGTACAGGCCAATCAGTATGGCCGTTACCTCGCCTTGGCGCTTCTGGCGGCATTCGGCATCATCCTGCTGTTTCCGGCGCTCTCGGATTACCTGACCCGGCCACTGGTCTCTGCCGGTGCCCGTCTTTCGCAGTCGTCGGACAGGAAAAGTCGCGATGGCGGCTCGACGGTGGTCACCTCCCTTTTGCTCGGTGTCGCGACTGGATTGCTCTGGGCACCCTGCGCCGGCCCCGTTCTCGGCCTGATCCTGACAGGTGCGGCCCTCAACGGTGCCAGCGTTAGCACGACCTTGCTGCTGCTTGCCTATGCCCTGGGTGCCGCGACATCGCTGGCGCTCGCTTTGCTGGTCGGCGGTCGGGTCTACAAGGCGATGAAGAATTCACTTGGCATTGGTCAGCGCGTTCGCCAGGGCGTTGGCGTTGCGGTGCTGGTTGCCGTTGTCGCCATCTTTTTTGGAGCGGACACCGGCTTCCTGACCCAAGCCTCCCTCGCCAGCACGGCGAACCTCGAACAGAACCTGCTCGACAAACTGCATCCAAAACCCGAGGAGCCATCAGTGGTGATGAAGGGCGGTGACGCGATGATGAGCGGCAACAATACGATGATGATGGCCGCGAAGCCCGGGCTTGCCGATGCGCTTCCCATTGAGGGAACCATGCCGCCGTTGACCGGCGCGGTCGAATGGCTGAACTCCGCCCCGCTCACAGCCGAAGGCTTGAAAGGCAAAGTCGTCCTCGTCGACTTCTGGACCTATTCCTGCATCAATTGTTTGCGCGCCATTCCTTACGTCAAGGCATGGGCCGAGAAGTACAAGGACCAGGGCCTTGTCGTTATCGGGGTACACGCCCCGGAATTCGCCTTCGAGAAAGATCTCGGCAACGTGAAAAAGGCCATCGGCGATCTGGGGATCACCTATCCCGTAGCGATCGATAACGATTACGCCATCTGGCGCGCCTTCAAGAACCAGTATTGGCCGGCCCATTACTTCATCGATGCGAATGGCGAGATCCGTCATCACCATTTCGGCGAAGGCGAACATGATCAGTCGGAGCGGATCATCCAGCAGCTGCTGGCCGAAGCCGGCAAGGCCGATGTCGCAAGGGGCATCGTCGAAGTCAAGGCCGATGGCGTTCAAGCTGCGGCAGACACTGCGGAAGTCCAGTCGCCGGAAACCTATGTGGGTTACGCCCGAGCCGAGAATTTTTTGCCCACCGACGGTCTCGTCAAGGATGCCGCTCACGACTACCAGCTCGAGAACACCACTCTCAATCAGTGGGGTCTGATAGGGAACTGGACGGTGGGCGACGAGATGGCCGTGTCGAACACCAACGATGGCGGTATTTTCTACACGTTCCACGCACGCGATTTGCATCTTGTGCTGGGACCTGCCGTCGACGGGAAGCCGGTACGGTTTCAGGTGACGATCGACGGCAAGGCTCCCGGCGAAAGCCACGGAACGGACACGGATGCCGAAGGAAAGGGAACGATCACGGGCCAGCGTCTGTATCAGCTGGTCCGCCAGAAGGGGCCGGTGGCCGATCATACATTCCAGATCAAGTTCCTCGATCCCGGTGTTCAGGCCTACGCGTTCACGTTCGGCTAAGACGGACTTTGATGATGGAGAGACGATGAAACTGTTTATGTTTTATATCGGTGGTGATTGCGGGAATTCGAACATTGAACTGCATGATGTGAGGTTTTCGATCGGTGAGACTGCGGAGGATTGCCGCGACGATCTGCGCAATCAATGGTGGGGCGATCCAAAGAGCTTGCACCTCGATTGCTGGGGCGCGGTCGAACAGGCGGATGGCTAC
Source organism: Rhizobium sp. B21/90 (assembly GCF_019355815.1). NCBI lineage: Bacteria > Pseudomonadati > Pseudomonadota > Alphaproteobacteria > Hyphomicrobiales > Rhizobiaceae > Rhizobium > Rhizobium sp. B21/90. The sequence goes on along the minus strand of NZ_CP072166.1, from coordinate 35,122 downwards.
GATGTGACACTGACGACCGAACTGTTGGAACAAGCGCCTGCGACGAAATTATTTTTCGTTAATCTAGGCGGATACGATCCCACAGAATTCGGCGAACTGCACCGCAATATTCTGCTCGTCGCATCGGATGCCAAGGCAGCAACCAAGAAAGCCCTCCAGCAAATCAGAAACTGGAAACTCCCACACAAGGACAACGTGTTTGAGGTGGAGAAGGCGGTCGATGTTACAGAGTTGATGGGCCGATATGGATATCGTCTCAAGCTGACTGAGGCGACAAGCGTAAAGCCATTTGGGTTTACCTGTGCTTACATTCGAATTGGGGTTTAGGGGCGTTTAGGTGGCACGCCAGATGGTCGCGTTGACGACTTATCGCTGATTTGCTGACTTACTCAACGAAAACAGCAACGTGGTTGAGTCAACTTGTTGCGCGGATCTTCCGCGGTCTGGCATTCGCTGGCGCCTCCTATGACGAGTCGCCATCCGCCACATATCCATGCCCGGCCAATGCGAGTTTGGTCGTCGGTGTGAATAAGTGATTGCGGAACAGTGCGGCCGATCCCGCTGCGTTCCGACGCACCGAAACACCGTATTTTGCGGTCGGCCCTAAAGCTTCGGGAAGCGGAACGACAACGAGGTTCGGGTCACCTTCATTGAGCAACCCGTTGGATGCGTAGCTGATAAATGTGTCTACAGTTCCTTGTCCGATCAGGAAACCTGCGGGTGTCCTGCCTTTCGGGATCGGAGCGGAATTTCGCCCGCCCACCAACGCCTGGGCCTTGCCAGCAAGCAATCGTCCTTTTCCGGGATGACGACGCTCGACGTTCTGGAAGAACTCGACAGCGTAGTCTCCGGAGGGGTCGGCCATCGGGGTGGATGTTCCCAGCCTCACTTCTGGATCCGCAAGCACATCGATCAGATTTTCTTCGTTAACTGCAAGGCTTCGGCGAGCGATCAAGCATAGACGGTTTTGCGCAAAGCAAAGGACTGGGCCGGTCAGCCCTAGCGAATGCAGTTTTTCCGGATGAGCCAAGTTGGCAGATGCGAAGACGTCGAACAATGCACCTTCCTCAATCTTTTCTCGAAGTAGGCCTGCGGGACCGTGTTCAATCTGCACAGGTATTCCCAACTGACGTTCGAACTCCGAAATAATTTCGACGAAGACGTTGCGAAGACTTCCCGCTGCCAGGACGATGAGAGGCGTCGGCTGGATCCTGGTCTGCATGGTTGTTTCCTGTCTAAACCCGTGAAGTTCGGTCTCTAAGTATGGGCACGATGGAAGTGTGCCGATCTCCATCGTGCGTAAAAGTTATGGAGCGTACTGGGATACCGTATAGCGCTGCAAGATTTTCGTCCGTCATTATGTTTTCTACTGGCCCCAGAACCGCTTCGGTTTCATCAAACAGCATCAGAACATGATCGGCGATCGCGAGCGCATGATTGGGCTGATGGGTTGTAAAGGCCACCGCAAGGTTTTGGCTCAGGGCAACACCCCGCATGAGGTCCAGCACGCCTGCCTGATTTTTGAGATCGAGGGCAGATGCGGGTTCATCAAGCAGAAGGCACTCGTTTTTTCCGGCTAACGCCCTGGCAATGAGAACGAGTTGCTTCTCGCCACCTGAGAGGTGATTGAAACTCTTTTGCGAAAATGACTGCATGCCTGTGGTGGCCAGGGCGTCGAGAGCGATCGCTTCGTCGGCCTTGCTGGGGCTTCGGAATGTCGAGATGTGGCGAGCACGACCCATGAGAACGATATCGAGCGCGGAATAGGGAAATGACCCTCCAAAATCCTGAGGCACGAAGCCAATTGACCCGGATCGCTGGATGTTGCCAACCGTTAGGTTGATCAGGCCAGCGAGTGCGCGAAGCAACGTCGACTTCCCACGCCCGTTTGGGCCGAGGATGGCTAGGATCTTGCCTGAACGTAGCTCGAAAGCGAGATTGCGAAACAGCCAACGCTGACCGTCGTAGCTGTGCCCTGCATCCCTGATCGTTATAATGGAACGGCTCATCTGAGACCTTGCGACTGGCTGTGGCGCAGGAGAAAGGCAAAGACTGGCGCTCCGATCAACGCTGTCAGGATGCCGAGGGGAATTTCGGTGGCTGACAGGGTTCGGGCGACGTCATCGATGAGGATAACGTAGATGCTACCGATCATCAAAGAAGCCGGAAGCATAGATCGGTGGTCCGGTCCCACAACAGTACGGGCCATATGAGGGACGATCAGGCCGACCCAGCCAATAATGCCGCTCACTGCCACTTGCGCTGCGACGATAACGGTGACGAGGCAAAGGATCATCCAGCGGAGCAACTCCACCCGCACACCGAGGGCCGCTGCATCTTCGTCGCCAAGCGACAGTAAATTAACCCGCCAGCGAAGCGCGAGGAGGAAACCGGAGGCCACCAGAACTGGGATAGTGATTAATTCAAGCTTTGAAGCGTTCGCGGTTGCAAAGCTGCCGAGAAGCCAAAACACGATTGCCGGCAACTTCTCGTCGGTATCGGCCAGATACTGTACGAGGCTTACCAGCGCGCCGAAAAACCCGCTGACAACAACGCCAGAAAGAACGAGCGCGAGAATGTTTTTCCTTCCGACAAGGATGTTCAAGCCGTAGACGAGAAAGAGAGCAAACAGTCCGAACAGAAAAGCACTCGAGAGCAGGCAGTAGCTGGGGAAACCCAACAAAATTGCCAGAGTGCCCCCGAAAGCTGCGCCCGAAGACACGCCGATGATTTGTGGTCCAACAAGAGGATTGCGAAAGACGCCCTGTAGTGTCGCACCTGCAAGCGCCAGCCCACCTCCTGCGAACATCGCAAGAAGGACACGAGGAAGGCGTACAGTGAACACGACGGTGCGCTCGACTGCCGAGACTGTAGGGTTTGCCGAGATGATGGGATCAATCAGGATGGCCACGACCCGTGCTGCAGAAATCCCGTAGCGGCCGACGCCCAACGAGCACACAGCCACCGCAATGAACAGAGCGGTTAGGACCCATAACACCAATCTTGGTGCTGCGAACACGGCTGTTAGTCTTCCGCTCACAAGGCCGACTGGTAGTCGGTGCGGTAGAACTTTCGGTAGTACGCGTCCGCTTCGCTTTTCATATCGATATCGGCAAAGCGATCGGGATAAAGCGTTTTCGCCATCCAAAGCTCACCCAAAGCCAGCGCTTCCGGCATCGGATAGCCCCAGGCCTTGGCATATTCCGGCATCAGGTAGACCCGGTCGTTCTTAACGGCATCGATTGTCTGCCAGGAGTTGGAAGTCTTGATATCCTTGACGACCTCGGAGTAACGCTCCTGGACGAAGATCACGGCCGGGTTCCACGACAGAACGTCCTCCATAGTGACCTGCTTGAAGCCGGCAACGCTGTCGGCGACATTGCGGGCACCGGCCTTGGCCATCATCAGTCCCGTGTACTTGCCATGGCCATATGTGGTCAGGTCAGGATTTGCCATGTAGACCGGAACGCGCATCGCCTCATCGAGCCCTGCCAGCCGATCTGCGACCAGCTTCCGGTTCTTCATCGCATAAGCTATCAACTCCTCGCCCTGCTGTCTCTTGTCCAAGACGTCGGCGATGAGCCTGACACCGTTAGCAAAGCCGGCATCGTAGGCTTTCGGCTCATCAGCCACTGACGGGCTAAGTTTGGTGGCTTCCGATGGCGGCACGTCGAGAAGCGAGATCGCAACGACGGGGATACCCGTTCCTTCGATCTGGGAGATCATCTCGGGAGGCGCATAGTTGGTCACGATCACCACGTCGGGCCTCAGCTTCAGCAACTCCTCGATGTTGACCTTCGTCAGGCCGCCGGGCGTCGGCATCTTTGAAAGTTCCGGAGCAAGGCGCAGATAATTTTTTCCTAGCTGTTTTTGCCATTCGTCCAGCACACCCACGACCTTGGACATGGCGTTAAGCTGGACTGCGATATTGAGACTCTGGTGCTGCAGGATGACAACCCGGGCGACAACCTCTGGCAAGTGGACGGTCTTTCCAATTTGGTCGACGACGACTCGATCTGCCCATGCTGGAGCCGAAAAGAGCATAAGCAGAAAGAAGGATGTAAGACGAAAATATGTGGGCAAACGGTTGAACATGGTGAAAGTACTCGGATGCGAGGTGTGTGATAGGGCGTATCATTATGTTCCTGCGGATACAACGCTATTACAGCATGTGCTTTGTGGCCCTAGAACAAGCCGCGGGATTTCACGATGATTTAGCTTGGCTTGCCTGTCGGGAGGTCGCTGGGTGAGAGCGACGCTTTAACCTCGACCTTAATACCGGTCTTACTTGTCGAGCAGCAGTCTTCGCATCCAAACAAGTTAGTCTGGAGGCGAAATGGCGGTATGCAACCGGAAAAGCCAGTAATTCGTCGTCGACGCCTCGAGAACTCCTAGTGAAATCACCAGGAAAGTTCAATAAATTGGCTTTACGCTGCAATTAATTGATTTCGTGGGAAAAACGGTTTGATGCGTGAGTGGTCGAAGGTTCCGATCCTTTCAAAGCGAGAGGATGATCTCAGTCTTTTCCAAACTTTCCTATTAGCCACCAATACGGTCACATTCATTCAAGACCAATATCGCGCCGATCAAAGACTATGGGCCATTGCTGCGCCGCACGGTGACTGGCGCCCACTCACTTTCCTCGGCCTCAACGGCCATTTCGGGCCGCAATAGCCGGCTTGATATGGCTTTTTGTCGGTTGGATTTAGTCGCCCTTGTGCCGATGCAAACTGACGGACTTTCCCAGCGCCTTCTCAGCCGCTTTTTCCTCAAGCAGTGCGGCGTCCTTTTCAAGTTTATCGCTCATCTCACGGAGTTCTTCTTCGCTTAGCTTCTCGGCGCCAACGAACTTGTTCGAAGCCTTGCTGCTGAGGATTAGCTCATCGAGTTTCGCTTGGAGCGCCTTGCCATCCCTGTTTTGAGAGTTCTGTAGGACGAAAACCATCAGGAACGTTACGATTGTGGTCGAGGTGTTTATGACCAGCTGCCACGTTTCCGAGTAGTTGAAGATCGGACCAGTCGCCGCCCACGCCAACACGAGGAAGAAGGCAACGACAAACGTCACCGGCTTGCCTGACCAATCGGCAACGACGTTGGCAAAGGTGGAGAAGAAGCCTTTCTTTTTGGCCAATTGATGGACCTCCAGTCGAAGCGATAATATTTAGGCGCGAAGTGTGCTGCACTACAACCGCAGTGTAAATACTCGTCATACATGAGGCGAAAATGATGCTTTTGATCCGGTAGACAGAAATGACCCTATCAACGTTAGGATTAACAAGCGCATATCATGTGTTTCGGCATCTGGACCCCTAGCCGAGTCACATTAGCAAAAGACCCTGAACGCTGTCATGGCGTTCAGGGCTTTAGTGGGTCAGTATGTGCATTAGTTGCGCCCGATCATGTGGGGCATTCACGGACACCACAAAATATCAGGCTAAGCTAATGTAGGCCTGAAAGCAACAGCCGTTTTCGACAAGCATTCACCCGGCTGACAGCAACGATACCTGATCTCTGACAGACTTCGCGCCTCAAAGGGGTCTTCAGCTTGGGGCGCTTCCAGAACAATCAACATTTTCAGTTTTTAATTCCCCTGAATAGACAGTCACCGGCTCCCGCCGGTTAAGGAACGAAGTTAAATATTCATATTTCATTTCCGGCTCAGCAAGACTTCTCCAACGCTGCCATATTTGTTGTTACTTTCGAATAGCTTAAGGATATGTCCTGTTATTTACTAAATTATCAGGTTTTGGTTCTAGGGTTTTCGCACGCAGTACCCGTGCCTTCAAATGCAACACGCGATCAACGGATTTATAACCAACATGTCCTTCCTTCAAAATGCGAAGATCCGAACCAAGATATTGTCAGTGCTGATCCCAATATGCGTGATCGCCGCCGGCGGCGTGTTGATGATGTCACGCAATTTCCAAAAAGCCGATGACAACTACTCAGACCTAATTTCGCAAGATGAAGTAGCAACGGTCGCCATGGCCCGAGGGAGCCAAAGAGTCGCAGCCATTAGCTACAATGCCTATCAGATCCTCGCATACAGCTCGAAGGATCCGGAGACGGCGGGTCTAAATGACGATTACATAAAGAATAGAAAGACGCTTTTCGAATTATTCGACGTTGCAAAGGAGCACGCACAGGACGACGCCTCGAGCGTAGTTCCTCTCGAGGACGCCGCCAAAGAAATTCTTGCCATTACGGACGAAGCTGTGAAGGCAGGTCTGGTTGACGACGATGATAGAGCGAAGTCGCTGCTGAAGCAGGCGGACGTGAAAGTCAAAGAGGAGATCATGAACGTTCGAGCCTGGATTGAGCATAAAAATAAGAGTGTTGAAGACCAAAGCAATGCACTAACTGCCGTGACAGAAGACACCATTTTCTACACGTTGGCGATACTCGGCTTGGTTTTTGCGGCCGCGCTTGCTGCAGGACTAGTTGTTTCATCGCGCGGCATTACCACGCCTATTGTCAAACTGAAGAGCCGCATGGAAGCTCTGGCGCGTGGCGAAACTGAAGAACCAATTGCTGGGTTGGAACGAGGTGATGAAATCGGCCAGATGGCTGCAGCTGTCGCCGTGTTTCGCGACAACGCTATTGAGCGCATACGCCTTGAAAAGGAGGCGCAATCCAACCGCACCCTGTCAGAGCAGGAGCGAGCAGAGCGAGAAGCGCAGAAAGCGCACGACGCCGAAGCCACTCGCCTGGCCGTCGACAGCTTGGGAACGGGATTGGGCGAGCTTTCCAGCGGCAACATGTCTTACCGCATTGAGACCGCGTTCGTTTCCCATCTCGACGGGTTGCGGGAGAACTTCAATGGCTCGATGGACAAGCTTCAGCACACTCTCAGAGCCGTAGCCGAAAATGCTCAGGCGATCGATTCCGGCGCCAACGAGATCCGTGCGGCGGCTGATGATCTGTCTAAGCGCACGGAGCAGCAGGCGGCCTCGGTGGAGCAGACCGCCGCGGCTTTGGAAGAGATCACCACGACGGTGAAAGATTCTACCAAACGCGCTGAAGATGCGGGGCAGCTTGTCGGGCGCGCGAAATTGGGTGCGTTGAAGTCGGGCGAAGTCATGCGCGACGCAGTTGCCGCCATGCAGGGCATCGAAAAATCCTCAAGCGAGATATCCAACATCATCGGCGTAATCGACGAGATCGCCTTCCAGACAAACCTACTGGCGCTGAATGCCGGTGTGGAAGCCGCACGAGCAGGTGAGGCCGGTAAGGGCTTTGCAGTTGTTGCGCAAGAGGTGCGCGAGTTGGCCCAGCGCTCTGCCCAAGCCGCCAAAGAAATTAAGGCGCTGATCTCGACATCTGGATCTCAGGTCAAAAATGGTGTCGAGCTTGTAGGACGAACTGGACAGTCGCTTGAACAGATCGTCAAAGAGGTCGAGGAGATCGACCAAAACGTCCGTGCTATTGTGGAAGCGGCACGCGAACAATCGACCGGGCTGGCGGAGATCAACACGGCCGTGAACACGATCGACCAAGGCACCCAGCAGAATGCGGCAATGGTTGAGCAGTCGACGGCCGCCAGCTACAGCCTCACCAAGGAGGTAGCCGCGCTGAACGAATTGCTTGGCCAATTCAACCTGAGAAACAGCGTAGGCGGGTTCACTTCGGACTCATCGCCGACCGCTAGGGGCACGAGCCGCTCAACTCTTCACGTTGCATCAGCTAACGCCACTGTTCGCGCCACTCAGGTAAGACCAGCTCATGCGGGAGTGGCGCCTGGTGCGTCCCCGGCGCGATCCTTGCGCTCGAAACTTGCCGGTGCCTTTAACGGCGGCGCTCAGGCAGCAGCCACGGCCACCGAGAACTGGGAGGAGTTCTAGGGCCGCCGAGTGCGGCACTTTTTCCTAAGCTGTCCACTACGGCAAAGGTAGGTTGATAGCGATTGCCACATATATTGATTCAATGCCGACCTTTGACGACCCACATCTGCCCGACATGTCTTCAGCTTGGTAAGCTTGCAGACAGTCAAATTTTTAGGTCGTCAGTTTCACTGACTATTTCCCCCGCCGGCCCGTTCCGGCGAGGGAGCAGCCTTATGCGATGTACCGGTCCAAGTGCATTATGACACAGGAAATTTCCGCGTCGACGTCAACCGGAAGATCGCATCGAGGAGACAAGATTTTTGGCTGGTCGCGGCTCGTTTGAAAGAAGCCACATTGCAAAGGACATATCGCGATTTGATTTGAAGAGTTCCATAAATTGGCGTTACGCGCCAACTCCATGATATTGCTTGGAAAACGTCTCACAGGGTGAGTGGTAGGGTTCGGATCGCATCAAGGCGCTGGAACTGACGTCGGGCATTGATGGGCGGCGAAAGATGCCGGATATCTATGCTTCTGGGTTATTTCCGGGGCCCTGGAGTCCGCACATAAAAATTCGTCGATCCACGATCGTCCAGCAAGATTTCGGTCGGCTCCTCGGTGGAAAGCCATAATCGTAGCACGCTGCCATCATCTCTCTCTGGAGCAGCTGATTGGCCGCCGCCAAGAAGAACTTCCTGCTCGCTTTCCGTCAATTCCGCCCAGAAGCCATCGGCGGCAAGAAAAAACGTGCCGCTGACCTTCTCTTCTGCGAGGACGTCTGTGACCATGAACTTCCTGGAACGAAAACTCTGGGTGAGAAGGTGCCTCGTGGGGGATTTTGCGATCGCATCGAGAGGCATGTCCGCCAAGGCGTTTGCGAGGGTATGTGGCGTGACTTGCCAGTGTACCTGGCCGTCGTGCCTGCCAAGAAGGCAATCTCCTGAGTGGAGAACCGTCAAGGAGCCTGTGTCTGTCCCTCACGTGAAAGAAGATAATTCTGGCGGAACCCCTTGGAAACGATTTGCGAAGGGCTTGATGAATCTCCCGAAGCTTGGCTTGCATGAGCTCGTGGCCCCACGCCTCGTCGGTTCCTGGAAACCAGTCGACGACAGCTTCGACGATTGCCCGTGCATATGCCCCGTTGTTGAGCCGTTCGTGGCGCCATCAGCCACGATAGCAAGGAGTTCACCATGTCTCCCCGTGATCCCCGCATGGTCGCGATTGTCGTCGGTGCGTGTTCCTTTTTGGCTCAACCATCGGGCCTTGATTTTCATTGTGCGGGGCCATCCGCACAATGGCTTATCGAGACAAACCTGTCCCGGACGATTTCTACACGACCGGCGGGCCCGCGGATATTGCCATCGAGAAAATCGTCGAAGTCACCTTGATCGAGGAGCGCACGAAACTGTCCGGCGATGAAATTTCGAACCTCGTTGTCGGCCGCCGTGACCTCGGCTAGGAGCTCCTCCCTGCCGTCGATAATCAGGAGGATGTCCTCCGCGTCACGACTCATGATCAAGTCGCCGTTTCCCCTTCCGGCATAGGCCTCGAGCTTTGTCACAAGAAACATTGGCGGCGTCAGGATCCGGATCGCAAGGTCTTCCGAGAGCTGGTAGTGCTGTGCCGTCTCGATTCCACTCGCGTACCATCGATTTCCGAATCCGAGGATAGCCGGATCATCCGGCATGAAGTCGACCGTGAGCTTGCCGAGACGCATGCGGCAGATCACCGCCTCGTCAGCTGCCTCCATGAAGCCCCGGTGTCGAAGCTCTTCCTGGAGCTGTGCCCAGGCGGGAAGGCCTGCCAAGTCAACGATCAGGTCGATGTCGTCAGTGGCACGCACATCCTCAAGCGTGACCGGATCAGTGATGAATAGCGCGGTCGTGCATCCGCCGACGAAGACCAGGCGCGAGCGGAGGTCGTCGCCAAGGGCCGAGGCAACGGCTTTCATCATTTCCAGCAGTTGGGCGCGGATCGCTGTCATTTGCTCATGATCCTTGACTTGAGGTGGTCTGTCGCGAGACCAACTTCCCGCTGGTTCCCGAGGCGGATCGCATCGACCAACGCGAGGTACTCATAGAGTGCGTCGTCCTTCAGGACTGCGTCCGGCACGGTCTTGAAGAGCGGCTCCACCGCCTGCCCCATCTCCCTTCCGTTGGCATAGGGCCAAACGAAGTTGTACATCCCGCCGCTGATCAGGAGTTCCGTGAGCATAGGTGCGGCGAAGGCGGTCGGTATGCCGCGCTGCATCGGCCCAACTTGAGCGGGGAAGACGAACTTTAGCCCGGTGGTAATGAAGCCGAACAGGTTCCTGCGGCTTGGCCTAGGCTCGTTCTTGCTATTGTCTTTTCGCGCGATGCCTGACGCGACACTGCGCTTAATGGACTGCCCTATTTCGGTCTTGCTGATACCCAGTAGCGCCTCTAGGTTTCGAACGGAATACGGGTCTCCCCCAACGGATTCCGATCGCAACCGATCGATGCCCTTGGTGAGTTCCTGGTCTTGCAGGCTTACCAGCTTTAACAAAACGACGATATCTTGGCTCTTCATAAACAGTGTCCTCTGTCCTAGGACTGAGGACAGTTAGCCTGAAGCAATCGGTCCTGTCAATCTGTGGACATCGCGCCTTAGATTAATCGTTTGGAGCAAAGAGCTCGATGTAGCTCACACCAAGTGCTTGGGCGATTTGATAGATGGTAATGATCGGGGGCAATAATGTTTCCAGATTGATCAAGACCAGATTTCCGGGCGGAGCAAGGCGCCTGGCCGATCTCTCGCTGGAACCGCCCCGAATAATATCTACAAACGCGGGAAAAGCGAAATGGCATTCGGCTCGAGATAATGCGTACATTTCGCGAGAAATTTACGGAAACCCTGAACAGCCTTCGGCTTTCGCTAGGGTGATTGCCACCGCTGTTATGACATGATGAAACAAAGGTTGGATGACGACGCGACATGTCGAACCAAGCGAATTATATAATCTCGACACTTCACCTAAGTATCTGTTCTAACGAGATTTCATTCTGCCAAAATTACTGTTCAACGGTTCGATTCCCATCAAGACCGACGGAATCAGCAAGTGTTAGGCGGAGGTCGGACCGGTGGCACATTTGAGTCTTTGAACCACGCAGCCATCGTTAGTGAACCGCTCCGGGTTTGCCGGAGGCCATTTCGTTTAAGTTATGCGGCCATAGCTGGCGCGTCCAGCATGGCGTAATACTGCTCCTCGGCTTCAGCTGGCGGCATGTTGCCGATGGGCTCCAGAATGCGACGGTTATTGAACCAGTCGACCCATTCCAGCGTGGCGAACTCCACGGCTTCGAAGTTTCGCCACGGTCCTCGCCGATGGATAACCTCGGCCTTGTAAAGACCGTTGATCGTTTCGGCGAGAGCATTGTCGTAGCTGTCGCCGACACTTCCGACAGACGGCTCGATGCCTGCCTCCGCAAGCCGCTCGGAATAGCGAATGGACACATATTGGGAGCCGCGGTCGGAATGATGGACCAGTCCGCCACGGTGGACGGGCCGCCGATCATGAAGCGCCTGGTCGAGTGCATCGAGAACGAAACCCGCGTGGGCAGTCCGGCTTGCCCGCCAACCGACAATGCGGCGAGCGAAGGCATCGATCACGAACGCGACGTAAACAAAGCCCTGCCAAGTGGCCAGTGGAGTAAGAAGCGCAGATGCGCTTCTCCTCCCCGAACCGTACGTGCACCTTTCAGCGCATACGGCTCTCCGTTCAAGCTTGGCCCATGGCCATAGCAACGTCATGGTAGTGAGACGTGACGGTACTGCGGTTCTCGATCCGGAAGATGTATGGGTTTTCCTCCGGATTACGCCATCGGAATTGCGCCTTGGGGCTTGAGATAAGCCGGTTTAGCTGCGTATTCCAATGAAACCGGACGGGGATTCCGATCATCAACCGGACACTTTTCCCAACTGTAACCGGACGCGGTTCCGAGGTGAAGCCGGACGGCCTTGAGTGTCTCTGGGTCGGGATTATCATTGTCGGCGAAGGTTGGCTTGGTCAAGCCTGAGTTGTATCGTCGGCAGACAGATTTCGTTGTTTTCGCAAGCTTTCACCGGATAGGTCGATGCGGTAAGCGTTGTGGACAAGGCGGTCTAAGACGGCATCTGCGATCGTGGGATTTCCAATCATATCGTACCAATGGTCCACGGGGATTTGGCTGGTGACGATTGTCGATCGCTTCTCGTAGCGGTCTTCGACGATCTCCAGAAGGTCGAGGCGCTGCTCATCGCTGAGCTTCTCGGGGCCCCAATCATCGAGTAATGTTGTGCTACACATTACTTGATTAATGTGCACTGCGCAGAGATGTGGAGTTGATACCGCATGAGCCCGCAACTGCGCACCTTTCCGACGATACCACTCCACATAACTGAGCTGCTATAAGCGGCGCAGCCAGCCTAACATCCCGCCATCATAAGCAATGATCGTCTGATCTTTTGTAGATGACATCACGTCCGGAAAGACCTGTTCGAGCGCTTGCCGCTTCATATCGATATCGGCTCGCGCGTAGCGCATCGTTACGTTCAGGCCCGAGTGGCCGAGCCACTGGCTGATGGTGGCAATGTCAACGCCCGCCTTGAGAAGGTGGATGGCCGTTGTGTGCCGCAGCGAGTGGGGATGGATGCTTTTTTCGGCCAGAGTGGACTCTTCCCGCGCGGCCATATCAACATATTTGCGCAGCAAGTATCGAACACCGAACCGGGTCAGCGGTGTGCCGCGGTCGTTGAGAAAGACTCGTTGCTCGGCGGGATTATCCGAGGGCGGATGCTGCGTGTTGATCAATTCCTGAAGAAGCTGGGCCGTGTTTCGCCAGATCGGGCAGAGGCGAACCTTGTTGCCTTTGCCATGCAGGCGCACCTGGCAGGGCGATACCAGACGAAGGTCACAAATGCGAAGGTTCAGAATTTCCTGAACTCGTGCACCCGTATTGAACATCAGCGAGAACAGTGCGTAATCCCGCCGTCCTGAAGGCGTGCGGCGGTCGATACACGCCAGGACGCTCTTGATTTCTGGCTCTTCGAGATATTCGACAGGTGCCACCCGCGCGCCCCTTTTGAAGGGAAGTGTCAACACCATTTGCAGGTTATCCATATGTTCGGGATGCTCTGAGATCAGGAACCGCGCAAAGGTATGCATCGCCGCCAGCCTTGCATTGCGGGTCGCAATGCTGTTGCCACGCTCGACCTCAAGCGACGTGAGAAAGCTACCGATCCTGTCGGCATTGATGTCGGAGACGTCGATGCTTTCGACGGATCCCTTGGTCTCTGCCGCTGCAAATCGCAGGAACAGGACCATCGTGTCGCGATAGCTCCGGATCGTATGATGGCTCATGCCGCGGAGAGCGGGAAGATATTCTTGAAAGAAGCGTGCCATGCTTCGTCCCAATGCCGTGGATTGATGCTTCTTCATGCCACGACCTCGCTGACGAGACCGCCGAAAGCCTCTTCAAAGCGGTCGCTGGCGATCGCCCTCAGCTTCGGAAGGAAGTGCAGATAACATGCCGTCGACGCGATGCTAACGTGACCCATGTAGAGAGCCAGCTTCGGCAAATTCGATTGCACATCGGCGCCGTCCAGATACCAACGGATGAGCGCCCCGACTGCAAAGCTGTGACGCAGATCGTGAATGCGGGGCCGTCGGCCCTCGCTATCCTCAACATTTGCGGCCTTGAACAGGGCATGGATTCCGCCACTGATCCCAGTGCCAGTATAGGAACGAAGACCGCCTTCCGTGTTGATAAGAAGTGGCGTGTCGGGATCCCTGCTGAACGGCGGGGCGAGACGTTTTCGAAGGTAGCTACACAATTCGGTATGTGCGTCGGGCGACAGCGGCAATATTCTTGATTTGTGGAACTTGGACTCCCGAACCCGTAACACTCCACTTTCAGGCTCACAGTCTGCCAGCGTAAGGCGCAACAATTCGCCGCGACGCATCCCGGTCGTGTACAGCAGAATGACGGCCATCCTATAAACCGCAGGCCGCAGCGGCGATCCAGAAGCGACGGGCATATTGTTAGCGGCGGTCAGCATTCTGGCTATTTGCCCGGGCTCCACAATAACGGGACGCCGGTACGGCCGGGGCCGCGCGAAGTACAAGGGATCGGGGACAAAGCAGCCCGGCTCCTTGCGCCGCCGATAAAGGCAGAACATGCGGACAACGCGTTGGCGATAACGCAAGGTATTGCTTGCCAGATGAGGGAATGCGGCACACCATCGATCAAAGCTTGCACGGTCAAGATCCTGTCCCGGGGTGCGGCTGATAAATTCACGCAAGGTCACTAGAACCCTTTCCTCCGGGTAATAGCGGCGGCCAAGAGCACGCTGATGGGCAAGCCATGCCACAATCGGCTGATCGAGGGGTGTCGGAGAGATGGTTGTGAACATTGCCATTCTCCTCAATGAGCAGCAGTGCCAGGTACTGGCAGAGCCACCGTACGCAGCATGTCCGTCTCGATGCGAAGATAAACACAAGTGCTCTCAAGGCTGTGGTGCCCGAGCAGGTCACCGATCGTTTTTACCCCGACGCCTCGGCCTAGCAATCGCATGGCAAACGAATGTCGCAATGCATATGATGAGACACCATCGAGCGGTAGGCCGCTTTGCCGTGCCCGTTTAGTGAAGATGTCGCATATCCCCCAGCTCGTCAGGGCTCCCACAGGACTACGCGCTTTCGGGAACAGGACGTCCGTCACCGTACCGCAGGGACGCCCTTCGGCAAGATATCTGTCGAGGATTTCAAGGGTCTGGTCAGCCAAAGGAAGAACCAGGGTGGAACGAGTCTTGCGCTGTTCTACGCGCAGAGTACGTCCCTTCCAATTGACCGCGTCTAGCGTCAGCGCTGCAATCTCAGAAGGCCGCAGACCGTAATAGGCCATGAGGTGGAGGATCGCATGGTCACGTCGGCCGAGATAATCAGTCCTGGCGACCGAGGCCAGCAATTTTTCGATCACCTCCCAACCAAGGGCACGAGGCGGCAATTCTCCACGATAGGTTCTGGGCGTATCGATGCGCTCAAGCCCTCGCGCAGTCTCACCACGATCGCCGCAAAAGCGCAAAAAAGCGCGCAGATGGGCGACTTTATGCTGGAGCGTTTGGCGCAGCACTCTGCGGCTCAAGGTATGGATGAAGTTTTCGACGTGCTCTGATGTCAGTGCGGAAAGGTCCTGTGCTGGTCCAGCCGACAAGGACAGAAAAACCTCGATCGTTGCCAGATGCTGGCCAATCGTCGCTGGTGCCAACCCCCTTACGTCTCGAAGATATTCTCGATATCGTAGCAGCAAGTGCTCCAGAGGCCCTTTCGGCTTTGTTTCTTCAAGCCGTCTTTCTGCCTCTAGGAAGCGGCGATATGCCCGCTCAGTGGAAGCGTCGCGCAGAGCGCCAGGAACGAGGGCTAACGCTTCTTCCAATTCGGCTTCGCGTATAAACTGGCCACACTCAAGGGCCGCTGTGGCCTCGAGGATGCGCTTCAATCGGCGGACATGACGGCGTGCCGCAGCACCAGGGAGATACCCTACTGCGAGCAACCACCGGGCAAACAATTCAAGCTCCGCGCCGAAGCGCGAATATTGGTAATGGCAAGACTTCGGGAATAAAACCTTTAGCATGGCGCTCTCCTGTTGGGTTTGGGGAGCGGTCAATCTAGGCGGACGATGATTCAGTTATGTGGAGTGGTATCGTTGGAATGGTGCGCAGTTGCGGGCTCATGCGGTATCAACTCCACATCTCTGCGCAGTGCACGTTAGTCGAGAATGAGGAGGTCTGTCTTTGCCAGGCTCTTTAGCAGCTTTGCATAGCGGCCATCGCCACGGGCCAGGGCGAGCGCGGCGAATAGCCGGGGGACGCGGTGGTAGGCGACGGAAAGATCCTCGCGGCACGCTTTGTGACCGAGCGCGCAGGCCAACCAGCTTTTGCCAACACCGGACGGCCCTATCAGCAAGAGGCTATGGCGTTGCCTGATCCAGTCGCAGGAGGAGAGCTTGAGGAAGAGGTTGCGGTCGAGACCGCGTGCTGCTCGGAAATCGACGTTCTCAACCTGAGCGTCGTGGCGCAACCTGGCAGCACGGGCTCTGGTCTCGAAGCGCTTCTGGCTGCGCGCCGTCGTCTCCCGTTCGAGCAGGATCGTAAGCCATTCGCTGTGCTGGAGGCTTCTTGCCTCCGGTTGCATCTCCAGATCCTGGAAAGCGGTGGCCATGCCGGAAAGGCCGAGTTGGCGTAGCATGTCGAAGGTAGGATTGGTCAGCATCGTTGTTTGTCTCCTTAGTGAAAGTAGCTCGGGCCGCGAAGATTGGCATGCTCGCCGACGGCGGCCGGTTCGTCGGAATGCCGTGGTGCCTTGTAGGTTTTGATCAGGGCGTTGATACTCTTGCAGTTCAGTCCGCCGATCTCGACGGCACGGGTGGAGACGGCTTCGGCCTTTTGTGCGTCAATCTCCCCATAGAGATTGAGCACGCCAAGGCATGTTCGAAAGCCTTGTTCGGGATGCGGGCGGCTGGAAAGAATGGCGATCATCAACCCCTCGGTTTGGGGGCCGATAGAAGCGCCCCAGCGCTGGAAGCGGTCGGGTGACCATTCGGCATAGCGGCGGTGTGAGCTGGGCATGTGGTCGGGATTGGTCCCGAAGCGTGCCCCGCCATATCGACGTTGATGGGCCGCGATCCGCTTGCCCTTGAGGAAGATCTCGATCGTTCGGCTCGTCGCTCGAACATCGACCTGCTGGCGGATGAAGCTGTGGGGTACGGAGTAAAAATAGCGCTCGAATTCGACGTGATAATCCGTTGAGACCCGCGCCAGTCGCCACTCGGCGAACTCGTAATCCTCGCTCGGCATTGCCGCCAGCGCTGGACGTTCCATCGTCTCGAAGAGGTCTTTCCGGCTTTGCCCCAGCCGCTTCATGACGTGCGTGTTGATCCGTTCGACAGCTCCCCGGATGGCAGCGTTGGCTTCCTCCAGGGAAAAGAAGGTCTGATTGCGGAGCCGACCGAGAATGCAGGTCTGGGCGAAACGAACTCCAGCTTCGACTTTTGCCTTATCCTTCGGGCGTTTCGGCCGGGCTGGCAAAACTCCGACACCATAGTGAGCTGCCATTCTGCCGAAGCTCCGATTGATCTCGGGATCGTAGAAGCTCGGCTTGTTAACGCCAGACTTCAGGTTGTCGGGGACTATCAGGCGCGGCACACCGCCGAAAAAGGCAAACATGCGCACGTGTGAACCAATCCAGTCCGGCAGGGTCTGCGTCCAGGTGGCCTCGGCGAAGGTGTAACTCGACGCACCGAGCACACCGACGAAGATCTCCGCCTCGCGGATCTCGCCGGTCTTGCGGTCAACGATCGACAACTTCTTCCCTGAATAATCGACGAAGACTTTGTCGCCAGCGATATGGACCTGCCGCATGGTCGGCGTCAGGCGGCGTTCAAAACCTCGGAACAGGTCACAAAACCGGCTGAGGGCGTAACCGTCGGGATGCACGGCACGGTATTCCTCCCAGAGCAGCGACAGCGTCACGCCTGGCTTCTTCACCTCGACCGCAATCACGCTCCAATCTGGCTCAGGACGCCGGCGAAGACCCTGTTTGACGCCAGCGCGGGCGAAAAGCCGCCCTTCGAGAACGTCGTCGGCGAGATCTGCCGGCAAGGGCCAGGATAGCCCTGCCGCTGCTGCTCGCCCTACCGCATCGAGAAGGATGCGCACCTTCCGTCGCAGAGCAAGGCGTCACGCGACCGGCGTCGCCTCAAGGCCGCTCCTGGCATCCGTGCGGTCGCCGTTTACAGCGAGATGCTGCGGCGTCATCCGGAACTGTCGGACGGTGTTCGCCGCGCGATAGAGCGCCGCATCTGCGAGGCCTGGGCCAGTGCTTGCGTGTCGACATATTCCCGGATGCTGGTCAGTCTGCCGTCCCGGATCGTGATGGCGAAGATCCAGTCGTCCTCGAACGGCTTGTTCGTGGCTTTGACCTTCCCACTGGCAAAACCGACCACGAGAACGCGGTCTCCCTGTGCGACAAACTCCCCGGGGTTCCGTGGAGGTTTCCATCGACCTGGAGGCCGTCTCCAGCAGATCTGCCAGTCTCGCATGCCCCCGGTAGGTGGCGGCCAGCGGCCAGTCCTTGCCCGGAATAATCCACTCGATATCTTCCGCGACCAGCGCCAGCAGAGCCTCCCGGTCGGCGCGGCCAATCGCGGCGAAGAAGTCCTTCACGGTCTGGATGTTTTTTTGAATGCTCATAGGACTGTCTCCATTTTGCTGGACCGGATCACGCTCGATCCGGTCCGCACCTCGTGGCCCTGTCCATGGGACGTCGCTTTATGCGTCGAATTTCATCAGGTCCTTGAAGATCAGATGACCGCAGCTATCGCCGCGCGCCTGGACCAGCAGCCCGCCTTCCGATAGCCCGCCGAGTTTGATTGGTGCGAAACCGAGATGTTCCGCAAGCTTACTGATTTCGTCTGCGGCAGCGTCATCGTCGCTCGCCAGGAACACGGCTCGTCTGCCGCCCTGTGCGGCTGGATCTTGGGCAAGAGTGGCAGCGCCCAGGTGGTTGAAACCCTTGACCAGACTTGCACCACGGAAGGCTTGCGCGACGAACTTCGAAGACGGTTGTCCCCCGAGTTCCTCGGGGGGCACACCGTAGGCATTGGTCACATCGATGATCGTCTTCCCCTGCCAGGTGGGAAGCGCCTTTGCGACGTCCGAGTGCGCTTCGAAACGCACAGCCAGGAAGATGACGTCCGCCTTGACGGCGTCCGTCAGTGTTTTGGCAATGACCTTCGGCCCGATCGCGGCCGCGTCGGCTGCAAAGCTTTCCGGGTCGCGCCTCGTTGCAACGGTCACTTCGATGCCGTTGCGTACGAAGGCCTTGGCTAGAGCTCGGCCAATATTGCCAAAGCCGATGATTGCGTAGCTCATAATGCTTCTCCGATCCTGTGTTGATGCCAGCTTAAACCTGCGCCCAACCACCATCGACGGCGAGATCGATACCGGTGATGTAGGAGCTTTCGTCGGAGGCGAGGAAGGTGAGCGCAGCCGCGATTTCCTCTGGCTTGCCCCTGCGACCCATCGGGATCTGGGATGTAAACTGGGCGACCGCCGCTTCGGCTTGCTTGGCGGTGAGGCCGGTCGTTGTCGCCAAGGCGGGAGTCTCGATCGCGCCGGGGCTCATCGTATTGACGCGGATCTTTCGATCCAGCAACTCCATGGTCCAGGACCGCGCGAAGCTGCGGACAGCCGCCTTGCTTGCTGCGTAGGCGCTGAAGGCCGGCAACCCCTTTAAGTTCGAAACCGACGAGTTCAGAATGATCGAACCGCCGTCCTTGAAGAGGGGAAGAGCCTTCTGCACCGTAAAGAACATCCCTTTCGTGTTGACATCGAAGGTCTGGTCGTAATGGGCCTCGGTCGCTGCCGCGAGCGGCGCAACTGTCCCAGCGCCCGCGTTTGCAAAGAGGATGTCGATGTGACCATGTTTCTCCTTCACGGTGGCGTAGAGCCGGTCCAGATCCTCCAGGCGCGAGACGTCGCCCACGACTGATGTCACGTTTTTCCCGACAAGCGCCGCAGCCTCTTGCAAGGCTTTCTCGCGTCGCCCCACGATCACGACCTGCGCACCTTCTTCCACGAAGCGCTTCGCTGTGGCCAAGCCAATCCCGCTGCTTCCGCCGGTGATGACTGCGATCTTACCTTCGAGTGCTTTCATAATCTTTGTCCTTCGTTGTGTGTGAGCAGGGCGCAGAATCGCGCCGGGGTCAGAGTTGGGCCAGGCCTCCATCGACGGCGACCTCGCTGGCGGTCATGAAGCTGCTATCGTTCGACGCGAGGAAGGCGGCTACGGCGGCGATTTCTGCGGGATCGGCCATGCGCTGGAGCGGGGTCCTCGCGCCATAGGCCTTCTGGCCCTCCTCTCCGAGCGCGTCCTTCGCAAGTTCTGTCGCCGTCGCCCCGGGTGACAGCACGTTGATCCGGATGCCGGTACCCTTCAGGTCTTCGGCCCAGGTCCGAGCGAGGTTGCGCACCGCCGCCTTGCTTGCGCTGTAGGCGGTAAATCCCGGAGCTCCGGTGGTGCCGGCGCTTGATCCGGTCAGGATGATTGAACCGCCTTGGCCCATCAGCGGCAACGCCTTCTGGACCGTGAAAATGGTGCCCTTCACATTGGTGTCGAAGGTTTCGTCGATGTGCTTAGCGGTAATCTGGCCGAGAGGAAGCGGGCTTCCGGCCCCGGCATTGGCGAAGATAATGTCAAGCGTTCCACGCTCGGCCTTCACCGCCGAGTAGAGCCGATCAAGGTCGGCTTCATCCGAAACCGAACCCTTCACTGCGCGGGCGTTGGGTCCAAGCTCGGCCACAGCCGCATCGAGTGCCTGCTGCCGACGGCCGTAGATGAAGACAAAGGCACCTTCCTCGATGAAGCGCCTTGCCGCGGCGAGGCCGATACCGGTGGCGCCGCCCGTGATCACGGCGGTCTTTCCATTCAATCTGGTCATGTCATGCATTCCTTGTGTCGCGTCTCGGGTCGTCGCTTTGCGGAGGTATCCTCCGACAGCCTCGATATGGGTTCGCCGGCGCCAGGCGGTGAGTGCGCAATTGCGCGTATCTGTGGTGCGAAAACGATCCGCTTACCCGATCGAATGCGGTAACCATCACGTACAATCCGCCCCGATATGGTAGACTGGTGTTCGGAAGCCGCCCCACGCGGCGCGGGAATGGACCATGATTGACTGGGATGACGTTCGCTACTTTCTTGCCGCTGCGCGTGGCGGCTCCGTGCGTGCTGCCGCCAAGACCCTGGGGGTGAACCACGCGACTGTGCTGCGGCGCATTGCTCAGCTCGAGGAGCACCTCGGGGCGCAGATGTTCGAAAAGCTGCCTTCGGGCTATCGCCTGACGGCCGCGGGCGAGGAGGTTCTGGAGTTCGCGAACCAGATGGAAGCCTCATCCCACCAACTGGAGACGCGCGTCTTCGGGCGCGATCAGAGCGTACGCGGGCTTCTGCGGGTTACGCTGCCCCCGTTCCTTGCGACACACCTGCTCATGCCGGATATCGCAGATTTTGCGCGTCTGCATCCGGATATCGAGATGGAGATCGTATCGACCGGCGAGGTCGTGAATCTGACCAACCGGGAGGCTGATGTGGCGATCCGAATGGTCTCCGACCGCAAGACTCTGCCTCCCAATCTTCATGGCCTGAAAGGCCCGGATCTGCTCGCGGCTGTTTACATGTCCCGCGATAGACTGGCCGCGTGGCATGCGGGTGCGGCTGATCCAATCAAGCCCATCGTCATCGGCGGTCAGGCTGTTCCGGACTGGGTGAACGATGGGGAGGTTCGTGCTAAAGGGGTTCCGTTCAGGACGCCGGACGCCGACGCCCAGATTGCTGCGGCAAGGCAAGGGATCGGCATAACGAGACTACCCTGTTTCGTTGGAGATGCCGATCACCTGCTTGCGAGAGTTCCGGGCATCGATCTGAAATCACGTGCAACGATCTGGCTTCTCACGCAAGGGGAGACACGCAAGACGAAGCGCGTGCGGCTTTTTACGGAATTCATATCCTATCGGCTCGCTGCGTACGCTCCGCGCCTCGCCGGGCAGTCCATATCGCCCGGCTGACGCCTGGTTCCTGTTTTCCTTTTCCTTGACTTGCATCCTCGTTGGCCACACCTAAATTATCGAAAACATCAACGGCGGAACGGATTTGAATCACGCAGAGAGTTTGCCATGGCTCGTCGGGGGTGGCGACACCGGAGACGTCATCCGAGGTTACGACTGGGCGAATAACCCGGTCGGGCTTCCGGTTAGCTGGCCTGAAAGCCTCAGGACTTTGGTGGGTGTTATGCTTAACAGCAAGCAGCCCATGTTCCTCGCATGGGGTGACGAGCGGCGCATGTTTTACAATGACGGATACGCCGAGATGCTCCAGAGCCGCCACCCGGCGGCGATTGGAGAGAGGCTCGACGTGGTCTGGAGCGACATTATGGATGATGTCGGTCCCCTCATCGAAGATTGCTACCGTGGCAAGCCGACATACATGGACGACATCGTCCTCTACATGACAAGACAGGGTGTTCCGACCGAAACGCATTTCGCGTTCGCCTACACTCCGGTTCTGGCAGTCGACGGCTCGGTAACCGGGGTCTTCTGCACGACGACCGAGACGACGGAGCGGGTAAAAGCGGAGCGCGCACGTGCGCTCGCCGAAGAGGAACGAGCCCTCCTGGATCGGAAGCTCCTTGCCGCCGCCGAAAGTGAACGAGACCGCCTGTTCGAAATGTCACGCGACCTCTTCGGCGTGGCCACGTTCGACGGGGTGCTGAAAACGATCAACCCCGCATGGTCCCGACAACTCAAACGCCCTCACGAATCCCTGCTCGATACGCCATTTGCAGAGATCATCCATCCCGATGATCTGCCCACAACGGGGGAGACAGTCGCGACGCTGATGTCAGGACAGCCAGTCCACCAGTTCCAAGTCCGCCTTTTGAAAGCAGACGGCACGGCCATTCCGTTCGCCTGGTCGGCCGTGCCCGACCCCACGCCTGGCAGCAACAATTTTTTCACCGTCGGACGGGACATTTCGGAACAGGTCGCCGCCGAGGCCGATCTCAAGTTGGTTCAGGACGCGCTCCGGCAAGCTCAGAAAATGGAGTCGATAGGGCAACTGACGGGCGGTATCGCGCACGACTTCAACAACCTGCTCGGCGGCATATCGGGATCGCTCGAAATGCTTCAGAAGCGGGTCGAACAGGGGCGATACTCCGAAGTCGACAAATACATCAATGCCGCGCAGGGCGCGTCCAAACGCGCCGCTGCACTGACCCATCGCCTGCTGGCGTTCTCCCGCCGCCAAACGCTGGACCCAAAGCCCACCGACGTGAACCGCCTTGTGGATGGCCTGTTCGATCTCATTGCCCGTACGGTCGGTCCTCAGATCGAGATGGAGATCATTGGCGCAGGCGATCCCTGGTACACGCTCGTCGATCCCAACCAGCTCGAGAACGCGTTGCTGAACCTCTGCATCAATGCCAGGGATGCCATGCCTGACGGTGGCAAGCTCACCATCCAATCTTCCAACCACGAATTCGCGGGGCGTGCTGCCACGGAGCGCAATCTCGCCCCCGGCCCGTATCTCGCGGTCTGCGTGATCGACACGGGCGCGGGTATGACAGACGAGGTGCAGGAACGGGCAGTCGATCCGTTCTTCACGACCAAGCCCCTGGGCCAGGGCACGGGTCTGGGCCTAAGCATGATCTACGGGTTCGTGCGCCAGTCGGGAGGACAGATAAGGATCGAGTCGGAGGTCGGAAAGGGGACGACCATTTGCCTTTATCTTCCGCGCTTCCGGGGTCTACTAGAAGATGGCGGAGAGGCGGTCCTGCAGTCGGCACCCTCTGTCATGGGCAAGGAAACCGTCCTAGTCGTCGACGACGAACCGTCGATACGGATGCTCGCCGTCGATATTCTCAACGACCTCGGTTACCGAACGCTTGAGGCGGAGGATGGGCCATCCGGGTTGAAGGTACTCGAGCAGTATCCCCAGATAGAGCTTCTAGTGACGGACGTAGGCTTGCCCGGCGGAATGAACGGTCGTCAGGTCGCTGACGCCGCTCGGGCCGTGAAGCCGTCTCTCAAGGTATTGTTTATAACCGGGTATGCCGAAACATCCGTATGGAAAGAAGGCAGTCCGGAGAAAGGTATGCAGGTTCTCACCAAGCCGTTCACCGTAGACGGGCTGGCCCAGAAGGTCGGCGAGCTTCTGGGCCGTCAGACATAAGATCTGACATAGCTGACGGAACAAGACCGATGTCACCGAATTTTCGAGCTTGGCGCGTTAGGCCTCTCTCCAGCTTGCGAGCAATGTTGATGTGAGGGGTTCTCCCGCGCAACAAAGGCATCGTGATCGCCGTAGAGGACGAGCCGCTCCTGTGTATTCTTGCAGTGATTTTATGGAAGAAGCTGGTTTTTAAGGTGCCGAAGCCGGCCTTGCTGTGCTCGAATTGTCATCGAATGGTTCATATGAAAACACCATGCCTGACCGTCGCTGAGCTGAGGGACCTCATCGTTGAAGCTGAGAGAGCGCTCACTATGAAAGGAAAGTCAGGCGGCTAGTCGGTAAGGTCGTCATGTTCATGACCATCGATGTTGAAACGGGTGTTGCCAATGTCGTCGTCTTGCGAAGCTTGTTCGAAAAGCAGTGCGATAAACGCGGCATTGAAGGAATATCGCTTCAAGGCGATCGGAACGGTCGTCGCCAACGACATCGGGCAAGCTTTCCGCCGGATGCTCCCGGACGTTCGCCGGGCGCTGGAAGACGTCGGCAAACATCGGACGGCCCAGGCTCGCGGCGGTGCGCCCAGGCGCGATCCTTAGATTCCTGACAGCTTGATAGAAGCGGAAGCGGCGGGCATTAAAGACTCGGAAGTGTTCGAGGCCGTCGAGTTCTACAGAGAGTCCCGCTATCGTCATTCGAGGTCCACCAACCGACTATTCTTCACAAGCTACGGCCACCTCCTAAACTTCGATGCCTTCAATCTTATGCCGGAGCTGCTGAGGCAGCCGCTTCAGGTCATTGTTGGCGGACGACGCGGTAACACAGGCCAATACGAAGCCGGCCAGATGCTGCTCGATCGTTCGGCAGCGACCGAGAAGGACTTCTTCGTGGTTGAAGGGGCCGTGTCGGTACCGGAGCAATACTCCCCAATAGCGCCGTTTGAATCTTCCCCAGGTGCTGCGGCCGCTGGTCTTCCGGGGCGCGCGCCGGAAGACCAGCGGCGCGTCATCGCCGATACTCCTTCCGATGGTCGGAAGGGGGATATTGGTGATCAAGCTGAGGGAGACGATCATGATCTTGGATCTGCATCAGCAGGGCCTGATAGTGTCAGCTATTTCCAGAGAAACCGGCAGCTAAGCGCTTGTCCCTGGTCCATAACAACGGTTGCCTGTCGAGCAGTGTTGAAGCCAGCAAATGTGCATCCGTGTAGCCGATCCCCATGCTGAAAATCGAGTGCCGATCGATCATCGTCATTACTTCATCATGGCTAGCGACAAGTGCCTCTCGCTGCGCCGAAAAGAATGCCATGACGACCCCCGCGGTCGCGAAGACTGCCGAGCGCCAGTTCACCGATAACGACGGGGTGGCACGGTAACCGGTCGTCCGCGATAACCTTGCGCAAGTCCGCGTCACTATGGCGGAAGTGATCAATCCAGACCGAGGTGTCTACGAGTATCCCTTTGCCGCGTCGCTCCGGCGGCGAGGGGCTGCTTCTGCGTCTGGCATGGTACCCCCGAGCGCAGCGAGGCGCTTTCCGCATTCGACCCTCACAAGTGTCTCCAAGGCTTGGCGGACAAGCGCAGCTGTTTCCTTTGTTCCAGTCAGCGATCTCGCCTGCTCCATGAGGTTGTCATCGAGATTGATGTTGGATCGCATGCTCCATGAGTTAATGGCCGAAACGGTAAAGGTATCATCAACTCCACTAATGTATCTTAACTAGTTGATGCTAGATGTCGGAAATGTCACTAGCGCAGTCCGCCCGAGAGATTATGAAGAAAAGAGTCCATCTGAACGATCTGAAGGTCGGAATGTTTGTTGAGGATACAGAGGGCAATAGCTCCGACGTCTCTGCTAAGTCCAATTGCTTCCTAATTTCCTCGGCCGTCGAGATCGACTGCCTTCTGAAAAACAATGTGTTGAGCGTAGTCATCAACACAAGCAAAGGTATGGGGCTTGATAAAGCTGTTGGATCTGGCAAAGTCGCCAGCGTCTCCGCTCATAAGAGTGAACTTAACTTAAGGTTCGCTTCGGCTGAAATCGCTGCAGCCACGCAGACGATTGATCATATCGCTCCACATATTCGTCAAGTTCTAGTGGATGTAAGGAACGGTCGGGATATTGCCGCCAATTTGGTGAATGATGCAGTCGATCACGTTCTCACTGCTGCGCTTAGTAACACAGCAGCACTCCTGTCCCTCTTGCGGCTGAAAAAGAAAGACAACGGGACATTCCTCCACTCGGTGGCTGTGAGCGTTTTGATGGTCACGTTTGGGCGTGAACTCGGCTTGGAGCACGACGAGCTCCGACAGTTAGGCATTGCCGGACTTGTCCACGACCTTGGTAAAATGCGGCTGCCGTCAATAATCCTCCAAAATACCGGCAGATTAACTGACGCTGAAGTTTCCGTAGTTCAGACGCACCCGTACCAAGGCTTCTCCCTTTTGCAGCGAATGCAGGGCATCCAGACCACAGCGCTCGACGTGACGCTTTTTCATCACGAGAAGTATGACGGATCAGGGTATCCAAAAAACCTGAAGGGCGCGAACATCCCCTTCTCGGCTCGTATCGCTGCCATTTGCGACGTCTACGATGCGTTGACGACGGTGCGACCGTACAAAAGGGCTTGGAGCCAAGCTGAGGCGCTTGATCTTATGCTTCGCTCACGCGGACATTTTGATCCCCATCTGTTGGAAGCGTTCATTTCCCGTGTCATCGTCCGTGGTAAATCTTAATGAAATTAGCCATCCGAAATATCATTGCCGTCCCTTCAGAGACTTCAAGAGCGCGTGTTGCTGCCGGCACATTTTTCGGAACACTGACATGCGTGCTTGCAGCCATATACGCTGATTCCTTCAACTTCTCCGAAATGTCTCACGATCATTTCAGGCGAGCACTGGCAACGGACATCCTCTTGCTCACTTTTGTGGGCGGGCCATTTTTTTATATTCTCCTGGATAAAATCCGGCAACTTGCCATCACTCGCAGGTCACTGCAGCAAATTGCGTCAACTGATAGTCTTACTGCCGTTTCGAACCGGGGGGCATTTGTCATGCTGGTGGAAGCCTATCTCGATAAAGCGAACGCAGAGCCACGGATGCAGGCTGGGTCACTTCTCATCGTGGACGCCGACCACTTTAAAGAGATAAACGACACCCATGGACATCAGGCTGGCGACCATGCTCTCAAGATAATCGCAAGCACGATACAGAATACGCTGAAAAGCGCGAACATCGTCGGCCGAGTTGGCGGCGAGGAGTTTTGTGTTTTCCTGCCGAAAGCTCGTGAAGAGGAGGCACTTCAGATCGCCGAGGATATCAGAGCAGGAATTTACAGTATTCATTTTCCGTTTGATACATCTGCAGAGCACCTCTCCGTTAGCGTCGGCGGCGTATCATTCTCTAGCCAGATGACCTACAAGGAAATCTTCGCGATAGCCGACCAACGGCTTTACGAAGCCAAGGCGTCTGGAAGGAATACAGTAAGGCTGGCGTCATTAATGGATGCTGCGTAGAGTAAGTTCACCGAACAAATTGCGCACGCCATTACGGCTTTGTAGGATCCAAAAGAGCACTATCTTGAGGGCGGCGCTTGGTCACCTTGGTCGAAACAGGGCGCCGCAATCCCTATGCATGAATGGAGGATCACCACGGATCAGCGGTAATCCCCCGTTTAAATGCGCGCCCACCATCTCACTGCTTACTTGGTAAAGAACAGCCTCAGAACTCTTCCCAGCTTTCGACTTTGGCGGCGGTGTTGAGACCGAATGCTTTTGCGACCTGGCCTACCATGCGTCTTGCCGGCGATGAGACAGGCTTTTGGCCGGCGTGGATCGGGGTCGGAGTATGGCTGGTGGTTCTGCTTTTCATGCTGGTCGTGGATGGAGCGCTGCGTCCGAGCTGGAACTGGCTGATCAGCTGGCGAAGCTTGTCGGACTCGTCTGCTAGCGAGACGCTGGCCGCCGTGGCTTCCTCGACCATCGCGGCGTTTTGCTGCGTGACCTGGTCCATCTGGTTGACGGCCGTGTTGACTTCGGCAAGTCCGATCGACTGTTCCCGCGAGGATGTCGCGATAGCGTCGAGTTGGGTGTTTATCGAAATGACCTGACCTTCGATGATCTTGAGGGCTTCGCCAGTGGCGGTCACCAGTTTGACGCCGCTTTCGACTTCGGTTGCCGAATTGCGGATCAGACCCTTGATTTCCTTTGCTGCCTGCGCTGAGCGTTGAGCCAGTTCACGCACTTCCTGCGCGACAACCGCAAAACCCTTGCCGGCCTCGCCGGCACGTGCCGCCTCGACGCCTGCATTCAGGGCGAGAAGGTTTGTTTGGAAGGCAATTTCGTCGATGACGCCGATGATGTTCGAGATCTGGGTGGAGGATTGCTCGATCCGCTGCATGGCATCGACAGCATTGGAGACGACCTCGCCGGATTGACGGGCTGACTGGTTTGCCTCGATTGCCACCGAGCGGGCTTCTTCGGCACGCTTGGAGGAATTGGCGACATTGGTGGTGATCTGGTCGAGTGCTGCGGCAGTTTCTTCAAGGGCCGCAGCCTGCTGCTCGGTCCGCTTGGAAAGGTCGTTGGCGCTCTGGCTAAGCTCGCGGGAGCCGCTGTCGATCGAGCCGGTGGCCTGGCTGACGGACGAAAGTGTCTCGCGAAGGCGTTCGACGGTGTTGTTGAAGTCCGACCGCAGGCCTTCGAAGGCAGCCGCAAACGGTTCGTTGAGCTGGAAGGTGAGGTCGCCGCTGGAGAGATGCTGCAGGCCTTCGCCAAGACCGGAGGTAGCCTGAGCCATCTCGCTCGTACGCTTCTGGTCCGCCTCTGCAGTGCGCGCACGTTCGGCTTCGCTTGTGTTGCGGACAGTGGCTGCTTCCTGCTCCAGCTGGAGGCTGCGCAGGCCGTTGTCCTTGAAGACCTGAACGGCCTTTGCCATCGTTCCAACTTCGTCACGGCGCTCGGTACCGGCAACGTTTGCAGACAGATCGCCACCGGCGAGCGTCCCCATCGCCTCAGCCAGGCCCCGGATCGGCATCACCAGCCACGAACGGATTGCAAAGAAGCCAATTGCAAGGACAACCAGAAGTCCGCCGATGACGCCGACCAGAGTGAGAACCGCTGTAGTGTTTGAGGATACGCTCAGGTTGTCACTATTTTTACTGCTTGTATCCGAGATTGAATCTACCATCTGGGTAAATCGCGGTGCTAGGAGCGCAAAGCCTGGCTGGCACTCCTTCAGAAATACTTCTTCACTTGCCGCAATGTCCGAGGTCGTGGTCGATTTTTTGGCCAGAGCAATTGTGTTGCTGCACAAATTATCAAGCAAAGCCATGCTATCCGCTTTTAGCGACGGCGCATCCTGATAGGACGGCAGGGCTGAGATCGCCAGATCCATGTATTTAATGACATTATCGTGCTGAATTTGAAATTCTTGTGAAGCTGAGGCATTGCCCTCATCCGTCCGGGCGATCAAGAGGTCACCGATTGCCGCACGCGCGCCCTGCAATGCTCTGTTTGCACGCGCTGAATAAAGGGCCGCGATTGTCTCTCGGTCCAGCAGATTGCTGTAAGCGGTATCCGTTGCTTTGATTTGGTAGGCAGCGTAACTGGCAACACCAATCGCGAAGACGCCAAATAGCCCCATGATAGATAGAAATTTTCCGATAATCGAGATATTTTTCATGACTACGACCCACAGTGCGCATTATGATGACAGAGTTGCATGAACTGAGTTTGCTAGAGCAAGGTGAATAATGCGTTTCTAATTCTAAGCCTACTAATGTATTTTTCTCTGGGCTTAACTCACGTGGGAATTCAGGGGCTGAGCCCGTTTGGCAATACATGGTACATTCACCACGGTTGTCTAAATCCGAGGACGAGCCCGCAATGCAAAATCGGATTGCTTCTATTGCCGGTTCCAACTGGTATTCGGTAGGCCGGCTGATCGGCAGCTCGACCGCCATAATCCTGTCGCCGCTTGGCTTTCATTCGGATAGCCAGGAGCTGCAAGAGGGGCGATGCGGGACGCGGGCAATGCCGCCGGTGCACGGTTCAAACCTCTGCTCGACCTGGGCCGATAGACGTTTTCGTCAGATGAGAGCCCATTCTTCCAACGGCTCTCGCCAAGACGTGTTAGACTACATAAAAATGCTCTACAACCCTAACGCAAGCGCGTCAGAAATGGAATGCTGTCGTCAGTTGAGTTAGAGAGAAAGCAGAGCTTCTAACCCAATAGAGTCCACGAAACTCAAAAAACCTCCCCTTGCATAGAAGATGTTGCAAGTGAATTTTGCGGAAGCGGCTATCCACTTCGGCGCAGAATTGAGTGACTCCGACCGAGTGCCTTCTCAACGAATTACCCCGCCGATAATTTCGCCTTTGCTAATCAATCCGGTTTAAGGCGCGAACCACCCAAGCGAGAGATCATGTGTCCGTGGTTTTCTGGATAAAAGGCATAGCCAGGCATGTTGCCGGTCGAAGGGCTATTCATAGAAAATCCTTATCACACAACTGGCACCATGAATTAATTCATCAACTAATGGCGGCATAAAGTTCCATAAATTGGCCTCACGCCGCGAAGTCCTATTCATCAATGACTTCGCTCATCGAATAGCTTGTCGCCGGTTCGCATTCCATCAAGGCGCCCAGCAGCATCAATGGCTTATCGATATTCCAGCTGAAGTAAGGCAACAGCTCCGTAGTTGTCGGATCAACCGAGAGCGTTTGCTTATTCCACGACGCGGCCTTTACCTCCCGAATTCCAGAAATGGAGCACCGCGGCCTTCCAGCGACGTAATGACTGATCGGGGAACTCCATCGCAACGATCGCTGGCTGCTGACAGTTTCTGACACGTAGGTGCGCTACCCATCTGCGTCCGCGCTGAAATACAGTGCCTTATCCAAGGAAAAACTGATGGTTTCACTTGCACCCGCCGCTCTCGACGCCTTCTTCGCCGAGCAAGACGATACCGCCGTCGTGATGTTGAACCTCATTCGTTTCGAACCCGACGGCGGCAGGGAGCGGTACCTCGAATACCATCGGATCGCCAAGCCCATCCTGGCTCGCTTCGGCGCGGAAGTCCTGTTCGGCGGCGACGGCCTGCCCGTTCTCACAGCAGGACAAGAAGCGGGATGGGAGGCCGTGGCGCTGGTCCGGTACCCAAGCCGGTCCGCATTCCGGGCGATGGTTTCCGATCCTGAGTATCAGGCCGCCTTCAAGATCGGCGTGTCTGCGATCTCCGATATCGTGCTGCAACCATTGAATTCCATCGACGGTCTTGTGTGATAGGGCGACCAAGCTGCTAGGTCTATTGTCGCTTCCACGCGGACCAACGCGGCGCAGGATGTCAAACGTTCCGTCGCCGATTAACGATGGGAGGTCGTGATCGCCCGCTTGAACCTGTCGCTTCTGGGGGGTCTCGACATCCTGAGGGTCGATGGCCGATTTCGGTTAAACAGGCGGTCGGGTCTGGACCGCCTCAGCCTTGAAGAGCGGCTTGTGTATTGTCAGTGAGGGGATGGCGGCCATTTCAGCTGGCATATGAGAACCACCGACGTGCCCGGTATTGCCATCACACCGCTGCTCAAAGATTGGAACCGAAAATCTCAAAAGGCTCGTTGAGAGCAAAGGCGGGTTGCCACCGTAAGACATTGCCGAGTCCGTCGTCCTTATGCTCACGCGCCCGCGCCACGTCATGATAAGAGATATCGGCATCCTGCCGCAGAGCCAGGAAACCTGAGCTATTGGGATTGGGCAGGATAGGCCTCAGGTATTTCGAGGAAACAGGCTTCATTGATACAGCGGGCGGCATTTTGATCATCCAGGAGGCCGGCGGCATCGTCACCGACTGGTAGGGGCGGGGACCTGAAATCTATGAACGGACCGGCACGCCGATTGTGGCCAATGCTGCGACACATGTCTATCTGATCGAGCGTCTGCGCGGCGTCCCCCCCCAATCATGTCGCATAAAGCGAGGCTATACAGTTTCATCAGCGCTGACGGAGCGTAGAATTCGCGTGCAGGCCTGCTTTCTGTAAAATCGCGATCACCTCGGACCAGCTTGAGCCGTCGGCATAGAGTCCATGCACAAGAACGACGTTGTGAGCCTTGATAGGAGCCTTTATTTCGGCCATGGCCGGGACCGCCATGAGCGCGACAAAGGCTGTCGAAGCGACGAAGCGGTTTATTTTAATCCAAGATTTCAATGAACTGATCCTTATAGTCACATGGAGTGGGATACTCCAATAATGCTATTGGGAGAGCACCTGCTGTTTGTTACTCCGTCACGCGAACGTGATAATATCTGTAACCCGCATTTCAAATCTTGAGACAAGCATAAGCACTGATCGTACTGGCGAGAAAACGCCAGCAGAGGACCCTGGATGGCCGGCAACCGATCACTGACCAGCAAGCAGGATTGTACATGGGATGGACCAAAACGCATCGCAACGCGACAGCAGCGGCCATCGCTGGCTTCAGCGCCAGCACCGCGTCATGACTTGATAAAGAGCGTCATGTGCCTCAGTACGGGTCGTAGCGACTGACTTCGAGGCCGCTTCCGACCGGCAGCATCACGCTACTGATGCCCGGCATAGCACGGATGCGGGCTGCATATTCCTTCATATCGCCGTAGCCACCCCGCACCATATTGTCGGCGACAATGATCGCACCGCGACTTAGCTTTGGATAGAACGCTTCGAGGCAGGGCACGTAGAGATCCTTCCAAAGATCCAGCAGTATGAAATCGATCCTGTCAGGCAGCTGCGAAATCATCTCGATGGCATCGCCGACTTTGAAGTCGATGAAGCTATCAAGTCCTGCTCTTTCGGCCATCTTGCGCGCATAGTCGGTCTTGTATGCATGCAGTTCCATGGTGATGAGCCGACCGCCGGAAGCCCTGGCCGCTTCTCCGAGCCAGATGCCGGAATATCCAAAAGACGTGCCGATCTCGAGAATGGTCGGTGCCTTGATGCTTTTCGCAAGGATGTTCAGCAGTTGACCGGTTGCAGGCCCGACAGCGCGCATGCGCTGGTCCAGCCCACCATCGCGCCCGCCCGGAGGCATTTCACGCGGCTCGTTCTGCTGTTTGCGGATCACTTCGTGATAGTGGTCGAGGACAGCCCGGACTTTGTCATCCATATCTTTTTCTCCATAAATATTGGTACCTCAAGCAGCGCCGCAGCACTTCGAACATCTTCATGCTCGCATCACTCCATTCAGGAAAATTTCCAATCGCTTTTTGATATGCAGTTTTCGAAGCTCCCGGTCCGCCGCCGCTTTCAGGCGCCGGCGTGGCAACAATGCACCGAAAACGATGTCCATCAGCATTCCCGAACAGACTGCTGGATCCTCGATTGTCAAACGGCCGGCTTCATTCTGGGACCTTAGCCATTCGATCAGATCCTCGCGGGCGCGGATGATGCCGTTGTCGTACAGGTAATCGGAAAGCTCGGGGAATTGCAGCGATTCACGCATGATCAGGTGCAGCAGCGCCTCTCGACGAAGCTCTGCGGCTTCATCGATATCGAGCCGGAATATTCGCACCAGGGTGTCGAGCAGGGGCAACTGCTCCCGGGAGGGTCTTGGCAGGTCAAGAAAGATCGCGCCCTCGTGCCGAATGACCTCCGCAAACATTGCCGTCTTGTCGGTGAAGACTTCATAGATCGATCGCTTCGAAACCTTTGCTTTGGCCGCAACCACCTGTGTCGTCGTTCGGGCGAAGCCGAGTTCAACGAAAGCCTCCTGGGCTGCATCCAGGATGGCTTTGCGCCGCTCGTTTTCCGAAAATAGCCTGGGGCGCCCCCGTCGTCCACGCGGCGGGCCGGCCATACCCTTGTCTGTTTCCTCGATTGACATCCGGTGTTCCCGACTTTTCGTTCGGCCTTTGAAGAACGACGATTTATCTCAATTCGGACGGCTGGGTATCGCTGTTCCCAGGGACGATCTCATGAAGCTGATCGCGCAAGCATGCCTAGCCCTTCGCCTGCGTCAACAGCCAATCCCTTGCTGCTTTGATGTAAAAGAACTTTCGCGCCGACCCCATGTGATCGACGCCATCAAACGTCAGGAACGTGATGTTGCCACCCTCGGCGAGGTAGCGATCAACCTGAGCCGTCAGCTTTCGTTGATCATCCACCGGAAATATCAGGCTCGGGTCGAGGCGTTCTGCCGGCCGGGTTACCCTCGCGCCCACTTTTTCCCAGACCGGCACGCATTTCTCGTTCCAGGGGGTCGCTTTGCCGTCTTCCGATCCGGTAATGATCAGCAGCTTCTGATCGGCGAGTGTCACGACATCTCCGGGCCTTTGTTGGCCTGCAATGATAAGCCCGGCTGCAAACGTTTCGGGATGTCTTGCCATAAGCCACAGGGACGTCATGGCACCCATGGACCAGCCGGTGCAATACACCCTTTTCGGATCGATCCTTAGCACCTTGTCCATTCGGTCCGGCAGGTTTGGGTTGCCATAGTTCCAGGTGTTCTGGAGCAGCGACTTCACGAGGCTATAGGTATTCTCGACGTCGGAGGTATGTTCCCAGTAATCGTTCATCGTCGTGCGCTCATAACGCGGCGTGACGATGACGCATTCATGCCGGTCCTGTTCCTCCGGCATGCTCCAGATACTCGCGATGCATTGCTCGGTGAGGGTTTGGGCGCAGGTCCCATCGTAGCTGGTTCCCGAATGCGTAATTGCCAGGATCAACGGATATGATGCGTTCTCACCGCCTTCCTCGAGGAAGGACTTGGGCAGGAAAACACTGTATTCCAACCATGCGGACCGCGTATCGTCCCACCACCAGTGGTTCTGCTCCCATGCATCGACGCCGCGAATGACAGCGCTGTTTCCGCGCTGTCCAGCATTGCTCCAGATGGTCTCGCTCGTGGCGTAAACCTCGCCGCTCGATGTCCTGACGCTCTTCTCTTGTTTGAGCGCTACCTTGTCGCTATCGGTCGTCGGCAGGCTGAGGTCGGAATCGTGCTGGAACTCTGCGATGACATAGACTCCGGCGACGCTCGCACGGTCGGACCGGAGCGCCGGCTGGGCATTCGTATAGATAGCCGCCACGGCCCTTTGTTCAGGGGCTTCCGTAGTGACGTTTTTGTCGGGCGCGTTTGGCATTCCCGGGAAGAAACCTCGGGCAGCGGGAACTACTCTGGTGGAGTAGGTATTGTCTGCCAGGCTGCCGGGATCGATATCGACGTCGTATTCCACGGCAATTCCATAAACCTTCTGGCCACCACCGGTGACTTCGCAAACCGCGAAGATGCCCTGAATTCCTCGCACTTTTGCTTTACGCCCACCGGAACCACCGCCGCTCTCCTGCTTGGCCGGCGCTGGTGTCAAAAACTGATTTTTTGTGTCCGCACCCAAACCCACCGAACTCACAACACCCGCCCCAACCGCCAGAAAATCTCGCCTGGATACGTTCGCCATGAGTACGGTCCTTCATCTGCCAGCGGAATTAAAAAGTGATCACCGAACGATAGCAAAAAATAATGATACGTTGCAAGTACCAAAAATACCAAAA
>NZ_CP072165.1:0-332684 GCF_019355815.1 Rhizobium sp. B21/90 | reverse complement strand
TGTGGACCTCATGCAGGGGTGCCTGCCGCAGTCAAACTCCTGAGCATTCTCGCATCGCCGGAAGACGCCGCAGAGCAATTGTGCGCAGTGCGGGGTGCTCCGGCGTGGGCTCTCATAACCTTGGGTAAAAGGCAGGCTCATCCCGCAAACATTACGTTTTTAGGTTGCATCTCCCGCTGGCGGTTCTAGATCTCTTCCGCAACGCGCTTTGCATGTTGATCCGCATGATCCGGGAGGAGGAAATCTTGTCAGACCCAGCCACCACGACCACGGTGCCTTACACGGCCGAGGAAACCCGCCACCGCATCGTTGCGATCATGGCTGCATCTTCGGGCAACCTTGTGGAATGGTTCGATTTCTACGTCTACGCCTTCACCGCGCTCTATTTCAAAAGCTCGTTTTTCCCCAACCAGGATCCGACGGTCCAGCTGCTTCAGACGGCCGGGGTTTTCGCTGCGGGCTTCCTGATGCGGCCGATCGGCGGTTGGCTCTTCGGCCGCGTCGCCGATCGTCTCGGGCGCAAGACCTCGATGCTGATCTCGGTATCGATGATGTGCGGCGGCTCGCTGATGATCGCGGTCCTGCCGACCTATGCGCAGGTCGGGGTCCTCGCGCCCTTCCTGCTGCTGGTCGCACGGTTGATCCAGGGTCTGTCGGTGGGCGGCGAATACGGCACGACCGCAACCTACATGTCCGAAGTCGCATTGCGCGGCCGGCGCGGCTTCTTCTCGTCTTTCCAGTATGTCACGCTGATCGGCGGGCAACTGCTGGCGGTGCTGGTGATCGTCATCATCGAGGCGCTGATGACCAGCGAACAGATCACCGAGTGGGGCTGGCGCATTCCCTTTGCAATCGGTGCCGTCGCTGCCGTCGTATCGATCTTCCTGCGTCGCACCCTGACGGAGACCCAGAATGCTGAAACCCGCAACAGCAAGGAAGCAGGCTCGCTCTCGGCACTTTTCCGCAATCATACCCCCGCTTTCCTGACGGTCCTCGGCTA
The DNA here is from genome assembly GCF_019355815.1 of Rhizobium sp. B21/90. NCBI lineage: Bacteria > Pseudomonadati > Pseudomonadota > Alphaproteobacteria > Hyphomicrobiales > Rhizobiaceae > Rhizobium > Rhizobium sp. B21/90. Next base: position 331,684 of record NZ_CP072165.1, on the reverse strand, counting down.
CACCGCCGGCGGGTCGCTGATCTTTTACACCTTCACCACGTACATGCAGAAATATCTCGTCAATACGGTCCACATGCCGGTGAAAACGGCGAGCTACGTGATGACCGTGGCGCTGTTCCTCTACATGTGCATGCAGCCGATATTCGGTGCCTTGTCCGACCGGATCGGCCGCCGCAACAACATGCTGCTGTTCGGCGGGCTCGGCACTCTTTGCACGTTGCCGATCCTCGTCACGCTGCAGCACGTCACCGACCCCGTCATAGCAGGCGTCCTGATCGTGGTCGCACTCGCCATCGTCAGCTTCTACACTTCGATCAGCGGCATCGTGAAAGCCGAGATGTTTCCGGCCGAAGTGCGCGCCCTCGGCGTGGGTCTCGCTTATGCCGTGGGCAACGCTATATTCGGCGGCTCCGCAGAATTCGTGGCGCTATCGATGAAGAACGCCGGAAACGAGCAGCTGTTCTACTGGTATGTCACCATCATGATGATAATCGCCTTCCTCGTCGCCCTAAGACTCCCCCGCCAGGCACGCTATCTGCACGATGACCATTAAGTAAGGGCGGATTCGAGCCTGAGGTATTGCGTGTTTCAGGATCGTGACGGGAGGTGAATGATGGACTGGTCGTGGCAAGGGCTGAGGCGCTCATATCTGACGACGCCTGTGCTGCTGCGGTCTATTCCGGTCGGTATGGTCATCGCATGCGGCGTCGTTGCCACCAGCTGGACGCATAGTTTGCTGAGCAACCATCAACAACTCGTCGTCCACGCCTATCAGGTCATAGACACCACCAAAGACGTACTGATCGGCCTCGACGATGCCGAGACGGGACAGCGGGGATACCTGTTGAGCGGAGATAGCCGCTATCTGGATCCGTACGAAAAGGCCTTGACGAGACTGACGCAACTGCGCGCGACCTTGGCGGTATCGATCTCCGACAACACAGTTCAGGTGGAACGGGTGCGCAGGCTGAACGGTCTTATCGACGAGAAGCTCGCGGACTTGCAGCAATCGATAACCACGCATGACGCCAAGGGTTTCGAGGCGGCGAGGACGATGGAACTCGAAATGATGCAGAAAGCCACGATGGACAGCATCCGGCGAGTCATCGGCGACGTGACCGAAACCGAAAAAGCACTTCTTGCCGCCCGACAGACAAAGGTGGACCGGGACGAGATGCTTATCCGCGTGGTCGCCATCCTCGTCGGTCTCGCATCCTTCCTGACCCGCGCCGGTATCGAAGTGTACCTTGCAAGGACCGGGCGTGCATCGGTTGCAAGCCCTAGGGCAGACGCAGCCGTCCCAAGCAAGAGCTTGGAGAAAGACCGTTGAAGGCTGGCATGCCCGACGGCACGCGACACGCTTCGGCCGCTGAAACGCAAGTTTTCTAGAATACAGGCTAATTGGTCGGTTAGCGCTGTTCGGCATATTTTGAAAATGCCCGGTTTTGCGCTTGCCACCCTCAGCCGCAGATTTCAGGGCAACGTCACGCCCTTTGCCGACACTCCCCGACTGGCCTCCGGTTCCCCCCAAATTGCTGCACTGCCACAAATTTAGCCACTGAAAAACAGTGCGACGTTTTTAGCGTCGTCCGCTTGACAATTCATGGCTGATAAAGCTTTTTATCAAAATCCAGTAAAACAGACGTATGTCCGGTATATTGGACATTCAATAAATCATCTTTTCAAGGGGAACGTCATGACCTTTTCTATTCGTGCCGGCCTGATCGCCCTGGCCGCAGCAGTCGTTTTTTCAAGCCCCGTTCTTGCCGACGGCAGCAAGCTCGATGAAGTGCTTGCACGCGGCCACCTGGTAATGGGTACCGGCAGCACCAATGCGCCGTGGCACTTCAAGAGTGCGGACGACAAGCTGCAGGGCTTCGATGTCGATATGGGCCACATCATCGCAAAGGCCTTGTTCGGCGATCCGGACAAGATCGAATACGTCAACCAGTCGTCCGACGCCCGTATTCCGAACATCACCACGAACAAGGTCGACATCACCTGCCAGTTCATGACCGTCACCGGCGAGCGCGCCCAGCAGATTGCCTTCACCATTCCCTATTACCGCGAAGGTGTCGGCCTCATGCTGAAGGCTGACGGCCAGTATGCCGATTATGCCGCGCTGAAAGCGGCAGGCTCGTCGGTCACCGTTTCGGTGCTGCAGAATGTCTATGCCGAAGCCATGGTCCACGCAGCGCTTCCGGACGCCAAGGTCGACCAGTACGACTCCGTCGATCTCATCTACCAGGCTCTGGAATCCGGCCGGGCCGATGCTGTCGCCACCGACCAGTCATCGCTCGCCTGGTACATGACCCAGAATGCCGGCAGGTATAAGGATGCCGGCTATGGCTGGAACCCGCAGACCTACGCTTGCGGTGTCAAGCGCGGTGACCAGGATTGGCTGAACTTCGTTAACACGGCTCTGCATGAAGCAATGACCGGCGTTGAGTTCGATGCCTATGCGAAGTCCTACAAGACCTGGTTCGGCAAGGACCTGACACCGCCGCAGATCGGCTTCCCGGTCGAATTCAAGTAACTGGCTCCGGGGAGCGAGGCATCCCTCGCTCCCTGTTTCTCCGAGGACGACCATGGGTTACACGCTGAATTTCTCTGCGGTCTGGCGCAATTTCGATTTTCTCTGGAGCGGTTTGGCGTTGAGCCTCGGCCTGGCGGTCATCTCGATCGTGATCGGCGCCGCAATTGGCCTGGTGGTTGCATTTGCCTTGCTGTCTAAGCAGCGGTTCGTGGCCATCCCGGCGCGCTGCTATGTGACGCTGATACGCAACCTGCCTATCCTCGTGCTGGTCCTGTTTGCCTATTTCGCGCTGCCGCAGATGGGATTCAGGTTAGACAAGGTGAAAAGCTTCATCCTGGTGCTTTCCCTCTATTCGGGCGCCTATCTGGCGGAAGTATTTCGCGCCGGGCTGCTGTCCATTCCGAAGGGCCTGACCGAAGCCGGCCTCGCCATCGGCCTGACCTCGAGCCAGATCCGCACCTCGATTATCGCGCCGCTGATGTTCCGGAACGTGCTGCCGTCGCTGTCCTCGACGATCATATCCCTGTTCAAGGACACATCGCTTGCAGCGACCATTGCCGTGCCGGAACTGACCTTCGCCGCCCGCAAGATCAATGTCGAAAGCTTCCGTGTCATCGAGACATGGATGGTCACCTCCGGTCTCTATGTCGTCACCTGTCTTCTCATTGCTGCCGTCATGCGCTTCTTCGAGCGCCGCCTGGCGCTGCCGAGGTAAGCCGATGTCCCACAGTTTCCTCGAACAGCTCTGGATTGCCCGCTATGTGATCGTCAGCGGGCTGATGATGACGATATCGATCTCGCTGCTGGCCATCGTTGCCGGCTCGGTCGTCGGTGTCTTCGTCGGGCTCGCTCTGGCTTACGGTAACATGGCGCTGCGGTTTGTCGTGCGGGCCTATGCCGACATCATCCGCGGCACGCCGGTTCTCGTGCTTGTTCTGGCCAGCTACTATGTCTCGAGTGCCGTCGGTCTTGACCTCGGTCCTTTTTCTGCCGGCGTGCTGGCGCTGGCGATCTTCTGCTCGTCACATGTCGGTGAGATCGTGCGCGGCGCGCTGCAGGCAATCCCCCGGGGGCAGACGGAAGCCGCCAAGGCGATCGGCCTGACGTTCACGCAGACATTCACCTCCGTGCTTTGGCCGCAGGCGTTGCGCCAGTGCCTTCCGGCCTGGGTCAACACGGCTGCAGAAATCGTCAAGGCATCGACGTTGCTTTCGGTCATCGGAGTGGCCGAGCTGTTGCTGCGCAGCCAGGAGATCATCTCGCGCAACTTCATGAGCCTGCAGTTCTACTTCCTCGCAGGCGCCCTCTATTTCGTCGTCAATTTCGGGATCGAGCGCTTTGGCAAATTCGTCGAGCGCAAGACCATGCTGCCATCTTGAGGAGGCTTGCCAATGGCCAAGACCATGCTTGAAATCAAAGGCCTGCGGAAAACCTACGGCCACCATGAAGTGCTGCAGGGCGTCGATTGTTCCGTCGCGGAAGGCGAGGTGATCTCGATCATCGGCTCGTCGGGTTCCGGCAAGACGACGATGCTTCGCTGTATCAACATGCTCGAGGAGTTCCAGGGCGGAACCATCAACCTCGATGGCGAGGAGATTGGCTACCACATCGAAGGTAGCTCGCGCCGCCGCAAGAGCGAACGGGAAATCGCACGCCAGCGCGCGCTAACGGGCATGGCCTTCCAGCAATTCAATCTCTTTCCCCATATGACAGCGGCCGAAAATGTCATGCTCGGTCTCGTCAAGGTGAAGAAGATGCCGAAAGCCGAAGCCCGGACGCTTGCCGAGCGCTGGCTCGATCGCGTCGGCCTCTCGGCGCGCAGCGATCACTATCCCGGCCAGCTGTCGGGTGGCCAGCAGCAGCGCGTTGCGATTGCCCGGGCGATCGCGATGTCCCCGCGCCTGATGCTGCTCGATGAGGTGACCTCTGCGCTGGACCCGGAGTTGGTGGGCGAAGTACTGCAGGTTATCAAGGGCCTGGCGGCAGACGGAATGACCATGCTGCTGGTGACGCACGAGATGCGTTTTGCCTATGAGGTGTCGTCGCGGGTTATCTTCATGAACCAGGGTGTCATCTGCGAAGAGGGCGATCCCAGGGAAATGTTCGTACAGCCGAAGACCGAGCGGCTCGCCGAGTTTTTAAAGACCTCGAGTTTCAACTAAGCAGGAAAGTGAAATATTATGACGATCAAACGTTATGGCGCCGGAGAAAAAGGCGCTGGCGGTCAACCCCTTCCGTTCGCACGGGCTACGGAAGCCGGTGGCTGGCTTTATGTTTCCGGTCAGGTCCCCATGGAGAATGGCGAGATTGTGCCCGGCGGCATCGTCACCCAGAGCCGGAAGGCCATCGACAACATGATAGCCATCCTCGATGAGGCCGGCTACACGCTTCAGGATGTGGTGCGCGTCGGTGTCTGGCTCGACGATCCGCGGGATTTCTGGAGTTTCAATGGCGTCTACGCCGAATATTTCAGCGAGAATCCTCCCGCGCGCGCTTGTGTCCAGTCGCGCATGATGGTCGATTGCAAGGTCGAGGTGGATTGCGTCGCCTATCGCTCGGATCGCGCCTGAATATTGGAGAAATGCATGGCTGAGGCTGCTGTCGAGATCGCATCGCGACGCACCAGAGGACTGGATCGCGCTTTCGAGATCCTGGAGTTTCTGCGCGTCAAGCGCCAGCCCATGAGGCCCAATGAGATCGCGGCGGAAATAGGCGCGCCGCGATCCTCGGTATACGAACTGGTCAACCTGCTTCTCGGCCATGGCATGCTCGACTATCAGGGAGACGACGGGCGGGTGTTCCTCGGCCGTCGTCTGTATTTCCTTGGAACAGCCTATGCCGAGCATTTCGATCTGATGCGGGAATGCGAGCGCATGCTGACCCGGCTTGCGGTGGAAACGCGCGAAACTGCCCAGATGTGTCTGCTCGAAGGCAACAAGTACACTGTCGCGATGATGCGCGAGGGCATTCGACCCTTCCGTATTTCCTCCAACGTAGGCGAAACAGTTTCGATCCCCTGGACGGCGTCGGGACGGCTGCTCGTCTCACACCTGACCGACCAGCAGATCATCGATTTGATCCCGCCGGAAGATTTCACGCTGCCGGATGGCAGGCAGCTGGATCCTGCAGCCTTTCTGGCCGAGGTGCGGACTGCAGCGCGGGATGGATATTTCACCTTCAACAGCGAGGTGGAAAACTTCACCCATTGTTTCGCCGTGCCGATTTACCAGGCCGGTGGCAACTGCATTGCCACCCTCTGCCTCGTCGCGCCTCGGGAAGATGGATTGCGCAACCGCGAACTCTATCTGGAGAGCCTGTTGACGGCCGCGAACGAGATCTCCGACAAGCTCGGGTTCCACAACGAGCGTGCCAGGGTTGCCGTCCCCCGCTGAGGTCTCCGGGCTGGCTGGCTACTTGGGTCGCAGCACGGCCATGCTCATAAGTTTATGCGTTTTTTAGCAATACGACCCACCGAATTGATGTACTCTGCCCTCAATAGCAGGAACCGGGAAAAGCCGGCCTACAGGGGAAGTCGATGCATGAGATACGTCGTCGATGATATCAGCGGTCAAGCCGGGGGCGATGCCTGGCAGGCTGCGGTGACCGAAACCTATTTTCCACTCGATACCGAATACCGCAACAGGCGGGAATTCAGGGGCGTGCTGGAGACATGGTCTCTAGGCCTCGTCGGTGTGTCGAGGATGGAGTGCGACGGCGTCAGCTATCGTCGCCACCGCCGCCACTTTCTCAACGAACGAGATGCAAGTCTTCTCATCACCATTCCTGAAGTCAGCGAAATCGACTTCTCGCAAGGCTCGCGCAGCGTCAATTGCAAGCCGGGTGGATTCATTTTGGAGCGTGGCGATGCGCCCTATGAATTCTGGCACGGCCGCCCGAATGCCCTCTGGGTGCTGAAGGTCCCGGCTGCGAGCGTGCGCTCACGGATCGGCTCGACGGATCGGTTCAGCGCGCTCAGTTTTGACGGGACCCGCGGTGTCGCCGCCCTCTTTCTCGATACGGTACGGACGACGATCAACCATGTCGACGACATCGACGACGTCGCGCGTGAACTGACCGGTCGGCACATTCTCGAAATGCTCTGCCTGTCGATCGTCAGCGACGACCGCGTGCTCGATAGCAATATCTCTTCGATACGGGCAGGGCACCTGCATCGTGCCGAGCAGTACATTCGCGACAATATCAAGAATGCAGATCTCGGTCCGCAATCGGTAGCGGAAGCTGGCGGCATTTCGTTGCGCTACCTGCAGGGCCTGTTCCAGGACAGCAACAAGTCGATCAACGGTTTCATCCGCGACAGCCGTCTGGAGCGCTGTGCCGAGGAACTGATGTCGCTGACCGTCACCACGACGATTGCTGAAATCGCCTATCGCTGGGGCTTCACCGACCAGTCGCAGTTCTGCCGTCACTACAGATCGAAATTTGGCTGCTCGCCAAGCGAGACGCGCCGCGAGGCCCTGCTTCGGGCAGGTAGGACCCACCCGGGAAAAAAGCCGCACTAGCCACTTCGGCCGAGCGGCAAGGGGACATTTGACGCCGTCCGGGCGACCGATCCGGACTTTCGCAACTACCGGACAATCGAAGCGCCATTCCGTGAGGGGTTGGCGAGCGAAGAGTGCTGTCCGGTCGAACCATCCAGAGGATAGATCATGGCGAAGACGAGAGTTGCGGTGGATGTGGGAGGCACCTTCACCGACATTTGCATCATGGATGAGGAGACCGGGTCGATCCGTATCGAGAAGACGGCGTCGACCCCGGATGATCCGATGCAGGCGATCATGAACGGCATCGAGCAGGGCCGCATCGAGCTTTCCGAGGTTACCATGTTCTCGCACGGGACCACGGTCGCCACCAATGCGCTGATCACACGCCGTTTGCCGCGAACAGCAATGGTCTGCACCGAAGGCTTTCGCGATGTCGTCGAGATCCGGCGTGCCAACAAGGAGGACCTCTGGGATACCTACAAGGATGTCGCCAAGCCGTACATTCCGCGACGCGACCGGCTGACGGTTGGCGAACGTGTCGACGCCGAGGGCACGGTCCTCGAAGCCCTGAACGAGGACGATGCCCATCGTGTTGCCGCGATTCTGAAAAAGCGTGGCATCAAGTCCATCGCCGTCTGTTTCATGAATTCCTACGTCAATGGCGCAAATGAACGGCGCATGCGCGATATCCTCAAGGCCTCGATGCCGGAGGTGCCGGTGTCGATTTCCTCCGAAGTCATGCCGGAAATCTTCGAGCACGAACGCTTCTCGACGACCATGGCAAACGCAGTCTGCGCCCCTGTGGTTGTCGATTACGTCTCCCGGCTCGGCGAAAAGCTGGCTGCCGGCGGTTACCAGCGAGACCTGCTGCTGCTGCATTCCGGCGGTGGCGTGATGACGCCAGCGAGTGTTATAGACTTCTCCGCCAGGCTCGCGGGATCGGGGATCGCGGCGGGCGCTATCGCCAGCCGCTTTATCGGCAATCTCTGCGGCTTTCAGAACTCGATAGGCTTCGATATGGGCGGAACGAGCACGGATGTTTCGCTCGCCTGGAACGGTCAGTCTCGTATCACCAAGGACTGGTACATCGAGTTCGGCTATCCCATCCGCTTTCCCTCTATCGAGGTGCTGACGATCGGTGCCGGCGGCGGGTCGCTGGCCTGGCAGGACGAGGGCGGATCGCTACGCAACGGCCCCCAGTCGGCCGGCGCCAATCCCGGCCCGGCCTGCTATCGAAACGGCAATCGGATTGCCACGAACACAGATGCAAATGTCGTCCTCGGCCGTCTCGGCAGCAGCCTCGCAGGCGGCAAGATCACCCTCGATCCGGCGCTTGCCGAGGAGGCCGTACAGGAAACGGTGGCGACACCATTCGGCATGGAGCTTCACGCGGCTGCCGAGGCAATCGTTGCCGTCGCCAATGCAAACATGGCCAATGCCGTACGCCTGATGTCGATCAGCCGTGGATACGATCCGCGCGACTTCGCGCTCGTTGCCTTCGGAGGTGCCGGCGCCCTGCACGGGGCGGCTGTCGCAAGGGAGCTTTCCATTCCGACCGTGATCGTGCCTCCCAATCCCGGCGTCACCTCGGCCCTCGGTTGCCTGCTTGTCGATGTGCAGCACGACTTCTCCGAAAGCTTCATGACCGACGCCTCCATCGTTGCGCCGGCGGAGCTGGAGGCTGCGTTCCAGCGCATGGAGGCGCAAGCGTCCGAGCGCTTGCTGCACGAAGGGATAGCGCCGCAGGATATGGCGCTCCAGCGGACTGTCGAGATGATGTATCAGGGCCAGTGGCGCTCGCTCGCTATCAGCGCACCCGCCCGGATCGTGAGTATTGCATCCCTGATCGATGCTTTCCACGCGGAGCACGAGCGCGAGTTCAACTACCGCCGCGACGAAGCCCCGGTTGCCATCTTTCGCGTCGCAGTCAAGGCGATCGGTCTCGTGCCCAAGGCCGAGCTGCCGAAATATCCGGTGCGCGACCATGCGCCTGCGCCCCTCGACCGACGCGCGGTCTGGTTCGACGGCAAATCCTACGATGCGGCGATCTATCAGCGTGAGGGGCTCGAAGCGGGTGCCACCATCTCCGGCCCCGCAATCGTCGAACAGTTCGATTCGACCACGGTTGTCCCGCCAGGCATGAGCGCCAGGGTCGACGCATTCCTGAATATTCTTATCGGAACGAAAGGCTGAGACATGACCAACTTCGTCGAAACCGAAAAGAGCCTCGATCCGGTCACCTTCGAGGTGCTCAAGAACTCCTTCATCACCACGGTCGACCAGATGGCCGAACAGATGCTGCGCACCTGTTATTCGTTCGTCATCTACAACCGCGACTTCTCCAATGCGTTGCATGACGCCGATGGCAACTCGGTTGCACAGGGCAACTACGACATCGCAGTCCATGTTGGCACGCTGCACAATACCTGCAAGGAAGTCATCCGTGTATTCGAAGGCGACATGGCGCCGGGCGACGTCTACGCAATCAACGATCCCTACGCCGGCGGGACCCATTTCAGCGATGTGCGGCTCGTGCGCCCGATCTTCGACGAGGACACGTTGATCGGGTTTTCGCAGTCGAACGGGCACTGGTCGGACCTCGGAGGGTCGGTCCCCGGCTCCTTCGACGTCACAGCCCGCGACATGTTCCGGGAAGGCATGCGCATCACGCCGGTGAGGCTATTCCGTGCCGGCCGCTTCTGCTCCGATGTTGCCAATCTGATCGCCGCCAATACCCGCGATCCTGCATCGATCATCGGTGACATCCATTCGCAGGCCCAGGCGACCCAGGTAGCGGAGCGGGAACTGCTGCGTCTCGTCAAGAAATACGGCCGCGACACTGTCGTGCGCGGCATGGAGGAAGTTCAGGACTACGTCGAGCGGGCCGTCCGCAAGCGCCTTGCCGAATTGCCCGACGGCACCTGGGAAAGTGTCGACTATATCGATCGCGATCTCGGTGGCGGCGAAGGGATGATCCCCATCCACATCAAGATGACGATCAAGGGCGACACGATCCATTACGATTTTACCGGCAGCCACAAGACGATAGGGTCCATGTACAATTCCGCACCGGGGGCGACCTTTTCAGCGGTGGTCGCGGGAATGAAGACCTTCTTCCCTGATCTTCCCCTTAACAGCGGCTTTTATCGCATGATCGAGGTGACCGCGCCGAAAAACAGCGTTGTCAGTGCCGAGTGGCCGGTGGCAGTCACAGGATTCCTGATGCCGTTCGAGAAAATCATGAATTCGATCTTCGAGATGTGGTCGCAGATCATGCCGGAACGCGCCATCGCATGCGCTTTCAACCTCGAATACCTGCTGGCCGGGGGTCGCGACGCGCGCAAACCGGAAAAGCCGATCTTCATGTTCTACGAGTGGCTTCCGGGGGGATGGGGTGGGCGCAACGGCAAGGACGGCGCCGACGTGACGACTGCCTGCTTTGGAACCGGCCTGATGTCGCAGCCGAACGAAGGTAACGAGCGCGTCAACCCGACGCGGACGACGGAGTTTCAGATCAAGCAGGATTCCGCCGGTCCCGGCAAATGGCGTGGCGGTGTCGGCGTGCAGAAGACCTCGGTGTTGCTGGCGGCCGAAGATGCCGTGATGTCCTATATCTGCGATCGCGAGCGCGCCGTGGTCTGGGGTGTCGAGGGCGGGCTCCCCTCTATGCCGCACGGGCTGACGATCCGCCGCGCGGGCGAGGAGGTCGACACCTGGCTCGGTTCGGTCTTTTCCGACTATCCGGTGTTCACGGGCGATCAATTCGCCCGGCCGACAGCTGGTGGCGGCGGCTTTGGCGATCCGCTGGAGCGCGATCCGCTTCATGTGCTGGAGGACGTGATCGACGATTATGTCTCCATCGAGCGCGCCAAGGTCGACTACGGCGTCGTGTTGAAGGTCATAGATCGCGATCTCTGCGAGTACGAAATCGATCTCCCCGCAACAGAAGCTGCCCGCACCGAAATCCGCGACAATCGCAAGCAATGGGCGCGTTCGGATCCGGCGATGGTATCTGCTCGCTACAAGTCGGGCGAGATCGACGCCATGGATGCAGTTCGTCGCTTCGCGGTCATTCTCGATTGGGAGAGCGGCAACGTCCTCGAGAACACGACCCGGCAATTCCGCGAGAGCTTCGAGAGGCGCAGCGTAGCACACTGGAAGTGAGCGCCAGCGGCATTGCCTCGGTTGAGCTTGGGAAGGGCGTATCTCTTTTTACGATATTACATCCAGGAAACTACTATTTCACGGGCAGGCTTGCCTCTGAAATGATGCTGGAAAGCCGCAAAGACGGCGATTGAAGGGGTAGAAGGTCAATGTCCGAACATCTGCAGCGGTCCCTGACAGTTGCCGGCAGCATCGAGGAAGCGCTTGCCGCGCGCCGACAGGGTGCGGCGATCCTGGCCGGCGGAACGTGGCTCATGCGCAATCCGCGTCGGGGCCACGCGTTGCCGGACGCATTGGTGTCGCTCCACAAGATTGCCGGGCTGACCAGCATCCACATCGAGACCGATCGCGTGACGATCGGTGCGGCCGTAACACATGATGCGCTCGCCCGGTCACTTGCGGGCATAGGCGGCCTTGAGGCGCTGGCTGAAGCTGCATCCGGCGCTGCCAACCCGGCAATCCGCCGGGTGGCAACTATCGGCGGCAATCTCTGCACGCAAGACTTCGCCGCCGCCGATCTTCTGCCCCCGCTGTTGGCCCTCGCGGCGGAAGTCGAGCTGTACGGCAACCAAGGGACAATGCGTGTCCCGATGGTGTCGTTTCTCACGGATCTGAAACGGCTGCTCGCCGATGCCATCCTCGTCAGGGTGATCATCAACCGCGACAGCGCCGCCACCGCGCATGTGAGGCTGCCGCTGCGCCGGGCAGGCGACTATCCGGTTGCCCTCGTTTCGATGGCGCGCCGCCTCGATGGCCGAATTCTCGTTGCCGTCGGCTCTGTCGAGCATGTGGCGCGGCACTGGCTTTCGCTAGAACACGCGCTTGCCACCGAGCCGGGCGGATCGCCCGCTGAACCCGAGAGAGCTTATACCCTTGCCACCGGTTGCAACGACTTCCAGGCCCGCGACGGAATGGAGGCGGATGGCTGGTACCGGCGGCAGGTGTTGCCGGCGCTTGCCCGCCGATGCATGGCAGCACTTCTGAAGACGGAGGCCACCCGATGACCGTGACGCTTCACATCAATCGCTCCCTCTATCGTTTCAACGGCGATCCGATGACGCCGCTGGTCGATATACTGCGGCAGGAACGTTTCCTGACAGGCACCAAGGCCGTTTGCCGCGAGGGATTTTGCGGTGCCTGCACTGTGAGTGTCGACGGAGAGGCCATCATGTCCTGTCTCCGCCCGATGGGATTGCTCGATGGCGCCCACGTATTGTCGATCGAGGCGATGGCGACCGGCGATGGACCGCTGCATCCTCTCCAGGCCGCGTTCGAGGCGGCGGATGTGGTCCAGTGCGGAATGTGTTTTCCGGGCATGGTCATGAGCCTTGCGCCGTTCCTCCGCGACAATCCGACGGCCAGCCGGGACGATGTGAAATCGGCAATGGTGGGCAATATCTGTCGATGCACGGGCTATGAGCGCATTATCGATGCGGTGATGGATTACCTCGGACAACCGGCCGAGGAGCACGTCCATGACTGATGCTTCGACGACCGTGATGGATCTTCCCCGCCGAGACGCCCGCGACAAGCTGCGTGGACGAACGAAATACACCAATGACAGGGCCCGTCCGGATATGCTGCACGCTGTCCTGTTGCGGTCCTCCGTGCCCGCTGGCCGCATTACGCGGCTCGATGTTTCCGCTGCTCTCGAGTGCCCCGGTGTGCTGGGAATTGCGACCGCAGCGGATGCGCCCGGCAATTACGGCATCGGTATCGCCGACCACCCGCTCTTTGCCGTCGATGTGATCCGCTACAATGGCGAGCCGCTCGCCGCGATTGCCGCCGAAAGCGAGGCCGAGGCGCGGGCGGCCCTGGCTGCAATCATTCTGGAGATCGAACCCCTTGCCCCCGTGCTGACGATGGCGGAGGCGCTGACGCCCGGCGCCCGATCGCTGCACGAGGACTGGCGGACATATGAAGTGCTGACCGAGGGCGGTGCACGATCCGGCAACATTGCCTGGGAAGCGAAATCGGTACGAGGCGATGTCGATGCCGCCTTTGCCCGCCCCGATGTGACGATCGTCGAAAGCAATTTCGTCGTCGGCAGGCAGAGCCATGTTCCCTTCGAGCCGCGTGTCGCAATCGGCAGCTGGGAGGACGGCCGGGCGCATATCCAGACATCGACGCAGGTGCCATGGACTGTGCGCAATGTGACCGGTCGCGTCATGCAATTCCCGCCGGGCCGCGTTCGCGTCACCGTTCCGCCGGTCGGCGGCGCATTCGGCTTGAAATTCGATGCGTCGATCGAGCCGATTACGGCACTCTTGGCTCGGATCACGGGCCGGACCGTCATGCTGGAGAATACTCGGCAGGAAGAGATGGCCACCTGCCTCTGCCGGGAGAACGCAGAAATCAAAATTCGCTCGGCCGTATCAACCGAAGGAGAAATCGTCGGGCGCGAGGCCGTCGTGTTGATGGATTGCGGCGCCTATGGCGGCGAACAGGTCTTTCTCACCACCATGACCTCCCATACCCTCGGCGGTAGTTATCGTCTGGGCGCTGCCCGCCTCGTCAGCCGCGCCGTCTACACCAACACGCCGCCGAACGGCGCCTTCCGGGCTTGCAACGGCGTCTATAACGGCTTTGCGCTGGAGCGCCATACCGACGAGATATGCGCCGCAATCGGCATGGACCCCATGGAGTTCCGCAAGCGCAATGTGCTTGGCGACGGCGATCTGGGCCCGACCGGACAGGTGTTCGAGGGTGACGTCCTGCGTCCGATGCTGGAGCGGATGGAGGCACTGCGGGAAAAGACAGGAACGGCGGAAGCCCGCGCCGACGGTCGCCTCTATGGCCGCGCCACCACGGTGGGAACCTGGTTCATCTTCGTTGGGCCATCTGCCGCGACCATCAATCTGAATGCCGACGGCAGCGCCACGCTGGTGACGTCCGGCGTCGAGATCGGCTCGGGAACAATGGTGCAGGCGCTGCCGCAGATCGTTGCCGGCCAGCTTGGGCTGCGACCGGAGCAGGTCGTGGTGCGCGAGGCAGATACGGATTCCGCCGGGCTGGATGTCGGGGTCGGTGGCGGGCGGACGACCGTCTCTATCGGTGCGGCGAGTGTGGGTGCGGCGGCCGAAGTCCGTGAAAAGCTTCTGCGGACGGCCAGTGAGATGTTGCAGACCGCCGCGAGCGACCTGGTGTTGCGCGAAGGGCGGGTGGAAATTGCCGGGCGACCCGGGACCGGCGTCGCCATCCCGACGGTGGTCGCCCATGCGCAATCGACCACGGGGCCGATCAGCGGTACGGGCAGCTTCACCGCAAAGAACACGCCGGCGATGGCAGGCTGTGCGATGGGCCACTTTATCGACGCGCTCGATATTCCCGTCTTCGTGGTTCACGAGGCCGAAGTGGCTGTCGATCCGGATACCGGGCATGTCGAGGTTCTGGCCTACCGGGTGGTGCAGGATGTTGGACGCGCGCTCAACCGCCGTGCCATCATGGGCCAGATCCAGGGCGGCGTCGTCCAGGGCCTCGGCTATGCGCTGCACGAGGAAGTGACGATCACCGCTGACGGCCGGATCGCAGAGGACGGCTTCGAGACCTACCGCGTGCCGCTGGCCGGGGATGTCGTGCCTGTCGTCGCGGATCTCTATGAGGGCGCGCCGTCGATGGGCCCGCTCGGGACAAAGGGAGCAGGCGAAGTCCCGATCCTTGCCGTCGGCTCGGCCATCGCCTGTGCGGTTGCGCGCGCAATCGGCAAGCCGGTCTCCAGCCTGCCGCTAACGCCGCCGCGCGTCCTGCGCCTGATCAACGATCTCGAGCCCACCCCCACCCATCCGCACATCGCCGCAGATTGGGCGACCAACACGCTGGGCTAGGCTTGTTGCCGCGTCAGGACGTCGATAGTGCCGATCGCCTGCCGCATTCGACGTGATGGAGCTGGCGGTATTTTACGCCTGGCCAAATGCCGCTGATTATTTTCTGAGGGCCATTTCTATCTCGTCGAGGACCTTGTCCTTGCCGATCCCGGTCAGAAAGGCGAGACCCTTGATCACCGGCTTTGTGACGGATGCGGAAATGGGCGTGGTGGAGACGATGAAGTCGACGCCGTCGGCAAGCGACGGAACCTCGGTCGCCTTGGCCTGCATGGCGTTGAAAGACAGGCCACGCTTCTTCATTTCTTCCGTCACGGCAGCGTTTACGGCCGTCGATGTAGCAATTCCGGTGCCGCATGCGAAAAGGATAGTTTTCTGCTTGGCCATGTTCAGGATTCCTTTGGTGAGCCGAGAAGCACCCTCACGTCGTGAAGCGTTTTGGCGCGCTTCAATCCATCGAGCGTCGTCGGGCTTTGAATGGCTTCGATAATCTGTTGAAGGGTTTCGATCTGCTTGTCCTTGTCGTTGATCGCAAGCAGGAAAACGGTGCCGACGGGGAGCAGCTCTTCCGGCTCCTCCATATTGGCGAACACGACCGGCGTCGACAGGGTCGCCATGGCAACGCCGGCCTTGATTACATGCTCCGGATCGGTATGCGGCACGGCGACATTTTCGTCCCGCTCCAGCGGCAGTCCTGTCGGCAGGTTCTTTTCGCGGCTGACAACGGCGTCCGCGTAGGTAGTCTTGACATATCCCAGCGTCTCCAGCCGGGCCGCAAGGAGCCGGATTACCTCTTCCGCCGTGGTAGCCCGAACATCGAGCAGGATGGCTTCCGGTTCCAGTATGTCCAACAGGGTAGGCATGTCGTCTCTCCAGTTTCTGTCACACCCGCACAAGGACTTTAGAGTGCGAGTGTCGTCTTTGCCGGTCTGGTTTACCAACGCCTTCTCTCAGGCCGCAGAAGCTTCCACCGGCTCGTCTTCCGCCCCGGCGGCCCGTTCCCAGGCAAGACTATTGCGCCGATAAAGGGCGAAGAGTGCCGCGATGATGGCCGCGAGCAGGACGATGCCGAAGACGCCGAGCCCCTGGATCGCGTTGATGATGACATAGGGGATCCAGAGGAAGCCGTCGACAACGGAGGTGACTTGCAAAGCGTTCGCCGGCAGCTTGAAGCCGGATGAGACGGCAGCGCTGGTAAACAACGGTGCAAGCGCATTCGCCACATAGAAGCCGATGGCAAGCGTCACGGTTCCAACCACGACCATGCGGAACACGTTGCCCTTGAGCAGCGGTGCCGTCAGGGCGACGATGAAAGGGATGACCGCGAGATCGGCAAACAGAATGACGCGATTACCCGGCAGGATAACCGAGAGGATGATCGCAATCGGAACCAGGATGAGCGACGACGAGATCGCCGCCGGATGACCAATCAGGATGGCGGAGTCCAGGCCGACGAGAAGTTCGCGGTCTCCGGTTCTCTTTCGCACGAACGCCTGTGCAGCGTCTGAAACCGGAAGCAGGCCTTCCATCAGCACTTTCACCATGCGTGGCAGGAGCAGCATGACTGCGGCGAGCGTCATGCCCGTGCTGAGGATTTTTGAAAGAACGGTCCCGAGATCGCCAGCGTTGTAGAAGGCGATGGTTCCGAGTATGAGGCCGATGATGAGGCCCAGCACGACCGGCTCGCCGAAAACGCCAAATCGACGCTCGATGGTTTCGGTGCTGATGTTGATCTTGTTGATGCCCGGGATGCGATCCATGATCCAGTTGAGCACGATTGCGATCGGCAGAATTTGTGCCGAGGCAATATGTGGTACCGAGATGCCGGGGACGCCATAGAACTGCTGGACAGCACGGGCGGACCAGTCGGCAAACAGCAAGGACAGGGCAGCCGCCAGGGCGGCTATGGCGATGCCATAGGCAAGGCTGTCGGTAGCCGCCACGACCAGCGAACCGATGAAAGCGAAGTGCCAGAAATTCCAGACATCGACGTTCAGTGTGCGGGTCCAGCGCAGCAGCAGCAGGACGACGTTGACGAGAATGCCAACTGGAATGACCCACAAGCCGACCGACGAACCAAACGCGATGGCAGCAGCAGAGGGCCAGCCAACGTCGACGATATCCCGCTTTATCCCGGTATTGGTGACGATCGCCTGGGCAACCGCACCAATCGAGTTGAACATCAGCCCGAGAACAAGATTGATCCCGATAAAGGCGACGCCGATTGTCACCGCCGCGCGAAATGCCTTGCCGACCTTCGCTCCGAGAATGACGGCGATTATGAAAATGACGATCGGCAAAAGCACAGTCGGACCAAGCGTATCGACGGCCGACTTCAAGCCACTCAGAAAAGTGTCCATATGCGAATTTCTCCCCTCCCATGCTCCATGGCGGCTCCTCCGCCGCATCAGAACATTTGTTCCTCCAACAATACGAAAGTTTATGATTCAGAATCAAATTTGTGTCAATTGCCTATCGGCGCACAGCTTTCGCGCTCGGATATTTACTGTCCTTTCGGCAAGTTCGCCCAAATCATGGCTTCCCTCGAAAGCTCCTCGAATGAACTGAATACCTTGTCGGCGCCCGCTTCAAGCAAATGTGTCTCGTGCTCAACATACGAGTGGCCTCCGCCGGTAAAGCCGAAAACCGTCATGCCGGCCGCACGTCCCGCCTGCGCGCCAAACAAAGAGTCTTCGATGACGAGACAATCAGACGGAGCGAACCCCATCTTGCTGGCTGCGAAGAGAAACAGGTCCGGGGCGGGCTTGCCGTGTTTCACCATGGACGAACTGAAAATGTCGTCGCCGAAAAACGAAATCAGTCCAGTCAGCGACAGGCTATGCTGTATTCTTTCCAGCGAGGAAGACGAGGCGACGCAGCATCGTGCATCGAGAGCGGACAGAAAAGCCGCCACGCCCTTCATGGCTTCGAGTTGCTCGGTGAAGACCTCTTTGGTTTCCAGCCAGACGTCCTCGACATGGTCCCTGGGGTAATCCTGTCCTGTCAGATCATGTATGCGGGCGAAGATATCGGCCTGCTTCATTCCAAAGCATTTGCCGACCACGTCCGGGGTGATTGTCAGCCCGTGCCTTGCATACACCCGAACATAGGCCGAGGCAGCCAACGGCTCGCTATCGACAAGAACGCCATCGCAATCGAATATGAAAAGCCGGTCTTTTGCCAATCCCTGTCCCTCCCCGGACACTGTGCGGAATTCCATTGGAGATGCTGCTAACTGCCTTTTGCTAAAGAAAAGTTCGTCTCGCTCCCCGCTTCGAATTTATACATATTGACATACCACAATACAAATGTTCATTTATGACGTGAGGATGAATGACTGGGCAGCGACACTTTCGGGAGGGGTGAAGATGGCTATATGGCAATGGGCGCTGCTCGCTTTGGGCGCGGTGTGGTTGTTGCAAGTGATTGGCGTCTGGCTGCAGATGCGGCACTACACAGACGTCTTCAAAGGAATAACCAGCAAATATAATGACGGATACGTGGGTGCCGGACACGCGCGCGGTCGCCTCAGAAGAGGCACGATTGCATTGCTGGTCGTCGGCCAGGACATGAAGGTGCAACGCCTCATGACGATGACCGGACGTTCCGTTTTCGCCAAATTCAAGCGAAACGAGCAATATGAAGGCCAGTCGCTCAATGCATTGAAAGCTGCGCAAGCCGTCGCTGCTGCGGACAACACGCACGCGGCCATTTCCAAGGCAATCGAGCAGGTCGAGCACGTTCGAGAGGGCAAGGGGCCGGCAGCGCCGCGCCTCAGGCTTGCCTCGGCATAAAACCCAAAACTATTTCAGATCAATCGAACTGCATTCAAGGAGGAGAGAATGTTATTCGCGTCAGTGCTGGCCGATCATGGCCATCTCGCTATACACGATTTAGGGTCGACGTTTTCCGATGCTGCCTTGCACGGAAAGATGGTTGCCAAGGGAGCCGCCGATAAGCTTATCGTTCTGGCCCAGGCAAATTCCGACATTTCCGTCGAGCAATTCAAGGAAAAGCTGAACAGCGTCAACAAAGAAGAGCAGCTCGGCGGACTGGCGAATATCGGCAAGTATTTCATCGGCATTTTCCAGAAGGGCGGCGAGGTCTTCGCAGGCTTCGTAACAGGAATTATTCCGACGCTGGTCGTGCTGATGACCGCCTTCTATGCCCTGACCGAAATGGTCGGCGAGGAGCGCGTTCATGGCATTGCTCGCGGCGCCGGGCGCATCGCGCTGACGCGCTATACCGTGCTGCCGCTGCTGTCGGTGTTCTTCCTGACCAACCCGATGGCCTATACCTTCGGCGCGTTCCTGGAAGAAAAGCACAAGCCTGCATTTTACGATGCAGCTGTGTCCTACGTTCATCCGCCGCTCGGCTTGTTTCCGCATATCAATCCCGGCGAATACTTCGTCTGGGGCGGCGTTCTCGTGGCGCTGCAGGAGCTGGAAAAGCGCGGCGTCGTCCCGGGCGGATACCACATCAAGATGGCCATCTGGTACGCCATTGTCGGCCTCGTGGTGATCCTGCTGAAGGGCATGCTGACGGAACGTATCACAATGATCATGGCCCGCCGTCAAGGCGTGGAACTCTGATTGCCACTTGGGAGGAGGGGCTATTATGGCAACTGAATACAAGGCAGTAAATATTTCGAGGGGTCCCCAGGGCTGGGGTGGCCCGCTGGTTATCCAGCCGACCATGCAGCGCAACAAGATCGTCTCGGTCACCGGCGGCGGTATTCACCCCGTCGCGCGGCGGATCGCGGAACTGACCGGCGGCGAAGCCGTCGACGGTTTCCGGGCGCCACCGGTCGAGGGCGAAATGGCCGTTGTCGTCGTCGATTGCGGCGGTACTGCGCGATGTGGGGTCTATCCGCGCAAGCGCATCCCCACCGTCAACATCACGCCTGTCGGACAGTCGGGACCTCTGGCGCAATTCATTACCGAAGACATCTATGTCTCCGGCGTGAAGGAGCAGAACATCACCATGGCCGACGGTTCCCAGCCGGTTACCGTGGCAGCGGCCGGAGGGGCTCCGAAGGCAACCGCCGCCCCTAAGACGGTACCTGTCGAGACCGGCGGTGGTGGTTTCATCAACCTGATTGCTGGCATCGGTCGCGTCATGGGCCGCGTCGTCGGCATCTTCTTCAATGCCGGACGCCGTACGATCGACCAGGTCATCCGCAACGTGCTGCCGTTCATGGCATTTGTGACCATGCTGATAGGCTTCATTCTGTATACCGGCGTTGGCGATGTGCTTGCCGAGCCGATGGGGCCGCTTGCCAACAATATCGTCGGCCTTCTGATCATCTCCGCCATCTGCGGCCTGCCGTTCCTGTCGCCTATTCTCGGCCCAGGTGCGGTTATCGCCCAGGTCATTGGCGTGGCGATCATCGGCCCGCAGATCGCAAACGGCACCATTGCGCCCGCAATGGCCCTCCCGGCACTCTTTGCCTACAATGCGCAGGTCGGTTGCGACTTCGTGCCTGTGGGCCTGGCGCTGGGTGAGGCAAAACCGAAGACGATCGAGATCGGCGTTCCCGCCGTTCTCATCAGTCGCCAGATCATGGCCCCGGTTTCTGTGCTCATTGCCTGGGTTACCAGCCTGATCGTGTTCTAAGCCGACGCGTGCGGACGTCTAGCAGACTGCCCGCACGCCCAATACGACAACACCAGGCCGAGCTATTTCTCTAGAGAAGGATTTGTCCATGGCACTGCACCTCAAGACGCAGATTACCGCCGTCGGTCCCGACGTGGCCGATCTGGCCGATGGCGGCGTCCTCATTCTGTTTGCCGACGGCGCTCCGCCCGAACTGGCCGAAGTGTCCGTCCTCCATCTGCCCGATGTCGGGCCCACCGAACAGGAGCCTTCCGTGGGCTCGTCGATCAGGGTGGGTTCTGCCAGCAGCCGGATCACGGCGATGGGGCCAATTGCCTGGAACAAGGTGCTGGAAATCGGCCACGTCGTCATCAACTTCAACGACGCCACGACCGTCGACAGCCCGGGTGCCATCTGCGCCGCGGCAATCGACGCGGATGTGTTGAAAAGCGCACTTTCAGTCGGGACGACGATCACCATCGGTGATTGATCTCGACTGTTGCTGATTATCTAGTGAATGGATGTTTTTATGGAACGCTCAACAATTGTGCGCGTGAAGGAAGGTCTTCATGCTCGTCCGGCAACTCGCTTCGTCAAGCTGGCGAAGAGCTTTGCGAGCGAAGTGGAGATCGTCAAGGATGCGAAGGTCGTCAGTGCGAAAAGCTCGGTAAAATTGATGCTGCTTGCGGTCAAGGAAAACGACTCTGTCGCCCTGCGAGCCACCGGCGCCGACGCACTCGAAGCACTGGATGCACTGGTGCAGTTCCTGGAGAATCCGGAGTCAGGTCTCGACGGCGTCACAAATGCCTCTGCGGCGCCCGTTGCCAGCGAGGCTACCGGCACTGCTGCGCCTGAGCGCGCCGGCGTGCTTCAGGGGATCGCCGCCAGCGAGGGCGTCGGCTTGGCGAAGATATTTCGCTATTTTCCGAAGAAGTTCAAACCCGTGCAACGCCGGCTGCGGGACGATGAAATCCTCTTCGAAATAGAGCGATTCGAGAAGGCGATCTCGTCTGTCAGACAGCAGATGGAGGCAGCACTCGCTGCCAAGGGACTGTCTGAGACGGACAGCAGCATCATTTCCGCGCTTGTCGAGATTGCCGGCGATCCTGAGATCATCGACGGCGTCGTGGTTGCGATCGGCGAGGGCCTCGATGCGACCGATGCCGTCTTGAAGGTTACGGACGAAACGGCAGCCTCCTTCGGTCGCGTTTCCGATGCCTATCTGAATGCAAGAGCCGACGACGTAAAAGCCATTGCGCGACAGATCTGTCTGGCGCTTGCCGGCGAACGCGACATCGGCCTCGATGAAATCACGGAGCCATCCATTGTGCTGGCGGAAGATATCGGCGCCTGGGACCTGGCGCGCGCACCGGTTAAGCTGATCAAGGGCGTCATCTGCGCCCACGGTGGCGCCACGTCGCATATCGCCATCATTGCAAGGGCGCACGGCATTCCGGCTGTCCTCGGTCTCGGCAATGGTATCGATGCCCTCGTCTCGGCCACGGACGTTGCTATCGATGGCGGCAAGGGACTTATCTATCCCGATCCGGATGCGGCGTTACGCGAGACGTTCGCCCGGCGTCTTGACGCGGCGGCGAATGAGGAAGTCCGTCTGCGTGCATTCAAGGATGTGCGGCCGCATCTCGCGGACGGCACGCCGATCGAGGTTGCCGCAAACATCGGCTCCATCGAGGAGCTCGAAGCCGCCAAGGAAGCCGGTGCGATGGGCATCGGCCTGTTCCGTACCGAACTCCTGTTCATGAAGCACGGCGGATTGCCGAGCGAGGACATGCAGTTCGATATCTATTCGCAGGCAGCGCGGGGAATGGCACCCGATCCGGTCATCATCCGGACGCTCGACATCGGTGGCGACAAGCCAGTGTCGGGCATCGTGTTTCCCGAGGAGCAGAACCCGTTCCTGGGTTGGCGTGGTGTGCGCATGTGTCTCGACAGGCCGGATATCTTCAAGCCGCAATTGCGGGCACTGCTGCGCGCCGCGACGCAAGGCAATATCAAGGTGATGTTGCCGATGGTATCCACCATCGAAGAGGTCAAGCGCACGCGGGATCTGATCGACGAATGCGCGCGCGAACTTGCCGCCGAAGGAAAGCCTTTTGCGAGCTTCGCTCTCGGCGTGATGATCGAGACGCCCGCAGCGGTGATGATTGCGCCGTCGCTGGCAAGAGAGGTCGATTTCTTCTCGATCGGCACAAACGATCTGACGCAATACATCATGGCGGCCGACCGGATGAACCCGCAGGTCGCGGCACTCAATGACGTCGGCAATGCGGCAGTCCTGACGGCAATCGAGATGGCAGCGAGGGCCGGCAAGGAGGCTGGTATCATGGTCGGCATGTGCGGGGAGGCCGCTGCCCGCCCGGATCTGATCCCGCTGTTCCTGAAATTCGGTTTGACCGAACTCAGCATGAGCTCCGCCTCCATTCCGCGCGCGAAGAAATGCATTTCGGAACTCGGCTCCGCAAGCGCCGGTTGATCTGCCGGAGCCGGATATCGAAACCGTAATGACGATTTCCAATTGCGCCTACTGTTGTTAAGGGTAGTTTTTTACTTCCTAAGACGCGGGAGCCAACTTGGCACGTTCGAAGAAAGACATCTCAAAATCCGAAGGCGCAGAAGATCAGGCCCCATCGGCCGGCCAGACTTCGGGCAACCGGGCTGACAGAATGCGCATTCGGGCTGCCTGGATGTATTTCGTCGAGCAAATGACCCAGAACGACATCGCGGACATTCTGGGCGTCGGGCGCGTCACCGTCGTTCGCATGCTGGCGGAAGCGCGAAGTCGCAACGAAGTAAAAATCGCCATTGAGGGAGAGCTTGCGGAAATCGTCGGGCTCGAACGATCGCTCGAGATCGCCTTCGGAATAGAGCAGGTGGTCGTGGCACCTTTGTCCGATCCGGAAGCGGACCCAATCCCGACGATTAGTGCAGCAACCGGTGCGTTTCTGTCTAACGCGATGAAGCCGGGAATGACGGTCGGTGTCGGCTGGGGCAGGACGCTGTTTGCCTGTCTTTCGTCGATCAATGCCCGTAATCTTCAGGATTTCAAAGTGATTTCGCTTTTGGGCGGTGTCAGCCAGGCGCGCCGATTCAATCCTGCCGAATTTGCCTGGCGCTTTGCCCAGGTGTTCCAGGGCGACGGCTACCTCATTCCGGCGCCAGCGATGGTCGACAGCCTGGAAACGAAGGAAGCGCTGATCAAGCGATGCGGTCTCCAGGATATTTTGGACATGGCCGACAATATGGATGCGGTGGTTGTCAGTGTCGGCGGCATCGATTCTGCAACAACCTTTTATCGCGGCGGCTTTCTTACCGAGAAGCAGAGAAGCGAACTGGAAAAGCTGGGCGCGGTTGGCGACCTGCTATTCCATTTTTACGATCGAAATGGCGATGTGCTGGATCATCCGATCAACAATCTCATCATGTCGGTCGAGGTCGATCGTATCCGCCGAACTCCCTTGCGGATCCTCGCTTCGGGCGGAATAGACAAGCGCGAATCGATGCTCGGCGCCATGCGCCTTGTCCAGCCAACGGTCCTCATCACCGATGAGGAAAGTGCACGGCGCCTGTTGCAGGGCGCGGATGATTTCCTGGCAGCAGAAGCGCCATAAGCCTCGCCTGAAATACCCATTTATCCGTGAAATTCGAGAGCCGGCCGATCCCCCATCGGTGGCATGCGGACGCTGTTGCCTGATCGCAGCAGCGCATCTTTGAGGTCTCGAAATGAACATTCGCGTTGACAGAAAGACAAATGTACGAATACAGTCGCACTGAAAGACACGGTCATTAATTAACTTGGGAGGAGTTTCTATGGCTATCAACGTCGCGCCAACGGGCTTGGCGCGTGATCTCATTGCACGCGCTGAAACAGGACGTCCGGTTCGTATCGGCTTGATCGGCTCAGGCGAAATGGGAACCGACATCGTTACTCGCGTAGCCCATATGACGGGCATCGAGATCGGTGCAATCTGCGATCTCAATCTTCCCGCCGCGTCACGCGCGGTCGACATTGCCTACCAGGAAACCGGACATGCACGCGAAGCCGACAGCGCAAGCGCGCTGTCGGCGGCGATGGAAAGCGGCAAGATCGCCGTCACCAGCGATGCCAATCTCATCCTGCAGAATGGCCTGATCGACGTCGTGATCGATGCGACCGGCGTGCCCGCCGTTGGCGCTGAAATCGGCCTCTCCGCCATGGAAAATGGCAAGCACCTCGTCATGATGAACGTCGAAGCCGATGTGACGATTGGGGCTTTCCTGAAGAGCGAGGCCGAGCGGCTTGGCGTTACCTATTCGCTGGGCGCCGGCGATGAACCGTCTTCCTGCATGGAGCTGATCGAATTCGTCTCGGCGATGGGGCATCCGATCGTTGCGGCCGGCAAGGGAAAGAACAATCCCCTGAACATCGATGCCATACCGGACGACTATGCAGAGGAGGCCGCGCGCCGACACATGAATGTCCGTATGCTCGTCGAATTCGTCGATGGATCGAAGACGATGGTCGAGATGGCGGCAATCGCCAATGCGACCGGGCTGGTTCCTGACAAACCCGGCATGCACGGCCCGGCAGCAACGCTCGACCAGCTTGCAAAGACGCTTGTGCCTGAAAAGGACGGTGGCGTGCTGTCGCGCATCGGAGTCGTCGATTATTCCATCGGCAAGGGTGTGGCGCCCGGCGTTTTCGTCGTTGCCGACATGTCGCATCCGCGGATTTCGGAGCGAATGGAAGACCTGAAGATGGGCAAGGGCCCGTACTTCACATTCCATCGGCCCTACCACCTGACGTCTCTCGAAGTGCCGCTGACCTGCGCGCGCGTCGTGCTTTACGGCAAGGCCGACATGGTGCCCCTGTCGAAGCCGGTCGCAGAGGTCTGTGCTGTCGCCAAGAAGGATATGAAGCCGGGCGAAAAACTCGATGCAATCGGCGAATATTGCTACCGCGCCTGGATCATGACGGCGCCAGAGGCGCGCAGCGCGTCGGCCATTCCCTGCGGCTTGCTGCAGGGCGGCACGGTGACGGCCGCCATCAAAAAGGGTGAGCTGATCACCTATGCCAACGCGGCAGTGGCGCCGGGCTCGAAGATTGCAGCGCTGCGGGCGCGTCAGGACAAGCTTGTTTACGGGGCAGGAGCTTAAGGATGCCAAACAGTCCGACAGCCGAGGCAATTGTTGCTGAAACAGGCAACATGCCTTTTCTCTACAAGAATTTCAGCCGCGAGCAGCTATTGGAAGCCTTGCGGAAGATGCATCTGATCCGGAAGTTCGAGGAAGGCGCCGAGGAGAGTTATACGCGTGGCCTGATTCATGGCACCATGCATCTTTCCATCGGTCAGGAAGCGAGCGCCATGGGCATCTGCCTGGCGCTGACCAACGAAGACCAGATCACCTCGACGCATCGCGGTCATGGCCATTGCATTGCCAAGGGTGCGGATGTGAAGCGCATGTTTGCCGAGTTCTTCGGCAAGACGACCGGCTATTGTGCCGGTCGCGGCGGATCGATGCACATCGCCGATGTGACGACTGGAAACCTCGGCGCCAACGGCATCGTCGGCGGCGGCATTCCGATTGCGGTCGGCGCTGCGCTGACGTCGAAGCGGATGAAAACGGGCAAGGTCGTCGTCTGTTTCTTCGGCGACGGCGCCAACAATGAAGGCGCATTCCACGAGGCGCTGAACATGGCGGCGGTCTGGAAGCTGCCGGTCGTCTTCGTCTGTGAAAACAACAAATACGGCATGTCGACTTCGACAGAGCGTTCGACCGCCGTCCCGAACATTGCCGATCGTGCTGCCGGCTATGCGATGCCGGGTGTCATCGTAGACGGCAACATCCTGTCGGATGTTGCGGAAGCCTCGCAGGCTGCCGTCGAGAGGGCGCGATCCGGTCAGGGGCCATCCCTCATCGAGTGCAAGACTTACCGGCATCGTGGCCATTCCAAGAGCGACCGCAACCGCTACCGGACGAAGGACGAGATAGACGACTGGATGACCAATCGCGACCCGATAGACATGTTCGAGAAGCAGCTGGCCGAATTCGGCATAGCGGACGAGGCGACGCTGGCAGGTATTCGCGACAGCGTTCGCGAGGAGATTGCGGCAGCCATCGAATTTGCCAAGTCCAGCCCATCGCCCGAAATGGCTGATCTCGGACAGAACGTATATACGGAGCAGTCGTAATGGATGCGGCAGTGAGAGAGCTGAGCTATTCCCAGGCTATTCAGGAGGCGATGGCGATTGCCATGGAAGCCGATGAACGCGTGTTTCTCATGGGCGAGGATATCGGCGTCTACGGCGGTGCCTTCCAGGTGACCGGCGATCTGATCGAGCGGTTTGGTCCTGATAGGGTCATGGACACACCGATCTCCGAACTCGGCGGCGCGGGCGTGGCGGTGGGCGCCGCCCTGACCGGTATGCGTCCGATTTTCGAATTCCAGTTTTCCGACTTCGCAGCACTGGCCATGGAGCAGATCGTCAACCAGGCGGCGAAAATTCGCTACATGCTGGGTGGAGCGGTTTCCGTACCGCTGGTCATGCGCTTTCCGGCAGGCTCGGGAACCGGTGCGGCAGCACAGCACAGCCAGAGCCTTGAGGCGTGGCTCGGTCACGTTCCGGGGCTGAAGGTCATCCAGCCGGCCACGCCGCACGACGTGAAGGGCATGCTGCTGGCGGCCATCGAAGACCCGGACCCGGTGATGATCTTCGAGCACAAGCTGCTTTACAAGATGAAGGGACCCGTTCCCGAAGGCCACTATATCGTGCCGATCGGCAAGGCCGCCATCGCCCGCGAAGGCCGCGACCTGACGATTGTTGCGACGTCGATCATGGTGCACAAGGCGCTGGAGGCTGCCGATACGCTGGCGGCCGAGGGTATCGATGTCGAAGTCGTTGATCTTCGCACCATTCGCCCGATGGACCGGGAAACCGTCATCGCCAGCGTCAAGAAGACTTCCCGCCTGATGTGTGTCTACGAGGGCGTCAAGACCCTCGGTGTCGGTGCCGAGGTCAGTGCGATGATCGCTGAAAGCGATGCCTTCGATTACCTCGATGCGCCCATCGTGCGGCTTGGCGGCGCCGAGACACCCATTCCTTACAATCCCGAGCTGGAGAAGGCAGCCGTGCCGCAAGTCGCCGGCATTCTCGCCGCGGCACGCGATCTGGTGAAGGGAGTGCGCTGAGCCATGGCAATCGAAGTCATTCTTCCGAAGGTTGACATGGACATGGCAACCGGCCGGATATCCAAGTGGTTTTTTGAAAGCGGCGCCACGGTCAAGAAAGGCGATGTGCTTTTCGAGATCGAGACCGACAAGGCGGCCATGGAAATCGATGCTCCGGCAAGCGGCATCCTGCGTGATGTGGTGGGTGCCGAGGGTATGGATATCGCCGTGGGAGCGCCGGTGGCGTGGATCTACGAAGAAGGCGAGGCTTATTCTCCGGGCTCCAGCGCTGCACCTGCCGCGCCTCCGGCAATTAACGCTGAGGCCGTTCCGGAGCAGACTGCATCCGTTGAAGCTGCTGCAAGCCCCGTGGTAGCGGGTGAGGGCATCCGTGCCACACCGCTTGCCCGGCGATTGGCCCGCAATGCCGGGATAGACATCAGCCGCATAACCGGATCCGGACCAAATGGCCGGGTGACGCGCGCCGACGTGGAAGGCTACGCACCGCCTGTTCAGCAAGAAGAAGCCGTTGCCGCGCCTTCCGGTGCTCAGAAGCCGGTGGTTGCCGGTCCGTCGAGCGAGCAGACCCGCAAGCTCTTTGCCGAGGGAAGCTACGATCTCGTCGCCCATAGCAACATGCGCCGGACGATTGCGCGCAGGCTCGTCGAGGCAAAGAGCACCGTACCGCATTTCTATCTGACGATCGATTGCAACATCGACGCTCTTTTGAAACTGCGGGCCGAGGTGAATTCCTCGACGCTTCCGATCGGCGGCAAGCCAGCCAACAAGCTTTCCGTCAACGACATGGTCATCAAGGCCTACGCAATGGCACTCGCCGCAGTTCCTGATGCCAACGTGTCATGGACTGACGACAGCCTGATCGTCCATCGGCATGTAGATATCGGCGTTGCCGTATCCGTACCCGGCGGGCTTATCACGCCGATCGTGCGAAATGCCGAGACAAAGACCTTGTCTGTCATTTCGACCGAGATGAAGGACCTCGGTGCCCGCGCCAAGGAAGGTAAGCTGAAGCCCGAGGAGTACCAGGGGGGGACCGCCGCGATCTCCAATCTTGGCATGTTCGGCATTCGCGAATTCGCAGCCATCGTCAATCCGCCGCACGCCACCATCCTTGCCGTCGGCGCCGGAGAAAGACGCGCCGTGATCTCCGGGGAGGCTGTGGTACCCGCGACGCTGATGACCGTGACGCTATCGACCGATCACCGTGCAGTGGATGGCGCTCTCGCGGCAGAGTTGATCGGAGCCTTCAGGACATACATCGAAACGCCGATGGCGATGATCATATAGTGCAAGTCCGGGTGGATCAGATCCACCCGGATGCCCCAAAGTCTCCTTGCGAAGATGGGCTGGAGGAAAAGTCTCACTTCCATGCCTGAGCGATCATGAAGCCGATCGCCGCGGCGCTCAAATGGTCGGCGCTACCAGCCGTTCTGTGCTCGGGGCCCGATCGAACTTGTTTTCCGCATTTTGCCGGGCGAGCATGCCGACGCGCATCTCTGGCAGATCAGGTGTCGCCCAGTTGGGCTCGCCGCCAAAAAACTTGTCGAGAAATGCGACCGCATAGGCAGGCATCTCGCTGGTGTTCTCCTTGAACGACCACCAGGTCCGCAGATCATCGACACCGCCCGACAGGGGCAATGTCGACTGGAATTCCTGCTGATGCACGGCTATGACCGCACTGATGCAATAGTTGGTGTAAAGAAAACCCTCGGGCCAGAAGGCCACAATCCCGGGGACCGGAACGGCGCTTTTTGCCTCTACCAGATCGACTTTCGCAGGCCGCGCCTTGATCAGTTCTTTCAATGCGAGACCGCCGGCAAAAACGATGAAATCCGCACGGTTCACAGTCGCTAGGCTCTTCTTCGCATCCAGCACCTCGACCCAGTCGATGAATACCTTTGCAAGCTTGTCCTCGTCGATGGTGACAGACAGTCCGTAACGCGCAGATAGCGTCTGCGCACTGCTGCGAAATGACTTTCGAAACCATCTGAGTTGGCGGAGCCGATGTCCGAAATCAGGCTCTGCTGCAATCTCATTCTGGGTGAGCAGATCCAAGCGCGTAACTCCGGCAGGACAAATTATCCCGAATATTGCGCTTAATTTGTACAATATGCATAAGAAACTGTCAAATGTTCAGCGCACAGCTTCAGGGAAGGTGTCTGAGAAGGCTCGTGCAGGTTTTAATCAGTGCTTCGGTTCGCAAGCCGGACCTGATGGCTTCCTGAAAGACCTCGCTGCGGAGATTGCAAACCGTGATCGCATCCGGCGTAAACGACTGAAACTCGCTTCCCGTGAGGCGATCTGAAATCGAAAGTGCGAACGCAAGCGACAGGGCCGCATAGAGTTTCCAGGTTTCGCTGTCATGGACATTGCCAACGCTCGCGATTGGCTCGTGCTTTACAAACGCGACGAAAACTGTTGCGCAGCAGGTGCCGAGGTCGTCCAAGGTCCATCGCTCGCTTCTGGACGCCGTCATGACTTGCCTTGCCGCTGCCGTGACGCGCGCTTTCAGGATGAGCCGGGCCGGGCCAACGCCCTTGGTGATGAGCTTGAGCGCCGTGTAAAGGTCGTCGGTGAGTTCGTCCTCGTCGCCAGAGATTGCTCCGCTCGCTGCACCGAAGTAGAAGGAGAACTCCCGGAACCCTGCCTCCGGCGCCCGCAGATCCCGCAAAGGCGTGACGAGCGATTGCAACGTTGTCATCACCCCATCCACCGTCTGCAAAGTGCCGCCGACAAGACGGCTTAGCTCTGCCGGAAGGGGTGGCAATGGCTGGTTGGCGACGCTGATGGCGGGTGCCTCGGAGCTCAACGTGTGGATGAGATGCCGGAGGCCCCGAAACTGGTCACCGATATTGTCTTTCAGGTCCCGTCGAATGGTAGAAAGCATGGCACAGCCTCTATCTGAAGAACGCCCGGCCGAGCCGAGGCATTTCGCCAGATTATACCCTATATCAGGACAATATTGTACGCCTTCCTCGCAAAAATAGAGTCTTCCGGTTCACTTGTATGACACTCAGTAGACAAGCCAGGAGGCGCCAGTGGGTGTAGGGGCGCTTCGTCGCAAGGGGCCTTGATGCGCGCACCTAAAACGCAGCGCCGGGCCAGCGCATATCTCTGCCCGCATCATTAGTTTCAACGTCCACCGGTTCAGCTCCCATAAACCCCCGCGCCTGTGCTTCGCACCGTGCCCAACTGTACCGTCTTTCATCCCCTTGACGCCTTCGTCGGGCTGCCATAGGCTTTGTCGTATTCACCAGGGGTGTCCCGTCAAGGGGCTGAGATTCTGCTATCGCGCGCAGTGACCCGTTGAACCTGATCCAGTTCATACTGGCGTAGGGACGGTGCAAAGCGCTGCTGCAGTTACAGATCCGCATCCCGGATTCCGTGTCGGCGTTCTTCCATCATTCCGGCTCTAGGACTGGGTCTCCAAACGCAAACTTGGAGCCTCACGATGAATATTGCCTCTAAAAACCAGAGCCCGACGGTCACCTCGGGCGCATTCCCGGCCTCCCGCAAAATCCATGTCGAAGGCCAGCGATATCCCCACATTCGCGTGCCGATGCGCGAAATCTCCCTGCATCCGACTGCGGGGGAGCCGCCTGTTATCGTGTATGACAGCTCGGGCCCGTACACCGATCCAGGCCATATCGTTGCGATCGATCGCGGTCTTTCGCGCCTGCGGGAAAACTGGATCCTGGCGCGCGGCGATGTTGAGCGTTACGAAGGCCGCCACGTCATGCCGGAGGATAACGGCTTTGCCACCGGCGAGCGATTGACGCCGGAATTTCCCGTTCGCGATGCGCCTCTGAAGGCCGCTCCCGGCCGGGCCGTCACCCAGCTTGCCTATGCTCGCGCCGGCATCATCACGCCCGAGATGGAATTCATTGCCATCCGCGAAAATCTCGGACGCCAGGCTGTCCGTGAAGCCTCGTTGCGGGATGGCGAAAGTTTTGGCGCTCACATCCCGGATTTCGTAACGCCGGAATTCGTGCGCCGTGAGGTGGCCGAGGGCCGCGCCGTCATTCCGGCCAATATCAACCATCCCGAAAGCGAGCCGATGATCATCGGCCGTAATTTTCTGGTGAAGATCAACGCCAACATCGGCAACTCTGCTGTCACCTCGTCCATGGAGGAGGAGGTCGAGAAGATGGTCTGGGCGATCCGCTGGGGCGCCGATACGGTGATGGACCTGTCGACCGGTCGCAACATCCACAATATCCGCGACTGGATCATCCGCAATTCGCCCGTGCCGATTGGCACCGTGCCGCTCTATCAGGCTTTGGAAAAGGTGGGTGGCATTGCCGAAGATCTTTCCTGGGAAGTCTATCGCGACACACTCATCGAGCAGGCCGAACAGGGCGTCGACTATTTCACCATCCACGCCGGCGTCCGCCTTGCCTACATCCACCTCACCGTCAACCGCGTGACCGGCATCGTCTCGCGTGGCGGGTCCATCATGGCCAAGTGGTGTCTGCACCACCACCGCGAAAGCTTTCTCTACGAGCACTTCGACGAGATCTGCGATATCGCCCGCGCCTACGACGTGACGTTTTCGCTGGGCGACGGACTGCGTCCGGGCTCGATTGCCGACGCCAACGATGCCGCCCAGTTCGCGGAGCTGGAGACGCTTGGCGAACTGACGAAAATCGCCTGGGCAAAGGATTGCCAAGTGATGATCGAAGGACCGGGCCATGTTCCGATGCACAAGATCAAGGAGAACATGGACAAGCAGCTGGAGACCTGTGGCGAGGCGCCGTTCTACACGCTTGGACCGCTGACCACCGATATCGCCCCCGGCTACGACCACATCACGTCGGCAATCGGCGCTGCGATGATCGGCTGGTTCGGCACCGCTATGCTCTGCTACGTGACACCGAAGGAACATCTGGGCCTGCCCGACCGCGACGACGTCAAGACCGGCGTCATCACCTACAAGATCGCCGCCCATGCGGCCGATCTCGCCAAGGGCCATCCGGGCGCACGCCTGCGTGACGATGCGCTGTCGCGCGCACGGTTCGAATTCCGCTGGGAGGACCAGTTCAATCTTTCGCTCGACCCGGATACGGCGCGCAGCTTCCACGACCAGACGCTGCCGAAGGAGGCGCACAAGGTGGCGCATTTCTGCTCCATGTGCGGCCCGAAATTCTGTTCCATGAAGATCTCGCACGAGATCCGTGCCGAAGCGCAGAAGGAGGGGCTGGAGGCGATGGCTGCCCGCTATCGTGACGGCGGCGATCTTTACATGCCGGTGGAAAATCCTGCCGAGACGATAGTCGGTGAAGCCTGATGGCGGGGTTTCTTGTCAGGGGTGCCGGTGTCGCCGGACTGACCGTCGCGTATGAACTGCGCAAACGCGGCCATGAAGTCGATATTGTGGATTGCCGGGATGCGGCAGGGCTCGGAGCATCGTCCTTTGCCGGCGGAATGCTTGCGCCCTATTGCGAAAGAGAGGCGGCGGACGAGAGCGTTCTGACACTGGGTTGGGGAGCTGCAGACTGGTGGAGCGACGCCGTACCGGGCGAGGTCGTTCGCAACGGCACGCTGGTGGTGGCACAGCCGCGCGACATGCCGGATCTCGTCCGGTTTGCCTCCCGTACGACAGGCCACGTCTGGGTCGACCGGGATGGCATCGCCGAGCTCGAGCCATCGCTTGGCGGGCGGTTCGAAAAGGCGCTGTTTTTTTGGTCCGAAGCCCATCTCGATCCGCGGAGGGCGTTGACCCGTCTGGCCGAAGCTCTCGGCCGGGGTGGCAGCCGGTTCTACTTCGGTGCCAGCCAGCTGCCGGAACGGCACTACACTTCCACAATCGATTGCACCGGACCGGCGGCGATCCCCCACATTACCGGGCTGCGTGGCGTACGGGGCGAGATGCTGCATCTGGAAACCGAGGAGATCAGTTTGTCGCGTCCGGTGCGGATGCTGCATCCGCGCCATCCCATCTATGTCGTGCCGCGCGCCAACCACCGCTTCATGGTTGGCGCGACGATGATCGAGACGGAGGATGACGGGCCGATTTCGGCACGTTCGCTGATGGAATTGCTCAACACGGCGTATGCGCTTCACCCAGCCTTCGGCGAGGCGCGGCTGGTGGAAACCGGTGTCGGCATCCGTCCGGCTTTCTCGGACAATGTCCCGCGCGTGGTTGAAACCGGGGAGGGGCTGGCGATTGCCGGCATGCACCGCCACGGTTTTCTGCTGGCGCCCGCCATGGCCGTGAAGGCCGCAACACGCCTTTCCAATGGCATGTCCACCAGGAAGGAGTTTTCCCGATGAAACAACTCATCGTCAATGGTGAAGCCCAGGCTCTGCAGGCGGCAACGCTGGCGGAGCTACTTGCCGTGCTGGAATACGAAGGCGAGTGGCTGGCCACAGCAGTCAATGGCGATCTCGTGCACCGCGAGGATAGGGCGGACAGGCGCCTCGAAGACGGCGATCGGATCGAAATCCTGTCGCCCATGCAGGGGGGCTGATCGATGCTGAAACTTTACGATACCGAACTGTCGTCGCGCCTGCTGCTCGGAACGGCGCGTTACCCGTCGCCGGCGGTGCTGGGCGAAGCGGTCAGGCGGTCGGGTGCCGAGATCGTCACGGTGTCGCTTCGCCGCGAAACCTCCGGCGGCAGAACCGGAGGCGCATTTTTCGAACTCATCCGTCAACTCGGGGTGCGTGTCCTGCCCAACACGGCCGGATGCCATAGTGCCTCGGAGGCCATTCTGACTGCCAGGATGGCAAGGGAGATCTTCGCGACAGACTGGATCAAGCTGGAAGTCATCGGCAATCACGACAGTCTGCAGCCGGATGTGTTCGAGCTTGTCGAAGCAGCGCGGATCCTCACCGACGAAGGGTTTTGCGTCTTTCCCTACACGACGGACGATCTCGTCGTTGCGGAAAAACTGCTGGCCGCTGGTTGTCAGGTGCTGATGCCCTGGTGCGCGCCAATCGGTTCGGCGGCGGGTCCGCGCAATGCGTCGGCGCTCGTTGCCTTCAGGGCGGCCTTCCCCGCGATCCCGCTGATCGTCGATGCCGGCCTCGGACGGCCGTCGCATGCCGCTGCTGTCATGGAACTGGGTTACGACGCCGTGCTGCTCAACACCGCCGTCGCCATGGCCGGCGATCCGCCTGTCATGGCCGAGGCGTTCGCGAAAGCAGTCGATGCGGGGCGGCTTGCCTATCTGTCCGGCATGCTGGAGCCGCGTGACATGGCCGTTCCCTCGACGCCCGTCATCGGCAAGGCGGTGTTTCAATGAGGCTCGATCCCTTCTACCTCATCGACGACAGTGCCGACTGGATCGAGCGCCTGGTGCCGCTCGGCGTGAAACTCGTGCAGTTGCGCGTCAAGGACAAGTCTGAGACCGAGTTGCGGCGGGAAATCCGGCGCGCCAGGGCCGTGTGCCTGGCTCACGGATGCCAGCTTGTCGTCAACGACTACTGGCAGCTGGCGATCGACGAGGGATGCGACTTCGTCCATCTCGGACAGGAGGACCTTGCCGGGGCAGACCTTGCCGCCATTCGCGCGGCCGGGTTGAAGCTCGGGCTTTCCACCCATGATGTCGCCGAACTCGACACGGCGCTTGACGCTCGACCGGATTACGTCGCGCTTGGGCCGGTCTGGCCGACCATCCTCAAAAAGATGAAATGGCAACCACAGGGGATCGAACGGGTTGCCGAATGGAAGCGCCGGATTGGCGATCTTCCCCTCGTTGCCATCGGCGGCATCACTGCCGAGCGGGCACCGCTGGTGTTGGAGCATGGGGCTGCGTGCGCAGCTGTCGTTACCGACATCACCCTTCATGAAGACCCGGAAGGCCGGACACGGCAATGGCTTGCAGCAACGGCACCGTGGAGACTTGGGGAAATCGAGAAATGACGCTGATAGCCCTTACCATCGCCGGATCGGACAGCGGCGGCGGCGCCGGTATCCAGGCGGACCTCAAGACATTCTCCGCCCTCGGCGTTTACGGCGCAAGCGTGCTGACCGCCGTCACTGCGCAGAACACGTTGGGCGTTTCGGCCATAGAGGATATCTCCGTTTCCATGGTTGCAGCCCAGATGCAGGCGGTGCTCGCTGATCTCGTCGTCAACGCGATCAAGATCGGCATGCTGTCGCGCGAGGACACGATCCGGACCGTTGCCGAGGGCCTTCGGGGCTTCGACAGACCTGTCGTGCTCGATCCCGTCATGGTGGCAACATCCGGAGACAGGTTGCTCCGCGACGATGCGGTGGCTGAGTTGAAACTGGCACTGATGCCGCGAGCCGATATCATAACGCCGAACCTCTTCGAGGCAGCAATCCTGACGGGCCTGCCGGTGGCAGAAACGCCGGAAGAGGTTGCACGGCAGGCACTGCAGATGCGCAACGAGGGCGCACGTGCGGTGCTGATCAAAGGCGGTCATGGCAAGGGTAGCGAATGCGTCGACACCCTTTTGACCATCGACGGCACCTTCCATGCCTTCAGATCACCGCGTCTCGAAACACTCAATGGTCACGGAACCGGCTGCACCCTGTCAGCAGCCATTGCCGCCCAACTCGCCCACGGACACGATCTGCCGACCGCTGTCGGAATGGCGAAAGAATACGTGCACGCAGCCCTAGCCGCTTCAAGAGATCTGCGGATAGGAAAGGGCCGCGGTCCGGTGCACCATTTCTATGCCCAATGGAAGGAGTTGGGAGGCGCTTAGTCCAATGAGCGCAACCGCAAACTTCAGGAGCCGATTATATCGCGGCGTTATTTCTTGCTCGGCCTCACGGCGTTGCGCAAGTCGATGAGGCGATCAAGCGATCTCAATGTCCTGTCGCGCGCAACTGTGGCCAGCGCCAGCATCAGCGCTTCGATGCAAACCATGGTGGAGCCGTGCAGGGCGACGTGTTCCGTCTTCGCCCTTGGAATGACGATCGATGCATCCGCATGCCGACGCAACACGGTGTCGGGCTGTCCTACCAGCATGACGATGGGGATGCCGAGACGCTTGGCTTCGCCGATCGTGGCCATGGCCTCGCGATGTGGTCGGCCATATGCCATCATAATGAGCGCGTCACCGCTTTCCATTGACAGCAACTGCTCGGCAAGAGCGATCCCTGTAGCGTTCAGCGTATAGGACCGGTAGCCGTTTCTATGGAAAAGGCGGGAAGCGTAGCTTGCAATGATACCGGACGCGCCTATCCCGAACACCCCGATGGATCGTGCCTCGAGAAGCAGGGGCACCGCCAGTTTAAGCGCCTCGCGACTGGAGGGTTCCGCTAGTGCCGCCATCGCCTTTCGATGATCGTCGATGACAAAATCGATCGCGGCATCCGCGCCGCTGTCGAGTGCCTCCGTCGTCGCGGCCATCTTTTCGGAAGGCGAGTCTGTTTCGCCGATATGAGACTCTAGCGTATCCTTGAGGTCGATGAGGCCTTCGAATCCGAGCGCCTGGATCGCGCGGATGACGGTTGCATCCGAGGTCACGGTATCAGCGGCAATTTCGAGCGCAGATTTTCCAAGGACCGCGTGGCGGTGCTGATCGATATAGTCCACAACGCTGATCAGGCTTGGCGAAAGAGACCCTCGGCGGCTCTTCAGTCTTTCGCCAAAGCGATCGATGCGTCGCGGCCGCCGTGTCCTGCCAGGCGCGCCATCTGGTTCTTTTGGCATAGTCTATTCCCAAAGTTTGAAGGCCAAAGCGCCCTCTTGTCCCAAGCGGTTCTATTTCGACGGCATCGGTGGCTGCCGGCCTGAAATTTGAGACTGGACGACGGAGACCATCAGCGAAAGGGCCGCGTATGAATTGGAGATCGCTTCCTCCCTGGGCAGGACAATATAACGGCCTTCGCGGCAGGCTGCGAGGAAGCGGCAATAGTCCGGCAGTATCTTGTTCATGGCAGCGATCTCGTCTGCAGGCGTGCCGCCGATATCCGACCGATATGTATCGAAGATATAGTCGGCATCGAGCTCCGGCAGTCGTTCGGCACTGACTTCCACGCGGCCGCCCTCCGGAATGCTGTCGATGATCTCGGGGAACCTGAAACCGGCATCTCGAAGGACACGACCAAGCGAACGATAGGTGTGGTAGATGCTCACCTTGCCATTCTGCGCCTGCATTACGGAGACGGTGACCTTGGAGGTATCCACCAGCTTTTTCAGTTGCTCTATCTGGACCTTGTAGCGCCGGTCGAGCACCGCAAGGCGGCCTTGAGTTCCCGTCAGGTCGGCAAGTTTCTCGTATATGTGCGGCGCCCCGCCCGAGGTATCGTCGATGACGACTGTCGGGGCTATTTTAGCGAGTTGTTCGACGGGCGTCGTGCGCCCCGGTTCGGTGATGATAAGGTCTGGTCCTGCCGCGACCACAGCCTCCATGTCGGCGGTGACAGCGCCAATGTACTGAATGCCGGAATTGTCGAAATCCACACCTGTCAGGATCGGGCTCGAGCGCAGATATGGCTTGCCGTCGACGCCGGCACGGCCATGGCTGGCGACGGGTGGTGCGCCGAGTTCAATGAGCGGTATGGTGATATCGAGGTCGTGCATCGAGACGATCCGAAGTGGGCGCTTCGGCACTTCGACAACCCTGCCGGCGTCGTCGGTAAAGGAGCGCATTTCTGCTGCCTGGACTGCAGTAAACGAGACCATCGACAGAGCGATGATGGCGGCGGCAAATGCGGAAGATCTTTTCATTCTGTCATCCTAAAGCTGACCGCGGCGTTTCCAGAGAAGCGTCAAGAGAACGGGGACGCCGACGATCGACATGACGATGCCGGCCGGCAACTGGTGTGGAGCAAATGCGGCCCGCCCGATCGTGTCTGCGGCTAGAACCAGCGCCGCGCCATAGAGCGCGCTTGCGCCCAGCAACCCGCCCTGGCTGCCACGAACCGAAAGCCGGGCGAGGTGGGGTGCGATCAAACCCACGAAGCCAAGACTTCCAACCAGCGCCACACAGGCAGACGTCAGCAGCACAGGTGCCGTGAACCTTATTATTGCGAGTGTTTTCAGCGACACGCCGAGGCCTGCTGCTGCCTGAGGGCCGAGCATCGCGGCATCGGCTGCGCCTGCAGTCAGGAAGAGCAGGCTGGCACCCATGAACATCGCGGCAAAAGCGATCGGTACCGCTTCCCACGAAGCGCCGTTCAGGCTTCCGGCAAGCCATACAAGGGCCGCCTGGACATCGCGGATATCGGCAGTCGTGACGATGACGGAGACGACTGCGGCTGCAAGCCAGGACGTGCCGATGCCGACCATCACGAAGCGCATGCGGGTCACGCCGCGGGCGATCAGAACAACAATGAGCGCAATGGCAAGCCCGCCCGCCATGCCGGCAGCAGTCCGCCCGTAAAGCCCGGCAAAAGGGGCGTACAGCGAAAAGACGATCGCTGCGGCGCTGGCACCTTCCTTGACGCCAAGCAGGCCCGGATCGGCAAGTCCGTTGCGCGTCAGGGTCTGCATTGCCGTGCCGGCAAGCCCGAGCATGGCGCCGACCATCAGTGCCAGGAAAACGCGTGGCAGGCGCAGATCCCACAAGATGCGCATGGTCTGACTGCTGAGGCGCGCAGGATCCACGACGAGATCGAAAGCATCCCTGAGGTCTATCGGCTGGCTTCCGGCAAGGATGGCAAACAGGGTCAGGCAAACTGTGCCGAATGCCAGGCCCAGAATGGTGATCGAGGTGGCCACATGAATGCGTCTCGAGAAAAACGGACCGCTGACGACTATGTGCGGGTTCGGAGTGTCGTAACCGGTCATTTGAGAGCCCGCGAGGCGATGGCGACGAAGAGAGGCGCTCCCAGCATGGCGGTCATGATGCCGGTTGCCAATTCGTAGGGCGTGAACAGCGTGCGCGCGCCTATGTCGGCGGCGACGAGCAACGCGGCACCGAGAAGTGCGGCAAGCGGCAGGGCGATGCGCGCATCTCCGCCGGCAGACCATCGTGCGATGGCAGGCACGATCAAGCCGACAAACCCGATCGGCCCGGCGATGGAGACAGCAGTTCCGGCAAGAATTGCCGTTGCGCAGAGGCCAATGAACCGTGTCGCCCAGATCGGAACGCCGAGCGCCTTCGCCACGATATCGCCGAGTGCCAGGGCGTTGAGCCGTGGGCCAATGAAAAACGCAAGCAGGAGGCCAACAGCTATCGGCCCGAGCGCTGCGGCAATAGTGCCGTAGCTGACGCCGGCCAGA
Organism: Rhizobium sp. B21/90; assembly: GCF_019355815.1. NCBI lineage: Bacteria > Pseudomonadati > Pseudomonadota > Alphaproteobacteria > Hyphomicrobiales > Rhizobiaceae > Rhizobium > Rhizobium sp. B21/90. The sequence goes on along the minus strand of NZ_CP072165.1, from coordinate 291,728 downwards.
TCGCCCGCAAGCCAGAAACGCAGGGATTGCAGCGTCTCCTCGTCGAAAAGCAGTATGGCCGAGGTGATGGACGAGGCCAGCGAAGACAGTGCGATGCCGCAGAAGGTAACCTTGAGCATCGTCGGGCCGGAGCGACCAGCGGAAGACACTGCCAGCACAAGAATAAACAGGGTGGCTGCGCCAACGGACGCGATCAGTGGGCGACTGAGACCACCAGACAGGAAAGGCACACTGCTTGTCGCTGTGACCGCCAGTGCGGCACCGGCATTGAGGCCGAGAATATGAGGCTCACCCAGCGGATTGTGCAGCAGCCCCTGCAGGAGAAGCCCGGAGACGCCGAGTGCCGCACCGACGAGGAGGGCGGCTGCCAGGCGTGCAAATCGCAACTTGACCAGCAGCTGATGATCGAAATTAGCGGGATCGAAATGGAAGACCGCTTGAAAAAAGGTCAGCGGTGAAACCGGTCGGGCGCCAATACTCACATGGATGCAGGCCAGTGTGAGGATCGCCAGGAGAAGCGCGCCCGTTACAAGGCCAACGCGAATCCCGCTTGAGGGCTGGCGCCTGGTATCCGAGGACATGACATAATTCACGTGATCGGCCCCGTGCCATGGGCAGGAACGAAAACCGGTTTGTCAGTCTGCGGATGGGTCAGTCGAATGACCTGCACGCTGAAGACGTCCTCTATGAGTTCGGCAGTGCAGGTACCGGGATCCTCCGCAATGTGCCGAATGGACCCGTTTTTCAAGAAGACGACGCAATCGGCATACTGGACGGCGAAATTCAGGTCGTGCAGCACGACGACGATCGTCCGGTCGTGATCCTGGGCGAGATGCCTCAGCAGTTCCATGACCTCCACCTGATAGTGGAGGTCCAGATAGGTCGTCGGTTCATCCAGCAGGATAACCGGGGTTTGCTGCGCGAGAGCCATGGCGATCCAGCACCGCTGCCGCTGACCGCCGGAAAGACTGTCCACCGGCCGGTGGAGGAGGTCGGAAAGGTCTGTAACCTCGAGTGCTTGCCTGACCGCTTGCTCGTCCTTGTCGGTCCACTGTTTCAGAAAGCCCTGATGCGGATGGCGGCCGCGCGACACGAGGTCATAGACCGTCAAACCTTCCGGAACCACGGGGCTTTGCGGCAGAAGGCCCAGCTTCCTCGCCACCGACCGCGTCGGTAAAACGTGAATGTCGTGTCCTTCCAGAAGCACATTGCCAGCGCTGGGCTTCATCAGGCGGGCGATGGTCGCCAGCATGGTCGACTTGCCACAGCCGTTGGGGCCAACCAGCGCGGTCAGCTTGCCTGCACCGATGTCGAGCGATATTCCGGATAAGACTGTCTGCCGTCCGTAGCCGGCAGAGACGTCGCGTGCGGAGAGGGGATGCCCTTGCCCGGCTCCTCGAGCGTTCGAGTTCAATCTGTCCGTCATGCCCGCGGCAGTCCTGTTTTAAAAATCCGACCTCTCCTACCGTCTCGAAACCGCGCGAGAAAGAGAATTCTTGAGTGTAGTAGTCAATTTTAAATTCGAAAAGATGCGATTGCCGTTGTTGGTTGTGCCTGCGTGACAGCCATATCGCGGCTCACCTCTCCCATAGGCGCACGCTCAACACATTGCTTCTATTTATATATTAGGGGTATCTCAGGGTCGAGAGCCTGACGGCAACGGGAACGCAGGCGAGCACGCCGGGCATAAAATTGCGGATATTCCAGCAATTAAAGTTGACTACTACATTCATGAAATCATACCTGCCATCGGCTTGCAGGCGGGCAAGGGGTAATTCTGACGAAGATATCCGCAAGGATATGGGGGTACGACATGATTGAACGGCGAGCCGCAGGGCGCTACGGTCCCAATATCCTGAGGGCGACTGCCTTGGCGCTGGCTGCCTGCGCCGCCTATCCGGCATTCGGCGAAGACGCTCAACCGGCTGCAACGGCAGAGACCGATGTATTGCCCAAGGAGAGCCGGATAAAGGGCGACACCGTGCTGAAGCCGATCGTCGTCGGTAAAGGCAGCAATGCCGCGACGCAGGGCTATCAACCGATCTCCACCGTAACCGCGACGCGTACGGATACACCTCTGCTCGATATCCCGCAGGCCGTGAACGTTGTCAGCCAGGACGTCCTGAGAGACCAGAATGCGCGGTCGCTGGACGATGCACTTGCGAATATCAGCGGTGTTGCGCAGTCGAATACGCTTGGCGGCACGCAAGAATCCATCATCCGCCGCGGTTTCGGGGACAACAGGGACGGTTCGATCCTCATCGATGGCATGAAAACCGCGATGTCTCGCAGCTTCAATGCGACGACCGATCGTGTCGAAGTTCTGAAAGGCCCGGCGTCGACACTTTACGGCATCCTCGATCCCGGCGGCATGATCAACGTCGTGACGAAGAAACCGGAACAGACTTTCAGCGGCAAGACCTATACCAGCGTTTCAAGCTTCGGCGGTGGATCTGCAGGGTTTGATTTCACAGGCCCGATCGAAGGCACCGATTTGAGCTATCGCTTCGTCGGAGACTACAAACACGTCGACTACTGGCGCAATTTTGGCGTCAACAAGGATTGGGTGCTCTCGCCATCGCTGACATGGTCCGGTGAAGATACCGAAGTGACCGTCTCCTACACGCATGAAGACTATAGCGTCCCCTTCGACCGCGGGACGATCTTCGATCTCGCCACCGGCCATGCCGTCGATGTCGACCCGAAGATCCGCTTCGACGAACCCTATAACATCAGCAAGGGGCAATCGAACCTTGCGTCTGTCCACGTCAAGCGCGACCTTGGCGACGACTGGAAGCTGACATTCGATTACACCTACAGCATCAATACCTATTCGGATAACCAGGCACGCGTCATCTCCTATAACGCAGCGACGGGGATCCTGACGCGACGCGCGGATGCCACGCAGGGCTCGACTATCTACAATCACGCCGTTCGCACCGATCTGTCCGGTGACGTCGATATTGCCGGTTTCCGAAATGAACTGCTGTTCGGGACGTCCTACGATTATGCGGATACGCTCCGGACCAAGCTGATCCGTTGCGCCAATCGCACCGGGTTCAATATCAATAACCCGACTTACGGCACGCTACCGGAATGCACCACCGTATCGGCTGCCGACAGTGACCAGACAGAGCAGATCTCTACAGCTTCCTTCTACGCTCAGGACGCTTTGCATCTCAACGATCAATGGACCCTGGTGGGCGGTTTTCGCTATCAGTATTATGACCTGATGGCCGGCAAAGGGCGTCCTTTTAACGAGAATACCGACAGCTTTGGTACTTCTTTCGTCCCACGGGGTGGGATTGTCTACAAGGTGACCCCGGACTTCTCGCTGTACGCCAATGCTGCCAAGACGTTCCGGCCACAATCTTCCATCGCCAGCTATTACGGCAATCTCGATCCTGAAGAAGGCGTGGCCTATGAGGTCGGTGCCAAATTCGACCTGCTTGACGGCATCACCGCGAACGTCGCGCTGTACACCAGCGACAAGAAGAATGTCGCTTATTCCAGCCTCGATCCGGCGACTGGCGATACGGTCGTGAAGACGGCAGGCCTCGTGCGGGCAAGCGGCATCGAAGCCGATCTGGCGGGCGAAATCACCGATGAGATGAGTTTCATTGCAAGCTACGGCTACACGCACGCGCGGATCCTCGAGGACCCCGACTACGCCGGAAACGAGCCGGTCAATGTACCGCATCATACAGGCTCGCTTTACCTCACCTACGATTTTGGCGAGATCGACAGCCGTGGTGATTCACTGAAGCTTGGAGGCGGTGTTCGCGCTGTTGGGCGGCGTGCCGGGATCAACACGAACGCCTATTACCTGCCGGGCTATATGGTGGCTGACGCATTTGCAGCCTACACCTGGAAGAACGACCGCCCGTTGACGCTCCAGCTCAACCTCAAGAATATATTCAACAAAACCTATTACACATCATCGATCGGCACGACGGCATTGGGAAACCAGATCGGCGAGCCTTTCAGCGCGGTATTGACGGCAAGCGTCCAGTTCTGACAGGTGGCTGAGACGATCGCTTGTCGATGGTTGGCTTGACGGCAGCCTTCCATCGGCCTCTTCGGCTTATTTCCGTAGTCCGCTTTCCTGACGCGGACTACGGGCGCGCGCTGCTGGCCTTATCGGCGCGGCAGCAACCATCAGCATTGCCGAACAGACCGCTGGATCCTCGTTTGTCAAACGGACGGCTACTCAGAACCTGCATTCTCAATTGCGTAGGAGTTCCATAATACTTATTACGAATTTTTCTGTGTGTAGCCGGTACATTCCATTTCCAAGTGCGACATGCCGCGCGCGCCTTTCATCACCCCTCAACCACCCATCTGTTTCATATCCCTGACGTTTTCGACCTTGGTGGTTGTGACGGCGAGGGATTGGGCGAGGATGCCGTTGAATAGGGGGCAGACGAAGAAGAGGTCGCGGTGTGTCTGGGTGGGGGCGTTTTCGAGGGCGTGGGCTAGCGCTTTCAGGAGGACGGATCCGGAACGGAACGCGTAGGTTCCAGCCGAGGCTTCGCTGGAGATGACCTTTTTCTCGGCCGCCTCTACAACGTTGCCCTCGTCGTTTTTACGTAGATAGCTGTAGAGGGGATTTTGGCTCTGGAAGGTCAGCGCGAGGCCGCCGACGTCAGCGTGCCGGGCAAAGTGGAGGGCTGGATCGAGGGCGGTCGCGTAGAGGATGTCGGCGAGATCGATGAGGACAGGATTGTTGTGGGCGCCGAGTTGCAGGGCTGCGCCGGCAAGGCTGCTGAAGGCTGCGCCGGCCGTGAAGTGCGACAGGAAGACGACGCGGCAACCGGGAAACCAGGCTTGGAGGTAGTCGCTTGCAAAGGCGCGTGTTTCCGCCCGATCATGGAGCACGAATGCGTAGCTGGAGGGGGCGGTGCCCCTCGCCCAAGGCCGCTGCTTCAATGTCGCGTAAAGGAAGGGGTCGGCTTGCCCGATATCCATGAGTGCCTTGAGGCTGCCGTCTGCCGACACGAAGTCCGGACCGGCCAGCGGCACGACGATATTGAGGCCGGAGATGTCCATCGGCGTTACGAGGCCATGGCGAGGGGCGCATCGGCCGAAGACGGCAAGCCGCTTGCGGCGAGGTATGCGTTCAGGTCCTCCGGGGTGCCGAGGCCTTTCATGGCATCCGGGCTGACCTCGTAGACGCCGATCCTGGCGCCGTTGCGGATCATGTAGTTGTAGACCGGGCAGGTGTAGAACTCGTTGTTCACCCGGTCGTTACAGGCGATCATGTCGACGGCGGCGCGGACGAAATCGGAGCCCCGACGGAAGAGATAGATGCCGACGGTGGCGAGATCGGAGATCGGCTTTTTCTCTGCCACCTCGGTGACCAGGCCCCGGTCGTCAACCTTGGCGAAGGACCATTTCGGATCCATCTGCGCATCGCGAAAGACCAGGATCGAGCCGTCGAGCTTGCGCTGCAGGCAATCCTCGATGAAGGCGCTGCAATCGAAATCGACCCACTGATCCGAGTTGGCAATCAGCAGCGGCCGGTCGTTGTCGAAGCTGCTGCGGGCAAGCAGCACCGTGCAGGCGGTGCCCTCCGTCAGGTGGTCCACGGGCTTGATCGTGGTGCCCATTGCCCGCAAGAGCTGGACGTCTCCATCGCATGCCTTCATGTGCTCGGCGCGCAGCAGCACAGTGGGTGTGGCATTCGGCGGGCATACATTGCCGATAACATGTTCGAGCATCATCCGGCCATCGACATCGATGAACGGTTTAGGCTTGCGCCAGTTCTGCCGGGCAAAGCGGCTGCCCTCGCCGGCCGCCGGGATGAGCACGTTGATCGGTCGGTCATCCCGTGACTGGTCGCGCAGGCTCGCAGCGAGCTCGGTCGCCGCAAATTCGGCAATCTTTTCCGGCGAATAGAAGCTGTAGTACCTGGAGGCCTCGATCTTCACATAGGCGACCTCTTCGTCGCTGAGGATGATCTGGTTGAGGGCGGCAGAGAAGTAATATTGGCCCTCGACGTCATCGCCGTTGAGGATCGCGCGGCGTGCCGCCGCGAAGAAGTCACCTGCCCGCCGAAAGTAATAGAAGCCGGCAACGGCGATATCGGAGACGACGCGCTTTTCCGCCGCCTGGGCAACACGTCCGTCGCCTTCGGGCACGATGTAGCACCAGCGCGGATGGACGGAGCGGAAGGTGACGACGCCGGAGGCGACGTCGTCATGGCGAAACTTCTCCAGGATTTCCATCAGCGGCGCATCGATGATCTGGTCGCTGTTACAGATGACGAGAGGCGCCTCCAGATCCAGTTCGTCGCCGGCGAGCAGCGCAGAGCAGAGGCCGCCCCTGGTCTCGCCGACGCGCTGGATGACCTTGGTCCCCTGCCCGCCGACAATCATCAGGGTCTCATCGAGCGAAAAGCGTCGCGCATCGTCGGCTGAAATGATGAAGCAGAAGCGGGCGTCGGCAATCGTCGTGCGCAGCGCCGAGACGACGCAGTCGATCATCGGCTTGCCGGCGATCTCGATCAGCGGTTTGGGAAAGAAATACTCCTGCTCGGGAAAGAACTGCGAGCGGCTGGCGATCGGCATAAGAATCTGCATGGAGAATCCTGATCGGGTTACGCTGTCTTGCGATGGGAGATTGCGGATGTGCCGGCATTTGCCGCTTCAGGCCTTGCGGGGTTGAGATCAGCGGCGCCCTGCCCCAGCATGCGGCCCATGTCTGCGAGCTCGATCTCGCTGATGCGCTGCATGATCCGCTCGTAGGTCACATCGGCGGGCGTGCCTATGACGAGCACATGACCGCCGCTTGCACGCGCCGCCCGGATGCCGTGCTCGTTGTCCTCGAGGATCAGGCACTCATGCGGCTCGACGCCGAAGCGCTGCATTGCCGAGAGGTACATTTCCGGATCGGGCTTTGCCTTGGCGACATCCTCGTTGGAGACAATGGCATCGATGAACGGCGAAAGCGCTGCGAGCCGCATCATCACCTCGATGGAATTGCGGATCGAATTTGAGCAGACGGCGATCTTGCGCCCCGACTTGTGCAGGCGTGAGAGCGCCTTCTGGTGGTGGAAGACGGGCTTGCAACGCAGATGGGTGAGTTCGATGGTGTAATTCTGCTTCAGCCCGTTCAGCAGATCGTGCAGCCCGCGCGGCAGTCCATGAGCCGCCGTCAAAATCTCTAGCTTGCGACGTGTCGGCAGTCCATCGAAGGTGGACAGATGGGATTCGCGGCTGATCGTGTAGCCGAACAGCTCGAGCGCGCGGTTCAGCGCCTCGTAATGCCAGTCCTTGGCGTCGATCAGGACACCATCCATGTCGAATAGAACGGCTTTGATCATGCTGCTTCACTCCCGAAGTAAACAGCTGCGGCATCGGGAAAATCCGTGCAGAGCAGCATGGAGGCGAGATCCAGGTTTGGTCGATCCCGCAGCGACGACCAGAAGGTTTCGTGCGGGCGCTTGTGCAGCTCTGGCGAAACCAGCGCGATCGGCTTGCCATTCGTGGACAGTCCCTCTGCCACGTCGACCTGGGGAAATTCGCCGGTAAAATTGTCGAGCCAGATGCCGGCCGATTCTGCGGCCAGAGCGGGCGTCGGCTCGTATTCGCTGACGCGCGTGTAGACCGGCATTCCAGCCCTGATGTAGGCCAACATGTCCGGGATCGACATATCGAAGACGAAATAGGAATTGACGCCGTGGGCGCGCAATGCGCGGTGGGTCATTTCGGCAAGACCGTCGGCCTTGATGTTCAGCGCCAGCGTTCCCGTGCAGCCATTGACGGCGTAGAAATCGAGTAGCCAGTCGAAGGTGATGATGTCGTCGGAACGGGTTGGCGGATCGTGGGAGATGACGAGTGCGCCATCGAGATCGCGAATGTCAGTTTCGAGGCCGAACCCGGCGAGGAGCGCGCTGCAAAGGGCAGTGCGCGAATTTCTCGCGACGTGTTCGTTCCAGCTGCCGCGATGAGCAAGGATGCTGCTTCTGGCAATCGTGCCCATTCTACCGCCCCATCCAAGATCACCGATCAGCACATGCTGTCGCTGCATGGCCATGCCGCAGCAAAACCATGAGTCGCGCTGTCGAGGTCATTGGAGGGGCTGCAGCTTGTGCCAGCCTTATGGTTGAACGATATGCGGGGAAAATCGTACGATAGCGATCAAGTCAAGGTTGTAGGCCCGGCGGCGGGACTTCGTACGGAAGATGGAAATATCAATCGGGCGCGTCGCGCGATCAGTGCGCCCGCAGCTCTATTGATTGCTCCGCAGACGCCGCTATGTCCGTGGAAGCTGTAACCTGCTCGGCCATGCGCGCGGAGAGATCGAAGAGCTCCGTCAGTTCCTGATGCTCGCGGTAGGCCGACAGCCAGTTCTGCTCGCTGGCAGCCTTTGCTTCCGCGGCATCGTCTATCCATGACACGAGGGGGTCGCGTGGTTCTTCCTGATCGGAAGGGTCGTCGATCGGCTGAAACTGGGCGATCAGGAGGCCAATTTTCTGTAGCTGAGAGCGCTGCTGCATCCGGCGTTCGTTGGCGATCAGCAGTCGGAAGGCGTTCACCAAGGTGCCCTTCGGTGAAGGCAGTTCTTCGATGTCTACAAGCCTTGTCTCGGCAATCGGGTTGGCTTTCAGGTAGACGAGAAACTCGCGGACAATGTGACCGGCGTGCAGCAGCGGCGCTGTGTCCATCGGTGTTTCCGACGTGCTCTGCTCGAGCGTTCTGTCCTGGAGTTCCATCTGTAAATCCTTCCGATTGCGCTCGTTAACGCATTCGAAAGGAATTGGTTCAACTGACGCCCGTACGGGCATCCACGGCCTCAGCTGGCTGAAACCGTGGAGGTTATGCTTTAGTCGCGGAACTTGCTGTCGAGTTCGTTGATGGCGGCGACGTTGGAGGCGCTGCGGCCGTTTTCGTCGAAGGTCTGGGCGAGGTAGGCATCGGCGATGGATTTTGCGACTTCGCTGCCGATGACGCGCGAGCCCATGGTGATAATCTGGGCGTTGTTGGAGAGGGCTGCGCGTTCCGCCGAATAGGTGTCGTGGCAAAGGGCGGCGCGGATGCCGGGGACCTTGTTAGCGGAGATCGACACGCCGATGCCGGTGCCGCAGACGAGGATGGCGCGGTCGTATTTGCCGGCCAGCACATCGGCAGCGACGCGAGCCGACAGATTGGCGTAGAATTCGTCCGAGCCATCGGTGGGCTTGGAGACTTCGGAGACCTCGTGGCGGTCCTTCAGGTATTCGGCGAGGACGTGGGCGAGCCCGTTTCCGGCGCTATCGCCAGCGATTGCGAGTTTCATGGGTTTTCTCCTTCGTGTGTGAACTGGATATGGGGTCGATCAGAGAACGGCGCAAACACGGGCCAGGATGTCGAGATAGCCGGTGACATTCCAGGCCGAGCGGCCGATGAATAGGCCGTCGATATGGTCGCAGGCCGCGAGTTCGGCGCAGTTGCCGGGATTGACGGAGCCGCCGTAGAGGCATGGCACGCGGCGCCCGAGGATGCCCTCCGCGACCTTGATGATCTCGGCTTGGCGGGCGTCCGCATAATCGGCTTTCGCGGGGATGCCATTTTCACCGATGGCCCAGACGGGTTCGTAGGCGAGCAGCAGCGGTGCTGTCCGCTGTTCCGCGCTGAGCTTGCCCAGCGCGCCGCGCACTTCGGCGGCCAGAACCTCGTCGGCGCGGCCGCTCTCGCGGTCGGCCAGCGTTTCGCCGATGCAGATCAGCGGGATCATCCCGTGCCGCACGGTCGCCTCGACCTTGAGACCGACCGTCTCGTCGGTTTCGCCAAAGAATTCGCGTCGCTCGGAGTGGCCGAGTTCGACGACATCCATGCCGCAGTCGACCAGCATCAGCGGCGAAATCTCGCCTGTCCAGGCGCCGGATTCAGCCCAGTGCATGTTCTGGGCACCGACCTTCACGGCACTGTCCTTCAGCATCGCCTTGACTTCGCGGATAGAAGTGAACGGCGGGATGACGAAACATTGCAGGCGCGGATCGTTGACGATCTCGGCGCTGGCAAGCCCCTCGGCAAAGCTGCGCGCCTCTGCGAGCGTCTTGTTCATCTTCCAGCTCGTGCCTATCCAGAAAGGCGTCTCGGTCATGGTCTTCTCCCCCGGCGCTAAAGGCTGCGCCCAAATTCATGCAACTAAGGTGACAACCGGCGCCGCCAAGGCGGTGGCCGGCTAGAGGTTAAGGTCGGCAATGCCGGTGTCGATGTGCGGCGCCCAGAAGGCGATCGATTCGGCGATCTGCTCGATCACCTGCCGGTCGTTGGGCTCGCGCTCCTTGAACGACAGCTCCAGGCAGATTTCATTGTCTTTCGCGCCACCCTCGGCGAAGGCAGCCAGCAGCGGCTCCGGCTGCACACGCCCCTTGGCGTTGAATTCCGCCGTGAACGGACGGTGGCCGCCCTTGTCCATCAGCGATTGCTTGATGTGGATGATCGGCGACACCGGCGGCACTGCCCGTGCCCAGGCATAGGGGTCGATATCGTCCGGATTGCTGCTGGTGACATCGCCGTGGTCGATATCGGCCATCATCCACATCGGCACCGCCATGTTGGCTGCGGTCAGACGATCCTGGAGGGCAAAGCTGGCGGCGATGGTTTCGCCGAACTCGCGGCCGATCGACATCGGCTCCCAGAACACGTAGCTCAGACCCGCTACCTTGGCATGCTCGGCGACCTCGGCCCAGCAATCGATGGCGATCTGAATCAGCTCTTCGCGCCGCGCCGTATCGTCGAAATCGCGATAGGTGAAAATGGCAAACTGCGTGCCGACGGAGCTACCGCCGAGATCTGCGGTGATGTCGGCGAAGGTCTTGAACCATTCGACATAGTAGCGCCGGACATCCGCATCCGGATGGCCGAAATGGTTGAGGCGGCCATAGGGCCCTGTCATGCCGGAGGTGATGCGTATGCCGGTATGGGTCAGGGCGGCGCGCATGTCACGTGTCAGCCTCCGGATGACGGCAGCGGGCCAGGATGGGTTGATGAACTCGTGCGTCAACTGCACATCGCGGATCTTCAGGTCACGCGCGATGGCGCCGATCAGGTCGGCCGGTTCGGCGTAGCGGTTGACCAGCGGGTTGGTGTTGAGCGACAGCGTCAGCCCCATCGGTAGCTCCTGTAAACGGCGCGTGGCCGATCCCGTCGACCACGCCTGTAAAAATCGAAACGGCTCAGGCCGAGCGCGCCATCTGCCCATCGAACCAGGCGCCGAAAGCGGCCTTTTCGTCGGCACTCATGTGCAGGCCGTGCTTGGTGCGGCGCGTCAGGATATCTTCCGCCGTTTCGGCCCATTCCTGCTCGATCACGTAGCGCACTTCTGCCTCATAGAAGTTGGGCCCGAAACATTGGCCGAGGGCTGCCACCGATGTGGCACCTCCGATCAGCTTCGATGTGCGGGCGCCATAGAGGCGGGCATAGTGGCGGGCGAGCCCGCGTGGCAGCCAGGCATAATCGCGCTGCAGCTTTTCGAGAAAGCGCGGCACGTCGGCGCCCTCGATGTCGCCACCCGGCAGGATGCCCTTGGCCGTCCAGTCCGGTCCCATCTTCGGGAAGGTCGCCTGCAACTTCTGGATCGCGTGCTCGGCGAGCTTGCGGAACGTGGTGATTTTGCCGCCGAAGACATTCAGCAAGGGCGCGCCGCCCGTCGTGTCTAGGTCGAAGACGTAGTCGCGGGTAACGGCGGAAGGGTTACCCTTGCCGTCGTCGTAGAGCGGCCGGACGCCGGAGAACGTCTGCAGCACATCCTCGCGGCGGAGCGTCTGCTTGAAGTAGCGATTGACGGCGTTGAGCAGGTATTCGATCTCGCTCTCGTCGGCCGAAACGGCTTCAGGAGCACCTTCGTAGGGGATGTCGGTGGTGCCGATCAGGGCCTTGTCGCCCTCGTAGGGGTTGATGAAGATCACGCGCTTGTCGTGGTTCTGCACCAGATAGGCCTGCGGTCCGTCCCAGAATTTCGGCGTGATGATGTGGCTGCCCTTGACCAGCCGAACGTTGCGGCTGGAATTGGTGCCGGCGACGCGGCCGATGATGTCGTTGACCCAGGGGCCGCCGGCATTGACCAGAGCCCGCGCCATGACGACGCGCTTGGCGCCGGTTCGCGTGTCCGTCATCTGCACCCGCCACAGATCGCCCTCGCGCCGGGCGGAGTTGCAGACGGTGCGCGTCAGTACTTCGGCGCCGTGTTCGGCGGCATCCTTGGCGTTCAGCACGACCAGGCGGGCATCGTCGACCCAGCAGTCGGAATACTCGAAGCCCCTGGTATATTCGTCCTTGATCGGTGCGCCTTCCGGATCGCGCCTGAGGTCGAGCGTGCGGGTTGCCGGCAGTTTCTTGCGGCCGCCGAGATGGTCGTAGAGAAACAGGCCGAGCCGCACCAGCCAGGCGGGCCGATCATTGGGGCTGTGCGGCAGCACGAAACGCATCGGCCAGATGATGTGGCTCGCTGAGTTCAGCAGCACTTCGCGCTCGATCAGGGCTTCGCGGACCAGGCGGAATTCGTAATATTCCAGGTAGCGCAACCCACCATGCACCAGCTTGCCGGAGCGCGACGACGTGCCCTGTGCCAGGTCGTCCTTTTCGCAGAGGATCACCGACAACCCACGGCCTGCAGCATCGCGCGCGATGCCGGCGCCATTGATGCCGCCACCGATGATGAACATGTCTACCGTTTGAATATCGCTCATCTGCATTCTCCTGCGGCACGTGCCAGTGTCTTGTTCCGGTTCTGCCGGATGTGATTGTCGATCGGACTTATTCTCGTGGGGATCATGCAGCCGGCGCCTGCTGCGCCGCGAGCATGTCCCATACGGGCTCGAGTGCCTCGCGCGCCTGCCTGTATGCTGGAAACGTCCGGTCGTAGACCGGCACCAGCGACGGGTCCGGTGCTGTACCCGCACCGAGCAAGGGCGTGACCCATTCGGCGATGCAGGCGTTCATGTCGGGGTAGACGCCGACAGCCACTGCCGCCATCATCGCCGCACCGGCAGCCCCGGCCTCCTCGCGCGCCGAGACGCGGACACTGGCGCCGGTAGCCGCAGCAAGCACGCCGCCCAGTGCCTTCGAGCGAGCAGCACCGCCCGTCAGCCGCAACTCGCGCGGCAGTGCACCCATCGCCACGTAGCAATCCCGCGCTGCCATGCCGAGACCCTCGATAACGCTGCGCAGGAGATCGGGATAACGATGGCCGGCATTCAGCCCGATGAAACCGGCGCGCGCGCTGGCGTTGACGAACGGGCCTCGTTCTCCGGCTTCGGAAATGTAGGGGTGATAGAGAACGGCGCCCGGCCGGCTGGCCGCCATCCAGTTGTCGATGCGGGCGACCATCTCTGCGTGGGAAGGTGCAGTACCAGCCTCGCCGATAAGGTCGGCGGCCACGTGCAGGATCCAGTCGAGATTGAGTGTCGCTGCCATGTTGGTCTGCATCTGCGTCACCATGCCTGGCACCGGCAGCGCCATGATATAGCCTGTTCCCTCGGCATTCAGTTGCGCATCGGCTGTTGCGACCGGACGCATGTGGACGCCGGTCGAGCCGATGACGGTGCAGGCGGCATTGAGGTCGCCGGTCCAGACGCCTGCCCCCATGCCGGTCATCACCATGTCGACATAGCCGAGACTGACAGGCGTGCCCTGCTTGAGGCCAGTTGCGGCAGCGGCGGCTGCCGTTAGCGGATGCGTTACCTCGGTTCCGTCGATGATTTCCGGAAGAAGATGCCGGCGCGATGAAAGCCCCAGCGCCGCAATTACACCGTCGTCATAGGCGCGGCTGCGAAAATCGCCGAAGGTCCAGCACGCTTCGGATGGGTCCGTGGCACGAACCCCGGTGAGATTGAGATAGAGCCAGTCCTTGCAATGCAGCGCCACTTCGGCGCGGTCGAGCAGTTCGGGCGCGGTGGCAGACATGTGCGCCATCTGTGCGCCCTGCTGGCAGGTGTTGAGGCCGGTTCCGGTGGTCTCGAAGCGCGTGCGCTCGCCGGATGCGCCGACCAGCTTTCTGACCGTCGGTGCGGCGCGCGCATCGAGCCAGATCCAGGCATCTCCGACCGGGGCATCGTTAGCGCCCACCAGCCAGGTGCCATCCCCCTGTGCCGTTACGGCGACTGCAGCAGTCCGCGCGGCAAGCCCCGGGACCTTTTCGCCGAGTCCCCGGAGTGCAGCGGCACATTCGTCCCAGGTTCGGGCAAGCGGTTGCGTCGCCGAACCGTCCTGCCCCGAATTATAGCGGTTCGCGACCGATGCCGAGGCGATCTGCCGTCCGGCAAGATCGAAGGCCACGGCCTTGATCACCGAGGTGCCGGCATCGATACCGACGAGGATGTCCTGTCCGGCATCAGCCATGGAACTTGGTTCCCGTTTCGCTGTGGCTCAATATCATGCTGTTATTCATAGAACTCTCCCCCTCACCCGTCCCCTCAGGCCAGGTTATCTAGCAGCAGTGCTTGCGCCGTGCGTTCGTCAGTGATCAGTCCGCTCAGCAATCCGCTTTTCATCACCGCCGCGATCGCCCCGACCTTATTCTTGCCGCCAGCAATCGCGACGATACGCCGGCCCTTCATGGCATCGAGACCCGGCGACAATGTTCGCGCCGACAGCGATGTCTCCACCGCCTTGCCGGTCCTGTCGAAGAAATGCCCGAGCACTTCGCCGACGCCTCCGAGTTCGCGGACTTCGGCGATCTCCGCCGCCTCGATCATATGCGACGCCACAAGCTGTGCGTCCGGCTCGACAGTGCCGATGCCGACGATCATCGGATCGGCGCCTGCCGCAAGTTCGAAAATCTCGCGCACGCCGCGTTGCGACAGGAGAACCTCGCGATCCTCCATGGTGTTGGCAAACAGCGGGATCGGCATGACGTAGGCAGCGGCCGCTGTTTTCTCGGTCAGGCGATGCATCACATCGTGCGGGTTCGCCGCATAGTTTCGTGTCACCCCGCCGAGCAGCGAAACGAACCGTACCCGGCTGGCATCGAGGCGTGCCATTTCCTTCACGGCCGCCGCCAGCGTCCGGCCGTGTCCTATGCCGATCACGCCGCCTTGGAAGTTCTCGATCTCGCGCTGCAGAAAGCCGGCCCCGGCCATGCCGAGTGCCTTGAGAGGCAACCCCTGTTCATGCAGATCAGGGACCACCTCCGCGTAGGTGAGGCCGTAGTCGCGCTCCAACTGGCGCTCGAGCGTCACGCACTCGGCGATGTCGCCTTCGATCGTCACCTTCACGGCACCGTTCTGGTTTGCGCGCGCAATCAGCCGGTGGGCTTTAACGCTGGTGATGCCGAGGCGGTTGGCGACTTCGGATTGCGTCAGGCCGGCAGCGTAATGAAGCCAGGCCGCGCGCACGGCGAGGCTGTCTTCATTGTCGCGCTTGTCGGCAAATCGCGCCATGTGCTTTCCGAAGCCTCCAGATTCAACTGAAATTATTGTCGCTCAATGTAATTTTTTGCACGTTTTTATAACATAAGTCAACATTATCACATGTCGTATTCGGGGGAATTTCGGATGGATTGCGAGGGGTACTGCCTTTGCAGGTCTCCGTCGCTTTAAGCGGCAGCCTGCAGAGTTAAGCAGGTCGTACTAACCCGAATTTACCGAAATATGCATTAATTTTGAGCATTTTGAGCTAGAAATTGCCATGAATTGACGGTTTTTGCATACCGAATAGACTCATGTCTTGGTCAATGCGGTTTAGGTCCGGTCTATCCGGGGGCTTCACTTCACACTCTTATGTTGCTCACTCGGCTTGGAGCTTTGTTTTTTGTCCTCTGAAACGGTTTGGAGGTAATTGACAACATCCTGGGTATATCACATATTGAAAGTGGCTGATAACATAAATATACCACAGCCGGTATCGGCGGGTTGAGGAAACTCCGCTTCAAGTGACATTCATAATGCAGAGGGTTTTCCATTTGGAGCCTGACGCAATCCGCCGCTTGGAGGAGGGGCGACCATGCAAGTTTCAGCGCCTCACCCCGTTCGTCTTCATCGTTTCGCTGTCCCTGTCGCCATTGGCAGTGCGCTCTGGCGCGGCAGCCTCTCCCCTTCCCGCATCGTCAAGTCAAAGGTGGTCACACCATGAGCAATCTGGTCGGTACCTCGATACCCAATCCTCCCAAGCCCCGCCTCGGCCTGATCATCGGTTCCGTCGCTATCGTCGTACTGGTCGCTGCCATGGCGCTCGATACCAAGGTGGTGAAGATCGGCTCTGAGGCGGGCGCGCAGCCCAATGCGTTCTCGCCCGAAACATTCGGTTCGACCGAGTTTCCGAAGATCCAGGCGGCTATCGAGAAGCGCGCAGTCAGCGCGGACACCTTGGCGACGGCGATTGCAGCGAACAAGGACGCGGCGGCTAAGCAGTACGGCGTGCCCGGTGGCGTAGGGCCCGAAATTTCGGTCAAGTTCACCGGCGTCGTCGGTGCGGCCAAGTCCGGCATCTACACGGTAGCAGTTCCCGGCGTTCCGAACACGGTGACGATCCGTGTCCAGACTGGGCCGGCGATCAACGGGACCGACCTGCGCGATTCGACCGGCACCGTGACGTTCGACCAGTTCACCAACCAGATCGAATATCAGAATGCCGGCTCGGCCCTGAACAAGGAAATGAAGGCGCAGGTGCTCTCCAAGATCGACACAGCAAACCTCACCGGCAAAACCGTGTCGGTCGTCGGCGTCTTCCAGCTCATCAACCCTAACAGCTGGCTTGTCACGCCGGCCAAGCTGGATGTCCAATGAGCGCCGCACTCAAGCCCGCACCGCAGAACGGAGACATCGTTCTTTCAGCGCATAACGTCGCCAAGTCCTATGGTAACGTTCATGCCCTCAAAGGCGTAAACTTCGATATTCGTCGCGGCAAGGTGACGACGCTGTTCGGCGAAAACGGCGCCGGCAAGTCGACGCTGATGAAGATCCTGTCAGGCGTGGTGACGCCGACCTCCGGGGATATTGTGCTCGATGGCGAACGCGTGGTGTTCAATTCCTCGACCGATGCCCGCGATCGCGGCATTTCCATCATCCATCAGGAACTCAGCCTGGCGCCCAATCTGAGCATCCGCGACAATATCTTCATGGGTCGCGAGATCAGAGGCCCGATGGGTGTCGATTTCGCCGAGGAAGCCCGCCAGGTCAAGGCGCTGATGGCGGATCTCAACGAGGATATCGATCCGATGACCCGCGTCGAGGAGCTCAGGCTCGGGCAACAGCAGATCGTCGAGATCGCCCGCGCCCTTTCCGTCGATTCCCGTATCCTGATCATGGACGAGCCGACATCGGCGCTGAGCGCAACCGAGGTCGAAGTGCTGTTCAAGGTCATCCGCGATCTTACCAGCCGCGGCGTGTCCATCGTCTATATCTCCCACCATCTCGAAGAAGCGCTTCAGATCACCGACTATGCCGTGGTGCTGCGCGATGGAGCCATGACGGCCAAGGCTGACGTCAAGGACATCGACCTCGAATGGATCGTCCGCAACATGGTCGGCGAAAACTTCGATCTCGGCTCGCCGCCATCGGGCTACGAGTTTGGCGATGTCGCGCTTTCGGTCAGCGGCGTCAGCGTCGCCGATGCCTCGGGTACCGGCTATTCCGTGGTCGACAACCTGTCGCTGGACGTGCGTGCCGGCGAGATCGTCTGCATCTACGGCCTGATGGGCGCCGGTCGTACCGAGCTGCTCGAATGCGTTGCAGGTCGCGTCCCGTCCACCGGCGGCAAGGTGATGCTCCAAGGCCAGGACGTGTCGAAGCTCAGCATCGCAGATCGCATCGGTCGCGGGCTGGCCCTTGTTCCCGAAGATCGCCAGCGGGACGGGCTCGTCCAGACGATGTCTGTTGGTACCAACCTGTCGCTCGCCAGCATCGGCACCTTCGTGAAGGGCATGCTGCTGTCGCACAGCCGCGAAAAGGCGCTGATCGACGATTCCATCCGCAATGTCCACATCAAGACGGCAGGCGGCGGCGCGCCGATTGGCTCGTTGTCCGGCGGCAACCAGCAGAAGGTCGTCATCGGCAAGATTCTCGCCACCCATCCGCGCGTCATCCTCCTCGACGAACCCAGCCGCGGCATCGATATCGGCGCCAAGGCCGAGGTCTTCAAGCTGCTCGCCGAACGGGCAGCGCAGGGGCTTGCGGTGGTGTTTTCGACCTCGGAAGTCTCGGAATGCCTGAGTATCGCCCACCGCATCATCGTGATGAGCAAGGGCAGGATCTCGGCGCAGTTTGGGTCCGACGCAACAAAAGAGCAGATCATGGCCGCCTCGGGCGAAGCGGTGATCGAACAATGACGAAGAAGAACGGAGCCATGACCATGAGCGAAGCTGGTCCATCCCGCACAACCACCAAGCCAGGCCTCTTCAGCGGCGGCTTCGATCTCGGCCGCCTGCTGCTCGAGGGGCGCGCCTTCTTCGCGCTGATCCTCATCATCGTCGTCTTCTCGATGCTTTCGCCCTATTATTTCTCGACCGCCAACTTCCTGACGATGGCCTCGCACGTTGCGATCTTCGGCATTCTCGCCGTCGGCATGCTGCTGGTCATCCTGAACGGCGGCATCGATCTTTCGGTCGGGTCGACGCTCGGCCTCTCCGGTTGCATCGCTGGCTTCATGATGCAGGGCATCACGCTGAAGGTGTTCGGCGTCATCCTGTTTCCCCCGGTCTGGGTCGTCGCCGTGTTGGCCTGCTGCCTCGGCGCGCTCGTCGGGCTGGTCAACGGCGTGTTGATTGCCCGCTTCAAGGTTCCAGCCTTCGTCGCGACGCTAGGCGTCATGTACATGGTGCGCGGCGTGGCGTTGCTGATGACCAACGGCCTCACCTACAACAACCTCGGCGGCAAGCCCGAACTCGGCAACACGGGCTTCGATTGGCTCGGCTTCAACCGGTTGGCCGGCGTGCCACTCGGCGTCGTCGTCCTCGTCGTCATCGCGTTCCTCGTCAGCGTCATGCTCAATCGCTCCGCCTTCGGTCGCTGGCTTTATGCTTCCGGCGGCAACGAGCGGGCAGCCGAACTCTCCGGCGTTCCGGTCAAGCGTGTGCAGATCCTGGTCTACGTGCTTTCCGGCGTTTGCGCCTCGATTGCCGGCCTGATCCTGTCCTCGCAGCTGACGTCGGCCGGGCCGACGGCCGGGACATCCTACGAATTGACTGCGATTGCTGCTGTCGTCATCGGCGGCGCGGCGCTCACCGGCGGACGCGGTAATATCCGTGGCACGCTGCTCGGCGCCTTCGTCATCGGCTTCCTGTCCGACGGTCTGGTGATCATCGGCATCTCGTCCTACTGGCAGACGGTTTTCACCGGCGCGGTCATCGTGCTCGCGGTGTTGCTCAATGCCATCCAGTATAGCCGCCGCGCCAAGAAACCCGTCTCGACGGGCGGCCAGACCACTTCTCCGCAACTGGGAGGTAAAGCGTGAAGGCTTGTTCCGCAGCCGAGAAGAATACCGGGTAACCGGGCACTACCATCAACCAAGGAGGAAAGTTTCCATGTTCAACAAGACAAGACTTCTCATGCTGTCGGCTGTCGTTCTCGCCGGACCGCTTATGGCCGCATCGTCCACCTCGGCATTCGCCGACGGCCTGATCTCCATCATCGTCAACGACCCGGCCAACCCCTACTGGCTGACCGAAGGCAACGTTGCTGCTGCCGAAGCCAAGAAGCTCGGCTATACCTCGAATGTCGGCGCCCACAAGGGTGATACCAACACCGAGAGCAACCTGATCGACACCGCGATCACCAACAAGTCGGTCGCGATCATTCTCGATCCGGCCAATGCCAGCGGTTCCGTCGGTGCCGTCAAGAAGGCCGTTGCCGCTAACATTCCGGTGTTTCTGGTCAATGCTGAAATCAACCAGGCCGGTCTTGCCAAGGCACAGCTCGTGTCGAACAACGCCCAGGGCGCTGCCCTCGGTGCGCAGGAGTGGATCAAGTCTGTCGGCGACAAGGGCAAATACGTCGAACTGCTCGGCGCGCCTTCCGACAACAACGCCGCAACCCGTTCTAACGGCTACGAGACCGTGCTGACCCAGTATCCGGACCTCGAAAAGGTCGGTTCCGACGTTGGCAACTGGGATCGTACCCAGGGTCACGACAAGATGCAGAACCTGCTGCAGGCCCATCCGGACATCACCGGCGTCATCAGCGGCAACGATGAAATGGCACTGGGCGCTATCGCTGCGCTGAAGGAAGCCGGCAAGCTCAAGGGCATCAAGGTCGGCGGCTTCGACGGTTCGCCGGATGCTGTGGCTGCCATCAAGGCCGGAGAACTGCAGTACACCGTTCTGCAGCCTGTCGCCGTGTTCTCGGCAAAGGCTGTCGACCAGGCAGATTCGTTCCTGAAGACGGGCAAGACCGGTGTCGACACCGAGAAGCAGCTCTTCGATTGCCTGATCATCAACAAGGACAACATTGCCAAGTATACGGCACCGTTTACTCTGTCCGAATAATCCGACTTTGGGGGCGGCCTTCGGGCCGCCTCCTCTCTTCATGACGAAAGCCCGGGATAGCCCGACTTGTCCACACTCTAGACCGTTGGCATGTCAGTCGCGACGCATTACCGTTTGTGACGACGCCCTGTTCGCGTCATAGATGATGGACGCCGGGCGGGACAACCGCCCAAGTGAACTCGAGCATGCCGGCCCGAACGTGATGATACTGTCCTCGCAGCTGCTGAAGACGACGGGTGATGTACATGATGCCTCTGCGACGTTGCTCGTGGTCGCATCCGACGGCGTGGCAGGCGTGGGCCGGTGATCATGGGTGACCACGACGATACCGGCGAAGCTGCGGACAATCCTCTGATGCAGGAGCAGGTTCCGAGCGACACGCGGCTGGCGCGTCAACTGGCCCGCCGCCAGCAGATGACCGAGGCCGTCATGGCCGAAGGCTCGGTACGCATCGAGGATCTGGCCGAACGCTTCGGCATCAGCCTGATGACTGCCCACCGGGATCTCGACGAACTCGTCAGCCGCGGTATCCTGCGCAAGACGCGCGGCATTGCCTCGGCGGCGCCGACAAGCCTGATCGAATCCAGCGACGTCTACCGCTCCAGTCGCCAGTCGGTCGAAAAGCGTGCGCTTGCGCTTGCGGCAATGCGCTTCGTCGAGCCCGGACAAGCGATCTTCTTCGACGATTCCACCACTGTGCTGCAGATGGCGCAATTCCTGCCCTCCGCCGTGCCGCTTACCGTCATCACCAACTCGCTGACGCTGATGAACGATCTCAAGGGTATCCGCGACCTGACGTTGCTCGGTCTTGGGGGCCAGTACTACAACTGGTGCAATGCCTTCATGGGCCGCATGACCACCCACGAGATCTCGCAGCTGCGGGCCGACACGTTGTTCATGTCGATGTCTGCGATCACCGACGATATCGCTTTTCACCAGTTTCTCGAGATGGTCGATACCAAGCGGGCGATGTTCGATTCCGCCTCCACCCGCATCCTTCTCGCCGACAATACGAAATTCGACCGGCGTGCCCTGCACGTCTTCTCGCCGCTTACCGATTTCGACATCGTCATCGTCGACGACGGCACGCCGCCGGTCCATATCGCCCGCATGCGCGACAAGGGCATCAATGTTGTTGTGGCTCCGACGCGCGGCTCAAGCCATGCATCCGCGCTGAAGCGATACGATCCCCAGGCCCGATAGCTCTCTGTCACGTCACTGAAACAAGGCGGTTGAAGCACCTTTTTACCCTTTGCTAAATGTAACATCACTTGACGTGAACTTACCATGTTTATATGATCCAGTGATGTTGCAGCTGTGGTACGAGCGCTCGTCTTGACGCTCCCGCACCCGGTCGTAAAAGGGAGCGAAAACCATGCCCAGCCTGCTAGGGATCGACAACGGCCTGACTGTCACCAAGGCGGTCATCTTCGATATCGACGGGACGCAGCTTTCGGTGGCGCGACGCCGGGTGCCGCAGTCGATACCCCGGGCGCGCTTTGTCGAGCGCGACATGGCAGGCCTCTGGCAGGCGACAGCAGAGGCGATATCGGAGGCGATAGCCCTTTCCGGCCGGCCGGCCGACGACATCAAGGCCGTTGCCGCCACTGCCCACGGCGACGGGATATATCTTCTGGACCACGCTCTCCAGCCGCTCGGCCCCGGCATCCTTTCGCTTGATAGTCGCGCCGGCGGTATTGTCGACCGCTGGTCGGAAGGATCGCTGTTTGACGAAGCGCTGGCCCTGACCGGCCAGGTGCCGCATGCATCTGCGCCATCGGCCTTGCTTGCCTGGTTGAAGGAAAACGATCCGGAGCGGTTCGGCCGCATCGGCCATGTTCTCGCCTGCAAGGACTGGCTGCGCTTCTGCCTCTCCGGCACGATCGGCACGGACCGGACCGAGGCAAGCACGTCCTTCACCGATGTCAGGACGCAAGCCTATTCGGCCGAGGCCTTGCGCATCTACGGGCTGGAGCAGGTGGAAAGTGCCCTGCCGCCCATCGCAGATTCCAGTGATATCGTCGGCCATGTCACGGCCGCGGCCGCAGCTCTTACCGGGCTCGTCGAGGGCACCCCCGTTGCCTGTGGCCTGCACGATGTCACTGCTTCTGCGCTCGGCATCGGCGGCCATGTCGAAGGTGTGATCAGCATCGTTGCTGGCACCTATTCGATCAACGAGGTCGTCTCGGCGGAACCGCTCACCGATCCCCGCTGGTTCTGCCGCAACGCCATTGCGCCGGGCCAGTGGAACGCCATGTCGATTTCTCCGGCCTCGACGGCCAATTACGACTGGTTTCTCGACACCTTCTGCCGGAAGGAGCAGGACGCCGCCGCCACTGAGGGTGGCTCCATTCATGCGCTGCTGGCAACCGAGATCGACGCGGCGCTGCAGCGGCGCTCGACGATCCTCTTCCACCCCTATCTGTTCGGTTCGCCCTACGGCAATCTTGCCAGCGGCAGCTTCCTCGGCCTGCACGGCTGGCACGACCGGGGCGACATGCTGAAGGCAGTACTGGAGGGGATCGCCTTCAATCACCGCACCCACGTGGATGCGCTCCGTGACGGCTTCCCATTCGGCCAGGTGCGGCTGACCGGCGGCGCCTCACGCAACCCGGCCTTCGCCCAGATGTTTGCGGATATCCTGAACCTGCCGGTGACCGTCACCTCGACGGACGAGCCGGCGGCCTTCGGCGCCGCGCTTTGTGCCGGCACGGCCATCGGCGTCTATGCCTCTCCGCAGCAACCGCATCTGACCGTCGGCGCCACCAGCCGGACCTATCAGCCGGATGCCGCCCGCAGCGCCGTGTTCAACGAGCGCTTTGGCCTGTACTCGCGCCTCGCCGAAGCCTTGAAATCGGAGTGGCCAGCGATCGAGCGGCTGGGCATGCCGCCGGAGACCGTCGCGTGATCAAGGCCGACGAACGGCGCGAGGAAATCGCCAACTATGTCATCAAGTGCGGTCAGGTCCGCATCGATGATCTTGTGACGCATTTCGGCGTGTCGCGGATGACCATTCACCGCCATATCGAGCAGCTGGCCCAGCAGGGCGTATTGCGAAAGCTGCATGGGGCTGTCACCGTGCAGCCCTCCGGCATCTATGAGAGCACGTTCCGCTACCGCATGACGGTCGGGCGTGTCGAGAAGGATGCACTGGCCCGCGCCGCGCTGGAATATGTCGAGGCCGGACAGGTGGTGATGCTCGACGATTCCACCACGGCCAGCGCCGTGGCGCCGCTGCTGGCCGAGATCAAGCCGTTGACGGTCATCACCAACAGCGTGTCGACCGCAGAGGTGCTGATCCATGTCGAGGACATGGATTTCATTTCCCTCGGCGGCCAGTTTCACCGCACCTACAACGCCTTCATCGGTCTCGTCACCGAGAATGCCATCTCGCGGCTGCGCGCCGACATCCTGATCTGCTCCACCTCGGCCATCACCGGCACGACCGGGTTCATCCAGGACCAGCAGGTCGTGCGGGTCAAGCAGGCGATGATGGCCGCCTCCCGCCGCCGCCTGCTTCTCGTCGACCATGGCAAATTCGACAGGATGGCGCTGCACGTGTTCGACGAGCTGACGGCATTCGACGCCGTGCTGGTCACCGACGGCATCGCCGACGCAACAGCGCAAAAGCTTGAACAGGCCGGTGTACGGCTGAAAATCGTAAGGATGGCATCATGACTTCCCCGGAAACAGCATCGGTCGATTTCGCCAGCCGCCTTGCGACTATGACCAATGAGGGCAGTGTCGATGTCGTGATCCTTGGGGCCGGCATCAACGGCGCCGGTCTCTTCCGCGATCTCTGCGCCCAAGGTATCAACTGCCTGATCGTCGAAAAGACGGATTTCGGCGCAGGCACTAGCGCCGCACCTTCGAGGCTCATCCATGGCGGGCTCAAATATCTCGAAACCGGCGAATTCGGCCTGGTGGCGCAATCGACTCTCGAGCGCAATCTGCTTTTGAAGAACGCTCCCCATTGCGTCACCGCGCTGCCGACGATCATTCCGATCTTCTCCTGGACCAAGGGCATCTTCGCGGCGCTGCGCACGCTGTTCGGCTCCACCAGCGCGCCCCGCAGCCGAGGTGCGATCCTCATCAAGATCGGCCTTTCCATCTACGACTACTACGGCTCGCGCGACCGGGTCATGCCACGCCACAAGCTTATCGGCCGAAAGCAGGCCCTGCGCGACATCCCGGCTATGACCAAGTCAATCGTCGCCACCGGCACTTACTACGACGCCAAGATCAGCCATCCGGAACGGCTGGTGCTGGAACTGGTGACCGATGGCCTCGACGCAAATCCGCGCTCGGCCATGGCCAACTACACGACGTTGACATCCGCCAAAGACGGCGTCCTGACCTTCCAGCCGGAGAACGGCCCAGCCTTTTCAGTGCGGCCGAAGTTCGTCGTCAACGCCGCCGGGCCGTGGATCGACCATGTCAACGCCGCCCTCGGCGTGCCGTCGAAAATGATCGGCGGCACCAAGGGATCGCATATCCTGCTGAAGCACGACGAACTGCTGAAGGCGCTAGACGGCCGGATGATCTACTTCGAGGCCGATGACGGGCGTATCTGCCTCGTCTACGACTATCTCGGACTTGCGCTGGTCGGCTCGACCGATATCCCCGCAGACAACCCCGACAGTGTCGTCTCGGAGCCGCAGGAAATCGACTATATGATCAACAGCCTCCGCGGCCTGTTGCCGGGCATGACCTTCGATCACAGCCAGATCGTCTACGCCTATAGCGGTATTCGCCCGCTGCCGGCCTCGAACGCATCCATCCCCGGTCTCATCAGCCGCGACCATTCCGCACCGGTCGCCGAACCCGATAAGGCCCGCCCCTTCCCGATCATCTCGCTGATCGGCGGCAAATGGACGACATTTCGCGGCTTTGCCGAAGAGGTGACCGACACCATCCTCAAGCGCATGGGCGCCAGCCGCAAGACCACGACCCGCGCCATGCCGATAGGCGGCGGCAAGGACTTTCCCACCACCGCTGCGGCCCGTGCCGAATGGTTGAAGCGGGAAAGCGCCGAGACCGGCCTCGATATCCCTCGCCTCGACCAGCTCCTGACACGCTACGGCACCAAGGCCCGGGAGATCGCCCGCTACCGCGGCAAGTGGACGGACCGCGATCGCTTGCCGGATTCGACGGATCACAGCCTCGCGGAAATCGACTACATCCTCCAGAACGAGGGTGTAGAGCACCTCTCCGACATCGTCATGCGCCGCACCACGCTCGCCATCACGGGATCGCTGACGCTGAACGACCTGCAACGGATCGCTGCCACCGTAGCTGTCATGCGCTGTTGGGATGAGACGCGGGTGTCAGCCGAGATCGACGCGGTCACGACACAGCTCGCCAAGAGGAACCATATGCGGGTGAAGTGAAGTTGCTGGCGGGAGGTGGTGCCGGATATTGCCAATGGGCAAGAATCTTGCCGAATAGACAGTCGTTCACAGGAGACAGCATCGCCTCGGCAGCCGTGCTGCACCAGAGGCGGTCATCGCGTGTTCGAAAAGTGAACCTTGCTAGGCTTTGGAATAACAGGGTTCTGGACCTGGGTGTCGCTCCAGATGAGTTCTCGGCCATCCACCGATGTCACTTCGAGGCGGGAAACAAGAGCACCGTTCTTCTTGTCCACCAGTGAAGATCGCTCTTCCTCGGGAGCGAACAGATTTTCTTCACCCCACTGGCGAAGAGCCACGATGACGGGGAACAGTCTGCTTCCCTTGGTTGTCAGCACGTATTCCCGATAGGCTGTGCCATCCGAGGCAGGCGCAGTTTCAAAGATTCCACGCTTCACGAGGTCGCGCAACCTGCTCGCTAATACGCCCTTGCCGATACCCAATCCGGTCTGGAATTCGCTAAAACGGCGGGCGCCATCAAATGCGTCGCGAATAATGAGCAAAGACCACCAATCCCCTATCACATCCAAGGAACGCGCTACCGGGCACCCTGAATTCCAGAGACTGACGCGCTTGACCATCGGCTCTCACTCCATGCAATCATTCTGGTTCTAACTTAGAACTAGAAATAACGCAATCCAGCGGGTCTGATGAAAAACAGGATTGAATTCATGCAGAGGATTGCAAGATGGAAGACGGATCGACCTACGCGGCACTCGGACAACAGGTTAAGGGCTTGTCAACCACGCAGACATTGATCGTCGCAGCATTCGCGGGTCTAAGCGTGGCGAATGTCTATTATGCCCAGCCACTGCTCGATATCATGGCACTTGATTTTGGGATGTCATCCGCGGCCACTGGATCTATCGTCACGCTCACGCAGATTGGCTACGGACTGGGCTTAATCTTCATCGTACCGATTGGCGATCTTTTTGACCGTCGATGCCTTATCGTCGGCCAGGGCGTCCTTTCAGCAATTATCCTGATGGTCGTGGCGACAGCCCGGACGGAGACAATCCTGTTTTCTGGCATGGCCGCCATGGGGCTTCTGGCTGTGGTCGCTCAGGTTCTTGTCGCATACGCCGCCGCGTTGGCAACGGTTGCCCAGCGAGGCAAGGTTATCGGTACGGTCACAACTGGCATCGTGATGGGCATTCTTGCCGCACGATCCATTGCTGGTTCGGTGGCCGACCTCGGCGGTTGGCGTGCGGTCTACATGCTGTCTGCAACGCTTACCTTGTTGATGGTCTGCCTTCTTTTGCGGGCCTTGCCTTCACATCATCCTGAACAGAGGTCAGAAACCTACATTTCTGCGGTCAGCTCGGTGCCGATCATGATCCTGCGTGAACCGGTACTGCTTATCCGAGGCATCCTCGCACTGCTCATTTTTGCTGCGTTCAGCACATTTTGGACAGCGCTCGTTCTTCCCCTTACAAATCAACCTTTCTCCTACAGCCATACCCAAGTCGGTCTGTTCGGCCTCGTCGGGCTGGCAGGCGCGGTTGCTTCGACATATGCAGGCAAGCTTGCCGACCGAGGACATGCCCATTGGACAACGGGAATTTCCCTGTTGCTCCTGCTGATATCTTGGGGCTGGATCGCCTTTCTTCCAGTTTCAATTCCAATACTGCTGATTGGAGTGGTTTTACTCGATCTGGCAGTTCAGGCGGTGCATGTCACCAGCCTGAGCATCATCGTGGCCTTGAATTTGCAGAAGAGCGGTCGTCTGATCGGAGGCTACATGGTCTTCTACTCAGTCGGCAGTGCGGTCGGGGCAATTGCCACGACAACGATCTATGCCCGTTTTGGTTGGTCAGGTGTCAGCGCGCTGGGAGCAACGTTTAGCCTGGGGGCATTGGCACTATGGTTAGCCACATCTCGGTTCTCGGAGATAGGTCGGGGAATCCATTTCTCTGATGGGACGGACTAATGGCCGCTGTTGGCCGATCGCGCTCACCCGAGACTCCCGTACCACCCCACCCTTCACCTCCCATGACAGCCATCGCAAAGCGTGATGGCTCCTGCGTGTCCGGGGTGGAACGTACAAGGCTCCACAACCGTTCTCGTTATGACAATTCCATTTTGGAGATCATACGATGGTTAAGGCCCTGATAGTCTCAGGCGCTCTTGCGCTTACAACTCTTACCGTTATCGGCTACGCAGCGAGTGCATCCGGCGCGGGTGCGGCTGGTGTCGAGACGATGGCTGCGCCTCCGGGTGCCGTGGTCTCGTTTGTCGAGGGGCAGCCTAACCCGGTGTCGACAGCCCTTGTCGAGGAGCCAGTCGTCGTCGGCCAGGCGCTCTCGTCGCATGTCATCCTGGTGCCGGTGCCGGACAATGCGAATTACGCCTATGCGATCGTCAACAACCAGCGGGTCATCGTTGAGCCCGCAAGCCGCAAGGTGGTGCAGATCATTCCTTGATCGGTTGCTGCAAGCAGGCATGACAAACCCGCCGGTCGCCCGGCGGGTTTGTTCGTTCTGGAGGTCTATCAGTGCTTGCCGAACGACTGGTCGAGCAGGCCGCCGTCCGCGAAATATTCTTTCTGAACCTTGTCCCATGAGCCAAAGACGTCTTCGACCTTCAGAAGCTTGACCTCCGGGAAATCGGCCTTGAACTCGGCGGTGACGGCGGGATCGTTCACGCGGTTGCCGTTTTGCGCCAGGATCCGCTGGCCATCGCCTGTGTAGAGAAAGTCGAGGTAGGATTTGGCCACCTCGCGCGAGCCGCGCTTGTCGACGACCTTGTTGACGATGGCGACCGGGAATTCCGCCAGCAGGCTGACGGCCGGCGTCACCACGGCGACCTTGTCGGCGCCGAACTGTTTGGCGATACCGCGGGTCTCCGCCTCGAAGGTCACCAGCACGTCGCCGATGTCGCGTTCGACGAAGGTCGTGGTTGCGGCGCGTCCGCCGGTGTCGAAGACCGGTACGTTGCTGAACAGCTTCTTGGTGAAGGCAGCAACCTTGGCATCGTCGTTGCCATAGGCCTGCTTGGCGAAGGCGACGGCGGCAAGATAGGTGTAGCGGGCATTGCCAGACGTCTTCGGGTTGGGAAAGACGACCTTGACGTCGTCACGCACCAGATCGTCCCAGTTCTTGATGTTCTTCGGGTTGCCGGCCCGCACCAGGAAGGACGGGAAGGAGTAGAAGGGCGAGGCGCCGTTCGGAAACTGCTGCTTCCAATCGGCGGATACAGCGCCCTTTTCGGCGAGGTGGTCAATATCGGTCACCTGGTTGAACGTCACCACGTCGGCATCCAGTCCCTCGATCACGGCACGCGCTTGTGCGGAAGATCCGGCATGGGACTGCTTGACCGTGATGTCCCGGCCGGTGTCGGCCTTGTATTTGGCGACGAACGCCTTGTTGACCGCGACGAAAAGCTCGCGGGAAACATCGTAGGATACGTTGAGGATCTTGTCCGGCGTTTCGGCCATAGCCGCGCCGGAAAGAGCAGCAGCCAAGGCTGCGCCGAACATCAAGGACCGATACATGAAAACCCCCGGAATATGCTGAAATGTGCCGCAAAATTATGCCAACCCACCTCGCGATACGAGGTATGGATTGGCATCGCTGGCAGCGACTTGGAAAATATTGCTCTTTCATCCACATAAACGGGATGAGTATGCTGCAGCGCTATTTCCAGCCCACATTGCTCCGGCGCTGGCTTGGCGCGCGTCAGTAGCCGCTCGTCTTGTCGACTAGGTGCGGAATGGCCTCGCCGCGCTCGAAACGCATGACGTTGCGGGCTATTTCCAGCACGGCGATGCGCGGATGGGTGGGCGCTGCCACGTGCGGGCTGACCCGGATATCGGGATGTCGCCAGAACGGGTCGCTCTCGGGCAACGGCTCGATGCGGAAGACGTCGAGGACGGCGCCGCTGAGCTGGCCGCTGTCGACAGCAGCAATCAGGTCGGCATCGACGACATGGCCGCCGCGCGCACCGTTGATGAAAAAGCCGCCTCTGGCCTGGGCGTTGAACAGGTCGGAACCGACGATGTTTTCCGTCTCTGTCGTCAGGGGCAAAAGGTTGACGAGAATATCGGCGCCGGTGACGGCCGCTACCAGGCTATCCCTGCCGGCGAAGGATTGCGCACCCTCGATTGCGCGCCCGCTGCGGCTCCAGACGCGTGTCTTAAACCCGAAGGCGACGAAATGCCTTGCAACCGGTGTTCCCAATGCACCGGCGCCGAGGATGGTCACGATGCGCTCATGGGCCAGCTTTTCGGCCTGCGGCTGCCAGCGCAATTCGCGCTGGAACCGCTCGTAGAGGCGGATGTTGCGGTGCCAGGACAGCGCCTCTGCCAGTACCCATTCCGTCATCCCTTCCGCCAGCCCATCGTCCACCATCCGCACGATCGGCGTCTTCTCGGCGATTTCGCCGGAACGCAGCAGGTGCTCGATGCCTGCGTTAAGGCTGAGGATAAGCTTCACCTCCGGCAATGCGACCATCAGGCCGGCCTTCGGACGGCCGACGACGAGATAGTCGATCGGCGCTTCGCCCGGCTGCGGCATGTCGATGAGGATCTCGTGGGCGGGAAGTGCCGCCCTGAAAAGGGCAGCCAGGTCTTCGCTGCCTTCGGCAATCAACAGGCGTTTCATCATTTTATCCTGGTCTTGGCTGTTATGCGCGCACGCGCTTCCCCTTCGGTCGACCATCAGGCAATCGTCGACCGAAGGAGAGAGTTCAAAGGCTAAATCAGTGGGTCGACAGTTCCGTCTGGAACTCCTCGATCGAGCGCTCGAAGATGTCGAAGATATCGTTGATCTGGCTCTGCGTGGTGATCATCGGCGGGCACAGCGCCAGCGAATCGCCGATGGCCCGGGCTATCAGTCCGTTATTCTGCAGGATGGCAAACAGCTTCGGCCCGAGCATGCCGGGCGCAAAGCCTTCTCGGGGCGCAAGCTCCAGCGCACCGATCAGGCCGGCGCCACGGGCTTCGATTGCCAGTGGGTGTTCGGCCAGGCCCTTGAGGCGCGAAAGGAAGTTGCCGCTGAGATCGCGGACGTTGCCGACCAGATCGCGCTCCTCGATGATCGCCAGGTTTTCCAGCGCCACCGCCGCAGCGACGGGATGACCTGCGGCCGTCACGCCATGACCG
Source organism: Rhizobium sp. B21/90 (assembly GCF_019355815.1). NCBI lineage: Bacteria > Pseudomonadati > Pseudomonadota > Alphaproteobacteria > Hyphomicrobiales > Rhizobiaceae > Rhizobium > Rhizobium sp. B21/90. The sequence goes on along the minus strand of NZ_CP072165.1, from coordinate 260,813 downwards.
AAGGTGCCGATGACCTTGGATTCGTCGGCGATCGGCTGGTAGACCCGGTCGTTGATCAGCAATGCCGAGATAGGCAGGTAAGATGAGGAGAGCTGCTTCGACAGCGTCATGATGTCGGGGCGCATATCGTATGTGATCGATCCGAACATGTTGCCGGTACGTCCGAAACCGCAGATCACCTCGTCGGCGATCAGCAGGATATCGTGCTTGGCGAGCACAGCCTGAATGGCGCTCCAGTAGCCTTCCGGCGGCACGATGACGCCGCCGGCGCCCATCAGCGGTTCGCCGATGAACGCTGCAATCGTTTCCGGCCCTTCGGCCATGATGATTTCTTCGAGCTCTGCGGCCAGCCGCGCCGAGAAGGCCAGCTCGCTTTCGCCAGGCTTGGCAAAGACGCGGTGGTGCGGGCAACCCGTATGCAGGATACCCGGCATCGGCAGGTCGAACGAGCGATGGTTGTTCGGCAGGCCCGTCAGGCTGGCGCTCGCAAGCGTTACGCCGTGATAGCCTTTGACGCGGGAGATGATCTTCTTCTTGGCGGGAAGGCCCAGCGCATTGGCGCGATAGCGGATCATCTTGACGACGGTATCGTTGGCTTCCGAGCCTGAATTCGTGAAGTACGCCTTCGACATCGGCACAGGCGCCATGCCGATCAGCTTTTCGGCCAGATCGACGGAAGGTGCGTGGCTCTTCTGCGTGAAGGTGTGATAGTAGGGCAGCTTCTCCATCTGCCGGGCCGCAGCCTCGACAAGTCGCTTTTCGCCAAAGCCGACACCGACGCACCAGAGGCCGGACATGCCTTCGATGTATTTCTTGCCCTCGTTGTCGTAGACATAGATGCCTTCGCCGCGCTCGATGACCAGTGGCCCTTCCGCCTCGTTCTTCCGCGCGTTCGTATAGGAATGCATGTGGTAGGCGGCATCGCGCGCCTCGACGGAATTGGCTTTATATGTCACGAGCGTCTCCTTGAATCATCCTCTGTCTACAGTGCAGCAGCGCGCCTTGTTGTCAACGACAGCATCGCTCGGGCAAGCGATTGGGCGGATTTCTTGACGCAGACCTGCCACTCGGCCGCGAACGACTTTTCGACATTTAATAAGGCTCCCTTGCAGTCACGAATTAGTGAACAAGTGTGACCTTGCATCGGAACCTTTGTTCCAACGGCGGGTTACAGACCCTGTGATACTCAGCCGAAATCGGCTCGATATACGCATAGGGAGTTCAAACATGTCCAAGATGCTTTCTATCGCCGGCCTCGGCCTGGCTCTCGCCGGCAGCATTCTCGTCGGCTCGGCGACCATTGCAAGCGCCCAGAACCTCGACATCCAGGTTGGCCCGAACGGCATACGTCCGGTCATCCGTGACCAGGACCGCGACCGCGGCCCACGCGGCGAGTGCAGCCCCCGCGAAGCCATGGCCGCTGCGCGCGACGAAGGATACCGTCATCCGCGCATCGTCCGCGTCACCGATCGCCGCGTGGTGGTCGAAGGCATGACGGAAGAGGGTCTCGACCGCATCACCTTCGCCAACCGCCCCGGTTGCCCGGAAACCTGATCGAAAAATATACGCAACCGCTTCAGCCCCGCTTTCACGAGCGGGGCTTTTCATTGCGGTGAAGGCGCTCCTGCCAAGGGTGCTGGAGGTTATCGAGCGCCTGTGCAACAAGCGTTTCGCTGACGGGACGAGTGGGCTGGATAGAGACGTTCATGCGTTTGCTTTTGAAATTTTTGCGTGTCGTCGCAATCCTGGCCGGTGTGGTCGTTGCTTGCGGCATACTCGGCGTGCTCGTACCCCACCCACCTGCCCGAGATGTCGCCGACGCATCCAGAAACCATCGCATACTGATCCTCAGCAACCCTATCCACACCGATATCGCCATTCCAGTCGATGACGAACTTCGCAGGGAGTTCGACTTCCTGCCATCCGCGGGTCTCGATTTTAAACTCGATGGTGTGCGCTATGTCATCTTCGGATGGGGCGGGCGGGCGTTCTACACGGAGACGCCGACATGGTCGGAGCTGAAGACCATTCCAGTGCTGAAAAGCCTGACCCTTGATCGCTCCGTCATGCATGTGGAACTCGGCGGAGAAATTCCGGTGGGCAGCCCCTATGCCATGACGGTCAATCTCGATGACGCCGGCATGGCAGAGCTGCGCAAGGCGGTACGTCGGAGCTTTGCTGAAAGCGCCGGCGCCCCTTCCGTTTTGAATGGCTTCGCCTACGGTCCCTACGACGCGTTTTACGAGGCCAACGGGTATTTCAATGTGATTGCGGGCTGCAATACATGGACTGCGGCCATGCTGCGGCGCGCGGGTCTCACCACGGGATGGTGGACGCCCATGCCCTTCATGCTGCGGCTGGCGCTCCGGCTTCACAACGGTGCCGACAGCCTGCCTGCCGTGTCGTCCTAGAACTCGGACTTAGGCAGGCCATCGGTGCCGGCTCTCGTCATATGGCGGGCTTGGCCTTATAGTCGCCGGATGAGGATTCTCCTGGTCGAAGACAATCGCGAACTCGCATCCTGGCTCGGCAAGGCGCTGAGACAGGCGCATTATGCCGTCGACATCGTCCATGATGGCGAAGATGCCGAGCATTCGCTAAAAGTTGCCTTTTACGCCGCCGTCGTTCTCGATCTTTCATTGCCGAAGCTCGATGGTTTGACGCTGCTCAAGCGCCTGCGGCAGGGCGGCAACAAGGTGCCCGTCATTATCCTGACGGCGAACGCAAGCCTCGACGGTCGCGTTGCCGGATTGGATAGCGGCGCTGACGACTACCTCGCAAAGCCCTTTGAGATGCCGGAGCTCGAGGCCCGCATCCGCGCGCTGGTGCGCCGCGGTCACGACCGGGCAGCACCCGAGATTGTCGTCGGAGATCTGTTCTTCGACGGCGGGACGCGACAGTTCAAGCTGGCGGGCGATCTCCTTGCACTGACGCCGCGCGAACACTCCGTTCTGGAGCATCTTGTGATGCGGGTCGGCGTGACAGTCAGCAAGGACCGCTTGTCGGAAAGCGTCTTCGGGTTTGACGACGCTGCCGATCCGAGCGCCATCGAGATCTATGTGCATCGCGTCCGCAAGAAGCTGGAGGGCAGCAGCGTCCAGATCGCCACCCTGCGCGGCCTCGGCTATATGTTGCGCCATGCGGAGTGAGGGCGACACCGGCTTCCTTGCAAGGCCAACCCGAGTATTCGCAAGATTGCGCGACAGTCTGCGCGTCCAGCTGCTGACCTGGGTACTGCTGACGCTCGCCGGCGTCATCTGCGTCAATCTCTATCTGAGCTACAAGTCGGCGGAGGCTACGGCCGATCTCGTCACCGATCACACGCTGCTTGCCGCGACGCGGGTGATCGCCGAGGCGATGCGGGTCGATGCATCAGGCACGGTCGAAGCCAACATCCCGCCGGCAGCCCTCGAGATGTTCGATACCGGTTTCGGCGACCGGGTGTTCTATCAGGTCATCACCGCCTGGGGCGGCCTTGTGGCCGGCCTGCCGGACCTGCCTCAGCCGAAGGCCCCGCAACTGGCCGAGGACGGCGTCTTCCGCGGTGATCCGGTGCGGGCCATGACGCTGATCCACCCGATCGTCGGTCTCGGCGAGGACGGGACTATTTCTGTGACGGTGGCCGTCACCCATAACAGCCAATACGCCATGCGCCGCCGCCTTTGGCTTTCGGATTTCACCAAGCAGCTGGTGCTGGTGGTGATCGCCAGCCTGGTAACCATCATCGGCCTGCAGCGGGGGCTGGCGCCGGTGCTCAGGCTGCGCGATGCAGTCAGGGAACGCGGTCGCAATCGGCTAGATCCGCTGTCGCCCGATATGGTGCAGAGCGAGCTGCAACCCCTCGTCCATGCGCTCAACGACCATATGGAGCGGGTACAGAACCAGATGGCGGCCCAGCGCCGGTTTGTCTCCAATGCCGCGCACCAGCTGCGCACGCCGTTGGCGCTGATCTCGACGCAGGCAAGCGTCGCTGCGCGTGAGGGCGACCAGACGAAGCGCGACGAGGCGCTGCAGGCGTTGCGTTTGAGCACCCGACAGGTAACGCGCCTTGCCAGCCAGCTGCTGACGCTGTCGCGCGCCGAGCCCGGCAGTCGACGTCCGCGCAGCGATGTCATCGATCTCGCCGCCACCGCTCGTCAGGTGCTGGAAAGCCAGGCGGAAGAAGCGCTGCGCCGTCACATCGATCTGGGCCTGGAGGCCGAAGGGCCCGTGCATGTCGAGGGCGACGGCACGATGCTGCGCGAGATGCTGGTCAACCTGGTCGACAATGCGTTGCGTTACGGCTGTCGCGAGGGTGGCGTCGTCACCGTTTGCGTGCAGCGCGATGGTGCGACGGCGATCCTGACGGTCGAAGACGATGGTCCGGGCATCGCGGAATCGGAGCGTGGGCCGGTGTTCGAAAGGTTCTACAGGGTGATGGGCACGGAATCCGAAGGAAGCGGTCTCGGTCTGGCCATCGTGCGCGAGGTCGTTGACGGCGCTGGCGGCACGGTCGAACTCAGCGAGGCTTCGGCGGGTGGTCTGTTGGTCACCATTCGCCTGCCGCTGGCAGTCGTCCTGCCATAGAAGAGGCCGGGTTGGAGCCCGGCCCTTTCTGGATCGATATGAAGATCGTATGCCTATTGGGCATCCATATGTTGCTGTGGCCGCCACTTGGCCAGTCGGTTCTCGACCATCGTCATGATGAACTCGGCAATCAGTGTGACGAACATGACGAGGATGATAGCAGCAAACATGCCGGCGGCATCGAAGGTGCCCTTGGCAATCGAGATCAACTGGCCGATGCCGTAGCGTGCACCCACGAATTCGCCGACGATGGCACCGATGATCGCGAAGCCGAACGACACATGCAGGCTGGCGAAGATCCAGCTCATCGCCGATGGCACGATCACTTCCCGTGTTACCTGCCAGTCGGAGGCGCCGAGGATGCGGGCATTGGCAATCATGTTGCGGTCGGCTTCACGCACGCCCTGGAAGGCGTTGGCGAAAACTACGAAAAACACCATGATGAATGCGAGCGCTACCTTCGACGCAAGGCCGAGGCCCATGATCATGATGAAGATCGGGGCAAGCACGACGCGCGGAATAGAGTTGATCGCCTTGATATAGACCGAGAAGATGTCGGCCAGGAACCGGTTGCGGCCAAGGCCGACGCCGACGAGGACGCCGGTGATCGAGCCTGCGAAGAAGCCGATCAGGGCTTCCTCCATGGTGACCCAGAGATTGTACCAGAGCGAACCTTCCGTCGTGCCCTCGGTCGCCCATTCGTAGAGGCGTGAGGCGATAGAGCTCGGACTGGAATAGAAGAACGGGTCGATTATGTTGAAACGTGACGTCAGTTCCCAGAGCGCGATCGTTATGACGAGAATGGCGATCTGCCAGAAGAGGACAAGCTGCTTGCGCCGGGCGATTAGCTTCAGCGCTGCTGCTTCGATCTCGGCATCCGACGTGCCGGCGCGGAAAATCGGCGCGATGCCGGTTTCGAGTGTGGTGATTGACATGATCCGATCCTCCCTCAGGCTGCTTCGCTGGCGCGGCGATAGCTGGTCTCGACCTCCTGGCGGAGATCCTCCCAGATGGTCTTGCAGTAATCGATGAAGCTCTGCTCGTAGCGGATTTCCGAGACGACGCGCGGACGCGGCAGATCGATCTTGTAGACCGACTTGACCGTCGCCGGTCCTGCTGTCAGCACGTAGACCTTGTCGGCCAGCGCCACGGCCTCCTCGAGATCGTGGGTGACGAAGACGACGGACGCCTTGCGCTCGGCCCAAAGCTTCAGCAGTTCTTCATGCATGACGGTGCGTGTCTGCACGTCGAGCGCCGAGAAGGGCTCGTCCATCAACAGGATTTCCGGCTCGTTGATGAAGGTCTGGGCGAGCGAGACGCGCTTGCGCATGCCGCCTGAAAGCTGGTGGGGATAATGGTGGAGGAAGCGGGTGAGACCGACGCGTGCCAGCCAGTCCTTGGCGGTGCTCTCGGCTTCCGCCTTCGACTTGCCGCGAAACAGCGGCCCGGCCATGACGTTGTCTATGACGTTCTTCCACGGAAACAGCGCATCCGTCTGGAAGACGAAGCCGACGCGCGGATCGATGCCGTCGACCGGACCGCCCATCAGGCGGACTTCGCCGGCGCTCGGCTTGTTAAGGCCGGTTACGAGATTGAGGGTCGTTGACTTTCCGCAGCCTGTCGGGCCGACGACGGCGACGAATTCGCCGCGTTCCACGGTCATGTTGAAATCGCGAAGTGCCGTCAGCGACTTGCCGGTCGGCGAGACGAAGCGCAGGCTGACATTGATCAGCTCGATCGCCGGTCCCTGGGCGTTATCCTGTTGCATTTTCATACCTGGTGCGTGCCTGTCTAGGGGCGTGCACGCCTTGCCCCGGACGATCGATGGACCGCTTCCGATGTCTGCCGGAAGCGGGCAGAAGCGCTTACTTGACGTTCTTGACGTATTCCGTCGTGTACGTCTTCGACAGGTCGATCTGCTTGCCCTTGACGTTCTTCGAGAACTCCGAGAGCACGGTGAGGACTGTCTTCGGACCATCTTCCGGCATCACGCCATCAGGCGTGAACATGCCCTTGCCGGCCTCGAGCGCCTTGATGTAGCCGTCCTTGTCGCCGACGTAAAAATCCTTTGGCATCTTGTCTGCGATCTCGGCTGCAGAATGGGTGTTGATGAAACGCAGCGTCTTGACGAAGGCGTTAGCCAGCTTCTGGGCCTCTTCCTTGTGGCTGTCGATCCAGGCATTCTCCATATAGAACGAGGCTGCCGGATAGGTGCCGCCCAGTGCGGCGCGAGTCGATTCGACGGTACGCATGTCGACAAGGATCTTCGCCTCGTCTGTCTTCAGCATGCGCGAAATTGTCGGCTCGGTGGTCATGCCGGCCTGGATCTGGTCCTGCTGCATCGCGGCGATAAATGTGCCGCCAGCGCCGACAGGAATGGTGACAACGTCGCCCGGCTTCAGGCCTGCCTTGGATGCCATGTACAGCGTCAGGAAATTGGTCGACGAGCCGAGGCCGGTGACGCCGAGGTTCTTGCCCTTGAAATCGGCTGGCGACTTGATTTCGGGATGCTTGGTTGAAACGAGTTCGACTTCGCCGGGCGCCTGGCTGAACTGCACGAGGGATTCCACGAACTTGCCCTTCGCCTGCAGGTCGACGCAATGGTCGTAGAACCCGACCACGCCCTGCACTGCGCCGGCCAGCAGCTGGTTCTCGGCGTCGACGCCGGCCGCTTCGTTCAGCAGCTCCACGTCAAGGCCTTCGTCCTTGAAGTAGCCGAGTGCTTCCGTCAGCTTGGCCGGCAGGTAGATCTGCTTTTCGAAACCGCCGACCATGATGGTGATCTTGTCAGCAGCCTTTGCAGCGGTGGTTGCGCCGAGCGATGCAGCGGCCATAATGGCGGAAAGGGCGACGCAATGAAAAAATGCGTTGGAACGCATGGGATATCTCCTCCTGTTGTTGGCACCGTTCTCAGCCCTTGTCGGGCATGGGCTCCTCCACGATGCGTCTGCAACTTAGCGCTCCAACCTTTCATTCCGCTTTCAGTGGAAAACTTACGCGACACATCCCGCAATCTTTACTCGCGATGCCTCCGCGAAAGCGCTAGACGGAGTATATTGCTGACGACCGAAGAGGGACAAACATGAAAATTGCGCTTGCAGCCCTGGCCCTGCTTTGCCTCGCATCCCCCGCGCTGGCGATATCGCGCTACATCTCCACAGACCGTACCTGCGGCGACGTGCAGCAGATTATTGCCAGGGAAAAGGCAGTCCTGCTGCGCTATTTTTCGCGCCGCGGCAACATACAGGTCTATGATCGCTACGTAACAGACAGCGCCAAATGCGACTTCGGATCCTATGCCGCCAGCGCCTATGTTCCGACCAGCGACAATCCCAGCTGCCCGGTTCGAAACTGCCGCTCATCCTCGGCTATCCAGCCCCGATAGGCGCTGCGCTCGCTGATCAAAATATATGCGGTTTGTGAAATTTGCATACAGAGCGCGTTTTTTACGCAGCAGGTGTCGTTTTTCGAACAAATTTGGCATATATCGTACCGCAGCGTTTTCCTGAGCATTCCAAGTGGCTGAATGTTAGGGTTGTCATCGCCTTTTGATCCAGGAGACTGTGCAGTGACTGCAAAAGTACCAAACCCAATCGACATTTACGTCGGCTCACGAGTTCGTATGCGACGCCTGATGCTGGGTATGAGCCAGGAGCGGCTTGCCGACCAGATCGGCGTTACATTCCAGCAGGTCCAGAAATACGAAAAAGGCACCAACCGCATCGGTGCCAGCAGGCTGCAGACGATTGCCGGCGTTTTGGCGATCCAGGTAAGCTTCTTCTTCCAGCAGGATAATTCCCAGTCCATCACGACAGATGGCATCGGGCACTTGAACGGCCTCGACGACCTCTCCGAATTCCTGACCTCGAAAGAGGGACTGGGATTGAACAAGGCTTTTATGAAAATCGGTGACGCCGGCATTCGCCAGTCAATCCTGACGCTCGTGACATCCCTTGCCGACGCATCCGAAGCCGCACCGGCAGCAGTCGCTGTGACGACAGAAGCTCCCATTACACTGCACCATTGAACGCACGGTCGTTTGACCGCTGATCTGATCCAGAACGCGCGCCCTATGAAATCAGGGCGTGCTTTTTTTTGATAACACCACATGCCTCTACGGGCGTATTGGCGAGTCTCTCATCTATAAATTCCTTTTAAAGTTGTAACTAAAAATGAGCCGCACCCAAACGCTGTGTCACGGCTGTTGTCACGCGCCAATGTCCAGTGTCTGCGCTATAGAAACCGCGGAATGCGAACAACTTCGGCAGCGCATGTGGGGCAGCAATGACAACGATACTTCCTAATGAAAACAGAGAGATCGATTCCGACACCCTAAAGGAACTGGCATCGATTGCGCGGCTCATCACCTATGCCCGCGAGAGCGCCAAGGGAATGAATGCCGAGTTTCCAGTTTGGTGCCTGGATCTGGCGCTTGGCGCCGTGCTGCAGGAAATGTATGCGGCCCGCGATCCGCAGTCCCTGATGGGCGAAATGGACGACGACGTCTGCGCCATGGCGCAGCGACACTGATCCGTCCGCATAGCTTCCTCAAGGGCGTGGCAGCGCGCCCTTGAGGAAGACTTCGAAACAACAGCGCAGATGTTCGTTTCTCGCCTCGCGGCTCGGCCAGTGGTCTAGATTGCCCGGCATGGGAGCCAGCGCTCCCATCACCATGCTGAGCAGCATACGGGCCCCGCTTTCGGTATTCCGGATGCTGATTCGCCCGCGTTCGTTTTGTATCTGCAGCCATTCCGCAAGGAGGGTTCGCGATTGCTGCAGGCCGTGTTTGTGCAGCAGCCCGCCGATTTCCGGAAACCTCTCCGCCTCTCCCACGATAAAGTGAATGAACGCCTGGCGATCCCTGTCGACCTCCTCATCGATGTCGATCATGAAGATTTGCTCAAGCGTTTCCATCAGCGGCAGTGTCTCTGTCTCGTCGCGTGGAAGTGCCACCATCGATGCGCGATGAAGGTCGATCATCGCCATGAAAAGCTCTGTCTTGCTGGAAAAAAGCTTGTAGAGTGTCTGCTTGGAGACTTTGCAGCGCATTGCGACCAGATCCATTGTCGTACCGGCGTAACCCATCTGGTGGAAGGTGCTGCGAGCCTCGGCAATGATCATCCTGCGCCGTGTGTCGTCGCTTGCAGTCTGCGGACGGCCACGCGGGCGGCGGACAGCTTCTGCAGCAACCGTTCCTTGAGTCTGATTTTTCATTGACAAACTCCGGGAGCAATTGACATTAACGGCTACAGATATATTTGCCATACCGTGTCGTACTGTAAATAACAGGACTGGAAACCGCAACGTGCAAAACTCCGCCTCCTCTTCGCATGTGTCGCAACGCTCGTCTGCTCCGACGGCCCGGAGCCGGAGCGCCTCGATTGGCAGGGTAGTTGCGCTCGCTGCGGCGGGCCTTGGTATGGCCCTGTTGGTTGCCGGTTGCAACGAGCAGAAGTCCGGACAGAACAACGCGCCGGCGGTGAAGCCCGAGGTTTCCGCCATAGTGCTGCACCCGCAATCCGTCGCGATTACGGCGGAACTGCCGGGAAGAACCTCCGCCTACCTGACGGCAGACGTCCGCCCGCAGGTCGGCGGCATCATTCGTAGCCGAAATTTCAAGGAAGGCAGCGAAGTCAAGCAGGGCGATATCCTGTACGAGATCGACCCCAGGCCTTATCAGGCATCCTACGACAGCGCCGTGGCGGCGCTTCAGAAGGCGCAGGGTGCACTTCCCAGCGCGCAGGCGAAGGTCGATCGCTACAAGGGTCTGAGCCAGCAGAATGCTGTCAGCCAGCAGGATTTCGACGACGCCAACTCGACACTGTTGCAGGCGAAGGCAGACGTCGCGTCCGCCCAGGCTTCACTTGAAACCGCCCGCATCAATCTCGACTACACGAAGATCCGCGCTCCGATCGACGGTCGCGTCGATGCATCCACCGTTACCGTCGGCGCGCTCGTGACCGCCGATCAGACGACAGCGCTGACGACGATCAACAAGCTCGATCCGATGAATGTCGATGTGACTCAGTCGAGCACCAACCTGTTGAAATTCCGCCGTGCTGTCGATGAAGGCCGCCTCAAGACCAGCGGTGACAATGTCGCCGTGCACCTGACGCTGGAAGACGGCTCCACCTACAAGGAAACGGGCAAGTTTCAGTTTGCCAACGCAACAGTGGCTGAAACCGTCGGTACGATCAGCGTCCGGGTTATCTTCCCCAACCCGGACCGCACTCTTCTGCCCGGCATGTACGTGCGGGCGAACATCGAAGAGGGTGTGGCTCCGAACAGCTTCCTCGTTCCGCAGCGCGCCGTGGCTCGCAACACCAAAGGCGAACCGACAGCAATGTTCGTGACGCCCGAAGGCAAGGTCCAGGCCCGGACGCTGGTCGTCCAGCGCAGCTATGGCAACAGCTGGCTTGTCAGCGAAGGCCTGAAGGACGGCGATCGGGTGATCATCGAAGGCGGTCAGCGCGTCAAGGATGGGCAGGACGTCAACGTTTCGATGGTGACCATCGACGACGCGACCGGCAACATCAAGCAGGCTTCCGCTGACCCGAAAAAGTCGACGGATCAGGCTAGCCTCGTAAATACCGACAAGGGTGCCGCCAGCGGCATCGCGGAGTAAGCTGCACGATGTCACGTTTCTTCATCGACCGCCCCATCTTCGCGTGGGTCATCGCCATCGTCGTCATGCTCGCGGGCGCACTTGCGATCACGACACTGTCGATTTCGCAGTATCCGCAGATCGCCCCGACGACAGTGCGCATCACGGCCAACTACACCGGTGCCGATGCGTCGACGGTCGAAAACTCGGTGACCAAGGTCATCGAGCAGGGCATGACAGGTATCGATAACCTGGACTACATGACCTCGACGTCGACCTCGACCGGGCAGACCTCGATTTCGCTGACGTTCACCAATGCCGCCGATCCTGATACCGCACAGGTTCAGGTGCAGAACAAGCTGTCGCTCGTCCAGTCGCAGCTGCCCAATTCCGTTACCAGCACCGGTATTACCGTCTCGAAATCCACCTCCAACTTCCTGATGGTCATCGGCTTCGTGTCGATGGACGACAAGCTTAATGCCAACGATCTCGCCGATTATGTCGACAGCACTCTGAACGATACGATCAAGCGTGTAGAGGGCGTTGGCGACACGACGCTGTTCGGTTCTAACTACGCCATGCGCATCTGGGTCGATCCGGACAAGCTGGCCAAGTACCAGTTGATGGTCAGCGACGTCTCGACCGCCATCGAAGCCCAGAACAGCCAGGTCGCCGCTGGCCAGCTGGGTGCGTTGCCGCAGCGCAAGGGCCAGGAACTGAACGCAACTGTAACGGCCAAGAGCCGCCTGCAGACACCGCAGCAGTTCGAAAACATCATTCTGAAAAGCCTTCCGAACGGTTCGCTTGTCCGCATCAACGACGTGGCGCGCGTTGAACTCGGCGCAAAGAGCTACGCAAGCTCGAGCACCTATAACGGCCATCCGTCTGCCGGTCTTGCTATCCAGCTTGCAGCCGGGGCGAATGCTATCAGCACGGCTGAAGCCGTCGAGTCGACCATCAACGCCCTGAAGCAGACGCTGCCGGCCAATGTCGAGGTCGTCTATCCCTACGACACGACGCCTTTCGTACGGCTGTCGATCGAAGACGTGGTCAAGACGCTGATCGAGGCCATCGTCCTCGTGTTCATCGTGATGTTCGTGTTCCTGCAGAACCTGCGGGCAACCTTGATCCCGACGCTTGCTGTACCGGTTGTGCTGCTCGGAACCTTCGGCATCCTGTCGCTGTTCGGCTACTCGATCAACAACTTGACCATGTTCGGGATGGTGCTGGCAATCGGCCTGCTCGTCGACGATGCCATCGTGGTGGTTGAAAACGTCGAGCGCGTGATGGAAGAGGAAGATCTTTCCCCACGCGATGCGACGATCAAGTCGATGGGCGAAATCACCGGCGCGCTTGTCGGTATCGCGACTGTGCTATCGGCTGTGTTCATCCCGATGGCGTTCTTCGCGGGCTCGGTCGGCGTCATCTACCGCCAGTTCTCCGTGACCATCGTGTCGGCCATGATCCTCTCGGTCATCGTCGCGCTTATCCTGACGCCGGCACTTTGCGCCACTCTGTTGCGCAAGCCGAAGCACGGTTCGAAGACCAAGGGCGTATTTGGCTGGTTTAACCGCAATTTCGATCGCGGCAGCCATGCCTATCAGCGCGGCGTCGGCGGCATTATCCGGCGCAGCTGGGTCGGCCTCGTCGTATTCGTGCTGATCGTCGTCGGTGTCGGCTTTCTGTTCACGCGTCTGCCGAGCTCGTTCCTGCCGGACGAAGACCAGGGCATTCTGATCACCAGCGTCACCTTGCCACCGGGAGCCACCGATGCCCGCGCTAAGGAAGTGCTGGGACAGGTGCGCGATTATTATCTGAATACCGAGAAAGACTATGTGGACGGCGTCTTTGCCGTCGCCGGCTTCGGCTTCGGTGGCCAAGGGCAGAACATCGGTCTCGCCTTCATCAAGCTGAAGGATTTCGCGTCCCGCACGACGCCGCAATCCAAGGCACAGGCAATTGCTGGTCGCGCCATGGGGGCGTTTTCGAAAATCAAGGACGGTAGCGTCTTCGCGTTGGCGCCACCGGCTATTCCTGGCTTCGGTTCTTCCAGCGGGTTTGACTTCTACCTCCAAGACGTCAACGGCCAGGGCCATGAGAAGCTGATGGCGGCCCGCAACCAGCTGCTCGGCATGGCGTCCAAAAGCCCGCTCTTGGTCGGTACCCGACCGAACGGCCAAGAGGATCAGCCGCAGTATCAGGTGGAGATCGACCAGGAAAAGGCGAGCGCACTGGATATCTCGCTAGCCGACATCGACACCACGCTGGCAACCGCCTGGGGCGGCAGCTATGTCAACGACTTCATCGACAGGGGCCGCGTCAAGCAGGTCTATGTCCAGGCCGATGCGGATTTCCGGATGCAGCCTGAGGATTTCGATCGCTGGTATGTTCGAAATTCCGAAGGCTCCATGGTGCCGTTCTCAGCCTTTGCCACGGGAAGCTGGAGCTTCGGTTCTCCTCGTCTCGAGCGATACAACGGCTCTTCCGCAGTCGAGATCCAAGGTGCTGCAGCTCCGGGGGTCAGCTCCGGTGATGCGATGAACGAAGTCAACAAGCTGGTGTCCCAGCTGCCACCTGGCTTCCGTCTGGAATGGACAGGATTGTCCGAGCAGGAAGAGTTGTCAGGCAGCCAGGCGAGCAAGCTCTACGCCATCTCGATCCTCGTGGTCTTCCTGGCGCTTGCAGCCTTGTACGAGAGCTGGTCGATCCCGCTCGCTGTCATGCTGTCGGTGCCGGTCGGCATCTTCGGGGCCCTTCTGGCGGCGACCCTCTTCGGTCAGTCGAATGACGTGTACTTCAAGGTCGGCCTGCTGACGACGATCGGCCTGGCCGCCAAAAACGCCATTCTGATCGTCGAATTCGCGCTGGAGCAGCAGAAGAATGGCAAGAGCCTGATCGACGGAACGCTCGAAGCCTCGCGGCAACGCTTGCGACCGATCCTGATGACGTCTCTGGCTTTTATTCTCGGCGTCATGCCGCTTGCCATCGCGAGTGGCGCAGGTTCCGGAAGCCAGAATTCGATCGGTATCGGCGTCATGGGCGGCATGCTTGCCGCCACCATCCTCGGCGTATTCTTCATTCCGTTGCTGTTCGTTACGACACGGCGGATCTTCAAGGGCAAGAAGCCTGAAGAGGATGTCGCAGCACCGGACGTGAAGCCGGAAGCGACCCACTAAAACGAGACTGAAAGCACAGCCCGGGAGCCGTCAAAAGACCGCTCCCGGGCTGTAGCGATTCTGGGAGGAAGTCGCTATGACAGCTTCAGAGGACATGCCCGTTCGGGAGATGTGACGGGACAGGGAGGGATCATGATCAAGGCACTGCGTATCGAAGCGGAAAACGTAACGCGTTTTCAGGAGATCGAGGCCACGCCTCTCGGACCCGGCCAGGTGCGCGTCAGCGTCCGCCATATCGGTCTTTGCGGCAGCGATCTCAACACCTTCAAGGGTCTGAACCCGCTGGTCCAGCTTCCGCGCATCCCTGGCCATGAAATTGGCGGTGTGATCATGGAAGCAGGCGAAGGCGTCTCCGCCGACTATGCGGCAGGCCGGCGCGTTATTGTCATGCCCTATACCAGTTGCGGCAAGTGTACCTCTTGCCGAAAAGGCCGGGTGAATGCCTGCCGTTACAACAAGACGCTGGGAGTCCAGCAGGATGGCGGCCTCGCCGAGGAAATCGTCCTGCCGGCTGAAAAGCTCATCCTCAACGACGTGCTGCCGCCACGCCATCTGGCCTTGGTCGAGCCATTGTCCGTCGGCTTCCACGCCGTCGAGCGCGGCCGCGTTGCCCGTGGCGACCGCGTCGCAGTGCTGGGCTGCGGCATGATCGGCATGGGCGTACTGATTGCCGCCGTCGCCCGTGGTGCTGAAGTTATCGCGGTCGATCTCAGCCCGGAGAAACGTGCTCTCGCCATGCAGTTCGGCGCCGTCGAGACGATCGATGCCCGCAGCGAGGATGTGGTGGCGCGCGTCATGGCGTGGACAAACGAAGACGGCGTCGATGTCGCCTTCGAGGCGGTCGGCCTGCCCGCTACCTTTACGCAGGCGGTCGATATCGCCTGCTTCGGCGGCCGCGTCGTCTATGTCGGCTATTCCAAGGCGCCGGTCACTTACCAGACGCAGTTCTTCAATCTCAAGGAACTCGACATCATGGGGTCTCGCAATGCCATGATGCAGGACTTCCTGGCCGTCGCCACCCATCTCCAAAAAATCGGCCAAGGCGCCGATGCCTTGATCAGCAAGGTGATTGCGTTTGACGAGGCTGAAACGGCCCTTCCCTATTGGGACGGCAACCGCAATGCCCTGAAGATCATCATAGAGCGCAACGTTTAGGGGTTGCGCGCATCTTTGCTTATAAACGCGCGCCAGGACGCTTGACAAAGACGGCATGCCTGTATTTTACTCAGGCCTGCCGAATAGGCAAATTTTAACACATGACTTCGATGTCGCCGGGCAGTTTCGCCCCCATGATGCCCCATCCAAGATGGGATCCGCGTCGTGGGGTTTTTCGCGTTTGGGTATTGAACAATGATCGACGCACTAAAGATCGGCATCCTCTTTTCGACGACCGGGCCCTATGCGTCGATGGGTCGGGATGCGCGCGACGGTGCCGAATGTGCCATCGAGGAATTTGCTGCCACGGGCGGGCTGCGCTTAGAGCCCGTCTTCGCCGATCCTCGCGCTGATCTTTCCGCCTATCTGGATGGCGCCCGCCATATGCTGCGCAACGAAGGTTGCCGCCATATCGTCGGGACGATCACCTCGGCGGCGCGCAAGGAAATCATTCCGCTGGTCGAAAAGCATGACGGCCTGCTCTGGTACATGTGCCCCTACGAGGGTTTCGAGGCCAACGAGAACGTCATTTATATCGGCGGCTGCCCCAACCAGCACCTGCTGCCGCTCTTCCAGCATCTCATCCCCCGTTACGGCAAGCGCCCCTACCTCGTCGGCGCCAACTACGTGTGGGGCTGGGAAATGAACCGGCTGGCCCGCGAGCTGATTTCCACGGCTGGCGGCGAGGTGCTGGGCGAGCGCTATCTGCCGCTCGAGGAGACTGCGGTCGAGCGCATCGTCGCGGATATTGCCGAGCGCCGGCCGAGCTTCATCCTCAACAATTTGATCGGCCCCTCCAGCTACGCATTTCTGGCGGCCATCCGCGCGCTTGCAGACCGGGACCCGGCCTTCCTGCCGGAGAATTGCCCGGTCGTCAGCTGCGATCTGATGGAGTGCGAACTTTCCGATATCGCCGCAGGTGCGGCCGTCGGGCAGCTTTGCGCCGCCTCCTATTTCGCCAGCATCGTGTCGCCCGAAAATGCCGAGTTCAAGAGCCGCGTGGCGGCGGCATTCGGGCCGGAGCGTGGCGTGTCCAGCGTTTTTGCCAGCGCCTATACCGCTGTCAAACTTTGCGTCGAGGCCATAATCGCAGCCGGTAGCGACGAGCCGCAGGCAGTGCGACGGGCGCTTCATGGCGCCTCTTGGCCGAGCCTGTTCGGTCCGCTCGCGATCGACCGGCAGACCAACCACGCGGCCCTCCCCTTTCATCTCGGACGGATCAATGCCGGCAATGGTTTCGATGTCATCGCCTCGCGTCCGGCCATCCCTGCCGACCCATATCTGACTGCGCGTCACACGATTGCGGCGCCGAAGTTGCGGGTGGTTTCATGAGGGAAACACCGAATTTCACTGGCTGGCATGCTGCGATCCTGCACAGGGAAGACAGCAACACGGAGCGCTTGATCCGCCAGCTGACACTTCTCGGCCTCAGCACATCGCTGCGCTGGGAGCCGCTCTCTGCCATGGAATGTCCGGACCTCGTGATCGTCGATGCCGATCAGGGCTGGGACGGGCTGCTCGCTTCGGCACCCGCCGCGCATCCGGCGGTGCCTGTGATTGCGCTGCTGGGTTCGGAAGCACCGGGCCGGATCGCCTGGGCGCTCGAACAGGGTGCCGGCGCGATCATCGCCAAGCCGGTTGCAAGCTCGGCCGTCTATCCGGCGCTGGTCATGGCGGTCTCCATCCACCAAGAGCGAATGGCGACGCGCTCGAAGATGGATCGTCTGGAGGAGCGCGTACGCATGCGACCGCTCGTTCATGCCGCCGTGCAAAAGATCATGGAGGCGCGGGGCGTCGGGGAAGAGCAGGCCTATACGATCCTGCGCGGCTCGGCCATGCAGCGTAGATTGCCAATGGAACAACTGGCGGCCTTCATTCTCGGCGGCTCCGAACCCTTGCCGGAGGCCGTCTGATGCGTGTCCTGAAATCGATGTTTCGCCAGCCCTCGGCGCTGTTCGGGTTGATCATCGTCATCGCCGTTGTCGTCATGGCGATCGCGGCGCCGCTGCTGGCGCCCTTCAGCCCCGATGACCAGATGTTCGATGGCCTGTCGCTGGATGGCGCGCCGTTGCCGCCCGGCGGCCCCTATCTGCTCGGCACCGATACGCTCGGCCGCGACCTGTTCTCCCGGCTGCTGTTCGGCGCCCGCACCTCGCTGGTCATCGGCTTGGTCGCCAATGGCATTGCGGTCGCCATCGGCCTCTTCATCGGTATTGTGGCTGGTTACGTGGGGGGCTTCTTCGGCAATCTGCTGATGCGCTTCACCGACCTGATGATGGCATTTCCGGCCCTGCTGCTTGCCATCGTGCTGGCGGCCCTGCTGCACCCGAGCCTGTGGATCGTGGCGATGGTCATCGCGCTCGTCAACTGGGTGCAGGTCGCGCGCATCGTCTATACCGAGACGCGCGGACTGGTGGAGCGCGACTTCATCATGGCGGAGCGCTCGCTGGGCGCCGGCCACGGCCGTATCCTGCTGCTGCATATTCTGCCGCATCTGATGCCGACGGCGATCGTCTGGGGCACGCTCGGTATCGCAACGACTGTGCTGCTCGAGGCGACGCTGTCCTTCCTCGGCATTGGCGTGCAGCCGCCGCAGCCCTCCTGGGGAAATATCATCTTCGAGAGCCAGAGCTACTTCGAATCCGCCCCCTGGTTGGTGTTCATTCCGGGCGCCGTGATCCTGCTGACCGCTTTGTCGTTCAACCTCGTCGGCGATGCGCTGCGCGACATTCTCGATCCGACCCAGAGAGGGCGCGGCTGATGGCCCTTCTCATTCTCCGCCGACTTGTCCAGGCGGCACTCATCCTGCTCGGCGTCGGCGCTATCACCTTCCTGCTGCTCTACGCACTGCCGGCCGATCCTGCCGTACTGATCGCCGGCCGTAGCGCGACACCGGCAACCGTTGCCGCCATTCGCCATGAACTGGGGCTGGACCAGCCATTGGTGCTGCAGTTCCTACATTATCTCAGCGGCATCCTCCATGGAGATCTCGGTCGATCCTATACGCAGAAGACATCCGTGCTGCCGCTGATCCTCGCCCGCCTGCCGGCAACGCTGATCCTCATGGCGGCGGGCATCCTGGTCGAAGTTGTCCTCGGTATTACGCTTGGGACCATCGCCGCCGTACGCCGCGGGGGCTTTGTCGACCGGCTGGTGATGATGGCGTCCTTCGTCGGGGTGTCCGCCCCGCAATTTGTCGTCGCGCTGCTGCTCCTCTACGTCTTTGCGGCAAAGCTCGGCTGGTTCCCCATGAGCGGCTATGGCACGCCCAACCATGTGGTGTTGCCGGCCGTGACGCTCGGCATCCTCGGTGCCGGCTGGTATGCGCGCATGGTGCGCTCGGCGATGATCGACGTGCTCAACCAGGATTATGTGCGCACCGCCCGCGCCAAGGGCCTGTCGTCGTCGCGGATCATCTTTCGCCATGCCCTGCCCAACGCCATCCTGCCGATCATCGCCATGATCGGCATCGACATCGGCCAGTTCATGGGCGGTGTCGTCGTCGTCGAGGCCGTCTATGGCTGGCCGGGTATCGGGCAACTTGCCTGGCAGGCCATCCAGCAGGTCGACATCCCGATCATCATGGGTGTCACCATCGTCTCGGCCCTCGCCATCGTCATCGGCAACCTGATCGCCGATATCGTCGCTCCGTTCATCGACCCGCGTATCCGCGCTCAATAACCAAGCAAAAACCAACAGAGGAGTTCACCAATGACAAAAACCTTCCTGCGACGTGCAGCTCTGGCTGCCATGCTCGCGACCACTTCCCTGGTGCCGGCGCTCGCCGTCCAGGCTGCCGACAAGCCTGTCGACGGCGGCAAGATCGTCGTCACCTACAAGGACGACATCGCCACGCTCGATCCGGCCATTGGCTATGACTGGCAGAACTGGTCGATGATCAACGCGATGTTCTCGCGCCTTGTCGATTACACGCCCGGCACGACCGAGTTGAAGCCTTCGCTGGCCGAAAGCTACACGGTGTCCGAGGACGGCAAGACATACACCTTCAAGCTGCGCCCAGGCGTTAAGTTCACCAACGGCCGCGAAGTGACGGCTGCCGACGTCAAGTATTCGATCGAGCGCGCCGTCAATCCGAAGACACAGGGCCCTGGCGCCGGCTTCTTCCATTCGATTGTCGGCTCCGACGCGATGACCGCCGGCACGTCACAGACGCTTGACGGCATCACTGTCGTCGACGACCACACCGTCAAGTTCACGCTGGTGCAGCCGGACGCGACGTTCCTCAATGTGCTCGCCCTCAACTTCTCTTCCGTCGTTCCGAAGGAAGCAGTCGAGGCTGCGAACGGCGACTTCGGCAAGAAGCCGGTCGGCTCCGGCGCTTTCATCCTGAAGGAATGGACGGTCGGCCAGCGCCTCGTGTTCGAGAAGAACCCGGACTACTTCGTCAAGGACCGCCCGCATATCGATGGCTATACGGTCGAAATCGGCCAGGAGCCGCTGGTGGCGCTGCTGCGTCTGCAGAAGGGCGAAGTCGATGTTGCCGGCGACGGCATCCCGCCTGCCAAATACCTCGAGATGAAGAACTCGAAGGATTTCGAAGGCATGATCGTGGATCGTCAGCAGCTGGAAACGAGCTATGTGACGCTCAACACGCAGGTAAAGCCGCTCGACAACGTCAAGGTCCGCCAGGCGCTGAACATGGCTGTCAACAAGGAGCGCATCGTTCGCATCATCAACGGTCGCGCCGTGCCGGCAAACCAGGTGCTGCCGCCGCTGATGCCGGGCTATGACAAGGACTACAAGGGCTATGCCTACAGTGTTGAGAAGGCCAAGGCACTGCTGGCCGAAGCCGGACTGAAGGACGGCTTCACAACCCAGCTCTACACCTCCAACACCGATCCGCAGCCGCGCATCGCCCAGGCGATCCAGCAGGATCTGGCGGCCGTCGGCGTCAAGGTCGAGATCAAGGCGCTTGCCAATCCGAACGTCATCGCTGCCGGCGGTACGCAGGGCCAGGCGCCGATGGCCTGGTCCGGCGGTCTTGGCTGGATCGCTGACTTCCCGGATCCGTCCGACTTCTACGGACCGATCCTCGGCTGCGGCAGTGCCGTCGCCGGTGGGTGGAACTGGTCGTGGTATTGCAACAAGGAAATCGAACCGCGCGCCCAGGCGGCCGACGCCCTGCCGCTGCCTGCCAAGGCTGCGGAGCGCAACGAAGCCTGGAAAAAGATCTTCACCGAGATCCAGGAAAAGGATGCGCCTTGGATCCCTGTGTTCAACGAGCGCCGGGTCGTTGCCAAGTCGAAGCGGATGGGCGGACCGGATGAGATCTACATCGATCCGACCCGCGTCATCGATTACGAAGCGATCTTCGTCAAGAAGTAAGCCGATCGGTTCAATACCTCCCTGGGCATCGCCCCGGGGAGGCTCAATCTTCGGAGGCACCCATGTGCATCGTCTGCACCCACACCATTCACCGCGCCCAGCATAATTTCGGCTGGAACCGGGATTTCGAACCCGCGGTCGTCGCCAAACCCGGTGAAACCATCCATTTCGAATGTATGGATTCCTCCGGCGGACAGCTTGGAGCCGACGCGACGCTGGAATCGCTGAAGGAGCTCGATTTCGGCAAGATCAATCCGGTCTCCGGCCCTGTCTATGTCGAGGGCGCGATGCCGGGCGACGCGCTGAAGGTTACCCTCCGCCGCTTCGTGCCGTCGGGCCTCGGCTGGACTGCCAATATTCCAGGCTTCGGCCTTCTGGCCGACCAGTTTCCCGATCCGGCTCTCCACATGTGGTCCTATGATGCCAACGCCATGACGCCTGCCCTTTATGGGCCCGGCGGTCGCGTGCCGCTGAAGCCATTTGCCGGCACCATCGGGGTTGCGCCTGCAGCCCCGGGTCTGCACTCCGTCGTGCCGCCACGCAATGTCGGCGGCAATCTCGATATTCGTGATCTCAGCGCCGGCGTGACGCTGTACCTGCCGATCGAAGTCGAGGGTGCGCTGTTCTCGATCGGCGACACCCACGCGGCGCAGGGCGACGGCGAGGTCTGTGGAACCGCCATCGAAAGCCAGATGAATGTCGAGGCGACGATCGAACTGGTCAAGGATGCGCGCCTGAAGAGTCCGCGCTTTACGACAACCGAGCCGGTCACCCGCCATCTGGACGGCGCCGGCTATGAGGTGACAACGGGCATCGGGCCGGACCTGATGACGGGTGCGCGGGAAAGCCTGATGCGGATGATCGACCTGCTCGGCGACGAACACGGCATGAGCCCGGTCGACGCCTACATGCTGTGCTCTGTCTGCGGCGACCTCCGGATCAGCGAGATCGTCGACATGCCGAACTGGGTGGTGTCGTTCTACTTCCCGAGGATCGTGTTCGCGTGACGGAAACAGCCTCGTCGCCCGCCGCGCTTTCGGTGAGAAACCTGTGTGTCGATGCCCGCACGCCGGAAGGCCGCCGGCGGGTGCTCGACGACATCGATTTCGATCTGATGACCGGCGAGACTCTCTGCCTTGCCGGCGAATCGGGCTCCGGCAAGTCGGTAACCTCGCTCGCTGTCATGGGCTTGCTGCCGAAAGCATCATTGCAGGTGGCCTCCGGCAAGATCATGCTCGGCGGCCGTGACCTGCTATCCCTGCCCGAGCGGGCGATGCGCAAGGTGCGTGGCGGCGAGATCGCCATGGTCTTCCAGGAGCCGATGACCTCGCTCAACCCGGTGATCTCAGTCGGCGACCAGCTGACCGAGGCGATCCGCGAGCATCAGGAGAGCGACACTGCGAGTGCCGTGGCGTCCGCCCTGCGCATGCTCGACGCCGTCCAGATCACCGATCCGGCTCGGCGGCTGAAGCAGTTTCCCCACGAGCTTTCCGGGGGGATGCGACAGCGGGTGATGATCGCCATGGCGCTCTCCTGCCGCCCCAAGGTGCTGATCGCCGACGAACCGACCACGGCGCTCGATGTCACTGTCCAGGCACAGATCCTGAGTTTGATGCGCGAGTTGAAATCGGAGTTCGGCACCTCGATCATCCTCATCACCCATGACATGGGGGTTGTGGCGGAAATGGCGGATCGCGTCGTGATCATGCAAAACGGCCGCATGGTCGAAAAGGGAGCTGCGATCGATATCTTCGAGCGCCCGACCCACGCCTATACGCAGGAGTTGCTGGGGGCCGTGCCGCGTCTTGGCGCCCATGCCGGTACGGACGGTCCACCGCGCGTCACTGCCAGAGGCCTGGTCGCGCCGATGCCGCTCGACCGGACGCCGGTGCTCAACGTCAGCAATCTGACCGTTACCTACGGCAGCCAGGCCGGCTGGCTCTTCAAGCCAACCAGGCGGGCGGCAGCGGTCGATGGCGTATCCTTCGAGATCCTGCCCGGCAAGACGCTCGGTCTCGTCGGCGAAAGCGGCTCGGGAAAGTCGACGACCGGCAAGGCTGTGCTCGGCCTCATCCCCTACGAGGGGGACGTTGTGATCGACGGCCGCAATATCGGTGGGCTTAGCCAGCGCGAAATGCAGCCGGTTCGCCGCTCCGCGCAGATGATCTTCCAGGACCCCTATGCATCGCTCGATCCGCGCATGGCGGTGGGGGCTGCAGTTGCCGAGCCGATGATCATCCACGGCATCGGCAGCAAATCGGAGCGTCGCGACCGGGTGGCAGAGCTGCTGCGCCGCGTCGGCCTGACGCCCGATGCCGCCACCCGCTATCCGCACGAGTTCTCCGGCGGCCAGCGCCAGCGCATCTGTATCGCACGTGCCCTGGCGCTGGAACCGAAGCTGATCGTTGCCGACGAAAGCGTGGCGGCCCTCGATGTGTCCGTGCGGGCGCGGGTTCTCGATCTGCTGCTCGAATTGCAGGAGACGATGGGTCTCGCCTATCTGTTCATTTCGCACGATATGGCGGTCATCGAGCGGATGTCGCACCATGTCGTGGTCATGCGCTACGGTAAAATCGTCGAGAGCGGCACGCGCCGCCAGGTGTTCGAGACGCCGAAGGATGCCTATACGCAGGCCCTTCTGGCCGCCGTTCCCGCACCTGATCCGCGCGCCCGTGGCCGCAGGCTGGCAGTCCAGCAGTCATGAGAAAATCCGGAAACCAGACCAATGCCTGGTTTCCGGCCCGGCTTAGCGCTTGCGCCAGGTAATGGCTGAGTTGGTGAAGTAGTTCCAGGCAGCCCCGATAGCGGCACCTGCGAGGCCGGCCAACCACCAGCGTGGTTCGCTATTATAGAAGGCGGTCGATACGCCGACCCCGGCAAAAACGCCGAAACTGCAGAGTGCTGCAAACATGCCCAGCCCGGTCACGAACCTCCACCCGTGCCTACGCCTGTCCCTGTAGGTGAGAGCGTTGTTCAGGGTGTAGTTCACAACCATGGTGATGAGCATGGCGGCAGTCTGCGCCGTTGGAAAGTCCAGCCCTGCCCCGAGCAGTATGCGCAGAAACACGAGGTTGACCACGAGGCCCGTCGAGCCGACCAGGCAGAAGGCCAGGAAGCGCGCAGAGATGAAGTCGCCAGAAGCCTTGGAGATGAGAAGCCCGAGATATTCGAACACCACAGATGCATCGAGTTTGCTGACACCGTGCAGGCGCGGGCTGAATGCGTAGGACACTTCCTCGATCCGCATCTGTTTCGGTGACGACGCGACGATGTCGAGCAATATCTTGAAGCCCTGGTTCGACAGGCGCGGCGCCACTGCCTCGACGAATTCGCGACGGATCATGAAAAACCCGCTCATGGGATCGCTTAGCCGCACTCCCAGCAGGGACTGCGCCATTCCCACCGCAAGCCGGCTGCCGGCATGGCGAATTCTCGAAAGCCCGTCCGATGCGCCGTCCGCCTGAATGTAGCGGCTGGCGACGACGAGGTCCGCGTTGCCGGTGCGCAGAACGTTGAACATTTCCGCCAGCCGGGTTTCATCGTGCTGAAGGTCGGCATCCATGACGGCAACCACGGGTGCGGAGCTGGACAGGATACCTTCTATGCAGGCGCCGGCGAGCCCCCGCCTGCCGACGCGGCGCAAACCGCGAATGCGCCGGTCGTTGACGGAAAGGGCGCGAACCTGGCCGATGGTGTCGTCGCTGGAATCGTCATCGACGAAAATCACCTCCCAGTCGATACCGGCCAGCGTCGCGCGCAGTCGGTCAACGAGAATGGCGACGCTTTCGCGCTCATTCAGCGTTGGAATGACGATAGAAAGCTCGGGACCGATATGATCGAGGCTGATTTGAGCGCTGATGGCCGAGAGATCGTCCTCGACAAGGCGCGCGGCAGAGACACTTACATTCATCAATCTTACGACCTTCGAGCGTTAATCCGGCAGTGGCATCAGGCCTTTGGATCGGCTGCCGGAATACGAACACCAAGCTCAGTCTCTGTCGGCGACGCGGACTGTCTGATCATGTCACTCTTGCACCCTTACCCTGACGACAAACTGAAGCGCTGCATGCGAATTCGATCGGGGTGCTCATTGCGACGGGCATTGTGCCGCCGGCGAGGCGCAGTCCCGATAGCCATATCCAATGCGGTAGTAGAACTTGCCGATGGTAACGCCATTCCGGCTGACGCCATGCGTCTGGATATCCGTGAGGCGATCGAAGTAGCGTCCCGCGCCGGGTTTATCGACGTCGCTCTTTTTCAGGCTGACCAGCATGATGGTGCGGCCCTGCATTTCCGCAGGCCTGTACCAATATCCGTACATGAGACTATCGTTGCCAAGCGGACCGGCGCCGACGGAGTTGCCCGCAACGTTGCCGTCGCGCCTGTTGTAGAAAGCGAGTTCGCTGGCAACGAAGTATTTGTCCATGCCTGCCACAAGCACGCTCTGGCCCGCCTGCTCCTCGACAGACCGTTCGATCAGGCCGACTTCGCGGCCGAGATCGTCCCAGGCCACCGGCAATGTGCGGATGTTTCCGAGATGGCCCGCGAACGGCAGCCCGAGGACCAGATAGTGCAGACACACGGCGTATATGGCCAGCGTACCAAGCAGCGTCGGCGCCCAGGACCGGCGCAGCGCTGCGGCAATCCTGGAAGAACCGGAATTGGCGTCGATGATGGTCGCGGCGACGGCGGGCAGGATCGCGAGCCACACCGGCCCCGTCCAGTTGAGCTTCACCTCATGCCCGAGACTGAACGCTGCAAAAACCGACAGGGGCGTCAACGTGAACACCAGCATGAACAGCGTCCTTCGTCTCACCTGCACATCGGTTTTCTGCGCCGTGACGAGGCGGCGAAGACATGAGACCAGCGTTGCGATTGCGACGATGAGCCCAAGCGGCGTCAGCAGCAATGCCGCGCTTGCGACCAGCGCCGGCGAGGAAAAAGCCGGCGTGTCGGCGAGACGCTGGGTGCTCTGGAAGGCGAAAGACGCCCAGGCATGTGTCGCATTCCAGTAGATGACGGGGCTGAACAGGAAAAGCGCCGTGGCAGCTGCAAGATAGGGTTGGGGCCTCATCAGCCATCGCCGCGCTCGCGGGTCGATGAGCATGAAGATCAGGGCTGCGGGGCCGAGCAGCGCAATCGTGTATTTCGACAGCATGCCGAGACCGGCACAGACCCCCACGCCCCACCAGGCATTGCGCTTGTCTGCAACCAGCGCCCGTTCGAGGAAGTACAGCGCCCCTGCCCAGGCCGCAGTCAGGGGCACGTCCGGTGTCATCAGGAACCCGGTGTAAAAGAAGACGGGTAGCACGGCGGTGAGGACAAGCCCGACAATTGCGGTCGTCTTGTCGAAAAGATGGGCTGTCAGGCGGTAGACGAACAAGCACGCAACGATCCACGCAAGGTAGGCCCCGATGCGGACGCCGAATTCGGTATCGCCGAAAAGCGCGGTCCCAAGCCAGATCATCCACGCGGACATCGGTGGGTGATCCAGGTAGCCGATGTCGATATGGCGGGAGAAGTTCCAATAATAGGCCTCTTCCGGCAGAAGATCGACGACGCCGATATAGGCGAGACGCAGCGCCAGCATATAGCAAACCACGCCTGCTGCCGCCAACTGCCAGCGCGCCGGCGCCGAGGAAGGCCACGTCATCCGGAAGACGAAAAAGTGATTGCCGAAATAGCACGCAACCGCTGAAGCGCCGGCGCCGAGGACGATTGCGGCTGACGGCGACCATGTCAGCAACGCCATCGCGTCCGCAAATACCCCGCCGCGCAGTCCGAACCCCAGAAAGCAGATTGCCACGTAGCGGCCAAGCTGATGCCAGACGCCGCCTCCGGCTGCCGCTCTGGAGTGCAGAATGTAGGAGAAGGTCGACGCCACAGCAAAGCTTGCGGCCAATGCCACCGGCAGGCTGATGCCGAGACCGAAAAGCATCTCGAAGAGCAACACGTCGATAGCGTAGGCCGTCAAGCTCCCCCAGAGGAAAGGACGTGCTGCGAGCCCGGATCGTTGCTCCACGGAAATGTCGAGCGCTTGCCTGGCACCTGAGCCGGGACCTCCGGCCACCATCGCAGGCGTCGTCACGTCGCGCACGACAGACCGGGGACCAACAGGTTGAGATGGGAAAAACTGGTCATGTTCGGAGTACGGCTTTCTCTGAGGCCAGTCTGTTGGGCTGGCGGCACTTTGAAGTCGACCACAGCAAGACGGACCGATGACGGTTGCCGTTCACTATCTTGCGCAAAGCTGACAGACGCCTGAACCTGCCTGTTCCGGGGACGCAAACAGCGCGCCCCAGTCGAGTGTCACCGGTATTTGGCGGGGCGCATTGATCGAGAACAATTTCAGGTGAATGTCAGTATAAACGTGCATCTACCGACGCTAATGCTTCGGGGGTAGCGGATTTGCGTATTCTTTTGGTCGAGGACAACTTCCTCATCGGCGATGCGCTGCACGACCACATCGTAGCGGACGGATGGGACGTGGACTGGGTGCTGACCCTTGCGGCAGCCCGCGTCGCCGCAGACGAGGGGTCGTACGCTCTGGTGCTGCTGGATCTGCATCTGCCTGACGGAAGCGGGCTCTGTCTGCTCCGTTCCTTGCAGCAGACGTCGCCGCACATCCCTGTCATTATCCTGTCCGCTTACGACCAGGCTTCCGACAGGATCGAGGGGTTGGAAAACGGTGCGATTGACTACCTGACGAAGCCCTTCGACCTTGGCGATGCTCTTGTCCGTATTCGCCGTTTTGCCAGGCCTCAGGGGATCTCACCCTGGTGGCCGTCGCTGAAGACGATCGCCGGATGCGGATTGCGCACGATAAATGGCGTTTCAAAGAAGAGCGTCAGTCACTTTGATTGAAAATTTTCTGGCTTGACCGCGGACGCTCAGAGATAGCGACGGTTGGTCATTCCCTCAGCCACCGCCAGAACTCCCGCAAAAATCACCACGGACGACAGCCAGCCAAGGATGACATCCGAGAGATAGTGCGCGCCCGTGAGCACGCGCATCACGGGGATGATGAGGGAGATAAAGGCCATGGGCAACCCCAGCGTCAGGCGCCAGCGTGCCGGCAGAAGAAGGATGAGACAGAAAAGCCATCCCGCCGACGATGCCTCTCCCGACACGAACGAGCAGTTCTTGAGACATTTCCCGGCGAACGAGCCCGCTTGGACAAAATCCAGCTGGCCTCCGAACCCGGACGTCTCGCGCGGGCGTGGGCGGCCTGAAAATGTCTTCAGGAAAAGGTTGACGGTCAGGCCGCAACCGAGCGCCAGCGACATCAGCGCTGTCAGGCTGAGCATCACCCGCGGGCTCTTCCAGTCCGCAGCACCAGTGAATTTGCAGCGGATGAGGTCGGCAATCAAGACGGCGACTGCGATGTAGGGAAGCACGAAGAGCACGTTGCGTGCCGCTGTGAAAAACGGGCTGGCATCGTAGGCAAAACTGCCGCAAGTCCGGCCGACGGCGTCGAATATGCTGCAATTTGTGCCGGTGAAGAACCGCTGTGCGACGGCGATATCGATGGAAGGAAAGGCATTGAACAGAGCGAGGATTGCCCACCAGAGAACGAACGTCACCATAAATATGACACGGCTTCTCGCCGTATAGGCTTGCGGGGCGGCAACGCTCGTCAGATCAGACATCGGCACAATATTCTCGCTTACGGTGTTTTATCCCACCTGCCTTGCTGCGTTCGACGCCCACGATCATCTGCAGCCATGCTGCTGGATATCGCTCGACGCTGACAGGAGCCTGAAGCGCCAAAGGAAATCTGGCTGCACTCTTGCAAACCGCTGTCAGCCCCCCGCACCCTCGCCCTGCTCTGCCAAGCCAGCGGCGTCCCGGCATCTGACTACCGCGCCCGTGTGAAAGGTTGATGATCCCGTTGGTGTCATGCACGTCGGCGTCCTTGTCGCCGCTGCCTGCTGTGCTGGTCCGTTGAAACGGCCATGTCTGGCAGGTATCGGTCTTCGCCGAGAAGCGCTCGATCATAGGCGTGCCGATCGGGTTCGGCGCCGTCCCTTGCGAGGGCCGATAGCAACCGCGCAGACCGGCTGAGCAGACGCGTGATCTCCAGCCATGCCCTGTAGGGCTGGACGGATAGATAATGCCAGCGCGAAAGATGAAACGCCCGTCGGTGGCCCTGTATCTGTGATATCAGGCCGATATCCTGAACGACCGGCACGGGAACGACGAAGGCTGCCTTCAGGCCGGCAAAATATTCAAGATCGAAGGCAATGTCGAAGGGAAGGCGCATGGGCATCAGGCCGGTGACGAACCACTCCGCCGCCCGCCGGTTGATGACGTATGCGCCAGACCCTTTTTCGCGCGTCAGTGAGATCGCCAGGCTCCGGCGGGGCGTGAGCTTGCGGAAAACATGCTTTTTGCCGCTGTTGACGCTCGATAGCCGCAGAATATCCCAGGTCTCGCCAGCTTTAATAGCGCCGTGGATGAGGTCGCTGATATCGTCGGGAAGAACCGCGTCGTCCTCGAGCACGAGGGCATGCTCCGACGATGAGGCCAGCAGCCGGCGAGCGCATTCGATGTGGCTCAGATAGCATCCGACCTCGGCCGGGTTGCGCCGCCTGCCGTGGCGCAGGACATAGGCGCGCTCGGCAAAATCGGCGGTCGGGAACTGGATTGCTCTCCCGTCGATGGCGGAGACCCTCTCGAACGGCAACGACAGATCCGAAAGCATCGAGGTCATCAGTTCCAGACGGTCGGGCGCCCTGTCCAGATTGATCAGATAGACAGGGACGGTAAGTGTCTCGCGATTGACCCGGTGCATGTCGTCATTACCCGCTGCGATCTCTTGTCGGCGCATTCGCCGATTTGCTGCCACAGCTATTGGCGGCAGGAATTACAGCTGACTTACGGAATAGCGGCGACACGGCAGCAGGCCGGCTCGCCGCCACTTTGATGCGTCCTAGCGGTCGTCTGAATCGCCATCCGACGCGCTACGCAGAGAGAGTGCGGCGATGGCAGACGGCACATTGGCGGCCGATGAGGCGCCAACTGTCGGCTGGGGAGTGCCCGACGGATTGGCAGATGCAGCCGGGGAAACCGGTGGTCGTGTCTGGACGGCTGCGGTGGTGGAAAGGGCGGCGATGGATGAAATGGCAGACAAGGATGCATCTCCTTCGGCCGGCCTCCGCATCATGCGTCGGGCGCAGCCAGATTGAGCGCACGGTTCATCCATCCGCGTTTGGCGATGGGGCTGTGAGGGCCATTCGATCGCTTCGCTGGTTATGCCGGCTGCAGCTTACAGGCGACTTACAGAGCTCGAGGAGAAGAGGGTGTCGGAAAGACCATCCGCGCAGACGCTCCGCCGCCGGTCGGGTTGGACAGGAACAGCAATCCCCCGTGCGCCATCATTGTTTCGTCGACGATGGAGAGCCCAAGCCCCAGTCCATCGGAACGATCGCTGACGGACTGCTGGGTTCTTCTTGCCACCGGATCGAGCTTGATGGGCGGAAACCCTGTCCCCTCGTCCGTGACTGTGATTTCGCGCTCGTTGCTGACGGTGATCGTCACCGTGCCGGCGACAGGACTGTGTTCGACCGCATTCTCGATCAGGTTTCGCAGCGCCCGGAAGATGAAGTCGTTGGCGCCGCTGATGAGAACGGGGTGGTCTGGCGTGATGATCTCGATCGACCTGCCCTTCTGGATTATGATCGGGGCGAGGAAGGCGCCGACGCGACGGACGATCTCGCACAGGTCGACGCAGTCGTCCGTTTCGAAATGAAGGCCGCCGAGCCGCACCCTGTCCACCAGTTGCGTGACGATCCGCTCCAGCGCATCGAAGTCTCGTTCGAGGTCGCAGGAAAACGCTCCGTCGGAGGCCGAAAGCTGCGCCTTGATGATGGTCATCGGCGTGCGCAGCTCGTGGGCGATGTTGCCGGAGAAGCGCTCGAGGGCCAGATAGCCGCCCTGCAGCCTGCCGAGCGCATTGTTCACAGCCTTGACGATGGCCAGCACATCGGGCGGCATGTCGCCTTCGGTCAGGCGAACGCTGATGCTGGCCGGGCTGATCCCTTCCGCCTCGCGCGCCGCGCGGGTGAGTGGCCGGAGCGCGAGTTTGGCAACCACGATGTTGGTCACGAGGATCGCCACGACGAAGGGCAGCCAGATCCAGGCGATGTCCCCGACGAATTCTTCTAGAACGCTGTCGAACACGAGATGACTGCTGGGAAAGGCCACCTGGACATAGCGAGCCAAGCCTTTGTCGGCAAGGCGCAGCGACAGGCCAAAAAGTCTCGGGATGCCGTCATGGGCAGGCAGTGAGAAATAGCGCTGGTCGACATCGTCGGCGGGCACGAGTGGTCCGGAAACACCGTCGGATGCGCTCAGCAACTCATTCGCCGCAGTTAGCACGGCGTATTGGCCGTGCAGTTCGCCAAGCCGGTTCACCACGAACTTGAAGCCGCCCTGCTGCAAGGGCAGTTCCTTGGCCATTCCCCGGGCAAAGGTCAGCAGCGTCTCCTCGCGAAAGCGATTATTGGCCGATGCGAAGCGGATGTAGAGAAAACCGATGCTGGCGAAGACCGCAAGCGTCGCCACGAGCGACATGGAGAGCACCAGCCGCGAAAACAGCGATAGTTTTCGGTAGCTCATGGCCGCTTTTCTGCCAGCATGTAGCCGAGGCCGCGCAGATTGTGGATCTCGATCTCCGCCCCTGCCCCTTCCAGCTTCCGTCGCAGGCGGTGGATGAGCACCTCCACCGCGTTGGAGCTGACTTCCTCACCGAAGCCGTACATCGATTCCTCGAAATCGGCGCGCGATATGACGCGCGAGGACCGTCGCATGAGAAGTTCCAGCGCCGAAAGCTCGCGACGGCTGATGTCGAGATCATGCCCGCCGACCCGGACGCGATATTGCGCGGGATCGAGCTCCACGTTGCGCTCGCTCAGTACCGACGTGCGCATGGTTCCCGGCCGGCGCAGCAGCGCGCGAACCCGTGCAATCAGAACATCCATGACGAACGGCTTGCAGAGGTAGTCGTCGGCGCCGCGGTTGAGCAAGTCTATCACCGACGAGCTATCGTCGCGGGCTGTCAGGATGAGGATCGGCGCGGATGGCGCGTGTCGCCGGGCGGGCTCCAACAGCGACGCGCCGTCCCGATCCGGCAGGCCGAGATCGAGCACGATCACATCGTAGGCGACGACAGCCATCGCCGCCTCTGCCTCTTCGGCATTCGAAAACAGATCGGCTGCAAAGCCTGCCGCCTTCAGCGCACCGCAGGTCAGTTTGCCGAGGCGGCTGTTGTCTTCGACCAAAAGCAGTCGCATCCAACGGTTCTCCAGA
This sequence comes from Rhizobium sp. B21/90, assembly GCF_019355815.1. NCBI lineage: Bacteria > Pseudomonadati > Pseudomonadota > Alphaproteobacteria > Hyphomicrobiales > Rhizobiaceae > Rhizobium > Rhizobium sp. B21/90. The sequence continues at coordinate 228,656 of NZ_CP072165.1, read as the reverse complement.
TGGCGAAGTTTGAGTTTTCCAGTGTTTTTCTATTCGGGAACGGCTGCTACAAGCGTCAGCCTACGGTCATCCGGCGCAGGACATTTGTCTTCCAGTAGAACTGGTGGACCAGCGCTCCGAGCACATGTCCGCCGATCAGCACCCAGAGGATGACCTTCAGCACATCCGCATGAATACCGCCTGCGACGTCGATGCCGAAATAGTAGGCCGCCCCACCGGTCAGCGGCATAGCAAGCAGTAGGAGGTAAAGCGTTGCATGCGCGAACTTGGCAGCGATGCTGAAAATCTTCGGTTCCTGTGAAGGCGATGCCGGGGCGCCGCTGGTGAAGCGCAGGAAAAGGCGCGCGAGGACGACGAAGAATATGGCGATGCCGACATAGGCGTGGATATTGGCGCTTGCGATCTGGTCTGCGCTCGCCGAGCCGGTCTCCTCGATGGCGCGGTTCCACTCGCTCATTCCATCGGGAAGCAACAGGTTGAAGAACACCAGGAGAACCGTCAGCCAGTGAAGCACACGCTGCGGCAGCGAAAAAGAATTTGAATGGTGATTTTCCAAGACGGGATCTTTCAGGTTGGGGGATCTGCTTGGTGAAACCTAAGATACCAAACAGCTGACATCGACCTGAACACTATTCGAGAAATTGTAAACTTGTGACGATGCAATAAAAGGTTGATAAGCTGTCCATGTAAGTCTGGCGTAAGTTTTGGCCTTCAATGGCCGTCGCATTTCGGAATTCGGTCTGGTATGGACCCTGCCATCAGACCTATCGAGGGAACGCTTGCGTGTTGGTGAAAAAGACGTGTCTGCATAAGTCCGCCGCGGCAGTTGTTGACGTCCGAACACGCGCGTCCGCAATCCTTAAGGTCATTCCGCGTGCACTATAAAGCCGGCGGGATACGCGTCGGTGACTGGTGGCCGGTCATGCTGCTGGCTGCGGTGCTCGCGGCGTTTCGGCTCTTTGCCATGGCACACACCGACCTCAATTCCGACGAGGCTTATTACTGGCTTTGGTCCCGCGTTCCCTCGGCCGGTTATTACGATCATCCGCCGATGATCGCGTGGTGGATATGGCTGTCCACCCATGTCTTCGGCGATACCGCGCTCGGCGTTCGCGCCTTACCCGTGTTGTCGGTCTCCGTGGCATCGCTGGCGGTGTATGCGACCGTCATCGAACTCTATAACGACACCCGATTGGCTTTTCGTTCTGCGGTCTGGCTGAACGCAATGTTCCTGGTGGGGCTCGAGGCTATTTTCGCGACCCCAGATGCGCCGTCCGTGATGTTCTGGTCCCTGACAATCTGGGCCCTGGCGCGCCTGCGACGCACGGAAAATCCGCTTTGGTGGATCGTTGTCGGTGTACTTGCCGGAGCCGGCTGCGTCGGCAAGTACACCAACTTCTTCATCGGTCCCGGGATCCTGCTGTGGCTCTTACTTGATCCCAGGGCCGCACGCTGGCGCTTTAGCCCATGGATCCTGCTGGGAGGCTTGGCGGCCTTTGCGGTCTTCATGCCGGTGCTGGTCTGGAATGCAGATCATGGCTGGGCGTCCTTTGCCAAGCAGTTCGGCCGGCTCGGCGACAATCATCCGGCGCTCAATTCGCTTGCCACATTCATCGGCGGGCAATTCGGACTGATGAACCCGGTCATCGCCATCTTTGCGGGTATTGCGGTCTGGCGGTTTTGCCGCCATTGCCAAAATCGCCGGTCGGACCCCTTCATCTTTCTGGTCGCACTGACCGCCCCCCTGGTCGCGTATCTGATCATTCACTCGCTACATGACTGGGTGCATCCGAACTGGCCTGCCCCTGCCTACCCGGCGCTTGCCATTGCCGCAGCGGTGGCAGGTGAGGCTTCGGGCAACGTCCATCTGAGGCGTCTCCGGCTCTGGGTCGTGCCGGTCGGCATAGGACTGTCGTCCCTGCTCCCTCTCTACCTCGCCACGCCGATGGGCGAGCGCGTTCCGTTTACGAGCCCGGCCGACACGGTCATCGGCTGGCAAGACCTGACGACGGAGCTGGAAGGCCGCAGGCAGCAAACCGGTGCCGCATGGATCGCCACGACCGACTATGGGCTCACAGGCGAAATCGCCTTCTATTCGCATCAAGCAGACAAGGTTCAATCGATCGTCGATCGGCAGCGCTACACATTCGAAAGCCCCGACGCCTCTCTTGCGGAAAAGTCTGCCTTGCTGGTGGTGCGCACCGGCGAAGGGCGGCTGGCACAGTATCTGAAATGCTTCCGATCCACCGGCCCCGTCGAGCACGTTGCCCGCCGTGCCGGGACGAGGGTCATCGACGACTATTCGGTCGTTGCCGTCTCCGGGGCTGCAGGCAATATCCTGTCCAGCGGTTGCCAGGCAGCGCAATGATCGGGTTTCAAAGCAAGCGGTTGGGACAAATGACGTCTCGCCCGCGTCACCTCGACGGTATCGCCTTGAGATAGGCGGCGATCGCTTCGCGGTCCGAGGCGGGCAGATGGGCCAGATTCTGCTGGACCTCCACCATGGAACCGCCGACGCTGTCGAAATCCGGAGTCATGCCGGTTTCCAGGTAGCTTGCGATATCGGCTTCGCTCCAGGATCCGATCGACTTTGAGCCGGGCGTGATATCGGGAATGTTGCCCTCTCCCTCAGGATTGGGGGCCCCCGCAAGCCAGCTGTCGGCCTTGAAGCCACCCAGCGGATCGCGCGGGGTATGGCATTCGCCGCAGTGACCGGGTCCTTCGACGATGTATTGCCCGCGCTTCACCTTGTCGCTCGGATTGTCCAGCACGACGCGTGGCTTTTCACTGAAGTACAAGAGTTTCCAGCCGCCGAGCAACAGCCGGATGTTGAAAGGAAACGGCAGCTCGTGGGGTGGTGCGACGTTGCTGCTCTTCGGCAATGTCTTCAGGTAGCCGAACAGGTCGTTCACATCGGCATCGCTCATGCGGCTGTAGGAGCCGTAAGGGAAAGCCGGATAAAGATGTTCGCCGTCGGGTCCAACGCCGCGTTTCATGGCGTTGCCGAACTGCGCAAGTGTCCACTTGCCAAGACCTGCGGTGTCATCCGGGGAGATGTTCGGCACATGAAACGTGCCAAACGGGCTCTTGAGCGCGAGGCCGCCGGAGAGGACGAGCTTTGCATCGCCTTCCGCACCTTTAGCCGCATGGCAGCTCGAACAGCCGCCCGTCCAGAAAACCATCTCGCCCTTCTTGACGTCCGGAGTTCCGAGGTTGGCCCAATGGCTATCGGGAAGTGGAGTTGGCTTGGTCAGGACATAAAATCCCGCCACGCCAGCAAGGGCGGCGCCAGCAATGATTGCCAGGACCTGCCGAAAATTCAGGATCAAGGTCTTCCTCCCATTTCAGTTTCGGCGGATTTGGCGATGTCAGTCAACTCGCCGCTGCAACCGGAGGCGCGCTACTCCTTCTGCCGGTAGACCTGATGACAGCTGCTGCAATCCGCGCCGAGCTGCTTCAATGCCGGGCCGAGGGCTGCAGCGTCTGCCGGCAGTTTCATGGCGATCATCTCGGCATCGGCCGAGAGCTTGTCGGCATGCGCCTTGAAGTCGGCCGGGTTTTCCCAGATCTTCGGGCTTGCGGCTTTGTCGGTCTTGTCCGAATCCGGCTTGAACTGGTCCGGGAAGGCCTTGGCCGTTTCCGAAATCGTCATGAGAGCGGCTTTCACTGCCGCTGCATCGTATGGCTTGTCGCCCTTTGCCATTGCCGCCATGATGCCGACGGAACCGCCGATCTTCTTCATCATGGCCTCGCGGGCAGGCTTGGTTCCCTCGTCAGCAGCGAAGGCGGCAGTCAATCCCATTGCAACGACGAATGTAGTCATCATCATTTTGGCGCGCATAGCTTTGTCTCCGATCGTGAGGAACTCTGTCCAGGTGGTGGCCGGAAAGGCACTGTCGGGCGTTTCGCGAACCTGCTGGCTGTCAACGACGAAGGGTCGAGGCCGCGCCATCGAGCGGGGGCGACCTCGGCTGGTTTCAGGGCGTGACTGTCAAGGTTGCAGCCATGCCAGCTTCATAGTGTCCCTTGATGTTGCAGAACACAAGGTAGCTGCCGGGCTTCAGATTGACCTTGAGCTCGCCGTTAGCGCCTGGCTTCAGGTCGGAGACTTCGCCAAGGCTCTTCAGCTGCTTCTCGTCGACCCGATGCTTGGCGGTGTTCAACGGGATCTTCTGGTCGGCCGACTTGAGCTTGACCACGATCATCTCGTGATTTTCCGTCGCTGCGTCGTTGTGAACAGAAAGGACAGCCGGGCCGGCCTTGACGGTCATCGGATCGAGCTTGAGACCCATGGCGCCCCCGCCCTCGCCGGTTTCAACCACCTTGATCGTCGTCTCGGCCCATGAGGGCGAAGCAAAGGCGACCAGAGTTACTGCCGCAACAGTGGCAAAAGTCATTTTCAAGACATTCATCGACAAGTCCTCCTTTTTGCACGGTGATTACCGTGCAAGCTTCATCGCGAGTGTTTATTACAAGAAGCTTACAGGGGCCAAGTTTAGTTAACAAGTCCCTGATTTCCTTGACTTGCGATGGCGAGCAACCTCGTAGAAACAAATACCGGCTTGCCCCAAGACGGATAGTTTTGCCTTCAGATGGTGACGCCTGTGCGACGGGCGATGAGATGATCGACGGACAGTCTTCCGGGCCCGCCGGCGATGATGACGAGGAAGCAGACAGCCCATGTGCCGTGGGTTGGCCAGGCGTCGGGATAGACGAAGATCTCGATGACCATAGTCATCCCCAGCAGCGCCAGTGCCGATAACCTGCTGGCAAACCCGATCACCAGCAGCAGCGGGAAAAAGTGTTCGGCAAATGCCGACAGGTGGGCTGCGAGCCATGGATCGACGAAAGGCAGCTTGTACTCGGTCTCGAACAGGTAGACGGCATTGTCGGTGACATGCCATCCTTCGACCTTCGTTTCACCCGACTGCCAGAAGACGGCAGCGATCGACAGCCGCGAAAGCAATGCGATTGCGTCGTGCGGAATACGATCGAGGAGACGCAGTATGGCGCGACTTTTCCCCAGCAGCGTGCGGTCCGGCCTTGCGGCCAGGGTCATATCGTCGGTCATGATGTGTCTCCAGATGGATCAGATGATTGCGGCGAAGGCACCGGATTGCAGGATGCCCGCGAGATTGGCGGACAGGTCGAAGTCTGGGGCCTCATTGATGGCAGCCACTGCCGCCGCCCCGAACGTTTGGCCTTCGGCCAGCGCCGTCACGAAGGTTGCTCCGCCCGGTGGCAGGCGGTGAATATTGACGATCATTTGCGGCCTGACGATCATCGCGTCTTCACCGCGCCAGTCGTCTATCGGCGCGAGCTCCAGTTCCCCCGCATTCATCGCCCAGATGGTAACGGCCGGAGTGGTGAAGCGCAGGACGGACATTGACGGATGCGGTCGGAGAATGACCCCGGCGAGATACTCCGGCGCAACCGTTGCAAGCTCTGCGCCGTCGAGCGGCATGCTGTCCCCGGCGTGATAGGCCATGCCGCGGGCAGCCTCCAGGCGGATGACATCGGGCAGATAGGCCAATTCTCGGGCCGGTTCGAACTCAACCACGAAGGCGGCAAAATCGTCACCATAGGCCAGAAGCAGGGGCGAAAGCGGTGGATGGCAGCGAACGAATTCAAGCGCCATGGCTGTAAAGAATGCCTCGCCGACGATCTCGACCGTGACCGGAAACCGCGCCGCCAACGCGCCCGTCAGGGCCATGGCAACGTTGTTGCGGTACACGCCGAACCGCCGTGCGGGATGCTGCGTGTTCCAGGCGGTCAGGCCGTCCGGCATGTCGTGGGGCGGGTTGCTCAGCGCGTTAGCAAACTGCGCCTGAGTGTCGAGGGACATGGCGGCCTCAGGCTGCGTGGCGGGTGGCGGCCCGTTGCAGGATTGCATCGGCCATTTCTGCTTCGGCACGCAAGATGGACCAGGAGGGAACGTCGTTGTCCCATTCCACCAGGCTCGCAATGGGGCCGGTGCGGGCAATTGCCTCTTCGTAGAGCGTCCAGACGGGATCCTTGACCGGCGTGTCGTGGCTATCGATCAGCAGCGGCGCGCCGGCGTCGTCGGTGGTTTCGGAATGGCCGCTCAGATGAATTTCGCGCACGGCCTGCAGCGGGAAGCGGGAAAGGTACTCGCGGGGGTTCATGTGATGGTTGGTGGAGGCGACGAAGACGTTGTTGACGTCGAGCAACAAGCCGCAGCCGGTGCGACGGACCAGTTCCGCAAGGAACTCGGTTTCGTCGATGCAGCTCTCCTCGAACAGCAGGTAGGTGGCCGGGTTTTCGAGCAGCATCTGGCGCTTCATCGTCGTCTGCACCTCGTCTATATGTTCTGCGACGCGGGCCAGCGTCTCCTCCGTATAGGGAAGCGGTAGCAGGTCGTTGAGGAAAACGCTGTCGTGGCTCGACCAGGCCAGGTGCTCGGAAAAGCTCTCCGGATCGTAGCGATCGCAGAGCATCTTGAGCCTGTAGAGATGCGCGGTGTCGAGCGCCTGCATCGAGCCGATGGAGAGGCCGACGCCATGGATCGACAGGGCATAATCCTCGCGCAGGCGGCCAAGGCGGGCATGCGGCGGTCCGCCGGCACCCATGTAGTTTTCGGCATGCACCTCGAAGAAGCCGATCGGCTGTCGCTCGGCATCGATGGCGGAAAAATGCTCCGGTTTGAAGCCGACGCCGGCACGGGGCGGCAGTGTGGGGGATTTCATGGCACTCTCCCTTCGATAACGGGGCGGCACGACAATCGTGCCGCCGCTCTTGGCTGAGGTCGCCTCGCAGTAGGCTCAGATAGGGGCCGGACCCTGGGTCAGCGTGCCGTGGCCCTTGGGCGTCGTCATCGTGACGCAGCTGCCGGCGGGAACGAGCTTCCAGGAGTTCTGCTGGTAGTCGACCTTGGAGGTACCGGCGCATGTGGTGCCGGCACCGGCGGCGCAATCGTTCTGGCCCTTGAGGGCGACGCCGTAGCATTTTTCCTTCTTGGCATCGGCGGCCGAGGCCGAGACGGCGCCGATGAGGCTCAATGCCGTTGCCAGAGAGGCGACGACGACGGTTGTCGTAAGGTTGGTCATGTCAAACTCCGATGAATGGATCGCTGTGCGGGCGTTTCGGCTCAGACCGGCTTCAGCATGCCGTGGCCATGCGGCGTCTTCATCGAGACGCAGGTGCCGGTCGGTACGAGCTTGAAGGATGCCTTGTCGTAGCTCATCGTCGACTTGCCGGCGCAATCGTGCTTGCCGGCGGCGCAGTCGTTCTGGCCTTTCATGGCGACGCCGTAGCACTTTTCCTTGGTGTCGGCGGCGAAGGCTGCAGGGGCGGCAATGGTTGCGAGTGCTGATGCCAGCGAGCCGGCCAGTGCCAGTGTAGCGATGCTGTTCTTCATAATTTTGTCTCCCGTCGATGAGCCGTGATTGGCTTGCAACAGGGACTACGGCGACGACCCGAGGGTTGTTACAGGCCGTTCGAAATCTTTTTGCAAACGGCCCTTGCCGTCCTGGCGAATGCGCGGGACAAGGCTTGGCTGCAAGGATATTGGCAGGGTGCAAAAGATTGTTGCAGCATCGGTAACAAGATCGTGCGTCTCGCCGTAGGGGATGATGTGGGTTGAATTATTCAGCGCGCGAAGAGCAATGGGCGGAGTGGATGCGCAGCGCCATCGAAGGCGACACGCAGGCCTACACCCGATTTCTGACGGCAGTGACACCTTATCTGCGAGCCATGGCGAGAAGACGCTGCGAGCAGCTTGGCGCGCCGCCGAGCGAAGCGGAAGATGTCGTTCAGGAAGTGCTTCTTGCTGTGCACCTGAAGCGGGGAACCTGGGACCCTGCCCGCCCCATCGGTCCATGGCTGTCGGTCATCGTCCGCAACAAGCTGATCGACAGCCTTAGGCGAAGGGGCCGCAGGGTCAACGTGCCGATCGAGGACGTCATCGAAACGCTCGAAGCCGAGCCGTCGAGCGATGGGTTCGACCGGCTCGACGCGGAACGGATGCTGCAGCATCTGAAGGATCCACAGCGCGACATAGTCCGCTCTATCTCCCTGCAGGGAACGAGCATTGGCGAAACGGCCGCAAGGCTGAAAATGACGGAAGGTGCAGTGCGCGTTGCGCTGCATCGGGCCCTGAAGTCTCTGGCCCTGTTCTATCGGAGTGAAACGCGTGAAGACGAATGATCTGATCAGCCTCCTGGCGGAAGACGCCCCGGTCCGCTTACGGCTCGGCCGCAGACTGGCGCTGGCGCTGGCGATCGGCATCGTTGCATCCGCCGTCCTGCTACTGTCGACCATCGGTATGCGTGCCGATATGGCGGATGCGATCGATACGGTGCGTGTCGCCTTCAAGCTGCTCTTGACACTGACATTGGCAATTATCGCCTGCGCCCTCGTCTTTCGGATCGGCCGCCCCGGTGCATCGCTGACGATCTCGCGCTGGTTGTTGCTGCCGCTTGCGGCGTTGGTCGTGGCAGTCGCCAGCGAATTGGTGGTCGTTCCCGAGGTCGCGTGGAAATCCAGCATGATGGGTCAACACGCCGCATTCTGCCTCATCTTCATCCCGGTATTGTCGCTTGTCCCGCTGGCAGGCTTCATGCTCGCCCTCCGCCATGGAGCGCCGGAAAGTCCGCGGCTGGCGGGCGCTGTCGCCGGCCTTGCGGCTGGCGGTATCGCGGCTGCCATCTATGCCTGGCACTGCCCCGACGACAGCCCTCTGTTCGTCGCATCCTGGTACATGATGGCCGTCACCCTCGTCACCGGCATCGGCGCACTGCTCGGCAACCGCTTGCTCCGGTGGTGAAATTACCAGGTGGGCGCCGCAGCATAGCTGCGACGCCCATTCTTCGGGGAGGAGAGCGGTAGATCAGGCCGCCTGCGCGGCTTTTTTGGTGCGGGCCCATTCCGGCAGCCATTCGCCGTGGGCTGCCAGCAGGTCGTCGACCAGCGACCAGATCTGGTCGAGATCGAGTTCGGCGGCTGTGTGCGGGTCCATCATGGCCGCATGGTAGATGTGCTCGCGGTTCTCCGTCATCAGCGCCTGGACCGTGAGTTCCTGGACATTGATGTTGGTCCGCATCAGCGCTGTCAGCTGCGGTGGCAGGGCGCCGATATAGGTCGGCTGGATGCCTGAGGCATCGACGAGGCAGGGAACTTCGGCGGCGCAATTGTTGGGCAGCGAGGTAATGCAGCCATTGTTGCGGACGTTGCCGTAGATCACCGAGGGTTCGCCGGTCCAGACCGAGTTGATGATCGACGAGGCGTATTCCTTCGACTGCGCGACTTCGATCTTGTCGGCGCTCCGGTATGTATCCGCCTGGCTTTGCCACTTGGCGATCTGCTCGATGCAGCGTTTCGGATATTCATCGAGCGGAATGCCGAATTTCTCGATCAGGTCCTCGCGACCTTCCTTGATGAAATAGGGTGTGTACTCCGCGAAATGCTCCGAGCTCTCGGTGACGAAATATCCGAGCCGCGTCAGCATCTCGTAGCGCACCTTGTTCGGGCAGCGTGGGTTCCATGTCGGTTTCGGTGCACGGCCTTCGCCATAGCCGCGCAACAGGTCCGGATAAAGATCGCGATAGGAGCCATCCGGCTGGCGATGCTCGAACTTCAGGAAGAAGGCCATGTGGTTGATGCCCGCCGAGCGGTAGCGGATTTCGTCGTAGGGGATCTCAAGATCTTCGGCGAGTTCCATCGCCGTGCCCTGCACGGAGTGGCAGAGGCCAACCTGCCTGATGGTCGGGTATTTCTCGGAGATCGCCCAGGTGTTGATCGCCATCGGGTTGACATATTGCAGCAGGATCGCGTCCGGGCAGACGGCCAGCATGTCTTCGCAGATCTTCCACAGATGCGGGACGGTGCGCAGGCCGCGCATGATGCCGCCGACGCCCAGCGTATCGGCGATGGTCTGGCGCAGGCCATATTTCTTCGGCACCTCGAAGTCGGTCACGGTGCAGGGTTCATAACCGCCGATCTGGAAGGCGACGACGACGAAATCCGCCTTGTCCAGCGCCCGGCGCTGATCGGTAAAGGTTTCGACCGTGGCCGAGGCGCCCAGCGTGGAGGCCAGCTTGCGGGCGACGATGGCGCTCTCTTCGAGACGCTGTGGATTGAGATCCATCAGCGCGATCTTGGCGCCCGAGAGCGCGGGACGCTGCAGCACGTCGCCGATGATATTCTTCATGAAGACGGTCGAACCGGCGCCGATGAAAGTGATTTTGGGGTTGTTTGCCATGTAAGCCTCCGGACAAAAAATGTTCAAGCTACCTCGAATGCGGCTTTGACGAGCCGTTCGGTGTAGGCGGTCTTGGGGTGGGAGAGGACGTCTTCGACGGGGCCCTGCTCGACGATATTGCCATTCTGCATGACGATCACGCGATGGCAAAGAGCGCGCACGACTTTCAGATCGTGCGAAATAAAGAGATAGCTGAGGCCGCGCTCGTCCTGCAGCTTGCGCAGCAGGTCGATGATCTGGGCCTGGACAGAAAGGTCCAGCGCCGATGTCGGTTCGTCGAGCAGGATGAATTCCGGCTCGAGAGCGATGGCCCGCGCGATGGCGATGCGCTGGCGCTGGCCACCGGAAAATTCATGCGGGAAGCGCGACAGGATGTTCGACGGCATGCCGGCCGATACCAGTGCCTCCTTCACCCGCGCCAGCCGTTCCGCCTTGTTGGCGCCGATGTTGTTGACGATCAGCCCCTCCTCGATGATCTGCCCGACCGGCATGCGCGGATTGAGCGATGAAAACGGATCCTGGAAGACGATCTGCATGCGTGAGCGCAGGGGCCGCATGTTGTTGCGCGAATGATCGTGGATCGGCTGGCGGTCGAAATAGATCTCCCCGCTATCGGCATTGATCAGCCGCAGCAGCGCTTGCCCGAACGTGGTCTTGCCGGAGCCGGATTCGCCAACGATGCCCAGCGTTTCATGCCGGCGCAATTCGAGGTCGAGGCCGCCGACGGCTACCAGCTCGCGCATCTCCGGCTTGAAGAAGGTGCCGTGCTTCAGCATGAAGGAAACGCGCACGGACTTGGCTTCGAGGATCGGCTCGCAGCCTTCCGGCAGCGGCTTGGCGTGCCCCTTCGGCTCGGAGCCGAGCAGATGGCGGGTGTACGGGTGCTGCGGATTGGCGAACAGCTGCGCCGTCGTGTTGTGCTCGCGCATTTCGCCAAGCTGCATCACGTAGACGTAGTCGGAAAACTGTTTGACCACTGTCAGGTCGTGGGTAATCAGGATCACCGCCATGCCGAGTTGCTTCTGCAGGTCGCGGATCAGGTTGAGGATCTGCGCCTGCACCGTGACGTCGAGCGCTGTCGTCGGCTCGTCGGCGATCAGCACGTCCGGATCGTTGGCAAGTGCCATTGCGATCATCACCCGCTGCCGCTGGCCGCCCGAAAGTTGATGCGGATATTGGTTGAGCCGGGCCTTCGGGTCCGGAATCTGTACCTTTTCCAGTAGTTCGAGCGCCCGCTTGTAGGCATCCTGCCGGCTGACCCGGCGATGGACGCGGATGGCTTCGACGATCTGGCTGCCGATGGTGTAGATCGGGTTGAGCGAACTCATCGGCTCCTGGAAGATCATCGAGATCCGGTCACCGCGCAGCTTGCGGCGTTCGCGCTCGGAGAATTTCAGCACGTTTCGCCCGTCATAGGCGACGGTCGACTGCGGTGCGACGATGGCGCGCTTGGTGAGCAGGCCCATGACGGTGCGGGCGGTGACGGACTTGCCGGACCCGGATTCGCCGACGATCGCAATGGTCTCGCCACGGTAGAGTTGAAAGGAGATATCCTTTACGGCCTCGACGATACCGTCCTCGACCTTGAAATTGACCGCGACATTGCGGGCATCGATGATCGGCGCTGTCGTTCGGCCCGGATGATCGAGCCGCAGCACGGGAGCGAAATTTTCGAAGACGGAAAGAGGCATGGAGCGTCTTCCTTCAGTAGGGATCGACAGCATCGCGCAGACCGTCGCCGAGCGCATTGAACGCAAAGACGGTGACGAGCACGAAGGCGACGGGGGTGAGGATCCAGGGATAGGAGCCAATGACCGAATAGGTCGAGGTATCCTGCAGCATCAGGCCCCAGGAGATCAGCGGCGGCTTGACGGCGAAACCGAGGAAGCCAAGGAAGGATTCGAGCAGCACGACGCTCGGGATGGCGAGCGTCACTGAGACGATGACATGGCTCATGACGTTGGGGAAAATGTGCTGCATGATGATGCGCCGGTCGGTGGCGCCGACGGCCATTGCCGCCCGGACATAGTCGATGCGGGCGAGCGCCAGCGTCTTGCCGCGCACCTCGCGCGACATCTGCGCCCAGCCGAGTGCCGACATGACGAAGATGACGAAGGCGAGGAAGACATTGGTCGGCGCGGTGACCGGGATCAGCGACGTCAGCGCCAGATAGAGCGGCAGTTGCGGAAAGGCCAGCACGAGGTCGACGAAGCGCTGCATCCAGGCATCGAACGTGCCGCCGAAATAGCCGGACACCATGCCAACAGTCGTGCCGACGACGGTGACGATGAACACGACGGTGAGCGCGATCATCAGCGACACGCGCGATCCGTAGATGGCGCGCGACAGCACGTCGCGGCCGAACTTGTCGGTGCCGAGGAAATGCACCGCCTGTCCATCCGTCGAGCCGAACAGATGGCGGTCGCCGGGGATCAGGCCGAACAGGTCGTAGCTGTCACCCTTGACGAACAGGCCGATCAGTCGCGGATTGTTGTAGTCCGGACCGACGACGGGCTGGAACGTGACGGGGTCGAGGGCATCGGTTTCAGCAAGCGCGTAAACGCGTGGCTGGAGCACAAGGCCGCCATCCTTGTCGTGGAAGCTGATGATCTGCGGCGGTGCGAAGCCGCTGTCAGTGGCCTTCGGATCCATCGGCGCCACGAATTCGGCGAAGATCGACATCAGTAGCAGCAGTGCGACCAGAACCAAGCCGCCCATGCCTGTCCACGAGCGCTTCAGCCGGCGCCAGACGAGGGCCGGGTAACTCTCGTTGCCGCCTCTCAGCTTGACCTTTTCGACCTGAGGTTCGACGACTGGCTGGGGCAAGTCCGTTTTGATGAAGGCACCCATCAGAAAGCTCCTCCCTGTTGGCGAACGCGGGGATCGAGCAGGGCCAGCAGCAGGTCGGCGATGATGTTGCCGACGATCAGGGTGGCCGACAGCACCATCATGAAGGTCGCCGTGACATAGACGTCACCAACGGCCATAGACCCGACAATGGCCGGGCCGACGGTCGGGAGCGCGAAGATAATCGCCGTCTCGATCTCGCCGGTGAGCATGTAGGGCAGCACGACGCCCTGGTACATGACCAGCGGATGCAGTGCATTCGGCACTGCGTGGCGCATGACGACGGCAGCGCCGCTCAATCCCTTGGCGCGTGCAGTCTCGACATACTGGGCATTCAGCGTATCCAGCAGATTACCGCGCATGATGCGCATGTTGTAGGCGAGGCCGCCGAAAGTGGCGATGGCGACGACCGGCCAGACGTGATGGATGAGGTCTCCGAGTTTGGCGAAGGACCACGGTGCGCCGCCATATTGCGGCGAATAGAAGCTGCCGATTTCCGCGACATTGAGCTGGAAGACCAGCAGATAGACGATAATCAATGCCATCAGGAAGCGCGGCACCGTCATGCCGAGGAAGGCGACCGCCGACAGCACGCTGTCGATCCAGCTATACTGGCGGGTGGCGGCGATGATGCCGAAGGAAATACCGAGGATCGAAGCGAGGATATGACAGACAAGCGCCAGGATCAGCGTTCTCGGAAGACGCTCGCCGACCACATCGGCCACCGGCTTGTTGTAATACATGCTGTAGCCGAAATCGCCGCGGGTGACGATGCCGCCGATCCAGTTCAGGTATTGCACCGGCAGCGATTTATCGAGGCCGTGCTCAGTGCGATAGGCCTGCGCCTGCGCATCGGCCTGCGCGAAGGAGGCGCCGCCCTGGTTCATAGCCTGCGAGCGGATATAGTCGGCGTAGTCGCCCGGCGGCGCCTGGATGATGGTGAAGGTCACCAGGCTGAGGATGAACAGGATCGGTATCGCCGAGGCGATGCGGACCATTAGAAATCGCAACATGGGATTTTTCGCTTCTCTTGTTGCCGTCTGACAGTTCGGGTTTGTGGAACGGACTGCATGTTTCAGAGATATCCGGCCGCCTTGCTCTGCGGCCGGATATCTCACTGCCTTGGGAGGCTAGTCTATCGGCCCCTTGCCGCCCGGCGCGCCCGGCAGTTGTTGCGGGAAGAGCTCGTATTTACCCTGCTTGTCGGCCGCCACGAAGATGCGCTCGCGGATGATCGCGTCCTCCGCCCAGTTGAACATGAAGATCGGCGTTCCCTGGGGAATGTTCGAGAAGCGCTTGTTGATGATGAGCGCACCCGGATACTCGGTCAGGCCGACGGTGTTGACGTTTTCGGTGTAGATCTTCTGGTACTGCTTCATCAGGCTGGTGCGCTCATCGTTGTCCTGGGTGGTGATGAACTTGCGGACGACATCGACAAGCTGCTGCTCGAAGGGCATCAGGTCGAGTTCGCCGCTTTCCGGCGACCGATGATGGAAGCTCGTCCGTGGGCCGATTGGCGCAAGCTGCTCGGTGTTCTGGACCACCGAAGACAGTTCGGTGTGATTGCGCATGATCATCCAGTCAAAACGACCGGCGTAATTGGCGTCGTCGCGCTTGGTGCCGGTCTGTGAGTTGAGGATCACGCGGATCCCGAGCTTCTCCATCTGGGCGATCACGCCCTCGGCAAGGCTCTTGTCGGTGCCGTAGTCGTTGTTGACCAGCAGCACGATCTCGACATCCTTGCCGCCTGCAGTGCCAGCCGGAAAGTTGACGATGCCGTCGCCATCGGTATCCTTCAGCCCGGCCTTGGCGAGTTCGGCCTTGGCTGCGGCGAGATCATAAGGGTAGTAAACCGTGGACTGGCGGTCGTAAAAGCTGGTGCCGGAGGAGAGCCCGCCGGGATAGATCGCCGTGAACGGCCCCTTGACCAGGGACTCGCCGATGGCCTTGCGATCGAGCGCCATCGTCACCGCCTTGCGGAAGTCGAGATTGCGGTTCAGTTCGCGGATGGCCTGCTCGCGTGCATCCGGCTGTCCCCAGCCGTTGGCGGAGAAGTTCATGGAGAGGTTATAGCCCGTCAGGCGCGGACCGAAGGCGAGGCGCGCCGGTGCATCCGGTTGGGCAGCCCGTTTCAGCGAGGCGACGAAATTTTCAGGCTGCTCGAGGTTGGAGATATCGCCGGAGCCGGCCACGGCCTGCACGTCGCGATCCGCCCATGTCGAGAGCTTGTAGTGGGCCTCGTTGAGATAGGGCAGCTGGTTACCCTTCTCGTCGACCTTCCAGTAATAGGGATTGCGGCGCATGACGATGATGTCGTCAGGGCGGTATTCGACCGGCACCCAGGCGCCCATCACAGGCATGTTCATGAATTCCGGCGGGAAGGCATTCTTGAATTGGTCGTAGGTGTTCTTCGAGTATTTCGGATGCTGCGGCTTCAGGATATGCGACGGACCCGGGCAGAAGGTGCCGTAGGCCATGGCGAACAGATATTGCCGCGGGAATGCTTCCTTGAACGTCCACTCGATAGTGTAGTCATCGACCTTCTTGAGCGTCGTGCCGACCCCGAATGTCTCGGGCGTGGCGCCGTTCAGCGGCGAGACGTTGGGGTCCACCACTTCGTCGTCCCAATAGAACATCACGTCGTCGGCGTTGAAGGCGACGCCGTCGGACCATTTGGCGCCCTCGATCAGGTGCATGGTCAGCTTGTGGCCATCCGGCGACCAGTCCCAGCTCTTGGCAAGGTTCGGCAGCGGCTCGGTATCCTTTGCCTCGACCTGGAACAGCGGCGCGGTGCGCGTCAGGCATTCGGACAGGCCGATATCGATGCCGCCCCAGCCCTGGCTCTGGCCTGCACCGTAGTTCCAGCCTTCCGGCCGGCCGCCGATGACATGGCGCAGCGTGTCGCCGTAGACGCCGATGCCGTCGGTCATGTTGCCGGTCTTGTAGACCATCGGCTCCTTCGGCAGGCGGTCCTTGACGGGCGGCAGCTTGCCGGTCTTGACGAACTTTTCCGTCATCCAGTCCGGCTCGTGATATTCGGGCAGCGCCTTGAATTCGAGGATGGAGTCGCGCGCGACATACTTAATCTTGCCTTCGGCCGGAAAAGTCGGCGCGACCGGCGCAATTGTCGGCTCGGCGGCATGGGCGTTCATCGCGATGACGGACGCCGCAAGCGCCAGACCCGCTGCCAGGCTGATGGATCGGAAATGGCTCATTGTCTCTCCCCTTGTCGTGAACTGCCTCCTTCAAAGACAGCTCCGCTCCTCCAAATCAGGGCGTACGGTATGAGCGGGCGCCTCTCCTCAAGCGCTCCGCCGCCGTTCGTCCCTGCAATCTCAACTGGCCTGTTTCAGGCTGGCCTTTTCTACGCGCAGTTCCTCGATCGACCGGACATTGCGTGTCGCCGCGCCCTTCCAGTCGCCTGTCTTGACCTTCGATCGCGAAAGCCTTTCCTTCGCAGGCTCGATGGCATCGGCATATTGCGGCAACCAGCGCGCCTGGGCGACCACCATTTCGTCGACCATCTGCCAGACCTCTTCCGGCGTCGAGACAGCACCGACGAGCGGATCGTGCAAGACGGCCAGCTTCAAAAGGTCGATGTCGCCGGTGACGGCAGCATGGACAGACATCCGCTGGACGTTGATCGAGGCGATGCAGGTGGCGGCGCAAGCTTCCGGCAGCGTGATGCTGGCCACCATGTTGATGCCGAAGCGATCGACGAAGCCGGGCGACTCGATAATCGCATCGGCCGGCAGATTGGTAATGATGCCATTGTTCTTGACGTTGAAGTGTCCGCGATAGACCCGGTTGGTCTCCAGCGCTTCGAGGATATGGCTCGCATGCTCGTTGGAGCGGCGGGCCGGATCTATCGGTGCGGAAGCGGATTCGAGGATCTGGTCGAATTCGGTTTCGAACCAGTTGCGCGTCTCCGTCGAGTGGCGCAGGTAGCCGCCGGTCTCGCCGTGGATCCAGTCCGACATGTCGATCCACTTGCCGATCTCTTCAGGCCGCTTGCGGTACCACGGCAGGTATTCGGACAGATGGCCGTTGCTCTCGGTCGAATAGACCCCGAAGCGCTTCAGCACGTCGATGCGCAGCTTTTCCTGCTGCGAGAAGACGGGATGCGCTTCGAAAGCGGCGACCAATTCGTCCTTGCCGATCTTGCGGCCCCTGAGCCTGAGGTCGACGAACCAGGTCTGGTGGTTGATGCCCGAGCAGATGTAGTCCAGTTCGTCCTTGGACGTGGCTCCAAGCACTTCGGCGATCTGTTCCGCGCCGTGCTGGACGCCGTGGCAGAGGCCGACGGTGTCGACCTTGCCGTATTCGATAGCCGCCCAGGTGTTCATCGCCATCGGGTTGGCGTAGTTCAGGAACTTCGCACCTGGCTCGGCAACCTCGCGGATATCCTTGCAGAAATCGAGTATGACAGGAATATTGCGCTGGCCGTAAAGAATTCCGCCGGCGCAGATCGTATCGCCAACGCACTGGTCGATGCCGTATTTCAAAGGGATGCGGATATCGTCGGCATAGGCTTCGAGGCCGCCGACGCGCACGCAGCTGATGATGTAGCGGGCACCCTCGATCGCCTCGCGGCGATTGGTCGTGGCGGTCACCCGGGTCGGCAGCTTGCTGCTTTCGACGATGCGATCGAGGATCGCCTTGATCATCCCGAGATTGTGTTCGCTGAGGTCCGTCAGCGCGAATTCGACGTCGTGGAACTCCGGAATGCAAAGGATGTCGGTGAAAAGCTTCTTCGTGAAGCCGACACTGCCTGCGCCGATAATTGCGATTTTGAAACTCATGATCCTCACCCTGTCTGTCAAGCGAACGATGCGCGACTGCATCCGCTGCAACCTCGCCCGTCGTCTCCAGCGGCCTCGCATCGCTGCAGGCTCGCGTCCCCCCGCCTCTCCTCGGCGGATCGTTCGGTACTCTTGTCTGGCCGGGATTATGCCGATTATGCATCGTGCGACCAGAGAACTATTATGCTTTCAAGGGTAATTTTGTGCTGTCGAAACGATCTCCCATTACCCGCCTGATCGCCGCCGGTGGAAGGGCAATCGAGCCTTTTCTCGCCGCAACGCAATCTCTGGACAGACGGCGCGCTCGTCCCGTAAGCTGCCTCATCGGTACTTCACGACAACGGCCTGGCACTGCAGATGAACAAGATGGATAAACCGGCAGCCCACGACGGTCAGACCTTCGCTCCTTCGCAACTCGGCGTGCGGCTGCGGCTGGCGCGGCAGACATTGGGAATGACGCTGAAGGCGCTGTCGACAGCTGCGGACTGCTCGGAAAGCCTGTTGTCGAAGATCGAGAACGGCAAGGCGTCGCCATCGTTGCCGATGCTGCACCGGCTGGTGGGGGTGCTTGGCACCAATATCGGCTGGATGTTCGAGGAGGCCGACGGCGACGAGGGTATCATCTTCCGGGCCGGCGACAGGCCGCTGATCGCGCTCGATCCGCTGCGCCGTGGCGAAGGCATTTCCCTCGAGCGCGTCATCCCCTATTCTGCAGGCCACCTGCTTCAGTGCAACATCCATCACATCGAGGCCGGCGGCGAGAGTGCCGGTCCCATCCAGCATGCGGGCGAGGAAGTCGGATATCTCCTCGCCGGGGAAATCGAGTTGATGGTCGGCGAACGGACCTTTCGGCTTGCGCAAGGCGATAGTTTCGTCTTCAAATCGGAAATGCCGCACTGGTACCGCAACGTCGGCAGCGAGCGTGCCAGTATTTTCTGGGTCAACACACCGGCGACCTTCTAGCTTCCGGGAGGTTCTTCATTTCGGCGGCTAAAGCTAATTCAAGTATCTTGACAATCATTCAAGTCTCTTGAATTATGATTGGGCTTGAAGCCAATGAGCCCGGTCACGGGCCTATCCGAAAAGGGGAACTACATGCGATTTTCCAGATATCTGATGGCCTGCACGGCAGCCATCGCGGTGACGATGGCCGTCGGCTCGGCCGCAGCCTCCGCCAAGACGTTCGCGCTCGTCACCATCAACCAGCAGGCGCTGTTCTTCAACCAGATCAATGACGGCGCCAAGGCTGCGGCCAAGACCGCCGGCGCCGACCTGGTTATCTTCAACGCCAACAACGTCCCCAGCGCCCAGAACGACGCAATCGAAAATTACATCACCCAGAAGGTCGACGGTATCATCCTCGTCGCCATCGACGTCAACGGCGTCAAGCCGGCCGTCACTGCCGCCGAGAAAGCCGGCATCCCGGTCATCGCCATCGATGCGCAGATCCCCGACGGCGATAACATTGCCTTCGTCGGCGTCGACAATACCAAGGCCGGCAGCGATATCGGCAAGTTCTATGCGGACTACGTCAAGGCCAACATGAAGGGGTCGGCCAAGATCGGCGTCGTCGGCGCACTCAATTCGTTCATCCAGAACCAGCGCCTCGACGGCTTCAAGAAGGCTGTTACCGACAGCGGCGAGAAGGTCACCTTCCTCGACACCGTCGATGGCCAGAATGTCCAGGACGTGGCCTTGAGCGCCGCTGAAAACCTGATGACCGCCAATCCCGACATGACGACGCTCTATGCCACCGGCGAACCGGCCCTGCTCGGCGCCGTGTCGGCCGTCACCAGCCAGGGTCGCACCGGGGACATCAAGGTATTCGGTTGGGACCTCACCAAGCAGGCGATCGAAGGCATCGATGCCGGTTGGGTTGCGGGCGTTATCCAGCAGGATCCGGCCGGCGAAGGCAAGGCTGCCGTCGAAGCGCTCGACAAGATCTCCAAGGGCGGCTCGGTCGACAAGATCATCAACGTCCCGGTCACCATTGTCACCAAGGACAATGTCGACAAGTTCAAGGACATGTTCAAGTAAGATCTCCCGAACCGTGTGACCGCGGCCGGCAACAGCCGCGGTCAAATTGACAGCCGTGGAGCAACGCTCCCTGTCAGGTGAAATCATATGACCAATGCCGATACCTACCGCGTCAGGATGACCGGTATCTCCAAGCGCTACAACACGATCCAGACCCTCGACAATGTGTCGCTGAACCTGAAGCCGGGAGAAGTCCTCGGTCTCGTCGGCGACAACGGGGCGGGCAAGTCGACCCTGAGCAAGGTACTCTCTGGCGCCGTTATTCCGGACGCTGGCACCATCGAGATAGACGGCAAGACCGTCAGCTTCGCCTCGCCGGCCGATTCCCGTGCTGCACGCGTCGAGATGGTCTACCAGGACCTCTCGCTCTGCGACAGCGTCGACGTTGCCGGCAACATATTCCTCGGTCGCGAGCCGCGGCGACACATCGCCGGCGTCCCGTTCCTCGACAACAGGAAAATGCACGACGAGGCCCGCGACATGCTCGAGCGGCTTGGCATCGTCATTGCCGATACGCGGCTGAAGGTTGAAAATCTCTCCGGCGGACAGCGTCAGTCGATCGCCATCGGCCGTGCGGCGTCCTTCAATCCTTCGGTCCTGATCATGGACGAGCCGACGGCAGCGCTTGCCGTTGCCGAGGTCGAGGCCGTGCTCGAATTGATCCGCACGGTCAGCGCTCGCGGCGTCAGCGTCATCCTCATCACCCATCGGCTGCAGGACCTGTTCCTCGTCTGCGACCGCATCCAAGTGATGTACGAGGGCCGCAACGTTGCAGAGCGGCGGATCGAGGACACCAGCATCGAAGAGGTCGTCAACCTGATTGTCGGCCGCAAGTTCAACGCCCGCTCCGCCGGCCACAAAGACCAGGGGATCCCGGCATGACCGTCTCCACTACCGAACCCTCCCTGCACGCCGCTGCACCGCCGCGCGTCCACAAGACCCGGCTGCGCGACAAGGCGATGGCGAATGGCAGCATCATCTCGATTGCGCTGTTCTTCCTCGTCGTCTGTATCGTCTTCTCGGTTGCAACAGGCGCTTTCCTGACGGCGCCCAATCTGCTCAACGTCGTGCGCCAGTCGGCACCGCTGCTGATCGTCGCCGCTGCTATGACATTCGTCATCACAACGGGTGGCATCGATCTCTCCGTCGGCTCCGTGTTGGCGCTGACATCGACGCTCTCGGCGGCCTCGTTGCAGGCGGGCATTCCGTGGCCTGTGGTCGTAGTGCTGATGCTGGCCCTCGGCGGCTTCGTCGGTGCGCTGCAGGGCTTCTTCATCGCCTATGAGCGCATCCCGTCCTTCATCGTCACGTTGGCCGGCCTCTCGGTAATTCGCGGGCTCGCCCTGCTAATCACCGGCGGCTATTCGATCCCGGTCGATGCGGAAAACCCGTTCACCGCTCTCGGCCGGGCCTGGTTCCTCGGTGTCCCCGTGCCGGCGCTGATCGCTCTCGTCATTCTCGTCGTCAGTTTTATCGTCTTCAACCAGACGCCGTTCGGTCGCTATGTGACCGGCGTCGGGGCCAATGCCGAGGCAGTGCGCCGCGCCGGCGTCAACACCCGCCTGACGACGCTGCTGGTCTACGTAATTTCCGGCACCGCTGCAGCTGCTGCCGGCATCATCCTTGCTGCCCGTCTGGGTTCCGGTTCGTCGAATGCCGGCCAAGGCTTCGAACTGGATGTCATCGCCGCGGTGGTGCTCGGCGGCACCAGCCTGTTCGGCGGTCGCGGCACGATCCTCGGCACCGTACTCGGCGCCCTCACCGTCGCGGTCATTGCCAACGGCTTGATCCTTGCGCACATGTCTCCCTTCCTGACGCCAATCGTGACCGGCTCCATCATCCTGATCGCCATCTGGCTGAATTTCCGCATCTTCAAGGGTGCCGTGAGGAGCCGCTGAGACATGGATCACCTGTTCGATACAAAGCCCGTCGAACGCGCGGGGATCGGTGTGCGCTCCGGCACGGCGATGACGGTGCTCGGGCCTGTCGCGGTGGACGACCTCGGGGTCACGCTGATGCACGAGCACATCCTGCTCGACGGCGCCAGCACCTGGAAATGCCCGTGCCATCCCGACGAAAAGCTGATCGCCGAGCAGCCGGTCAATATCGAGATCGTCGGCGAGCTCAGGATGAACCCCTACATGAACCGCGACAACGTCTCGCTCGACGACAGCGACTTGGCGCTCACGGAACTGAAGAAGTTCCAGGCGCTCGGTGGCCATACCGTCGTCGAGGCGACGAATATCGGCATCGGCCGCGACCCCCCGAAGCTCGCCCGTATATCGCGCATGTCCGGCATGAAGATCATCATGGGCACCGGCTTCTATCTGCAGCATACGCATCCGGAATGGCTGAAGGCTATGGATGTCGAGGCGGTGACTGAGTTCATCGTCAACGATGTCGGTGGTGGCGAGACGCAGCCGGAAATCATGGCCGGCATTATCGGTGAGGTCGGCGTCAGCAAGGACTTCACCTCCGAGGAGCTGAAGTCGCTGCAGGCCTCGGCGCGCGCATCGCGGATCACCGGCCTGCCCCTGACCATCCACCTGCCCGGCTGGGAGCGGCTCGCTCACAAGGTGCTCGACGTCGTCGAGGAGGAAGGGGCCGATCTCAGGCACACTGTGCTCTGCCATATGAACCCCAGCCACAGCGACCTGCCCTACCAGAAGAGCCTCGCCGAGCGCGGCGCCTTCCTGGAATACGACATGATCGGCATGGACTATTACTATGCCGACCAGGATGCACAGTCGCCGTCCGACGAGGAGAATGCCCGCGCTCTGCGCTCGCTGATCGACATGGGTTTCGTCGACCGGCTGCTGCTGTCGCAAGACGTGTTCCTGAAGATCATGCTGACCCGCTATGGCGGGTTCGGATATGGCTTCATCCTCAAGCATTTCGTGCCGCGGCTGAAGCGCCACGGCGTCGATCAGGCCTCCATCGACCGGATGCTGGTCGATAATCCGAAATCGGTTTTTTCCGCGGCCACCTGAGCCGCAATCGCAATCTATCGAAGGAGTAAAGCATGCCCAAGAAGAAGGTTCTTCTCGCCGGCGAATCCTGGGTGTCGACCGCCACCCACATCAAGGGCTTCGACCAGTTCCCGACCGTCACCTACCACACCGGCGCCGACGAGTTGCTGACCGCCCTGAAGGACAGCGATTTCGACGTCACCTTCATGCCGGCCCATGAGGCCCAGCGGGATTTCCCGCAGACCATCGAGGCGCTTTCGGCCTACGATGCCATCGTTCTGTCGGATATCGGCGCCAACACGCTGCTGCTGCATCCCGATACATGGATCCATTCCAAGCCGACCCCAAACCGCCTGCGCCTGCTGCGCGACTACGTCGGCAACGGCGGTGGCCTGCTGATGTTCGGCGGCTACTACAGCTTCCAGGGTATCAATGGCGGCGCCCGCTATCACAATACGCCGATCGAGGATGTGCTGCCGGTCGATTGCCTCTCGGTCGATGACCGCGTCGAGGTACCGGAAGGCTTTGCACCGGCGGTCAACGGTTCAGAGGACCACCCCATCCTCAAGGGTCTCGGCAAGGACTGGCCAATCCTGCTCGGTTTCAACGAAGTTACGGTGAAGCCCGGTGCCGAAGTTTTGGCGACCGTTTCGACGGACTATGGTTCGCTGCCGCTGCTGGTTGCCGGCTCTTACGGCAAGGGTCGGACCGTCGCCTGGACATCGGATGTCGGCCCCCACTGGCTGCCGCAGAGCTTCATCGCGTGGAGCGGCTACAAGACCCTGTTCGAGCAGATGCTGGCCTGGGCAACCACCAAGGATTGATCCATGCGCGTCCACGTCGTCGGCAATGTCTGCATCGACACCACGTTCCGCCTCGACCGTTTTGCGCGGCCGGGGGAAACGCTGAATGCCGACGGCCATAGCGATGGCATCGGCGGCAAAGGGGCCAACCAGGCGGTCGCGGCCGCCCGGACAGGTGCTCCGGTCGACTTTCTCGCTGCCACCGGCACGGATGCTGCGGCCAGAACCATCCGCGAGATGCTGTCGGAGGAATTCGACACAGCACTGATGCCGGCCCTGGAGCTGCCGACCGACCGCTCCACGATCATGGTCGATGCCAGCGGTGAAAACATTATCGTCAGCGGCGTCACATGCGCTGAGGCCTTTGATCCCCTGCTTCAAACCGGCCTCGCGGCCTCGATCGGGGATCAGGATATCGTGCTGTTGCAGGGAAACCTGCGCGCCGATGTGACAATCGCCTGTCTGAAGGCCGCCAAGGCGAGCGGGGCAACGACAGTGTTCAATCCAAGCCCACTCGCACCGGGCAGCAGTCCGGACCTTGCGGCGGCCGATATCGTGATTGTCAACGAGGGTGAGGCTGCCGAGATTTCGGGGCATGCCGATCCGCGGGAGGCCGCCCGTGATCTCATCTCCCGGGGCGCAGGCTCCGTCGTCATTACGCTCGGCGCGCGCGGTTGCCTTGTTGTCGACAGGGCGGGAGGCGCGCCGGACTGGGTCGAAGGCCTGCGCGCCGATGTCGTCGATACCAGCGGTGCGGGCGATGTCTTTTGCGGCTGTGTCGCCGGATGTCTTGCGCAAAAGATCCCACTCGGTCATGCCGTCCGCATTGCCACGGCTGCTGCGGCACTGTCCGTCGGCCGCACCGGTACAATGCAGTCCTGCCCCAGCCAGCAGGAGATGGCACACCTTATCGATATGGAAATGGAAACGGAAAACACATGACAGCCCCTACGAACCGCATCGGCCAGGTTGCCGACAACGTGCTGGTCTCCCTGTTCGGAAAGCCCAAGGCCGTCATCGGTGTCGTCCATCTGATGCCGCTGCCGGGATCGCCCCGCTACGACGGCGAGACGGTGGAAGCGATCTACCAGCGCGGCCTCGATGACGCAAAAGCCTATCTGCACGGCGGATGCGACGGTGTGATCGTCGAGAACCACGGCGACATTCCCTTTGCCAAGCCGGACGATATCGGCCCGGAAACGTCGGCCTACATGTCTGTGGTTTCCGACCGCATCCGCCGCGAACTCGGCCGACCCATCGGCATCAACGTGTTGGCCAACGCCTCGATCCCGGCGCTGTCGATTGCCAGCGCCTCGGGTGCCGGCTTCGTTCGCGTCAATCAATGGGCCAACGCCTATGTCGCCAATGAAGGCTTCATCGAGGGCGAGGCCGCGCGCGCCATGCGGTTCCGCGCCAAGTTGCGTGCCAACGGAATCCGTATTTTCGCCGATGCCCATGTCAAGCACGGCGCCCATGCTATCGTTGCTGACCGTCCGGTCGAGGAGCAGGTCAAGGATCTCGTGTTCTTCGACGCCGATGCGATTATCGCCACCGGACAGCGCACGGGCCATGCAGCTGACCTCGGCTACATCAGGATGATCAAGGAGGCCGCCGGCCTGCCGACATTGGTGGGCAGCGGCGTCACGCCCGACAACGTCAACGACATTCTCGGCATCGTCGACGGTGTCATCGTCGCAAGTTCGCTGAAGTATGACGGCGTCTGGTGGAACCCGGTCGAACTGTCGCGCGTCCAGTCATTCATAGCGGGCATCAGGGCGTGACATCGGCTTCCATCAACGGCAAACGGTTGCTGGCCCGAATGCAGGCCTTTGCCGCAATCGGAGCCACGCCTGCCGGTGGTGTCAACCGCCAGGCGCTGAGCGATGGCGATCGCCAGGCTCGCCGGCTGCTGGCGGAACTCGCGCTGGCACGCGGTTTCGGCGTTTTCCAGGACAGCATGGCCAATCTGTTCATCCGGCGGGAAGGCCGCAACGCGGTGCATGCGCCGGTGCTGATCGGAAGTCACCTCGACAGCCAGCCGACGGGCGGCCGGTTCGATGGTGCGCTGGGCACACTGTCGGCGTTCGAGGTACTGGAATCGCTGGAAGATTTCGACGTAGATACCGAGGTTCCGGTCGAAGTCGTCGCCTGGACCAACGAAGAGGGCAGCCGATTTTCGCCTGGGGCGATGGGCTCGATGGCCTTTGCCGGCGCCGCCGACCCCGCAGAGTGGGACTCTCTTTCAGGTGCCGACGGTGGCTCCTTTGCCGACGAACTCGCCGCCACTCTCTCGGCGCTGCCGGAAGCCACGATGCGCCCGCTCGGCACGCCGGTGTCGCGTTATCTCGAATTGCACATCGAACAGGGGCCATCCCTGGAGGCGGAAAATATTCCTATCGGCGTCGTCACCGGTGTGCAGGGCACGCGCTGGCTGCAGGTGACGTTCTCCGGACAGGCTGGACACGCCGGCACCACGGCTCTTGCCTATAGACGCGATCCGATGGTGGCAGCCGCTTCCGCCCTGCACGAGTTGCAGGCAACCGTGATGCACAACGATGCGCATGCGCGGTTGACCGTCGGTCGGATAGCCATCCATCCGGGCTCCATAAACGCCATTCCGGACTCGGTTGCCTTCAGCGTCGATATCCGCCATCCCGACCCAAACAGGCTGGATGGCATCGAGGCCGAGGTCCGCAGTGTCTGCGACAGTCGAGCCATTGCCGAGAGATGTAGCTGCAGCATCCTCCAGACCTTCGATATGCCGTCGGCGACCTTCTCGCCTATCGTCACCGGTGCCGTCGAGGCGGCAGCGACAAGCCTTTCACTGACATCCAAGCGTATGGTCTCCGGCGCCTTTCATGACGCCCTGTTCCTCGCCCGCGTAGCCCCGTCGGCGATGATTTTCGTCCCCTGCCGCGATGGCTTGAGCCACAACGAGGCGGAATATGTTGCCCCAGAGCACATCGTGACGGGCGCCCGCGTCATGTTCGAAGCAACGCTGTTGCTGGCCAATTCGATGACAGCTGCCGTTTGATCCATCGTTCGCAGTCAACCGGCGCACAATCTGCAGACGACGTGTTGACGCGGCCTCAAATCTGAGGCGTCATCGGCATGGATGGCTCGTGCCCGCGGTCGGTGCCGGGTCGGGCAAGGCATCATGACAGAGTGAGTTTGCAACGGGGGAGTTCGGAACCTATCGTCGAAGCTGTAGTTTAATTTTCAACCACTACAGAAACCTCGTCAATTCCGGGCTCGCGTCCGAGGCCAGAGATCAATCAATGTCGCTTGTGCTCACCAGACCCGAAATATCGATGCCGCAAATGGCATTCATGACAGACGCCGCCCAGGAGATCCTGCAATTCGCGGCCGACTCCGTCGACGAAGGCTTCGAGACGGCGCTTGTCACCCTGGTCGAGATCCGTGGCGGTGCAGCGCGAGCGCTCGGTGCCCAGATGGCAGTTCGCCGGGACGGCCTTTACTGCGGCTACGTCTCGGGCGGATGTACGGAGGCGGCGGTCGCGGCGGAGGCCCTGCAGGCCATCGCTGGCGGCAATGACCGGTTCTTGCGCCTGGGGGAAGGGTCACGGTTCTTCGATATCGTCCTGCCTTGCGGCGGTGGTATCACGCTGGCAATCCATGTGCTCAGGGACAATCTCAGTCTGCGCAGCGTGCTGGAAGGCCTGAAATCTCGGCGTCGCATGGGGCTCAGGTACGATGCTGGCGCGCAGTCACTCGAGGTTGCAGCCTTTCCGGCCAAGGATGCCTGGGACGGAGAGCATTTGTCGAGAGGCTATCGTCCGCGTCCTCGCCTGTTGCTGAGCGGCAGGTCCATCGAGGCCGAGCGCACGGCCAAACTCGCAGCCTCCACCGGCTATGAGGTCGTCCGCCGGGAAGATGGTGCAAATTTGCTGGGCGGTGCGTTGCCCGACCACGATATGGCGGTTGTCCTCCTGCACCACGATCTCGATCTCGAACTGCCGGTCCTTCGTGCAGCGCTGGACGGAAATCCGTTTTACATTGGTGCCCTCGGCAGCAGCAAAACCCACGAGCGGCGCTCGGCGGCGCTGAAAGAGCTTGGATACGAGCAAGCTGCCATCGACCGGATCAAGGCGCCGATCGGCGTGATCGCCAAGGCCCGGGACGCCAATACGCTGGCACTCTCCGTACTCGGTGATGTCGCTGCTGCCTACGCGATCTCGCGCTGACTGGGCAAGTTTTTCCAATATCGGACTACGGGCCGAACCTCAGTTTGGGCAACCCGGGCGGCGGTCCGATTGGTTGGCGGGGCATGGCTTGCCCGACTGGTTGGTATCCTGGGGAAATCCTGCAGCGCCTGCGGTATCGCCAACGGATCCCAGCGTGTTGCCGACCGATCGGCCGAGGCGCTGAACCTGCTCACCATAGTTGCGCCGCGTGCGCGGATCGAACACGGCAATCGGCGCGCTGACGGCGACGCTTGCCGCATTGCCAACGGTGTTGGAAACACCGAGCGCCACGGCGCCGACGGCCTCGCCGAGACCGACATCGGAATCGGTGATGGTCTGCCCGGATATCAGCCGTTGGCCGATCAACTTGACCACGTCGGCGCTCTCGGCAAATTTGCCGTGGTTCAGGCTGTCGCCGGATTTTAGCTTGGTTAGGTCGATAACGCTGATACCGGCTTTTTCGAACTGGGTGCGGTAAGGCTCGGCATTGGCATCCACCTGGCCGAGACGATCGACATTGCCTGAAATGCGTCTGGACACGCTGAGTGCCCGGTCATCCTGGGATACGAACAGCGTGAAATGTGGCGGGTTCTTTCCCAGTGCGAGAAACTGCCGGCTGAAAACATCGACGTCGAGATCGGGAGAGGCAAGAATGACGTTCTTGATCTTCGGCAGTGTCCTGCCATCGCGGATCGCCATTTGACGAAGCGCTTCCACCGCCAGCCAGGTCCCCATCGAATGGGCCATCACGGTGACTTCGCTGATCGACGGATCGGCGCTGATCCGCCGCAGCAGATCCTCCAGCGCGTCGCGAGAATAGTTGGTGCTTTCCTTGTCGTAGTTATAATCGAAAATGCTGGCGCGTGATGGCCATGTGAAGACAACAGGAACGACATCTGCGCCGGAATCGTGGACGATCTGTGCGAAGCGATAGACGGCATCCTCGTAGCGATTGTTGAATCCATGCACGAAGACAAGCGCGCGATGGCTTTTCGTAAGATTCTGCTTCAACCAGCGTTCGTCTTCCGCCTTCGAGACGAGGGGCACGACATTGACGGTCGAGAAATCCTTGAGCGGATTGGCAGGCAGGCGCGCCGGCCATTGTACCTGGCCAACCGTGCGGTTGGCTTCGGGCGGAATGGAGACGGTGATCGCATCGATCTTCAGGTCGCTGCCGCGCTCGCCGCTGAACAGGATGGCCTTGTCGTCAGACGGCGCTCTCGTGGTTGCTGCCAGCAGGCGGACCTGCGAGGTGCCCCTGACGACTGTGCCGCTCGGCGTCATGACTCCGATCAGGCGCCCACCGCAGCCGGAAAGCAGCAACAGGGTCGCCACGATTGCCAAAGGACGCATAATAGCCACGCATGCGCAGGCTGCTTTACGACCTGGCTGTCCCACACTTGCCACCAATGATATGTCCCGCCGCTCTAATTTAGCCCCTCATACATTTCCGGCCGTCCGGGTTCCAGACTTTTCCGTAAAAGAAAGCAAATGAGACTGAGCAGCCGTGTGGAACCGACGCCGCTTTGTGGATATCCAGAAGCGAAGCGTCGGGCATACGAAGCCGCAGCAAACGGCTTCTCCGGCCTCTAGATGCCGATGAAAGGCTGGATGAAACGCAGGATGCGACTGGTAAACCGCAGGGGGGCTTCCGTGATGGCAAGGCAGATGCAGTCTTCCCCCGGCGTTGCCGCCGGCTGATGCGTCAGTTCGTCGTCGGCGAGCTCCACGTCGCCGCGGTTGAAGACGGAAACCGAATCACCAAAGCTGCCGGCCAGCACCAGCGTCAGTTCCCGGCCGCGATGTCCATGTTCGGGAACGGGCTTGCCGGCCGGTATCTTCAGGAGCCTGACGATGGTGCTCGGGTCGGATGTCGGTATCTTCATCTGCGATGCGCCGCTGCCGAGCGAGCGCCACTTCAGTCCGCCAGCGGCATCCACGTAGGAGAGCAGCGGCTGCGGAAGCAGCGGATCCGAGCGTCTCGGCGCGGGCACCGACGGTTGCTCGGGAATTTCCATGCGCTTCTTCATGTCTTCCCAGGCGACCGGTTCGGCGGGCGTGACTTCCTCGCACTCGAGAAAATATCCGCCTATCGTCTCGAACTCGGCCAGGCGCTCGCGACAGCCGGGGCAGAACGACAGATGCGTCGCGACCCCGATGTTCCATCCCTCCGACAGCGTTCCCGCAGCATGGGACATCAGCAGTTCGTCACCGAGGTGATGCACGACGATCAATCGTCCTTGAGTATGTTGCGCAGCTTCAGACATGCATTCCTTATCCTTGATTTAACAGTCCCGATGGGGATGCCCAGCGAAGCGGCAATTGCCGGATGCGCCATGTCCTCGAAGAAAGACATCTTCAGCGCCTTGATTTCGTCCGGCTTCAGCGAGGCCATCGCCCGCCTGAGCCTGTCGGCATCCTGCTCCTTGTCGAACGCGACATCGGCGGCAGGCGTATCGTCGGGAACGAAGGCCGGGTCGTTCGGGTCGAAATCCGGTCGGGGCCCACGACGCAACGCATCGATGCGAACGTTTCGGGCGATCGTGTAAATCCAGGTCGAGGCAGCGCCCCTTTCCGGATCGAACTGGTTGGCTTTTCGCCACACGGACAACATGGCTTCCTGCGCCATTTCTTCAGCCATGATGCGATCGCCGCCGATCTTGAACATATAGGAGCGGACCTTCGGTACGAAATACTTGTACAGCATCTCGTACGAATCCACGTCCCGATGCTCGGCGACCGCTGCCATCAGTTCGTTGATGCGCTTGCGGTCGAGTGCGGCTTGTGTTTCTGCCAAAGGCAGGACCTTCCTAAACGGCGGTGCCGTCCGCCCCATCCCCATACTGGCGGCCGACACGGGAAGCGAGACAGATTGGGCGGGCTCCGATATTGTCATAGCCGATATACGCCATTTATCAAAAGACGGATCATAGGCGTCGTTGTGCCGACCGACGGCCATGATTACCAGCAGGGACCGAGAACGTAGTGCAGCAGCATGATGTCGTAGGCGAACGACACGACCAGCGTCACCCAGAGGCGCAGCTTCCAGTACCATCGCTGCTCCGGGTTGCCGGCATAGACGCGGTAATCGGCAAAAAGCAGCAGTCCAAAGACAGCAAGCTGGGTCACCAGCGCGACAGGCGATAGCGAAAAGACGGCGGTCGCGAAGGAGGCGAGCGCCAGCACGTTGCTGGAGAGAAGCAGGGCGATGTCCGCCTTGCCATTCTGGGCACGTCCCCAGAGGGCTCCCGCCATGAACGAACTGATGATGGCGCCGTAGGTGACGAAGACGGAGGCGGAGTTCAATCCGGCGATGGTCTCCGGGGCGAGCGCGAAGAACCAGAACGGCAAGGCGCCCGCAAAGGCAAGCGCTGTCGATACCTTGCGTAAAACGCCGTTCACTCCGCCGCTCCCATGACTGCGCCCAAGGCATCGCCGAGGCCGGCTGCGCTCAGAAATGCGGCTTCCACCCTCCCCGCGATGCACCAGTCGCCGCAAGCGGCAAGCTGCGAATCCTTGTCGAGCAGATAAGGCTCGCCAGCCGGACGTTCGACATTTGCATATCGCCAGCGATGAACGATGGCGGTATCGGCCTCTCCTGCATCGATCTGCACGTAGTGCCGTATCGCCTCGATCAACGCCTGCCTGACCTTTTCGAGGGGCATATCCATGTTGAGGTCAGCCCAGACCGCGTTGGAATTGACCACCAGGCAGGGCGAAGCCGGGCGGCCCGGCTTGCTGTTGTTGAGCGAGATCCAGTTGATGACGGGATCGTCGACATGGGCTGCGGCGAAAGGGATCCGTGCTCTCTGCTTCATATCGATATTGACCATCAGCGTGAAACATCCGTTCATCCGGACATGGCCGAGCTTGTCGTGATGAGCGAACCTCGCCGGAAGCATGAGGGCGGACTGCGGGGCCGGTGCTGTGGCAATCACCCAGTCGAAGGGGCCTTCCGTCCGGTCGCGGATGTTGACGAACCATCGGCCGGGTTCGCCGGTGATCGCGCCGACAGTGCTCTCCGGCTGGATATCGAGGCCGACGGACATCGATTTCGGCAACGCGTTCATCGAAGGGGTGCCGACATATCTGACGGTGTCCGACTTCGGTCTTTCCAGCAGGCCGTCCTCTGTCAGAGAAACCACATGGCCGTTCCAGGGTTCGACCACGCCGTTCGCGCGCGCTGTTTCCAGTGCATCGTGGAAACGGTCATTCCTGATCGTGAAGTACTGTGCGCCGTGGTCGTAGGAGACGGCATCGATCCATCTGGTTGCCATCCGGCCGCCGACGCCGTGGCTCTTCTCGAACACACGCACGGATGCGACCTCGGAAATGGCTTTGGCCAACGTCAGTCCCGCCATTCCCGCGCCGATGATGCCAACTCGTGGTCGTATTGCCATATGGTTTCCGGTTTGCTGGACCTGCAGTCTTGCTTGGTGGCTCTGTCAGGTCGGATGGGCAGGTCGGTCTCGGTCTGTCAGGCGTCGCATTCCGCGTATCGGAAATCGTTTGCCGCAAGCCGCCTGATACGGCCCTCCGCGATGAAGCGTTCGACCAGGATGCGCTCCGCATCGAAAGGATGTCCGTTCCATCCCTTGTGGTCAAAACCTGCCAGGATGACCCTATCGTCCGGGCCTGCGGCTTCTTCCATCACATAGGCGAGTGCCATCAGTCCGGAACTCGGCACGATGTAGCTGCCCGACATGATGCGCTGTAACTCGACGTCGATCCGGTCGTGGTGATGGCGCGGTATGATCTCGAAGCTCTTCCCGGTCATGGCCGCGAACCGTGCGAATTCCGCCGTGTAGTCGTCGCAGAAGTCTTCCAGACCGGGATCCAGCTTCGGTTTCAGCTCCGCGAATTTGTGATAGTCGCGCACGCACCAGATGGCGGAGGCTGAGGCGACCGCCGGGAGCTCGCGCCACGAGGCGCTGCGGATCATGCCCAGCGCGGGCCGCCCGGTGTTGCAGACTGCAACCACGTCTGTGCGCATACCGCCCTCGCCGACCGAACGGCAGTCGTTGAAGCGTATTACCAGGTCGCACGAGTCGATCACGCCAGCATGGGCGCTGGCGAACGAGCCGTTTCCAACAATTGCGATCCTGCGTGACACAAATCCACCCGTCGAATTTTCAGCCAATACGGTGCCATTGCCCGACCGGATCAAAGCACAGCTTTGAACGGTTCGAAATCTGTCGATTGATCTGAAGCCTGGAAGTTCCCGTACGCAACGTCGTTTATGAATTTGGAGAATAGCAATGGATGCCATGCTCGCCAATGCCGACCTCGCCGCCTTCGAGCGCCCCTCGCAACAGGAGGCAGAGGCCGCAGTCAGGACGCTGATCCGCTGGGCTGGCGAAGACCCGACGCGCGAAGGCCTGCTGGACACCCCGAAGCGCGTCGCCAAGGCCTATCGCGAACTGTTCGCCGGGTATGACATGGAACCGGAAGACGTCCTGTCACGGACATTCTCCGAAGTGGCCGGCTACAACGACATGGTAATCGTCAAGGACATCACGTTCCACTCCCACTGCGAACACCACATGGTACCTTTCCATGGCGTGGCCCACATCGCCTATGTGCCCGACAAGGGCGTGCTCGGCCTTTCCAAGATGGCGCGTCTCGTCGATGTCTATGCCCGACGCCTACAGACACAGGAAACCATGACGGCCCAGATCGCCACGGCGCTGGACGAAAGCCTGCGGCCGAAGGGCGTGGCTGTCATGATCGAGGCGGAACATATGTGCATGGCCATGCGCGGCGTTGCAAAACAGGGTGCGAAGACTTTGACGACGCGCTTTACGGGAACGTTTGAAATGTCGGCGGCGGACCAGGCGCGCTTCATCACGCTCGCAAGAGGATAAGCGCTGGAGGGATGAGATGGAGGGGTATATGTCGGACGCATTGATGACATCGCTCGATGTCGGCTACAGAGCCCTGGTGATCGGCGCCAGCGGCGGCATTGGTGGAGCCCTTGCTGGACAGCTGGCCGATGACGGAAATTGCGAAAAGCTGGTGCTGCTGTCACGCCGGACCGACGGGTTCGACATCACGGACGAGGCCTCTGTCAAGCGCGCCGCCGAAGCGCTTGCACCCCAGGCGTTCGATATCATCCTGTGTGCGACCGGGGCTTTGACCATCGACGGTGCGGGTCCGGAAAAATCGATCCGGCATATCTCGCAGGATGCGATGATGGCGCAGTTTGCCGTCAATGCCGCAGGTCCGGCGATCGTCCTCAAGCATTTCGTGCCGCTCCTTGCCAAGCGAAAGAGGGTCATCATGGCGTTCCTGTCGGCGAGGGTGGGCTCGATCGGCGACAACGGTCTTGGCGGGTGGATCTCCTATCGCTCGGCAAAGGCTGCCCTCAACCAGATCGTTCACACCGCCGCCATCGAGGTGGCGCGCAGCTCTCCTTTGGCGACCGTCGTCACCATCCATCCCGGCACCGTCATGACCGGCCTGTCCGATCCCTTTTCGTCCGGTCATCCCCGCACCGAACCGGACGACGCCGCACACCAGATCCTGCGAACGCTGGATGGCCTTCAGCCACACGACACCGGCAAATTCTTTGCCTACGACGGTACGACCATTCCGTGGTGAAGCCCGCCGCTTTAGCCCGCCGGCCATGATCTGAAAGCCGAACCGGCCGTATACCATGCATGATCAAGATTTTTTACGATGGCGCGTGCGGCATGTGCTCGCGGGAAATCAACCACTACCGCAAGGTTGCTCCCGCTGGCGTTTTCGACTGGGTAGACGTCATGAAGGACGGAACTGCTCTGGAAAACGAGAATGTGTCGCTCGCCGATGCGCTGATGGAGCTGCACGGCAAGGACGACAATGGCCGCATGCATGTCGGCGTCGATGCCTTCCTGCTGATCTGGCGGCACATACCGCGGTGGCGGACCGCTGCGAAGATTGCAAGCTTCCCGCCCATCAATGCGGCCTTGAGGGCGATATATCCGATCTTTGCAAAATGGCGGTTTGCGAGGCTCGCCCATTGCCAGGTCGCAGCGAAATCCTGAGGGCAGACGTCGATTTCCGTCGGCCCTTCTGAATGCGTGACGTGATCATCCGGCAGGCATCTCCTGCCCAATGCCCATTCCTGTGGGGGAGAATGCGATGAGTTATCTAGCTGCAAATTTCGAAGGCGTGTCGGGCGATAGTGACGCCGCGCCCCTCTCCCTCCTCATCGTCGATGACGACAGCGTTTTCGGCCACAGGCTCGGAAAAGCATTCTCGGATCGGGGCTTCGACGTGGAAGTGTGCGAGACCGTAGACCATGCATTGGGCCTCGTGGGTAAAAGACATCTCGACATCGTCATCACAGATCTCAGGATCGGTGAAAAAAGCGGTCTTACTGTGATCGAAGCGGTGAACACGCTGTCGAAGAACACCAAGACGCTGGTTTTGACAGGCTACGGAAATATCCATTCCGCAGTGGTAGCCGTGAAGCTCGGGGCGACCGAATATCTCAGCAAGCCTGCGGATGCCGACGAGATCCTCGAGGTGCTGGGCTTTGTCGACAAGTCGGCAAGCGAGCCGAATACGGCGCTGAAGCCACCGGATCTCGTTCGCTGGGAACACATCGTCAGCATTTTCGAGGCGACCGGCGGGAACATGTCGGAGTCAGCAAGGTTGCTCAACATGCATCGCCGCACACTGCAGCGAATGCTGGCGCGTGGCGGACCCGGTCCCACGGACTGAAGTCCATCTCGCCCACAATACGTCAGTAAGTTTCGCTTGCTGCCTGCATCGTGCAGACAGATCACACGAGGAAGACAAGATATGGCCAATATCAAGCTTTGGGGCTTCGACGGCTCCACCTACGTTCGCACCGTAAAGATGCTTCTCGCGGAAAAGGGCGTCACCGATTTCGAGCAGATCCCGCTCAACGTCCTGAAGGGAGAGCCAAAGTCGCCGGAGCATCTGAAGCGCCACCCGTTCGGCAAGGTTCCCGTGCTCGAGCATGACGGCATTACGATCCTGGAGACTGCGGCGATCACGCGCTATCTCGATGACGTCCTGCCGGGCAAATCGCTTGTTCCGGCGAACGCCAAGGATCGCGCCCGCATGGACATGGCCGTCGGCATCATCGATTCCTACGGCTACGGAGCGCTTCTCGGTGGCATCGCGGCCTACCACCTGTTTCCGGATTTCGTCGGCGGCAAGAATGAAGACAGCCGCAAAGAGGGAATCGCGAATGGCCGCAAGGTGCTCGAATTCATCATGACGACACGAGCCGGCGACACGTTCATCGCGGGCAACGAGCTCAGCCTCGCAGACCTGTACCTAGCGCCGATAGCCTTCTACATCTCCCTGACCCCCGACAAGAGCGTCCTTTTCGACGTTCCGGGCTTCAGCGACTGGT
Source organism: Rhizobium sp. B21/90 (assembly GCF_019355815.1). Taxonomy (NCBI): domain Bacteria; kingdom Pseudomonadati; phylum Pseudomonadota; class Alphaproteobacteria; order Hyphomicrobiales; family Rhizobiaceae; genus Rhizobium; species Rhizobium sp. B21/90. The sequence continues at coordinate 192,403 of NZ_CP072165.1, read as the reverse complement.
GGACGGCTATCCAGGCCCTGCCGAGCTACAAGGCCACCCAGCCCAATCTTGGCTGATATCTTCGCTGTTAGATCGACGTCTCCCCTACGCCCGGTAAACGGCGGCGGGGAGGCGCAGAATGGCCCGTAGGCCGGTCGGCGATGCCGGCTCCAGCACCAGTGATCCGCCATAGAGCCCGGCCATTTCAGTCACACTGGTCAGCCCGAAGCCGTCTCCCGGAACGCGCTCGTCCTCCCGGACACCGGGCAACAACACTGCCTTTATGCGCTCCTGCGGGATACCGGGTCCGTCATCCTCGAAGGTGATACGAACAAAGGCGCCGTCTCTGACGGCAACAGCGGTAACGCGCGACGATGCCCATTTGAAGGCGTTGTCCATCAGGTTTCCCAGCATTTCCTCGACATCGCTTTCCTCGCAGGCGACAGCTAGCCCGTTCGTCACGTCCGCCTTGAACGCGATGCCGCGTTCGGCGTGGATCAGGCTGATGGCGCCGTGGATGTCGGCTAGGGACTTTGCAACCTCTGTTCGCGCTACCGTCCCAGATGACGCCATGACCCGCCTGGCGGAGCTCAGGTGATGCTTGATGCGGTTATCGATGCGCAAGGCGAGGTCTCGGAGTGCACCGTCAGGATCATTGCGACCGTCGAGCGCCAGCAAAAGGCTTGCGACCGGTGTCTTGAGGCCATGCGCGAGGTTTGCAAACTGGATACGGGTGGCCGCCAGCCTTTCGGCGTTCGCTTGGATCAGCGCATTGGTTTTCGAGGCGAGCGGGGCCAGTTCGACGGTGGCCTCGTCCTGGAGTCGCGACTGTTCCCCGCGGTTGATGGCGTCGATGCCGGCTGCCATGGACTTCAGCGGGCGCAGGCCAAAGCGGATCTGCCAGAGCGTGCCGGCCAGCAGCACCACGCCCAAAAGCAGCATGCAGGGCACGAGCCAAAACAGCGCGCGCACGGCGGGATCGACCAACGCACCCTCTGGCGCTGTCACGGTGATCAGCACCATCTCGCCGTCGATATCGCGCGAGCTCTGGCGAAGATAGAGTTTGCGGCCGTTTTGCCTGCCTTCCCCGGGTGTCGGCATGGCCGTCAGCATGTGGAGAAAGTCCTGGCGCGGGGGCGGCGCATCGATCGTGCCATCCAGAAGCGAATGCGATGCAAGGCGTTGGCCAGTGCCCTCCACCTGCCAGTACCAGCCGGAACCCGGGCGATCGAATGGCGGCGCATCGAGGATGGTCGACAACTCAAGCCGTCCGTCCGGCCCGTGTGTCACTGCGGAGGCGAGCGCGCCGATCTGTGTGTCGAGGCGTTGATCGATCTGCTCGCGGATGACGGCATTCAGTGCCAGCCACAGGATTGCGGACGCGACCACAAGCGCCAGCGTCACGAAGATACCCGAAAATATCAGCAGTCTGCCGGCTATCGATTTCGGTCGCGCGGGGAAAAATAGCTTCATGGCATCGCCGCGGCGGTCAGCATGTAGCCCCGCCCACGCACCGTCTCAATGAGGTCTGGCCCGAGCTTCTTGCGCAGCCTGCCGATGATGACCTCGATGGAGTTCGAATCCACTTCGGCATCCCCGTCATAGACCCGTTCGTTCAGTTCCCGCCGGTCGACGACTGTCTCCTTGCGCAGCATCAGGCAGGACAGTACCCGCCATTCCAGCGCCGTGAGCTTCAGAGGCAGGCCATCCAGCTCGAACGTGCCAAGTTGGGCATCGAAGACGAGGCCGCCACAGCTGACGCGCGACGCGGCGTGACCGGTGGCGCGCCGCACAAGGGCGCGAAGCCTGAGCACGAGTTCCTCGATCTTGAAGGGCTTGCCTAGGAAATCGTCGGCTCCCGCCTTGAAGCTCGAAACCTTGTCCGGCCATCCGTCACGAGCGGTAAGCACGAGCACGGGAAGATTGCGTTCGCTCTCCCGCCAACCCTTGAGGACGGTCACGCCATCGATCTTCGGCAGCCCGAGGTCGAGGACTGCGGCGTCGAACATCTCGGTCAGGCCGGCATGCAAGGCATCTTCACCGTTGCGGGCAATATCCACCACGAAATTTTCCGACCTGAGTGCCGCAGCGATGCGGCCGCTGAGGTCGTCGTCGTCTTCAACGAGCAGTACGCGCATGAGGTGACTTTCGGCTGCAAAATGATCGCCCAGTCCTAGCGAAATTGCCTGAACTGAATCTGAACCGCGAGGTTCAGCCGTGTGATGGCACATAGGGCCTAGATTGCGGTTGTCACTTACAAAGGAGCACCAAGATGACGATTGATCACGACAGCAGCGAGCGTCCCGGCAAGGGCGGCGCCCACGTTCCTCCGCACGAGCGCCGCCGCCACTGGATCGTCTTCCCGGCGATCGCGATTGCGCTTGCAGTCGGTGCTGCAGGCGGTGCTGGCGCGATGCGGATGGTTCGTCCGACGGCGGAAATGGCGCCGATGACGCCGATTTCCATCGCGACGATGCCGGCTTCCAGCCTGGTCACCATCAAGGGCACCGTTACCGAGATCTACGGCAACAAGTTCATCCTGCAGGATACCAGCGGCAAGGCCCTGGTCGAGACCGGACCGGCCGGCGACGGCGGCGATCTCGTCAAGCAGAATGAAGCGGTCACAGTTCAGGGCCGCTTCGACCAGGGCTTCGTTCGCGCGAGCTTCCTGGTCGACAAGGACGGGAAGACTGAAGCGCTGCGCGCGCCCGGTCCTCCACCGCACGGGCCATTCGGCGATCTGATCCACAGACCGGGTCCATGATCACTCCAGCAATCCCGATTGACCCATCCTCAACCTCACAGAAAGTCGATACGATGAGAAAATATGTTCTGTCTGCAATCGCGTTCGCTGCCCTGGCAGGAACCGCCTTCGCCCAGCAGCCACCGGCCCCGCCTCCGCCCGGCGGCCCCGCGCCTGTGGTCGATCCCGGCGCACCGCCCCCGCCGCCGCCTGCGCCTCCAATGCGCGGTGGTCCCGGTGGCCCTGGTGGCCCTGATGGCGGCCCGGATCGCATGGGTCCTCCTCCCGGCGGACCGGATGGCGACATGGGACCTCGCGGCCATCGCCCACCCCCGCCACCACCGCCGTCCAAGGCTGCGCACTTCCATATCGACCACGGTGATACCCGGATCGACGTAAAATGCGCCGATGACGAACCGATGAAGGTTTGCTCGGACACGCTGATGCAGCTGATGGATCGCCTCAACGGTCCTGCCGCCCAGCCAGTCCGCCCTCCGGTCCAGTAAGCCAGCCGTAAATGCAGCCGCGCGCAGAAATGTGCGCGGCTGTCGTAGTGGAGAGCCTCGACCATGCACTGATCTGTGCAATTTGCCGCATTGAGCTCGCCAGCGTAATGACGTACCACCGTTACGGTCGATGTGGTGGGCGATATGAGGACGGTTTCTTCCGACATAAGGCAATGGACGGTGCGCCTGCTGTGCGCGCTGGCCGTCGTGTTTGTCGGCTTCGGTGCGCAGCCGGCCATTTCAAGCCCCGATCAACTGACCCCGGCAGAACTCGCCCAGTATCGCCTGCCCGATGGCACCTTGCCGATCTTCTGCATCACCTATCGCGACGCAGATGGAAAGGCGCATGGCGAAGTCCATATTCCCGGATGCTACCTTTGCCAGACCGCTCCGGCCGCACTTCTGCCGGCAGCACCCGTTTTCGACTACGGCCACCTCCCCTTCGTCTTCGCCCGCCTGGCGGCGCCTCTCTCGGTCGCCTTTCACCGCCGGCTCTATCCTCCGAACAGCGGCCCCCGCGCCCCACCACTTCTGTCGATCGTTGCCTGAGCCTGCGTTGCGGCCTGAGCTGTGACGCGTTCTGTCAACGGCGGCCGTATGATCGTGGGCGGAGAGCCCGCAAGGCTGCGGGAGAATGCCATTTGCAGGTTGCCTGTCGCGTATCGGACTGCTCGTTCCGGACGCCGCAGCGGGTCTGCACAAGGCGATGACCTCAACGGTCATTTCCTCCCCCGCACGAGATCATCTGCGTCGTCGCGATCCCCAGGGGGAATTCCATGTCTGCTTTTGCAGCGGCCGACCCGTCGGCTCCGTCTACTACCCATGTTTCGCTCTACCGGGCCATCTGGCGCTGGCATTTTTTCGCCGGCCTGCTGGTCATCCCGTTCATGCTCAATCTGGCGATCACCGGATCGCTCTACCTTTTCAAGGATGAGATCGCCGATACGTTCTACGCGCATCGCCATATCGTCAACGATTTAGGGCCGATGCAGTCGCCGCAGCAGATCGTCGATGTCGCGGTGGGGAGCATTCCGGGCGCCAAAGTGACCAACTACCGGGAGGCTGCATCTGCGACCCGCTCGGCCGAGGTCACCGTGGCAAAGGACGGCGTGTCCACCATCGTCTACGTCAATCCGCACAATGGCGCTGTCCTTGGCAAGGTCGATTCCAAGGAGGAGTTCGGTTGGGTCGTCAAGCGGATCCACAGTCTCGAATATTTCGGCGAATGGACAAACCGGATCATCGAGATCGTCGCCGGTTTCGCGCTGGTGCTGGTCGTCACCGGCATTTACCTCTGGTGGCCGCGACAACAGACGGGCGGCGTCCTGACAGTCCGTGGGAAACCGTCACGGCGGGTTTTTTGGCGCGACCTTCATGCTGTCACCGGGGCCATCGCCGGCATCGTCATTTTCTTCCTCGCCTTCAGCGGGCTGCCCTGGTCCGGCTACTGGGGCGCCAATGTCAACGCCTGGCTGACCGCCCATGACCTCGGCGCGCCGGCAGCGCTCTGGGACAACGTTCCGGTCTCGACCAAGGTGACGCAGGACGTCGTCGCGCGGGCCGGATGGGTCGTTGAAAACGCACCTGTGCCGCTCTCCGACATCGCCGCAGCCCAGGCTGTGAAACCCATCGGCCTCGACAGGGCTGTGGAGATCATACACGGGCTGGGGATGGTTCGGGGTGCCGACCTCGCCATTCCTTCGACCGACACCGGCGTCTATACGGCAAGCCACTATTTCGGCGATCTCGGCAAGGAACGCACAGTCCACATCGACCAGTATTCGGGAAAGCCGCTCGTCGATCTTTCCTACGACCAGTACCCGGCGCTGGGCCGCGCGATCGAGTGGGGCATCAACCTCCACCAGGGCCAGCAATGGGGATTGTTCAACCAGCTCGTGATGCTGGCGACCTGCATTGCGATCGTGCTTTCCTGCGTCACCGGCGTCGCAATGTGGTGGAAGCGGCGACCGGCAGGGCGTCTCGGCGTGCCACCGATGCCACAAGACAAATCCGTCTATCTCGGCCTCTGGCTGATCGCCATCGTCTTCGGCGTCCTCTTTCCCCTGACCGGCCTTGCCATCGTTGCCATGGTTGTTATCGACCAGGTCGTCATCCGCTTCATTCCCGCCATAAGCCGGGTCTTCCAGTCGGGAGTTTCGTCATGAGCAGAATAATCGCAGCCGCTCTCTTCGCCTTGGCGGCGATGTTTTCGACGCCGGGCTTTGCGGCCGATACGATCAGGATCGACAACGCCCAAGCACGCGCCATGCTGCCGGGCGCAAAGGTCGGAGGCGGCTATCTCGCGATCACCAATACCGGCCCGCAAAACGACACCCTGGTTTCGGTGACCTCCCCCCGTGCCAGCAGCGTCCAGCTGCACCAGATGAGTATCGACAATGGGATCATGATCATGCGCGAGCTGCGCGATGGCATCGAGATCCCGGCCGGGAAGACCATCCTGTTCAAGCCGGGCGCCTACCACCTGATGTTCATGGATGTCCGTGAACCCTTCAAACGCGGCGAAACAATCACCGCGACGTTGACTTTCGCCAAGGCGGGCGCCGTCGAGGTCGCCTTTGACGTCGGCAGTGCGGGCGGTGACATGAGCGCCCCGGCTGCTGGTGCCGAACAGGCCGGGGACGATCACACCATGCCTGGCATGGAGGTGGGAAAGACGGATATGGGCGGAATGGATATGCCGGGCATGTCGATGGATCCGAAGCAGGAGATCCGGCAGACGATGCGCAAGCAGTTCGAGACGCCAGAGAAGCCGCTGACGACGGACCTCATCATTGTCCGGAACGACTGGGCCATTGCCGCCTGGCAGCAGGATGGACGTGGCGGTAGGGTGTTGCTGAGGAAAGGTCCACATGGGTTCGAAGCGCTGCTCTGCAGCGGCGACAGTCTCAAGGACCCGGCAGTGCTCGAAACTCTCGGCGTCGATGTGGCTGATGCGAGGGCGCTAACCAACGAGTTGGCGACGGCCGAGCGCTCGCTCGATCCAGCAACGGTTGCGCTGTTTGCGAGCTTCGCCGGAACAGTGATGCTGGATAAGGCTGCCGGTGGGCATGCCGATCACGCGGGGCATTCAAAATGAGGCCCCGCACCCTTTTGCTGAGCGCGTCGATAGCCGCAGGCATGTTCGTATCCTGCCTCGTTGGCTCGCTGGTCTGGCTTTACGCGTCCGAACCACGCAGTGGGCCCTTCGACGCGTCGTTTTCGTTGAGCGACGATCGCGGGCGTCCAGTCGACAAGAGCGTTTTCCATGGCCGCCCGGCCCTTGTCTATTTCGGATATACCAATTGCCCCGAGGTGTGCCCGACGATGCTCCTCGAGGTTACGGACTGGCTCCAGACGTTCGGTCCCGAGGGCAAGGATCTCGCGGCCTACTTCTTCTCTGTCGATCCCGAGCGCGACACGCCAGCCATCATGCACGATTATGTCTCCGCTTTCGGCGATCGTATCGTCGGTGTGACTGGCAGGCCTGAGGAAATGCGCAAGGTCATGGACGGGTGGATGATCCGCGCTGAAAAAGTGCCGAGCGAGGATGGCAACTACCATATGAGCCATACCATCACTCTGCTGATGATTGGCGCCGATGGACGGCTGAAGGGCTTGATCCCCTATGGAACGGATCGGGAGGCGGCGATTTCCAAGATAAGGGCCGTGCTCCTGAAGAAAGGGCTCGGGTCCGCATGACCTCTTCAGGGGGAAATTCAGGTCTCGGTGGATCTTCCGCCGAGACCGTGAATTTCGCCTGCTACAGCCTCGAAGACCGGCTTGGAAAACAGGTATCCCTGCATCAGCTCAACCCCCAGATCCTCCAGCACCGTCTGTTCGGCACGGGTTTCGATACCTTCGCAGAGGGGAGTTATGCCCATATCCTTCAGCATCGCAACGGTGTGGCGAACGATAGTCTGCTTGGCTTTATGGCTGTCGATATTCCGAACCAGTTCCATGTCCAGCTTGACGATATCGGGCTGGAATTTCGATAGTAGGCCCAGGCCGGCGTGACCTGCGCCGAAATCGTCGACCGCCGTCTTGAAGCCGATTTCACGGTAGGTTTCGAGGATGCCGAGAATGTGCTTGGTGTCGAGTTCCTCGACTTCGGTGAACTCGAAAATGATGTGGTCTGCCGGGAACCCGGTTTTCAAAGCAGTTGCCAAGGTGAGCCGAATGCAGGCGCGTGGCTCGTAGACGGCGTTCGGCATGAAGTTGATGGACAGACGCGGCCGGTTCTGTTGCGGGAACACTTTCGCTGCCAGTTCGATAGCCTTCACCCTGCACTGCTGGTCGAACGCATAGCGGGTTTCGGCGTCCACCGAGGAAAGGACAGTGGCTGCTCCCTCGCCGTTGACGCCGCGCACCAATGCTTCGTGGGCGTAGACGGTTCCATCTGTAATATTGACTATCGGCTGCAATGCCATCGAGAAATCAAAGGGAAACTTCTGGCCGTCGTTGCAGCCCTGGCATCGCGTGGTCATCACTGGTTCCTCCGGTCGGCTCTAAACGTCTATTCCAGAAATAAGTTCGGTCACTGGAAATTCAAAGCGTACGCCGGATTTGCTACAGCCAGTCTCGCCTGATCAGGTCGTCGTTGATGTAGAATTGCTGAAACGTCCACCCTGCTGTTGCGAGTTCTCGTTCTCTCCACCGGCGCTAGCGCCGTTCGACACTGCGGCCCAGGATCTTTCTACGGCCGCTATCAGTGCCTCGGCATGATAGGGCTTGCCGACAACAACGGCACCGATTTCGCTCTTCACGCTTGAGGGATCGCCCGTTGCAAAGACGATCGCCGCCGACGGTCGCACGGAACGCGCGCGCTTCGCCAAGTCGGCGCCTGACGCCCCTGGCAGGTTGACGTCGGTAACCAGCACGTCGAAGGGGACTGTCTCCAGGGCAGCCATGGCCTCCTCGGCGCTGCCTGCCTCGACAACGATGCAGCCGGCGTTCTTCAACGCTTCGCCGGTGCTGACACGGATCAGGTTGTCATCTTCCACCAGAAGAACCGTCAGCCGCGTCGTGATCGATGCGCTCGATGCCGGCGCTTCCAGAGACGGGTTCGAGGCGGGTCCGCTTTCCGCGGGCTTCAATCTCTGGCTTCGGTTGGCGAGTACGTGGCGGAACTTGCGGGCCATTGCCTCGCGTGTGTAGGGCTTGGAAAGCAGCTCGATTCCGGCGTCGAGCTTTCCGCCATGGACGATCGAGTTTTCGGTATAGCCGGACGTGAACAGGATGGCGATATCAGGCAGGCGTTCCCGAGCCTTGCGGGCAAGTTCAGGACTTTTCAGGGTGCCGGGCATGACGACGTCTGTGAACAGGATGTCGATCGGTATGCCACTCTCGATCACGCTCAGGGCGCTTGCCGCATCGATCGCTTTCAGCACGCGATAGCCAAGGTCGGTGAGCAGGTTGACGACGGTGTCGCGCACGGCATCGTCATCCTCGACAACCAGCACCGTCTCCGTGCCACCGGTGATCGGACCGGTATCGACGGCGACTTCCATATCTTCGGACTGCATCGCGCGTGGCAGGTAGAGCTTGATCGTCGTGCCCTCGCCGACCTCGGAGTATATCTTGACGTGGCCGCCCGACTGCTTGACGAAACCGTAGACCATCGACAGGCCCAGACCCGAACCCTTGCCTTCTGCCTTGGTGGAGAAGAACGGCTCGAACACCTTGTCGATGATATCTGGCGACATTCCGGTACCCGTGTCGCTGACCGCAAGCATGACATACTGGCCGGGCGTGACTTCGTCGTGCTCCAGCGCATAGCTGTCGTCGAGATGGGCGTTGGCGAGCTCGATTGTCAGCTTGCCGCGACCTGCCATCGCATCGCGGGCGTTGATGGCGAGATTGAGAAGCGCATTTTCGACCTGCGCGGGATCGATGAAGGTGTTCCAGAGCCCACCGGTCACGACGGTCTCCACCTCGATTGCCTCGCCGATAGCCCTTCGCAGCATGTCGTCCATGCCGCGCACGAAGCGGCTGATATTGACGACCTTCGGCTCGAGCGCCTGCCGGCGTCCGAAGGCCAGAAGCTGGCTCGCAAGCTTCGAGCCGCGGGATACGCCCGCCATGGCGTTGGCCACTCGGGTTTCGGCCCTCGGGTTGCCGGCGATATCCCTTGCAAGCAGCTGAAGGTTACCGGAGACGACCTGCAGCAGGTTGTTGAAATCGTGGGCCACGCCGCCGGTCAGCTTGCCGACGGTCTCCATCTTTTGCGCCTGGGCGAGCTTCGCCTCGGCGGCGCGTCGTTCGCCGATCTCGGCAACGACCCGCGCTTCCAGATTCTCGTTGACCTGTCGCAGCTGCTCCTCGGCGCGTTCGCGATGGCGGACCTGCCGCGACAGCACCTCGGCCTGTTCGCGAAGCGCTGCTTCGGCCGCTCGCTGATGGGTGATATCGGTGTGGACGCCGACCCATTCGACGATGTCGCCGGATGCGTCGAGGATCGGCAGGCCACGGATGGCAAACTGACGCCAGGAACCGTCGTGGCGGCGCACCCGGTGCTCGTGAATGAACATGCTCTTGGTCGCCACGGCCTCTTTCCAGGCTTCTACGGTCGCAGCCGCGTCGTCGGGATGGACGGCATTCGACCAGCCGTAGCCCTGATATTCTTCCGCGGTCTGGCCGGTCAGCTTGGACCAGCCATGCTGCTCCCCGATCATCCGGCCATCGGCGCTGTTGGTCCAAAGCACGCCGTGCACAGCGTCCATCGCGTAGCGGAAGCGCTTGTTGCTGACAGCGAGATCGGTTTCACGCTGCGCGCGTTCCTCGACGTCGATGCCAAGAATGTGGACCCCGAGGACGGCGCCATCTGCTCCGAAATGTGGGACATAGCGGATCTCGATGCGGCGCAGGGCGCCACCGTTATAGGCAAGTTGCGCTTCGGACGCGAAAGTCTCGCCGGCGAGGCCACGAACGATTGATTGGCGGCGATCTGCATAGGCCTTTTCGCCGATGACATCGCTTACATGCCGGCCGACCATGCTTTGGGGATCGACCCCGAACCAATCGCGGTAGGTGCCGTTGGCAAATCGATAGATATGATCCTGATCGACGTAGGAAATCAGCATGGGCACGGCGTCGGTGACGCTGCGCAGCTCGGCTTCCCTCTCCGCCAGTCGCGTTTCGGCCAGGAGCCGCGCGCTGTTGTCGACGATGGTGCACATGACCCCGCCCACATGGCCGTCCGCGTCATACACAGGTGTGTAGAAGAGATCGAGAAACATGGTCTGCGGGCCGTCAGGCCGATTGAACACGATAGGCTGATCGCGATGCGTCACGATTTCGCCGCGCAGACCCGCTTCGAGAATGGAACGGTTCCAATCCCATACTTCGGGAAATGCCACGGCAACGGGTGTTCCTAAGGCTGAAGGGTGGCGCTCGCCGGCAATCTCCCGGTAGGCGTCGTTATAGAGCATGACGTGGTGGCGGCCCCACATGAGGACTTTTGCCACGGGCGAATTGACGATGTTGGCAACGGTCGTCCGCATCTCCGTGCTCCATCCTTCGATGGGGCCGAGAAGGCTCTTGTTCCAGTCCATGCTCCGGATCAGCGCGCCGCATTCGCCGCCGCCCTTGGGCCAATCCCTGACAGATGAAGTCGCAGGCACTGCTGCACCGTCGCGCAGCCTGCACAAGGCGGCGCGAACCACTTCACTGGCGTTGGCATAGTCACCCGTAGCCAGGCTTTCATGAATGAAAGCTTCCAGCTCGGGGGTCAGCGAGACGTTACGAGATTGACGTGGGGCCATGACTCCTCCTGACAGGTCATTTCTTCCGTGTCAACAAATGTCAGGATCGGCGGATTCACTTTGCATGAAAAGATCCGCCGGTCGTCATATTGGCCCGCTCTGCCAGCGTTTTGCGCTCTCAAACCGAGCGTAGATCAGACCCGCTCGAGGGCGATTGCGATCCCCTGCCCGACGCCGACGCACATAGTGGACAAAGCGTACCGACCGCCGGTTTCCTTCAGCTCCAGTGCTGCCGTGCCGGTGATGCGTGCGCCGGACATGCCGAGCGGGTGACCGAGCGCAATTGCGCCGCCGTTGCGGTTGACGCGGGCGTCGTCGTCGGCGATGCCGAGTTCGCGCAGGACAGCGAGCCCCTGGCTCGCGAATGCCTCATTCAGCTCGATGATGTCGAACTGGTCCTGCGTCATGCCGAGGCGCGCCATCAGTTTGCGGGATGCGGGTACCGGGCCGATGCCCATCACCCGTGGCGGCACGCCGGCAGCAGCGCCGCCGAGGATGCGCGCGATGGGCGTCAGGCCGTATTTCCGGGCTGCCGCTTCCGAGGCAATGATGAGCGATGCCGCCCCGTCGTTGACGCCGGACGCATTGCCGGCGGTGACGGTGCCGCCCTCTTTCTTGAACGGGGTACCGAGCTTGCCCAGCACCTCCATCGTCGTTGCGCGCGGATGTTCGTCTTTGTCGACCACGATCGGGTCACCCTTGCGCTGCGGGATGGTGACGGCGGTGATCTCCCGTGCCAGCCGGCCGCTTGTCTGGGCGGCGGCGGCCTTGTCCTGGCTGCGAACGGCAAAGGCATCCTGGTCGTGACGGCTGACCTTGTAGTCCTCCGCGACGTTCTCTCCCGTCTCCGGCATGCTGTCGACGCCGTACTGCTTCTTCATCAGCGGGTTGACGAAGCGCCAGCCGATGGTCGTGTCGTGGATTTCGGCGCTGCGCGAAAACGCCGTCTCGGCCTTGGGCATGACGAAGGGCGCGCGCGACATGCTCTCGACACCGCCGGCAATCATCAATTCGGCCTCTCCCGCCTTGATGGCGCGGGCCGCCGCAATGACGGCATCCATGCCGGAACCGCAGAGGCGGTTGATGGTCGTGCCCGAGACCGAATGGGGCAGGCCGGCCAGCAGCGACGACATGCGCGCGACGTTGCGATTGTCTTCACCTGCCTGGTTGGCGCAGCCGAAGATCACATCGTCGACGGCATCCCAGTCGACAGAGGCATTGCGCTCCATCAGGGCCTTCAGTGGAATGGCGCCGAGATCGTCGGCGCGCACCGAGGACAGCGAGCCGCCGAAGCGGCCGATGGGCGTCCGGATATAATCGCAGATGAATGCATCAGCCATGGGGGCCTCCTCGGAGTTCGGGGACGACGAGATCGCCGACCTCGCCGTCGATATGCAGCGTCGCCCCGGTCATTGCTTGCAACTCCTCGAGCGACATGGCGGCAAGCTTTTCACGCAACACGAAGCGGCCGTCAACGATGTCGACGACCGCGTGGCTTGTATAGACGCGCGTGATGCAGCCGACTCCTGTCAGGGGAAACGTGCATTTCTCGACGAGCTTGGGTTCTCCCGCCTTGGTGACATGCTCGGTGATGACGCAAACCTGCTTGGCGCCGTGCACGAGATCCATCGCCCCGCCGACCGCCGGCACGCCCTTGCTGCCGACCCGCCAGTTCGCCAGGTCGCCGTTCTGCGCAACCTGGTAGGCGCCAAGAATGGCGACATCCAGATGTCCGCCGCGCACCATCGCAAAGCTGTCGGCGTGATGGAAGAAGGCGGCCCCCGGCTTCAGGGTCACGGCTTTCTTGCCGGCGTTGATCAGGTCCCAGTCTTCTTCTCCTGGAGCCGGCGGTTCGCCGAAGTTGAGGATACCGTTCTCGGTGTGGAAGATAGCCTGCCGGCCGGGCGGCTGGTAGCGCGCCACCATCTCGGGAAAGCCGATGCCGAGGTTCACATAGGCGTCGTTGGCAATGTCCTGCGCCGCGCGCCAGGCGATCTGGGCGTTGGAGAGCTTGATGTCTTCGCGGGTATCGATGGTCATGCGTAGGCCACTCCGGCTCGAATGAGGTCTTCTTCCTGCCGGGGATTGGCGACCTCGACAATGTGGTTGACGAAGATGCCGGGCGTGACGACCTGTTCCGGATCGATCTCGCCGGCAGCGACGATTTTCGAGACCTGGACGATTGTCCTTGCGGCCGCCATGCACATCAGCGGATTGAAGTTGCGGCCAGCCTTGTTGTAGGTGAGGTTGCCGTGGACGTCGCCAACATGGGCCTTGACGATGGCGAAATCGGCTTTCAGCCAGCGCTCCTGGACATAGGACCTGCCCTCGAATTCGGCGATCGGCTTGCCTTCCGCGAGTTCGGTGCCGAAGGCCGTCGGCGTGTAGAATGCCGGAATGCCGGCGCCGCCAGCGCGGATGCGCTCGGCCAACGTTCCCTGCGGAACGAGTTCCAGCTCGATCTCTCCGGCGAGATACCGATCGGTAAATGCGCGCGGGTCGGATGAGCGCGGGAAAGAGCAGATCATCTTGCGCACCATGCCGGCATCGATCATCGCCGCGATGCCGATGCGACCGTTGCCGGCATTGTTGTTGATGACGGTAAGGTTCCTCGGCCCTTTGTCGATCAGGGCGTGGATCAGCTCTATCGGGGCGCCAGAGCCACCGAACCCGCCGATCATAACCGTTGCGCCATCGCCGATATCAGCGACGGCTTCTGCGGTGCTGCCGATTGTTTTGTCCATGCGTGATTCTCCGACGACCGTATGACCGAAATCTATCTGCGGTCGTCGTCTGGAATACCGGCCCAAGGGCTCGGCAGCAAGATATTAGTGCGTTAATCGACATTTGTTCGTATAACGCACGAGAGATATCTAGGTGATGATCAGGAAAACCGCTCCGGACGGAATTCGGCCAGCAACGGATGCAGATTGCCAGTGGCAATCTCGTCCGCAATCAATTCACCGGCGATCAGCCCAAGCGTCGCGCCGCTGTGGCTGAAGGCGACATAGCAGCCAGGTACCTTCGTCAGCGCCCCGAAAACCGGCTCTCCGTCGCCCGGGATAGGCTTCGGGCCGACGCCGTAGCTATCGAGTTCGAGCTTCGGATTGCCCTCGAGAACACGGGATGCCTCGTCGAGAAGGCCCTGAACCGTCGAATCCTTGACCTCGTAGCTGCCATCGGCCTTGACGATCACTTCCTCCTCCGACCAACCGGAATCCAGCACCAGGGCACCGGTCGGTGTCTGGCGGACAGCGACGCGCGGGGTGTTGAGGACTGCTTTCAGCGGCAGGTCGACAGGCTTGGTCTTTACCAGCAGCGAAACCGGCGTGCCGTCGGCGATGGTCTGTCCAAGCTCGGCGGCCATGCGCGGAACGGCCGGTCCGGTGGCGAGCAACACGGTATCGGCATCGAACTCGCGGCCGCTCGAGGTCGTGACGCCATCGACACGGCCATCGGTTTTACGCGGCGTGACTTTCCCGGCATCGGTGATCACAGTGCCGCCGAGGGCCTTGAACTCCGACAGCAGCACGTCGATCAGGCTCGGCAGATCTACCCAGCCTTCGCCGGGATTGAGGATGGCCCCCTGCGGCGTGACCGGACGCGCATCGACGCCGGGCGTCGCATCGGCTATGTCGTCGGCCGATAGCAGCTTGGCATCGTAGCCGATCTGTCGCTCGAACGCGAAGGCCTCGCGGATTTCGTTGGATGCGTCGTCGGCATCCCAGGTCAGCCCGCCGTCGAAGCGCAGCCATGAAGCCTGGGGATATTTGGCCGCAAGCGTCCGGTGACGATCGATGCCAACCATGCGCAGCCGGTGATAGGCCTCGGAGCGCTTCCGGGACGAGTTGAGCCATGACAGCGAACGGCCGGATGCGCCGTTGGCAGGCGGACCGTCATTGACCAGCGTCGTCTGGACACCCAGGCGGGCGAGATTGACGGCGGATGCCACGCCGAAAATACCGGCGCCGACAACGATGACCTTCTTGGCGGATGAGACTGACATTCTGGGATAACCTTTGTAGTTGATGCTGGCGGTGTGGTGGTTGAACGGCACCGGGGTTCTTGCGCTAAAGCACCTCGGCGAGAAAGTGTCTGAGACGAGGACTGCTTGGGGTGTCGAAGATCTGAGATGGCGTGCCCGCCTCGATCACCCTTCCCTCGTCCATGAAGATGACCTGGTCGGCGACCTTGCGGGCAAAACCCATTTCGTGGGTGACGACGACCATGGTCATGCCGCGCTTGCCGAGATCGGCCATCAGGTTGAGGACGCCCTTCACCAGTTCCGGGTCGAGTGCGCTGGTGACCTCGTCGAACAGGATCACCTCCGGATCCATGGCCAGCGCTCGGGCAATCGCCACGCGCTGTTGCTGGCCGCCGGAAAGGCCGCCCGGACGGTGGTGCTTGCGGGTCGCAAGTCCGACATCCGCCAGCCGGGCCTCGGCGATCGCCTCCGCCTCGCGCTTGCCCATGCCCTTTATCTTGGTCAGCGACAGCATGACGTTTTCGAGGGCGGTGTGGTCGGGGAAGAGGTTGAAATGCTGGAACACCATGCCGACCCGACGGCGCAGCTTCTCCGGCTTCATCGTCAGGATGCTGGCGCCATCCAGAAGCACATCGCCTCCCTTCGGCTCGACCAGGCGGTTCAGGCACCGCAGCAACGTCGATTTGCCCGAGCCGGACGGACCGATGATGCAGGTCACCGTGCCCGGCTTGACCGTGAGGTCGACGCCTTTGAGGACCTCGAGATTGCCGTAGGCCATCGACAAATTGCTGACTTCAAGGCTGCCGCCCCGGAATTTCGGGCCGTTTGGTGGTATAGGACTGCCGGAGCCCGTATCCACCACGCTCGCCAGTTCGCTGACTTCGGCGAGCCCGCTGGTCGGCTCGCCGCCCTTGTGCTTGCCGAGCCTGAGATTGGTGTCGATGGCGTTGACCACATGGGTCAGCGGCACGGTGATGACGAGATAGAAGACGCCGGCCAGAAGCAGCGGCGACAGGTTGCCGGTGACGACGGCCTGATCCTGGCCGACGCGGAAGATCTCGCGTTCGGAAGCCAGCAGCCCGAGGAAGTAGACGAGGCTCGAATCCTTGACGTTGCCGATGAACTGGTTGACCAGCGCCGGCAGCACCCGCCGTATTCCCTGCGGAATGATGATGAGCCGCATGCCCTGCCCGTAGCTCATGCTGAGCGCCCGACAGGCTTCCAATTGCCCGCGCTCCACGCTCTGGATGCCGGCGCGGAAGATCTCGCCGACATAGGCACCGGCAATCAGGCTGAGAGCAAGAATGCCGAGTGGAAAAGGAGACGGACCGAAAAGTTCGCGGCCGATGCGGGCAAAGCCCTGACCAATCAGCAGGATCGTGACGATCGCCGGGAGGCCGCGGAAGATGTCGGTATAGAGCCGTGCCGGAATTCGCAGCCAGCGCGACTGCGAGATACCCATGACGGCCAGTATCATGCCGATGACCACGCCCAGTACTGTCGACGTGGAAGCGAGGATCAGCGTATTCTTCAGTCCGACGGTGATCATCGCCGGCATGACCTCGAGCATCGCGTTCCAGTCGAGGAAGCTGCGACGCAAATTCTCAAGCCAGTCCATTCCTATCCCCTTGCTATCGATGGTGTGCCGGCTGTCTGGTTGTTGCCGGCAGCCGGCCAGGCGTCGTTATTTCGGGAGATAGTCTGCTGGCATCGGCGAACCCGGGAACCACTTTTCGTAAAGTTTCTTCCAGGTGCCGTCCTGCATCGCAGCGTGTAGGCCGGTGTTCAGTGCTTCGCGGAAGGCATCGTTGCCCTTTTTGATGACGAAGCCGGCAGGTGCATCGAAGGACGGGATATTGACTGCGATCTTTAGGGCTGGATAACGCTCTGAATACTGCTTGGCGGCTTCGTAATCGAGGAAATGCGCGTCGACAGTACCGTTGTTCAGCGCGGAAACCGCCGAGTTGTTGTCGGGAAACTTCACCAGATCTGTGCTGGTGAAAGTCTTCGCGGCATAGATTTCCTGCAGCGTCCCCTGGACTACGCCCAGCCGCTTGCCCTTGAGGCCTTCCGCGCCGGTAATCGCCTTGTCGGCGGTCAGCACGGAGAGATAGCCGGCAAGGTAGCCATCGGAGAAATCGACGGTTTCCTTGCGCTTGGCGGTGGTGCCGATGGCGGCAACCGCCACGTCGAAGCGACCGTTGGCGACCGAGGGTATCAGCGCCGAAAAGTCCTGGCCGGTGAAGATAACCTGCTCCTTGGTGAAGCCCATGCGCTTGGCGACATCGAGGAAAAGCTCGATATCGAAACCGGTGAACTGGCCGTCTGCTGTGGTGAAGACGTAAGGCTTGGCATCGCCCATCGTCCCGACGCTGATCTGCTTGGCGTCGATCAGGCCGTATTTGTTGTCGTCTGCGGCAAAGGCCCCGGGGCTCGTGCCGACGGCTGCCAAAGCCGCTGCAAAAACCAGCGCGGCCGATAGAGCTGCCGGCTTCACAAATCTGATTATTCCCATCATGCGCATGTCGTTCTCCTCTGAACTTGTTTTTTGGGTCGAACGGGCACGCCATTTGGCACCGTCGGAAGGCTCGCGCCGACGTTCAGCTGCATGGTTCTTGTTACCCGAAAACTCACTTTTATGCGGATGAGACCGGTTTCTACGTTAGTGAGACCGGTCTCATTGATAATTGGTATATTCGGATTGACGGTTCGTCAACATCTCTTGTAGTCGTTGCCGGGATGAAAAAAATATCCGTGAAAACCCGCGCCGTGACGGTTGCGGATGTGGCCCGGGCGGCCAATGTCTCGAAGGCGACGGCGGCCCGCGTGCTCGGCGGCTATGGCGTCGTCAGCGACAAGGTCCATGCGGACGTCATGACTGCGGCCAAGGCGCTCGATTACCGGCCGAACGAACTGGCCCGGAGCATGACGACCGGAAAGTCCGGCCTGCTGGGTGTGGTCGTCGGCGATATCGAAAATCCCTTCTTCAGCCTTGCGGTGCGCGGCATCAGCGATGTCGCACGGGCGTCCGGTTTCAACGTCATCCTCGCCAATTCCGGTGAAGAACTCGAGGCCGAGAAGGCCGCAGTGCGGGTGCTGATCGGCAAGCGGGTCGATGGACTGATCGTCTCGCCATCGGATAGCCGGGAGATCGCCCATCTCAGGGACATCGACCGCTCCGGCCGTCCCCTGGCATTGCTCGACCGCCCCCTGCAGGATTTCAACGTCGACACCGTGACCGTCGATGACAGGGATGCCGCCAGCCGGGTGGCGCGGCTGCTGGTGGCCGCAGGCCACCGCAGGATCGCCTATTTCACGGCGGCCGAAGCGGAGGCAGGCCCGGGCTGGAACTTCAACCACATACCGACGTCAACCGTGCGCGAGCGCATTGCCGGCCTGCTCGCGGTCTGTGCGGAAGCCAATATCCCAGATCCGGAACGCTATCTCATGTTCGGCGCCAAGAAAGCCCGCACGGCATCGATCGTGGCGAATATCATGTCGGAACCGGATCGCCCCACCGCGATCATCGCCTCCGACAGCATCATCGGCCTGGAGATCTACAAGGCTATTCGCGATCTCGGCCTCAGCGTGCCGCAGGACGTATCGCTGGTCACCTTCCACGATGCCGATTGGACCAGTGTCACGACGCCGCCGATCACGGCGGTGGATCAGCCCGTCTATGAAATGGGAAAAGCGGTTGCCGAGTTGCTGATTCGCCGGCTGAAGGGAGATACGCATGCGCCGCAACGGATCGTCCTGCCGACGTCTATCATCGAACGCGGCTCTGTCGGTCCGGCAAAGGCGGATTGAAGCCAGAGTCAGGCGGTTAGCGGTGTCGCCACTCTCACTGCGTCAGAACCAGCCCTTCCGGCGGAACCAGACGAGTGGCAGGATGGCGCTGAGGGCGATCAGTGCCAACGATATCGGATAGCCCCATGTCCATGAAAGCTCCGGCATCGACTTGAAATTCATGCCCCAGATACCGGCGAGCAGGGTTGGCGGCACGCCGACGACAGAGGCGATGGTCAGCACCTTGAAGATTTCGTTCTGCTCGATGTTGATGTAACCGAGCACGGCGTCGAGCAAAAACTGGATCTTGTCGGAGAGGTGCGTCTCGTAGTCGCTGAGCGACACGACGTCCTTGCAGACCGCCGCCAACCGGTCGCGGAATTCGGGCGCCAGCCATTCATGCCCAACGTCGCCGCTGAAAGATGCGATCCGCCCGACGCCGAGAAGCACGTCGCGCGCCTTCGACAGGCGGTCGCCAAGGCCGCCGATCCTGGACAGCGTCCGGTGCAGCGTTGCGGTCGCCTTGCTAGGGTCTTTGAGACCCGAAATCTTGCCTCGAAAAATTGATCTTGAGACTTCGTCGATGGCGGCCCCGAGATGCTCGAGTGCGTCGGCGCCACGGTCTACTATGGCTTCCAGCAGCGAGGTGAATACCCCGACGCTGCTGGCGATAGTGCCATCCTTGTTCATCCGCTCCACAACTGCGTCGAACGTCGGCAGCGATGCGTAGCGGATGGTGACGAGAATGTCTTTGCCGAGCACGAAGCCGGCTGGCGACAGTTCAGCATCGTCCAGCGTCGCGTGGCCGATGACCGGAGTGCTGAGATAGAGGTGGTCGCCCTGCCTCGAGAGCCTGCTCGATGCCTCGATCTCGCTCAGGGCATCCCGCGACGGCACCTTGATATGGGCTCCGGCCTCGACGAATGCAATTTCCTCCGCCGTCGGATCCATGAGGTCCATCCAGATGACTTTGTCGGGAAGGTCAACGCCCGTGTCGGCCTGGCGCACGGAGGGGGTGGTATCGCGGTGGATGGTGAGCAAGGCTGCACTCCCGGGGGTCAAAAAGGCTTAGGCAAGTCGTTTCGGCGGAGCCTTAGGTGGCCAAACTGATATCACCATGATTACGCGGAACAATAGTTCTCGTTCCCGGCATCGGGCTTTACTTTTTCCAGCGGCGGGCAGGCATGCGGCAGCGCTAGATGTCATCGTCCTCAAAAAGGCAGCAGCACGGCCACAAATTGATGCTTTTCGTGCCCGGTCGATTTCCGTAACCCATAAGCCACAGACAACGAGGAACGGGTCGATGCCGACGCCATTTTACTGGAACGAGCTGAATACCTACGATTTTGCCGGGCTGTCGCCAGACACCACCATCGCTATCCTGCCGATCGCGTCCACCGAGCAGCACGGCCCGCACCTGCCCGTGGCGACGGATGTGGCGATAGCCAATGGCATGCTGGCCGAATTGCGCGCCCAGCGGCAGGACGATCTCGATATTCTGGTGCTTCCGACGCAGGAAATCGGCAAGGCCAACGAGCATGTCTACGGTCCCGGCACGCTGTCGCTGGGTGCTGAACTGCTAATTCCGGTGTGGACGGCGATCGGTGCCAAGGTGGCGGAAACTGGCCTGCGCAAGATGGTGATCGTCAATTCCCATGGCGGCAATGTCGACATCATGAGCATCGTCGCCCGCGAACTGCGCGTCCGCTACCAGATGGCGGTCATGTCGACGCAATGGGGCCGGTTCGGCAATCCCGAGGGTCTGATCAGCGATCACGAGTCCCGTTACGGTATTCACGGCGGTGAAGTCGAGACATCGCTGATGCTGCATTTCCGCCCCGACCTGGTGCGGATGGAGAAAGCGCAGAACTTCGTCTCGAAAGCCGAATGGATGCGCGAGCAATCCCAGTATATTCAGCCGCTGCCGCCGCACTCGCTGGCCTGGATCGCCCACGATCTGAACCCCAACGGTGTCGTCGGCGACGCATCGCTCGGCACCGCCGAGAAGGGAGCGGCAATCTGCCGACATCAGGTCAAGGGTTTCGTCGAGATGCTCTACGATCTCAAGGCCTACCCGCTTTCCAACCTCTACTCTCGGTAATTTTCAGGCGGCTGCCGGGCGGTCTGGGGCGATGTGGCCCTTGGCCTGCAACTCGGTGACGAGCCCGGCGAGTTCGGCGAGCAGATATTCGACGAACAGGCTGGTCGTGGCGTCGAGCGGCGCGCGGGCCCGGGCAAACAGCTTCATCGGTTGATGGCGCGTATGCGGCTCGGCGATGGGGCGGAACACCAGTTCGCCGGAGCGGCACTCGGTGATGACGTCGAGCGGATTGAGCATCGTCAGCCCCGCCCCGCATTTCACCAGCTTCTTCAGCATCTCGGACGCGTTGGTTTCGAGCACCGGCTCCACATGAACGTCGAGACGCGCCAGCATAAGGTCGATGGCATCGCGCAGGCTCGTTCCCGGCTGTGCCAGGATCAGGCGCTCCTGCACGACGTCGGCAAGGTTGATCGGCCCCGGCGCTAGCAGCCTGTGGCCGGGCGGGAAGACGACCCCGATCGGGATGTCGAAATTTGCCAGCGTCCGGATGCCCGGCGTTGCCGGAATGTTGAAGCCGAGGCCGATGTCGACCTCGCCGGTCAGCACCGGGTTGACCGTCGTCGTGCCGGCGTCGTTACGCAGTTGCAGGTAGACGCGCGGGTGCTTGAGCTGGAACCGGGCGATAATTTCAGGCAGCGGCCCGGAGGCGAGACCGACTGTCGTCACCAGCCGGATCTTGCCGGCCTGCTGCGTCTTCAGGCTGCGGATCCGCCCCTCCAGCCGCTCGTAGGTCTTCAAGACCTCGCGGATATGCTCGATGCAGAGTTCGCCGGCCGCCGTCAGGCGCAGGCCGCGCGGCAGGCGCTCGAAAAGCGGCGC
The DNA here is from genome assembly GCF_019355815.1 of Rhizobium sp. B21/90. Classification (NCBI taxonomy): domain Bacteria; kingdom Pseudomonadati; phylum Pseudomonadota; class Alphaproteobacteria; order Hyphomicrobiales; family Rhizobiaceae; genus Rhizobium; species Rhizobium sp. B21/90. The sequence goes on along the minus strand of NZ_CP072165.1, from coordinate 170,721 downwards.
GCCCATTTCTTCTTCCAGCGCCAGGATCTGCCGGTTGATCGCCGACGAAGCCACGTTCAGCCGCGCCGCCGCCTTGCGGATCGAGCCGCAGCGAGCGATTTCATTCATGTAGAGAAGCTTCCTGGAATGCAGCACGGGCGCCTCTTTGCGTTAATTTTAAGCAGCGCGCACAATTTCGGTACAGGCGCGCCCTGAGATGCCAAAAAGGCATCGTTGCGCACGAATTTTGATGCTTTTCAAAGCGCAAGGCAACCGCTCAAATGCAGAAAATCCGGCGTCTTCCAAGGCGACTGGTGGCCACAAAAATGGGGAACGCCTGCCATGTCGAAGCTCATGAACACCATTGCCTTTTCCGCAGCCCTTGGCTTCGGCCTCGTCGGCGCACTGACCGCGCCCGCCTACGCGCTGGATCAGGTGACCTACGGTACCAACTGGCTGGCCCAGGCCGAGCATGGCGGTTTTTACCAAGCCGTCGCCGACGGCACCTACGCCAAGCACGGCCTTGACGTCAAAATCGTCCAGGGCGGCCCGAACGCTGCCAACAGCGCTTTGCTCATTGCCGGCAAGATCGACTTCTACATGGGTGGCCCGCAGCAGGAGCTTTCGGCGGTCGAACAGGGAATTCCGATCCTCGACGTCGCCGCCATCTTCCAGAAGGATCCACAGGTGCTCCTCGCCCATGCCGATGCCGGTGTCGAGAAGTTCGAGGATCTGGCCAAGCTACACACTATTTTCATGAGCAAGGACGGCTATCTCACCTATTTCGAGTGGATGAAGTCGAACTTCAAAGGTTTTGCCGACGAGCAGTACAAGCCATATACCTTCAATGCCGGTCCGTTCCTTGCCGACAAGCAATCGGCCCAGCAGGGATACCTGACGTCTGAGCCCTACGAAATCGAGAAGCAGACCGGCGTCGCACCGAAAGTCTTCCTGCTCGCCGACAACGGATATTCGCCTTATTCGACGATGATCACCACCTCGCAGAAGATGGTCGACAGCAAGCCGGATGTCGTCCAGCGCTTCGTCGACGCCTCGATCGAGGGCTGGTACAACTATCTCTACGGCGACAACAGCAAGGCGAACGCCCTGATCAAGACCGACAATCCTGACATGACGGACGGACAGATCGCCTATTCGATCGCCAAGATGAAGGAATACGGCATCGCCGAATCCGGCGAGGCTCTCGACAAGGGCATCGGCTGCATGACGGATGCCCATTACAAAAAGTTCTTCGAGGAGATGGTCGGCATCAAGGTCGTCAAGGCCGATACCGACTACACCAAGGCCTTTACTACGAAATTCGTCTGCAAGGGCGTCGGCATGGCGCTCAAGAAATAAACGCCGCGCGCGCGAGGTTCGCGACCGCGAGGCTGCGAACCGCAACTGCCTTCAGGAAGATCCAGTCCATGTCCCTAGCCGAAACCCAGGCGTCCCGATCGACGGAAACGCGCAAGCGTCCGCTGGTCGTGATGCAGTCGGTGTCCAAGGTGTTTTCCAGCGGCACCGTCGCCTTGTCCGACATGTCGCTGACGGTGGAAAGCGGCGAATTCGTCAGCTTGCTCGGACCCTCCGGTTGCGGCAAGTCGACGGCGCTGCGGATCATCGCAGGGCTTGGCGGCACCACGAGTGGCAGCATCGACTGGCCGAGCTCGCGGATCAATGCCCGGGGCCTGCCGGAGGGCGATATCGGCTTCGTCTTCCAGGAGCCGACGCTGATGCCCTGGAAGACCGCCTTCGGCAATGTCTACCTCCCCCTCCGGCTGCGCGGCGTTTCGAAAGCTGCGGCCCTTGGCCCGATCATGGAAGCGCTCGAGAGAGTCGGCCTTGCCGACTTCGCCGACGCCTATCCGCGCGAATTGTCCGGCGGCATGAAGATGCGTGTCTCGATTGCCCGGGCGCTGGTGACAAAGCCGAAGCTCTTGCTGATGGACGAGCCCTTTGCCGCACTCGACGAGATCAGCCGCCAGAAGCTCAACGACGATGTGCTGCGGCTCTGGAAGACGACGGGCATCACGGTGATCTTCGTCACCCATTCGGTGTTCGAATCCGCCTACCTGTCCAATCGCATCGTCGTTATGAAGTCGCGGCCCGGACGCGTCCATGCCGATATTCCGCTGGTCACCAGTCTCGAGCGCGACGCCCATTATCGCACGTCGGAAGAGTATCGGCGGGCCTGTGAGACCGTCTCCCGGTCGCTGATTGCAGCCATCAACACGGCAGAGGAGGCGTGATGAGCAACGATCCCAAAACACACCCGTTGCCGGAAGGCCAGCAGGCCACCAATACCGGCCGACGCGATCTCGCCTTGCGCATTGCAGTGCCGATTGCCGTCATCGCCGTGCTGGTGTTGATCTGGCATGCCTATGTCCGGCTATCCGGCATTCCGCCCTATATCCTTCCGGGTCCTGTCGCTGTTGCCAATGCCTTCGTTTCCGACTGGGGGACGCTTGCGCCTGCCTTTTGGGTGACGACGAAGATCACCCTGATCTCGCTGCTGCTGGCGCTGATCGGCGGCGGTGGTTTCGCGATCTTCCTCGTCCAGTCGCGCTGGATCGAGCTCGCCTTCTATCCCCTCGCAGTCATCCTGCAGGTGACGCCTGTCGTGGCGATCTCGCCGCTGATCCTGATCTACGCGCCCTCGACGCAGGCAGCATTGTTGATTTGCGCCTTCCTCGTCGCCTTCTTCCCGATCCTGTCCAACATGGTGCAGGGGCTGAAAAGCGTCGACCACAATCTGATCAATCTCTACGAACTCTATGGCGCCTCACGCTGGCAGACGCTGCTCTATCTGAAGCTTCCGGCAGCCCAGCCCTATTTCATGACGGGGCTGCGGATCGGCGGCGGGCTGGCGCTGATCGCGGCGGTGGTCGCCGAATTTGCCGCCGGCTCGGCCGGGGCCGGCTCGGGCCTCGCCTTCCGGCTGCTCGAGGCGCAGTACCGCATGAACATCCCCCGCCTATTCGCCGCCCTGCTGATGCTGTCGATGCTCGGCGTGGCGATCTTTGCGATTACCTCTTTCATTTCCTGGGTGAGCCTGCACCGATGGCATGAGAGCAGCCTGAAGCGAGAAAACTGATGTCGACATCCTTTCTGTCTCCTCCCAATGCCGGACGCTTCGTACTCAGTCATGCGACATTGCCGGCAGTTGCCGTCGAGGGTTTTGCCGCGGCGTCCGACGAGGGCCTCGTGAAGGCCGATATCGTCATCAACGACGGCCTGATCGAGGCAATCGTGCCGCCGGGCACCGCGCCCATCGAGCTTGCCCGGTCCGACCTGAAGGACGGCATGGTCTGGCCGTGCTTTGCCGATATCCACACCCATCTCGACAAGGGCCACATCTCCGCCCGCCACGCCAATCCGGACGGCACCTTTGCCGGCGCGCTCGATGCGGTAAGGACCGACCGGGAAGCCCATTGGTCGGCGGACGATGTCCGGAAGCGGATGGAGTTCTCCCTGCGCTCGGCCTATGCCCACGGCACGAGCCTGATCCGCACCCATCTGGATTCGCTGAACCCGCAGCACCGGATCTCCTTCGATGTCTTTGACGAGGTTCGCGATGCCTGGAAGGACAAGATTGCGCTGCAGGCCGTCGCCCTCTTCCCGATGGATGCGATGGCCGATGCTGCCTATTTCGCCGACCTCGTTTCCGTTGTGCGGGAAAAGCGCGGCCTGCTCGGCGGCGTCCCGCAGATGAGCGCCGATCTCACCTGGCAACTCGACACACTGTTTCGGGCCGCAGCCGAAAACGAGCTCGATGTCGACCTGCATATCGACGAGACCGACGATCCCGCCGCCGAGACCCTGAAGGCCGTTGCCGAAGCCGTCCTGCGCAACCGTTTTACTGGCAAGGTGACGGCCGGGCATTGCTGCTCGCTGGCCCGCCAGGACGAGGAGACCGCACGCCGCACGGTCGGGCTGGTGGCAGAGGCCGGACTGTCGATCATCTCGCTGCCGATGTGCAACATGTATCTGCAGGACCGCTACCCGGACCGCACGCCCCGCTGGCGCGGCGTAACGCTGTTCAAGGAACTGGCGGCGGCGGGCGTTCAGACGGCTGTGGCCTCCGACAACACCCGCGATCCCTTCTATGCCTATGGCGATCTCGATCCCGTCGAGGTGTTCCGCGAGGCGGTGCGGATCCTCCATCTCGACCACCCCTTGGACACCGCCGCCCGCGTCGTCACGACATCGGCTGCCGCCATTGTCGGGCGGCCGGACATGGCGCGTATCGCCGTAGGCGCGCCGGCCGATCTCGTCCTCTTCAGTGCCCGTCGCTGGAGCGAATTTCTGTCGAGGCCGCAATCCGATCGCGTCGTCCTCAGGCGTGGCAAGATGATCGATCGGAACCTGCCCGATTACCGTGAACTCGATAGCGTCGTTGGAGCCTGACATGCCGGATTATCAACTGATCAAACAGGAACTCGAGGGTATCGCGGTCGAGGACAATCCGGCGCTGGTGCGCCAGAAAAGCCGCGACTTCTTCTGGTATTCGCCGATCCTCAAGGCGCAGCTCGACAACGTAACCGCCGATCTGGTGGTGACGCCGAAGACCGAGGCTGAGGTCATCCGGACCCTGAAAGTAGCCTTCGCTCATGGCGTGCCGGTGACCCCGCGCGGCGCCGGCACCGGCAATTACGGACAGGCCATGCCGCTTTCCGGCGGTATCGTCCTCAATCTCGCCGGCATGGACAAGATCAAGGAAATCCATCCCGGCCGTGTCATCTGCGAGCCCGGCATCGTCATTGCCGATCTCGACAAGCAGACTAAGGCCCATTCCGGTCAGGAGCTGCGCTTCCATCCCTCGACCAAGCAGACGGCTACCATTGGCGGCTTCATCGCCGGTGGCTCGGGCGGCGTTGGCTCGATCACCTGGGGCGGTCTTCGCGATATCGGCAATATCCTGCGGCTGCGGGTCGTGACGATGGAGGCCGAACCGCGCGTCCTCGACCTCACCGGCTGGGACCTGCAGAAGGTCAGTCATGCCTATGGCACCAACGGCATCATCACCGAGATCGAAATGCCGCTGGCGCCGGCTTACGACTGGATCGACGTGCTGGTCGGCTACGACGACTTCATGGCGTCGGTGCGTTTTTCGGATGCGCTGGCGAAATGCAACGGCATCCTTGTCAAGGAAATCGCCCCGATCGCGGCGCCTATACCTTACGACTACTTCACCCGCCACAAACCCTACATTCGCGAAGGCCAGTCCGTCGTGGTGCTGATGATCGCACCCCACTCGATGGACGCCTTCCTCGCCTTCGCAGCATCGCAGAGGGCCGAGGTGATCTTCCGCTCCGACACGGTCGAAAGCATGAAGGGCATCCCGCACGCCTATGAGCTGGCCTGGAACCACACGACGCTGCGCGCTTTGAAGGTCGATCCCGGTCTCACCTACCTCCAGATCCAGTATCCCGGCCCCGACCACGTCGCGAAGGTCGCCGAGATGACCGCGATCTTCGGCGACGAGGTGCCCGGTCATCTCGAATTCATGCGGTTCGACGGCCAGGTCCAGTGCTCCGGCCTGCCGCTGGTGCGCTACACGACAGAGGCGCGGCTGGAGGAGATCATCCAGATCCACCAGGATCACGGTTGCCCGGTCTTCAATCCGCATCGCTACACGCTCGAGGAAGGCGGCATGAAGCGCACCGACAAGATACAGCTGGCCTTCAAGCACGAGACGGACCCGAAGGGCTTGCTCAATCCCGGCAAGATGATCGCCTGGGACAATCCGGATTTCGATTTTACTGCCGGAAAGAATTATCTCTTTCCGGGGCTTGCTGGTGTCATGGAGGGGTGATGAGGGTCCTGGTTCTGCATTCGCATCCGGTGGAATCGAGCTATGGGGCGGCCCTTTACCGGCAGACGGTCGCAAGCCTGGAGGCCGCCGGGCACACGGTCGACGGTTGCGATCTCTATGCGGAGAAATTCGACCCGGTTCTCTCGCGACACGACCGGCTGATCTACCACGACTACCCGCAGAATACCGAACTGGTGGAGCCCTATGTCGAGCGTCTTCGGCAGGCGGAGGGCCTGGTCATCGTTACGCCGGTCTGGAATTTTGGCTTTCCGGCGATGCTGAAGGGCTATTTCGACCGCGTCTGGCTCCCCGGCGTCTCATTTGAGCTCGTCGACGGGCAGGTGCAGTCGCGGCTTCGGCACATTCGCAAGCTGGCAGCGGTTCTAACCTACGGCGCAACGCCGCTCCGCGCGCTGGTCGCCGGCAACCCGCCGAAGAAAATCGTCAAGCGGGTGCTGCGCGCGCAGATCAATCCGGTGAAGCCGGTGACGTTTCTCGCCCATTACGACATGAACAACTGCACGGAGCAAACCCGGGCGGCATTCATGGCAAGGGTGAAGACGGCGATGGAGCGCTTCTAGCCAGGGCGGCGCCCGTCAGATGACCTTGGCTGCCGTTACTTCGACTTCCACCAGGAATTCCGGGCGCGTAAAGCCGCTGACGATGATCAGCGTCGAGACCGGCTTGGGGTCGAGCGTGTAGCGATCCCGGACAGCCATGTAGGGGGCGAAGTCCTCGCGGCGGGTGACGAAGCCGGAGATGCGGATAACGTCAGAAAAATCCATCCCCGCTTCCGATAAGATAGCGGCGATTGCCTGGAAGCAGAGCTCGGCCTGGGCCGTGACGCCGTCCGGGATGGTATCGTCGGCGGCGATGCCCAGCTGGCCGGATGTCACGAGCAAAGAGGCGCCGGGCGGCACCAGCAGGCCGTGATTGTAATGGCCGAACGGGCGGCGAACGGAGGGTGGGTTGAATGTCTCGGCCATCGGTATCCCGTCTGATCTTATGCGCGGAAAGCAACGGCTGAGGGGCGTGACCGTCGCCGGTCAAGCCCCTGTTGCATCACGCAGCAATCGCTGCATTGAGCGGCAATTCGACGTCGATTTCAAGCGTCGAGACGAATTCCGATCGCTCGATCTTCACCTGCACCTTGTCGTTGTCGAGCTGCACATGCTTGGAGATAACCGCAAGGATCTCTTCCCTGAGCAGGGTGATCAGGTCCGAGCCGGATGACGACCGTTCGTGGGCAAGAAGCAGCTGCAGCCGTTCGCGGGCGGCAGGAGCGGTTCTCTGCCTGTTGAAAAGCTTGAAAATGTTCATGCTGCTCTCCGACCGAAAAGCTTGTCGAAAATATTGCGCTTGTCGCTCGGCATTGCGATCGGCAAGGCTTCGCCGGCAAGACGGCGGGCGGCGTCGAAATAGGCCATGGCAGCCGCACTGCGGCTTTCGGCGATGGTGACGGGGGCGCCGACATTCGAGGCGCGCAGCACGTCCATGCTTTCCGGAATGATGCCGAGCAGAGGGATGGAAAGGATTTCCAGCACGTCCTCGACCTTCAGCATGTCGCCGCGCTCGGCGCGGTTGGCATCGTAGCGGGTCAGCAGCAGGTGCTTTTCCATCCGCTCGCCGCGCTCAGCCTTGGCTGTCTTGGAATCCAGCAGGCCAATGATGCGGTCGCTGTCGCGCACCGACGAAACTTCCGGATTGGTGACGACCACGGCAACGTCGGCATGGCGCATGGCGAGAGTGGCGCCGCGCTCGATGCCGGCCGGGCTGTCGCAGATGATCCAGTCGAAATGGCGCTTCAGATCGGTGATGACGCGCTCGACGCCCTCTTCCGTCAGGTTATCCTTGTCGCGGGTCTGGGAAGCCGGCAGGAGGAACAGGTTTTCAAGCCGCTTGTCGCGGATCAGCGCCTGCGTCAGCTTGGCATCGCCCTGGATGACGTTGATGAGATCGTAGACCACCCGGCGCTCGGCGCCCATGATGAGGTCGAGATTTCTGAGGCCGACGTCGAAATCGACGACCACGACCTTCTCGTTGCGCTGCGCCAGGGCTGCCCCCAGAGCTGCAGTCGACGTGGTCTTGCCAACTCCGCCCTTGCCCGATGTTACGACGACGACTTTCCCCATCTCGCTCTCCTATGTCCCTGCCGGCGTCCGGCTTAATTGAGTTTCTCTGCCATGATCCTGTCGTCCTCGAGCCAGAGTTGCACGGCTTGCCCGTGAAGCTCTGGAGCGAGGTCTTCCGCCATCTTGTAGACGCCATCGATCGCGACCAGCTCGGCCTCGAGTTTCCGGCAGAAGATGCGCGCAGAGGCGTGTCCGACAGAGCCCGCCATGACGCGGCCTCTGAGTGTTCCGTAGATGTGCACCGATCCACCGGCGACGATTTCGGCGCCTGAGGCGACCGAGCCGATGACGGTGACGTCGCCTTCCGGAAAGATCACCGACTGGCCGGAGCGAACCGGCTCGCGGATGACCAGCGATTGTGTTGCCGGGCGCGGCTCGGTCACCACCGGCTTGGCGGGTGCATCGGCGTCCGGCTCCTTCGAGGCAACCTCGAAGTCGGCAACCGGGCGACCGCCCTTCAGCGCCGGCGGCATGCCCGGCCCGAGGATCGACGGACGTCCGCCCTCGATGCCCATGATGCTGACATTGCGGCCGGAAAGTTCGGCAATCAGGGCCTTCAGCTGTGCCCGGTCTATCGGCAGGTCCGTCACGTCGAGGACGACGGGACGTCCGAGGAAAAAGCCTGCAGAGCGCGCGGCCAGATCGTCCAGCCTGATCAGCCAGTCGTCAAACGGCAGATCGGGGGATAGCATGACCGCCAGAAACGAGCGGCCTTTAATGCGAATCGAGCGAGCATCTGTTAGCAATTTGGTCATCTGCGTTAAGAATTCATTGACGATGTTTAATGGCGATTTGGTTAACAGAGTGTTAATTTCATCCCCGTGCCCGGCGCCGGGGCACGAAATTTTCGGCAATGGTGCAAGTGTGTTGCGGGCGCCCCGGCAGCAGCAGCGGGAGCCGCTCAGGCGCGACCGTCGAGAACCGTGGCGATGCTTGCAAAATGCATTGCTTTTTCGCATCAAACGTCTGCAAGTCGTGCAATGGCGAATGATCGTGGCGCCCGCGTCACGGCTTCCTGAAATTGCGGTGGGTGGAAAGAAATGACCAGAAATATCATGTTGTTGACTGGCGCAAGCCGTGGGATCGGGCACGCGACGGTCAAATTCTTCACGGAAAAAGGCTGGCAGATCCTGACTGTATCGCGCCAGTCGTCCGAGGACTGCCCCTGGCCGGCCGCACGGGAAAGCCATATCCAGGCCGATCTGTCGGAGCTTGACCAGATCGAACGGCTTGCCGCCACGGTGCGCGAGAGGTTGCCGGAGGGTGCGTTGCATGCGCTGGTCAACAATGCCGGCATTTCGCCGAAGGGGCCGGATCAGACCCGGCTCGGCGTCAGCGCGACCGATGCCCAGACGTGGACGAAGGTGATGAACGTCAATCTCATCTCGATAGCCCTACTGGCGCGCGAACTTCGTCCGGAACTGGAAAAGGCCAAGGGATCTATCGTCAACGTCACCTCCATCGCCGGCTCCCGCGTCCACCCGTTTGCGGGTGTTGCCTATGCCGCTTCGAAAGCCGGGCTGGCGTCCTTGACGCGCGAGCTGGCCCATGAATTTGCGCCGATGGGTATTCGCGCCAATGCCATTGCCCCCGGTGAGATCGCCACGTCGATGCTGTCGCCGGGAACGGACGACATCGTCAGGCGCGATGTGCCGATGGGACGGCTGGGGTCGCCGATGGAGGTTGCGGAGACGATCCACTTCCTCTGCACCGCCGCCTCCTCGTACATTAACGGCGCTGAAATCCACATCAGTGGCGGGCAGCACGTCTGAGACGCTGGCCTTTTCGTTGCATGGACTTACATGGCAAGAACGATGGAACGATGCCGTCCGGTCGGGATGGTGTCAGCGCCTTGGAAGGAAAAATCCATGCAGAAATTCAAAATCGCCGTTATCCGCGAGATCGAAGCAGACAGTGCCGATGAAGCGGCTTTGCTGATGTATCAGGAACTCAGCAAGGAGGCGGCACCGCTTACGTACACGCTGATGGAAGGCACGCAGGCGTCCGGGAAAATCGTTCTCGACCGCAAGGCGGCGGAGGAATTTGCCGAGATCGACCATACAGCCGATCCAGGAAACTGGTAGCGGTCCTCTAGCCGGAGACCCGCCGACGTATCGCTTTTAGTTAAGGGGCCCGGAGATTGCGTAATCCGGGCGCTCTATCGGCACAACGACCTTCTGCGGAACCGTGAACGCGGTATCGATCGGCTTCATTGAAGTCGGGGCAAAGGCTGTTGCGGCGGTAAACGCCGGGACAGGGCCGGTGGCTGGCAGCAAGTGATCGAACTGCGGCGACGTGATCTGCTCGGAAGCCTGCTGGTTGCCGACATAGTTCATTGCCACTTCGTAGGCCGGCAGTGGGGGCGGCGTCTCGAGTGTGCCGTCCTTGGCACGCTTCTCGTAGAAGGCATTGCCGCCTGCAACCGCGACGTAGTGCATGTTGCCGTAAGGGTATTTAAGGCCCTGCGTGTGGAAGAACATGGCGCTTTCGAGGGCTGGATGCCGCTCGCCATGCAGGATGGCATCGGCGGCCGCATCGAGCGTCGGCTCGGCCTGGTCCTTGATGACGACTTTCATGACGCCAGGGGCAAACTGTTTTTCCTGGCCGACAACGCCGCAGATGGTCTTGGGATAGGCCGGCGATGTCAGGCGATTGGCAACGACGGTGCCGACTGCCAGATAGCCATCCGGGTCGGAGGCCAGCGATTCCGCATACATGGCTCGCTTCAGGCATTCGCGGTCTTCGCGGGTGTAGTTGTAGGTGACCTTGACGCCGTTGGCTGTCTTGGTACGGGTAACTGGCTTCGTCTCGGGCTTAGGCATGGTCGTGCACCCTGCCATTGTCAGTCCGACAACAAAAATCCCCACGAAGGATTTCATCCAATCACTATGCGTCCGCAACGGCAGGTGCCTCCTGTTTGGTATGGCCCATACTTGTATCGACGCAACGTCTTAACAAAAACTTTACGTATTCCAAATTCATTTTTTCCGAGATGTCGTTTTTTGAATTTTTCTTCTGGTTCTCCGGGATTTTCGCGATCGCTGCGTTGGCTACTTTTTGGCCTAAACGAAGCCGGCAGCTTCCATAATTGACGCCGTGGTGATTCGCCGTCATTCCGCCGCTGGGCTTGCAAGTGTCTGATGCAGTACGGTGTGACCGGCGACCATTGAGGTGTTCGCCGGCCACGGATGCGTCATTCCGCCATGTCGACTTCGCGCTGGCGCCCGAGCGAGCTCATCCAGGTGCCGACGTCGGGGGTCGTTGCCAGCTGCACGGCGTAATGGCGACGTAGCGCGGCGGTGAGCTTGCCCTCGCGGTCGAGCTGTTCGTCGGCGTAGCGGATCATCAGCGAGTTCGGCCAGGCTTGCGGCCGGATGCGGCGGAGCGTTTCGAAGACGTGATCTTCCGCCTCTTCCGGATGGGCCTGGGCCATGATCGCCACCATGGCGGCCGTTGAGCGCGACACGCCCATGTGGCAATGGACCAGCAGCGAGCCAAAGGAGTTGCTCTCGGTCTCAACCAGATGGCCGAACTCGAGAATGGACTTCATGTGCGATTTTTCCGGCAGGATCATGCCGGGCTTGGGCTCGATGATGTCGTGCATCTTCAATACGAGGCGGCGCGTGCTGCCATAGGCTTCGAAATGCTCCATTTCCGGAAGCTCGGGGTCCACGAGGGACAGGACATGGGTGATGCCATGCCCGGAGCGCGCCGCCAGTTCGTCGATACCGCAGATATACCGCTTGGGCAGATTCAAGGTTTTCATGCGCAGTTCCTTTGCTGTCGAGGGCGACGTTCCGGACGGGTTTCATCTGTCAACGCGATAAACTTAAGACACTTTCGCGTCGTCGCCGACCCCCCAAATATCAGAAATTGAAGAATTGCTGCGGCACCCTTCAAATCCCACCCTGGAACGCTGTCACGAAGCCACAATCTGCAGCCTCGGGCGAAAAGGGGGCGACGCACCAAAGAAAATCTGGCATTGATTCTGTAAGCAAATCACCCGGAAATGCGGTCGAGCCGATTGCCGTTCGTCGCTAGCCATTGCTTTTCGTTGTCCGGCCAAGTCCGGTCCTGCTGATGTCAATCACAGATATGGAATCATGACGGCACCCTATTCTCCCCTCCGCGGCGTGCTCGTCGCTTTCGCAGCCTATGCCGTTTTCGCGTTCAGCGACGCGTCGATCAAGATCCTGCACGGCGCCCTGCCATCCTATCAGGTGACCTTCATCGGCGCGCTGTTCGGGATAGCCGCCCTGCCCTTCCTGAAGACCAGGAGCGATACCTGGTCGGATATCGTCAAGACGTCGAACCGGCCGCTCTGGATGCTGCGCTTCGTCTGTGGGGCGATCGGCTCCATCTGCTCGGTCGTTGCCTTCACCAAGCTGCCGATGGCCGAGGCCTTCGCGCTGCTGTTCCTGCTGCCGTCCTTCGTGACGATCCTGTCGGTCATCTTCCTGAAGGAAGACGTCCGCTGGCAGCGCTGGACGGCTGTTACCATCGGCTTCATCGGTGTCCTCATCGTGCTGCGGCCCGGTTTCCGCGAACTGACGATCGGCCACTTCTGCGCGGCGGCCGGCGGCCTCACCGCTGCCATCTCGATCGTCATCTTCAGGGCCATGGGCCCGAGCGAGAAGCGCCTCTCGCTTTACGGCGCGGCGTTGTTCGGCGTGCTGGTGATCAGCGGCGCTCTAATGCTCACCGACCTCGCCTTGCCGACGCCTCGGCAATGGGTGTTTCTCGCAAGCTACGGCCTTCTCGGCGCTGCCGGCAACGTCCTGCTGATGAATGCCGCCAAGATGGCGCCGGCAAGCCTGGTGGCGCCGCCGCAATATAGCCAGATGATCTGGGCGATCCTGTTCGGCTACCTGATTTTCGAGGACCACATCGATGCGCCGATGGCTGTCGGCATCGTGCTGATCATCTTCTCGGGCCTGCTGACGCTGCTGCGCGAGCGCAAGCGCAAGACGTCGCTGCCGACGGCGGTGGCCTCCGCCGACAGCCAGGCTGCGCTGGTGACGCTGGAAGACCCCGGCGATCCGGCGGCAAAGGAAGTCCGCGCCGAAAACCGCTGAGGCTGTATCAGTCGGCGGTCTTGCCGAGCGTATCGGCGACATAGGCTCCGCGTTCGCCCATCGGGCGCGGCGGTCCCGTGGTCGAATCCTCGCGCGTCTGGTGTTCGAGTTCGGCGTTGATCTCGGCTCCGACGATGATGATGATGACCGAGATCCAGATCCACACCATGAAGCCGATCAGCGCGCCGAGCGTACCGTAGGTGGCATTGTAGTCGGCGAAATGGTCGAGATAATAGGAAAACAAGAAGGACGACAGCAGCCACAGCAGCGTGCTGAAGACAGCGCCCCAGCTGAGCCAGACGACCTTGGCCGGCTGGCGGCTCGGGCCGTAGTTATAAAGCAGCATGATGCCCGACATCACCAGGCCGAGGATGATCGGCCAGCGCGCCAGCCTCGTCAGCAGATCCGTCCATTCGCCGAGCCAGATGAACGAGAGGATCGCCGGAATGACGCCGATGGCAAAGATCAGCACGACGGCGAAGATCAGCAGCCCGAAGGTAAAGGCGAGCGACAGCAGGTTGAACTCGACGATTCCGCGCTTTTCCTCCTCGCCGTAAGCGACGTTCATGGCGTCGCAGAGCGCCTTGACGCCGTTATTGGCGCTCCACAGCGCGATAAGTAGGCCGGTGACGAAGCCGATGCTCAGCGTCCCCGGCTTCTGCTGGGTCAGAGCCGTCAGTTGCGAGAGGATGAGATCGAAGGAGCCGCGCGGGAAGATCTGCGACAGGAAACCGATATGGGTAGCGATGGTCGTCGGATCGGACACGAAGCCGTAGATCGAGACCAGCGCGCCGAGGGCTGGAAACATCGCAAGCAGCAGATAGTAGGTGACGCCCGCCGCAATCAGCGTCACCCGGTCCTCCATCACTTCCGAGACGACCCGCCAGAGGACGTCCTTCAGGCCCTTCATCGGGATCTGGCTCGGCGTCTCGGCGTCTCGCCCGCGTCCAGCCTCGCCCAACGCCGGTCCCTCGGTCAAAGCCGCCGTCCCATCCTGTTCGCCCACGCCCGTCGATCTCCCTGTTATCCCGTCGAACTAGGGCTCTTGCGGGATTCGTCGAGTCGTCCCGGATGTTACGACTTCAGGGCGCGCTCCAGCACCCGCGACAGGCGATCAGAAAACGCCCGCGGGTCCTCGGGCTTGTCGCCGTCGAGGATGCGCGCCTGGTCGAGCAGCAGCTGCACGGCATCCGTCTGGAACGCCCCGTCCTGTCCGGCAGTGCCGGCAAGCGCGGTAATCAGCGCGTGGTCCGGGTTGATTTCCAGCACCGGCTTGGCGGCGGCGTCGAGGCGACCGGCACCCTGCAGGATTTTTTCGAGCTGCCGGTCCGGGCCATGCTCGGGGGCAACCAGGCATACGGCGCTTTCGGTCAGCCGGTCGGAGGCCCTGACGTCCGAGAGTGCATCGCCCAGCGTCGTCTTGGCAAAGGCGATGAAATCGCTGACCAGCTGCGTCGTCTCGGCCTTCGGCTGGGCTTCGCCATCGGCTTTTTTTATGTCGGCGAGATCGGCTGATCCCTGCGACACCGACTTGAAGCTCTTTCCATCGAAATCGGGTGCATTGGTCACCCAGAAGCTGTCGACGGGATCGGTGAGCAGCAGCACTTCGACGCCCCGGGCGCGGAACCCTTCGATATGCGGTGAAGCTGCCAGCTGCGCCGTGTTGCCGCCGGCGAGATAGTAGATCGCCGTCTGGCCTTCTTTCATGTCCTTGACGTAGTCGGCAAGCGACCGGTATCCGTCGCCGGACGCCGTGCTCTTGAAGCGGGCCAGAGCCATCAGCTGGGCGCGGCGCTCGTAATCCTCGTAGATGCCTTCCTTCAGCACGGTGCCGAACGCTTCCCATACCTTGATAAAGGTGTCGTTGTCGCTTTCCGCCAGCTTCTCGAGGCTGGTGAGGATGCGGCTGGTCAGGCCCTTGCGGATGGCGGCAAGGATCGGGCTCTGCTGGATCATCTCGCGCGACACGTTGAGCGGCAGGTCCGACGTATCGATCAGGCCGCGCACGAAGCGCAGATAGCGCGGCAACAGATCGGCGTCGTCGGTGATGAAGACGCGCTTGACGTAAAGCTTGATGCGGCCCTTGCGGTCGGGATCGAAGAGATCGAAGGGAGGCGAGTTCGGCACGAAGGCAAGCCCGGTATATTCGTGGCGACCCTCGGCGCGGAAATGCACGGTGACGGCAGGCTCGTCGAACTGGCCGGAGAGGCCGCGATAGAAGTCGGTGTATTCTTCCTTGGTGATGTCGCTCTTTTGCTTGGTCCACAGCGCCGAGCCGTCGGCGATCTGTTTCGGCTTCTCGCCGGGCTTCTCGACGATCTCGATCGGCACGGGCACATGGCCGGACTGTTCCTTGACGATGCGCTCGACAGTCCAGCGCGACGCATAGGACTTGGCATCTTCCATCAGCGCCAGCGTGATCCGGGTGCCGCGCGCCGGTGCCTGGTCGAGGGGAACGGCCGTGATGGTATAGGCGCCCTTGCCGTCGGACGACCACATCCAGGCTTCATCCGATCCGGCGCGCCGCGAGACGACGTCGACGCGATCGGCCACCATGAAGGCGGAGTAGAAGCCGATGCCGAACTGGCCGATCAGCTGGGCGCCGTCCTTGCCCTTGGCCGCCTCGACCATCTCCATGAAGGCGCGGGTACCGGAGCGGGCGATGGTGCCGAGCGCCTCGATCAGGTCGTCGCGGCTCATGCCGATGCCGTTATCCTCGAGCACGAAGCCGAGGTTCTCCTCGTCGAGCGTCAGCCTGATCCTCGAGGCAGGGTCGCCGGCCAGCAGTTCGGGCGCTGCTATGGCCTCGTAGCGCAGCTTCTCGCAGGCGTCGGCAGCATTCGAAATCAGCTCGCGCAGGAACACGTCCTTGTCCGAGTAGATCGAGTGAACCATCAGGTGAAGAAGCCTGGATACATCGGCTTCGAAGGCGTGATTTTCCACGGGGGTCTCGGCAGCAGTCGTCATGGCAATCTCTTCAGGCGTTGTCGATGTCATTGGGGCCTCTGACTTGGCAAAGACAGCTCTCGAATTCAAGGGGGAGGACAACCCGCAAGCGAAGATATCCGCGCACGCCCGCCTCCTCCGGCCCAGCATCCGCACCATCCCGTTCACGCGGCCTGTTCGGTCCGTGGCATGACAATTCTGATGGCCGGGACACACCGTGTGCCTGATGATTTTTAGTTAAGTGACACCAGATGTGCCCCGTTCGACAGTTTTTATCCGCAACTCCGGATCCTCTGTTTCCGACCCAGGTCCCTTTGAGGGGAAAAGCTGCCGGAGTTATGCCACACAGGCACGCCGAGCCTAGGGGCCCGAAGGGATCCACTTTCTGCGGACCCTTGAAGGAGTGCCTGCGTAGACGGCAACCCCTACAAGACCCGGTCCCACCTCGCCGGCAACGCAGACCGGTGTATCCGATGGTGGAACGGGGTGATTATAGGCCGGGCCGAAAGCACGGGGATGAAATTATGTTGCGGGCATTGTTTCCAAACGGAAATCCCAACGGTTTATCCCCATGAGGTGCCGCGAGCAGGGGAGTGAGGTTGCATGGCTGTGGGTGCACGTCTGAGGTCAGAAAGAACGCCAAAAAGCCACCCCAACTTCCCTCATTCCTGTGCTCGTCACAGGAATCCAGCCGCCCAAGTCCCTGGGCGAAAAGCACTTTCTTACCAACAAAGAGTCCTCCCACGGCGCAGACGCGCCGTGACTGGATTCCTGTGACAGGCACAGGAATGAGGGAAGTGGGGACGTGCGCTAAGCAAAGTATTGAAAATTCGAGTTATCGAGGTGTCCAACTCCGTGAAAGAAGGATCGATTTCTGCCACGTATTTCTAAGGCCCAACTTCGCCTTGAGATGCGCACAACACCCTCATTCCTGTGCCCGTCACAGGAATCCAGCCGCCCAAGTCCTTGGGCGATAAACACTTTTCTCACCAACAGAGAGTCCTCTCACGGCGCAGACGCGCCGTGACTGGATTCCTGTGACGAGCACAGGAATGAGGGAGCCGGGGGCGTCAGGGCGAGGTTGGAGTTTGAAGCGTTTGGCAGTTATGGATATATTTTTCAATGCCTGCTCAGTCTGTGGATCCGCGCCACACACCTATGCTTGTGACGAGCCTACACGTGCGAGGGTTACCGCTTGTGGGCGACTCCAGCGCCGTCGTGCCGGGTTTCCACCGTTCTACAGGCCGTGAAGATAGTGGGAGATGTCTTGCCAATCCGGGTTGGTGGTCTCGATCAGGTTTAGCTTCCATTGTCGGGGCCACTTTTTCATCGTTTTCTCGCGGATGATCGCGGCTGTCAGCAGATCGTGCTCCTCGAACCAGACCAGCGTTTTCACACCGTGTCGCGAGGTGAAGCCGGGGGTCAGTTCATTCTGGTGGTCGTAAAGCCGGCCGGCCATATCCCGCGTCACGCCGATGTAAAGCGTACCGTTGCGTTTCGATGCGAGTATGTAGACGTAGCCTTTCATCGCCGTATCTTTGCGCGAGTATATCAATAGGTACAATCAAAAATTGAAGCCTGGTTACCCGCCGATATTCTTCTCCTTTCTTGTCCCATGGCCCCCGCTCAAACCCTCCGGCCGATGCGGTTGCGGGTTTGGGAGGGGCTTTCGGCGAATTGGGTGCGGTAGCTGCGGGAAAAGGCTGAGGCGGAGTTGAAGCCGGTGGCGGCGGCGATGTCGGCGAAGGTGGCGGGTGTCTCGATCACCTTGCGGCGGGCGGCGTTGAGGCGGAGCGCGAGGTAGTGGACGTGGGGCGCAACGCCGACGCTTTCGCGGAACAGCGTTTGCAGATGGCGGGCGCTGAGCCCTGCGCGCCTGGCGAGGCGGGCGAGCGACAGGGGCTGCTCGACGGTCTCCTCCATCAGCCGCACCGCGTGGGCGACGCGGGGATCGTTCATCCCGAACGCCGCCGTCGAAGGCATGACCTGCGTGTTGCTGCGGGAACCGGCCTGCTCGTAGATGAACAGCCGGGTTACCTCCAGTGCCAGCGAATAGCCCTGCCGCCGCCGGATGATTTCGAGCATCAGGTCGACGGTTGGCAGCGAGCCGCCGGTGGTGATGCGCTTGCCGTCGATGACGAAGCGCTCGCGCACCATCCGCACCTGCGGATAGGCCGCGGCAAAATCGTCGAAATCCTCCCAATGGGTCGTGGCCGCCACGTTGTCGAGCAGGCTTGCTTCCGCCAGCAGCCATGTCCCGGATTCGATGCCGGCGATGACCGTGCGATAACGCGCGGTCTGGGACAGCTGCATCTTCAGGGCCGGCGTGGCGCTCCGCTGCCAGTTGTAGGCGCCGAGCACGAACAGCGGCGTCGTCTCCCTGGCCGGACGGAAGGCGGCGTCTACGGGGATTTGGATATTACTCGTCGTCTGCACCGGAGCGCCGTCGGGGGTGAACAATCGCCACCGGTAGATCTCGCTGCCGGCAATGCGGTTGGCGCCCCGCAGCGGCTCGATGACCGAGGCAATCAGGATCAGGTTGGTCTCCGGCAGGATCAGCAGGTCGATATCCAGCGGGGCGTTCGACGAGGTCAGCATAGGGATCGGGGTCCGTTTCCGATAATGTATAATCTACTTCCGAAAATGCAAAGCAATCCTCTCCGTCATGCCGCGTAATCCGGTCAACCAATGGAGACCCCCAAATGCCTCTTGCCATGAATCGCGATGTGTTCATCACCTGTGCCGTCACCGGTGCCGGCGATACGGCTTCGAAGTCCGCCCATGTGCCGGTTACCCCGAAGCAGATCGCCGAATCCGCCATCGATGCCGCAAGGGCTGGCGCTGCCATCGTCCATTGCCATGTTCGCGATCCCGAAACCGGTGCTGGCAGCCGTCGCATCGAGCTTTACCGGGAGGTCACGGACCGCATCCGTGCCTCCGAGGTCGACGTCGTGCTGAACCTGACGGCCGGCATGGGCGGCGACATGATTTTCGGCGATGTCGAAAATCCGCTGCCGCTCAATCCTGTCGGCACCGACATGGGCGGCGCCACGGACCGTGTTGCCCACGTCGCCGAGTGCCTGCCGGAAATCTGCACGCTCGACTGCGGCACGATGAATTTCTCGCTCGGCGACTACGTGATGACCAACACGCCCGCCATGCTGCGCGCCATGGCGAAGAAGATGACCGATCTCGGCGTCCGCCCGGAGATCGAGGCCTTCGACACTGGCCACCTGTGGTTTGCCAAGCAGCTGGTCGAGGAAGGCCTGATCGAGGACCCGGTGTTGATCCAGCTCTGCATGGGCATCCCCTGGGGCGCGCCCGACGATCTCAATACATTTATGGCGATGGTCAACAACGTGCCGCCGAGCTGGACATTTTCGGCCTTTTCGATCGGCCGCAACGCCATGGCCTATCCGGCCGCCGCCATCCTTGCCGGCGGCAATGTCCGCGTCGGGCTGGAGGATAATCTCTATGTCGGCAAGGGCAAGCTCGCCACCAATGAGCAGCTGGTCGAAAAAGCGGTCACCGTCGTCGAAGGCATGGGCGGCCGGATCATCGGGCCGGACGAGGTGCGGCGCAAGCTGAAGCTGACGAAGCGGTAGGAATATGGGTCCGGCTAACGGCCCTCATCCGGCCTTCGGCCACCTTCTCCCCGGGGGAGAAGGGCAGGCGGAGAGGATGTTGCCCGAAGGGTCGGATGAGGGAATTTAGAGCATGGCAGGAACTATCATGACCAAAATCACCAGAGCGGCCTGCATCGGCGGTGGCGTTATCGGCGGGGGATGGATCGCCCGGTTTCTGCTGGCCGGTGTCGACGTCAAGGTGTTCGACCCGCATCCGGACGCCCGGCGCATTGTCGGCGAAGTGCTGGCCAATGCCGAGCGGGCCTATGCGATGCTGACCGGGGCGCCGCTGCCGGCACGGGGTCGGCTGACGTTCACGGCAAGCCTCGAGGAGGCGGTTGCCGATGCGGACTGGATCCAGGAGAGCGTGCCGGAGCGGCTCGACCTGAAGCGCGGCGTACTCAACCAGATCGATGCGGCGGCCCGGCCGGACGCGCTGATCGGCTCCTCGACCTCGGGCCTGCTGCCGAGCGAATTGCAGCGCGACATGCGCCATCCGGAACGCCTGTTCGTCGCCCATCCCTACAACCCGGTCTACCTGTTGCCGCTGGTCGAGATCGTCGGCGGCGAGAAGACTACGGCCGAAACGATCAGGGCGGCAATGGACTGGCTGGTGCCTATCGGCATGAAGGGCGTCCATATTGCTAAGGAGATCGAGGCATTTGTTGGCGACCGCCTGCTGGAGGCCCTGTGGCGCGAGGCGCTGTGGCTGATCAGGGACGATATCTGCACGGTCGAGACGCTCGACGATGTCATCCGCTATTCCTTTGGCCTGCGGTGGGCGCAGATGGGGCTGTTCGAGACCTATCGCATTGCCGGGGGCGAGGCCGGCATGCGGCATTTCCTCGCGCAGTTCGGCCCGTGCCTCGCCTGGCCCTGGAGCAAGCTTACCGACGTCGTCGATCTCGACGACGCGCTGGTGGAAAAGATCGGCCGGCAATCGGACGAACAGGCCGGCGGCCGCTCGATCCGCGAACTCGAACGCATCCGTGACGAAAACCTCGTCGGCATTCTGCAGACGCTGAAGGGCGGCGACGGCGGCAATGGCTGGGGTGCCGGCAAGCTGCTGAAGGAATTCGAGGATGGCCTCTGGGCCGAGGG
The DNA here is from genome assembly GCF_019355815.1 of Rhizobium sp. B21/90. NCBI lineage: Bacteria > Pseudomonadati > Pseudomonadota > Alphaproteobacteria > Hyphomicrobiales > Rhizobiaceae > Rhizobium > Rhizobium sp. B21/90. The sequence continues at coordinate 150,044 of NZ_CP072165.1, read as the reverse complement.
CGGCGGGAGCAACGCCCGGCACGACACCGCAGGGCCGCTGAAGCTGGTCGAGACCAAGGTCAGCCCGGCCTGGGTCGACTATAACGGCCACATGACGGAACACCGCTATCTGCAGGTGTTCGGCGACACGTCGGATGCGCTGCTGCGGCTCGTCGGCGTCGATCTCGCCTATGTCCGGGACGGTCACAGCTACTACACCGTCGAGACCCATATCCGGCATCTCGGTGAAGCGAAACTCGGACAGCCGATCCATGCCACCTGCCAGATTCTCTCGGCCGACGACAAGCGGCTGCAGGTTTTCCACACCATCCACAACAGCGAGACAGGCGATGCGATCGCCACCGCAGAGCAGATGCTGCTGCATGTGGATTCCAAGGCGGGCAAGGCGATGCCGGCGCCGGAAAATATCCTGAACAGAATCATGGCCATCGCCGATGCCCATGCGACGCTTCCCCCGCCGGAGGGTGCGGGACGGCATGTCGGGCAGAAACGACAGGGGTAGGATGGATATCGCAATCGGTGCCGCCGGCGCGGGATTTGGGCCGCGCGGCAACAGCTTTGAAACCGATGGGCGGATTGGCAGGGATGCCGGTCCGCATCGTCGCATCGGGGGTAGTTTCTGTCGCGTTCAACCGCTGCAATCGGTGGTGAACCCGCCATTACTGAAAGGCGAAACCGATGGCGGGCGGGCAGCCGTTCCGCCGTTAAACGTCGAGGATTGCCGCGCATCCGGTTACGAAAAGATGCAGCGAATTTATCAGGGAGATCGATCAAGGGTTTGAATTGGCTGCTATCTCCGTATAGTCGTCGGCAATGGATCGGACCGGGAAGTCAACGCCGAAAACGGCAGCCGGGATACGAAGTCTAATAACAACCAGAGAAGAGGAACAGGGAATGAGCGAGTTTACGAAATATCTGACCGGTCGTGTCACCTCGGGGGGCATGAACCGCCGCGAATTCATGGGTCGCGCCATGGCCGCCGGTATCACGCTTGCCGCCGCCGACGCGATGTTTGCCACCAGCGCCATGGCGCAGACGCCGAAAAAGGGTGGCCACCTGAAGCTCGGGCTGGAGGGCGGATCGTCGACCGACAGCATCGACCCGGCCTCGGCTACCTCGCAGGTCATGTTTGTTGCCGTGCGCACCTGGGGCGACACGCTGGTGGAGACCCATCCGCAGACACGCAAGCCACTTCCGGCGCTCGCCGAATCCTGGACATCGTCGCCTGACGCCAAGATCTGGACCTTCAAGATCCGCAAGGGCGTGCAGTTCCACGATGGCAAGGAAATGACCATCGACGACGTCGTCGCCACCCTGCACCGCCATTCCGACGAGAAGTCGAAGTCCGGCGCTCTTGGCATGATGAAGTCGCTGACCAAGATCGAGAACCAGAACGGCGATCTCGTCATCACCCTCGACCAGGGCAATGCCGACATGCCGGCGCTCCTGACCGACTACCACCTCGTCATCCAGCCGAACGGCGGCATGGACAACCCGACGGCGGCGATCGGCACCGGCGCCTACAAGGTGGCCAATTTCCAGGCCGGCGTGCGCATGACCTTCGAGAAGAACCCGAACGACTGGCGCACGGATCGCGGTTATGTCGACAGCGTCGAGCTGATCACCATGAACGACGCGACAGCCCGCGTCGCCGCCCTCACCTCCGGCCAGGTCCACTGTATCAACCGCATCGATCCAAAGACGGTCAACCTTCTGAAACGCGCCCCGAACGTCCAGCTTCTGACGACGGCCGGCGGCGGTCACTACGTCTTCATCATGCACTGCGACACCGCACCGTTCGACAACAACGACCTGCGTCTCGCGCTGAAATACGCCATCGACCGCGAGGAAATGGTCAAGCGCATCCTTGGCGGCTACGGCTCGCTCGGCAACGACTTCCCGATCAACAGCACCTATGCGCTGTTCCCAGACGGCATCGAGCAGCGCAAGTACGATCCAGACAAAGCGAAGTTCCACTACAAGAAGTCCGGCCACGACGGCTCGATCCTGATGCGGACCTCGGAAGTTGCCTTCCCCGGCGCCGTCGATGCGTCCGTGCTGTTCCAGCAGAGCGCCAAGAAGGCTGGCATCAACCTCGAGATCAAGCGCGAGCCGGCCGATGGCTACTGGACCAACGTCTGGAACAAGCAGCCGTTCAGCGCCTCCTACTGGGGCAGCCGCGCGACACAGGACCAGTTCTACTCCGGCGCCTACCTGTCCACCGCCGACTGGAACGATACCCGTTTCAAGCGCCCGGATTTCGACAAGCTGCTGGTATCGGCCCGTGCCGAACTGGACGAGACCAAGCGCAAGGACCTCTATCGCCAGATGGCCATGATGGTCCGCGACGAAGGCGGCACCATCCTGCCGATGTTCAACGACTTCGTGAACGCCGGTTCGAAGAAGCTGATGAACTATGTGCAGGACATCGGCAACGACATGTCGAACGGCTATGTCGCCACCCGCGTCTGGCTCGACGCCTGAGACTGAAACCGGGCGGCCTATGCGCCGCCCGCCAGACTGGCGTGTGGATCGTCGGGCGTCTCGCCCCCGATCCTGCCCTCCACGTTTCAGAAAAGCCCTATCCGGTTCAGAAAAGGCGGTCCGCCCATGTCCAATTCGATCGACACCGACGGTCTTCCCGGCCGCAGGCTGCGCGAGAAGTTTCCACTGGCGGCGCTGATCCTCGAGCGTCTCATCCTCAGCATCGTCCTGCTGTTTGCCGTCTCGCTGCTGATCTTCGTCGGCCTCCAGGCGCTGCCCGGCGATTTCGCCTCGACCTATCTCGGCCAGTCGGCGACGCCTCAGGCAATCGCCAACATCCGCGATCAGCTGGGCCTCAACCAGCCGCTCCTGTCGCGCTATCTGTCGTGGCTCGGCCATGCCATGGTCGGCGACTTCGGTACCTCCTGGGCGAGCCAGAATTCGGTCAGCGAGCAGATCGGCCTCAGGCTCGGCAATTCGCTGTTTCTCGCCGGATTTGCGGCATTGATCTCCGTGCCGCTGGCCGTCGGGCTCGGCATGCTGTCGGTGCATTTCCGCAACCGGATGCCGGACAAGATCATCAACATCGTGTCGCTGGCGGCGATCTCGCTGCCTGAGTTTTTCATCGGCTACCTGCTGATCATGTTCTTCGCCGTGAAATTCGGAGTCGCTACCTTCCCGGCCACCGTCTATGCCGAAATGAGCCTCTATGACCGGCTGCAGGCAATTGCCCTGCCGACGGCGACGCTGGTTCTCGTCGTGCTCGCCCACATGATGCGGATGACGCGGGCAGCGATCCTCTCGGTGATGTCGTCGGCCTATATGGAGACGGCTGAACTGAAAGGCCTCAGCGCCTTCCGCTCGATCGTCCGGCATGCGGCGCCGAATGCGCTGGCGCCGATCATCAACGTCGTGGCGCTGAACCTTGCCTATCTCGTCGTCGGCGTTGTCGTGGTCGAGGTGGTGTTCGTCTATCCCGGCATGGGCCAGTACATGGTGGACGCCGTGACGGTGCGCGACATGCCCGTCGTCCAGGCTTGCGGCCTGATCTTCGCTGCCGTCTACATCCTCTTGAACATGGTGGCCGACATCCTTGCCATTGTCGCCAACCCCCGTCTGAGGCATCCGCGATGAGATTGAGAGAGATCCCCATCACCGCCTGGGTCGGCATGGCAGGCATCCTGCTGGCGCTGGTCTGCGCCATATTCGCCCCGTGGATCGCTCCGCATGGCGAGACCGAGGTCGTCGGCGAGGTCTGGGCGCCGGCCGACGGGCAATTCTACTTCGGGCTCGACAATCTCGGCCGAGACATTCTCTCTCGGCTGATCTTCGGCGCCCGTACGACGCTGTCCGTGGCGCTCGGTGCGACGCTGATCTCGTTCTCGCTCGGCATCATCCTGTCGTTTACCGCAGCCGTCTCGCGCGGCGTGATCGACACCGTGCTGTCGCGCTTCAACGATCTGATGATGTCGATCCCGACGCTGATTTTCGCGCTGGTGGTTCTGGCGGTGCTGCCGCAGAACCTGGTCGTGCTGATCCTGGTCATGGCTATTCTCGACAGTACCCGCGTCTACCGTCTCGGTCGGGCGGTGGCGCTCGACGTGGCGGTGATGGAGTTCGTCGAGGCGGCAAAGCTGCGTGGCGAAGGCAAGATCTGGATCATCTTCCGCGAAATCCTGCCAAACACGCTGTCGCCGCTCCTGGCTGAATTCGGCCTGCGCTTTGCCTTCGCAATCCTCTTTCTTTCCACACTCTCCTTCCTCGGTCTCGGCATCCAGCCGCCGACTGCAGACTGGGGCGGCATGGTGAAGGACAACAAGGACGGCATCATCTTCGGCATTTCTGCAGCGCTTCTGCCCGGCGGGGCCATCGCGGCGCTCGCCATCTGTGTCAATCTGGTGGTCGACTGGCTGTTGAAGCGGACGTCCAGCCTCAAGGGAGGACGTGGCGATGCCTGAGCTGCTTTCGGTACGCGGCCTGAAGATCGAGGCCACCAGCTATCCGCCCGGCGAGCCGCCGAAGCGCGTGACTATCGTCGACGATGTCTCTTTCGATCTCGCCAAGGGCAAGGTGCTCGGCCTTATCGGCGAATCCGGCGCGGGCAAGTCGACCATCGGCCTGTCGGCACTTGCCTACGGTCGCGGGGGTGCAGAAATCACCGGCGGGGAAGTGCTGCTCGACGGTGAGAACCTTCTGGCGCTCGGCAAATCCGGCATCCGCCGGGTGCGCGGCGCCCGCGTCTGCTACGTGGCACAATCGGCGGCGGCCGCCTTCAATCCAGCGCACCGGCTCGGCGGACAGGTCATCGAGGCCTCCGTAAAGCACGGCCTGATGACCAAGGAAGAGGCCCGGACCCGCGCGCTCTATCTGTTCCGCGTCCTCGGCCTGCCCAACCCCGAGACGTTTGGCGAGCGCTATCCGCATCAGGTCTCCGGCGGGCAATTGCAGCGCGCCATGACCGCCATGGCACTGTGTTCCAACCCGGAGCTGATCGTCTTTGACGAGCCGACCACGGCGCTCGACGTGACGACCCAGATCGACGTGCTTGCCGCCATCAAGCACGCCATTGAGGCCACCAACACGGCGGCCCTCTACATCACCCACGACCTTGCCGTCGTTGCCCAGATTTCCGACGACATCATGGTGCTGCGCCACGGCAAGACGGTGGAATACGGCACCGCCCAGCAGATCATCGAGGCGCCGCGCGAGGCCTATACCCAGGCGCTCGTCAACGTCCGCCAGGCGCTGCGGACCGAGGCTGCCGTCCAGACCGGCACGCTGCTGAAGGTCGAGAATATCACTGCCGGCTATTCCAACGGCTTCAAGGTGCTGTTTGACGTCACGCTGCATGTGCCGAAGGGTCAGACGCTGGCGATCGTCGGCGAATCCGGTTCCGGAAAGTCGACGCTGGCACGCGTCATTACCGGCCTGCTACCGCCCCAGCAGGGCAGTGTCTCGTTCGGCGATAAAATGCTGTCCCCTGCCCTGAAAGGTCGCTCGAACGACGACCTTCGACGCATCCAGCTGATCTACCAGATGGCCGACACGGCGATGAACCCGCGCCAGACCGTCCGTGACATCATCGGCCGGCCCCTGACCTTCTATTATGGCCTGCGTGGAGCTGCAAAAACGGCCCGCGTGAAAGAGTTGCTTGAGCAGATCGAGATGGGAACCGGCTTCGTCGACCGCTATCCGGCCGAACTGTCCGGCGGCCAGAAGCAGCGCGTCGCCATCGCCCGCGCCCTTGCTGCCAATCCGGAGCTGATCCTTTGCGACGAGCCGACCTCAGCGCTGGATCCATTGGTGGCAGAAGGCATTCTGAGCCTTTTGATGAAGCTGCAGGAGGAAAAGCAGCTTTCCTACATCTTCATCACCCACGACATCGCTATCGTCCGCGCCATCGCCGACAGCGTTGCCGTCATGCATCGTGGCAAGCTGGTACGGTTCGGGCCGAAATCGACGGTACTCGCCCCACCCTTCGACGACTACACCGACCTGTTGCTGAAATCGGTGCCGGAAATGGAGATCGGCTGGCTGGAGAAGGTGCTGACGACGCGGAAGATGGAGAGCGCAGGGAATTGAGCTATGATGCTGGTGGCTGTCGGCGCTGGCTCAAAGTCTCCCTCATACTGTGCCCGTCACAGGTATCCAGCCACGGCGCGTCTGCGCCGTGAAAGGACAGGGCGCGGTGGTAAGATCAACTATACTCTTTGGAGGTGCAACATGCGTGAGATTGAACTTCAGAAGGCACAGGAAAAATTGTCCGCCCTCGTTAAAGACGCATTGAAAAGCAAGCCCACCATCATCACCCGCGATGGCGAAAAGTCGGCGGTCATTCTATCCTATGATGACTATCAAAATCTTCCAGGCGTTCGGCTGAGTGCTGAGGCAGGGGTCATGCACGAGTAGCTATTGCTGGAACGAAAGACTGATACCTATCAAGTTCTTCGACATCTGATTATCGCCTTTGACTATTGCCTTGGAATTGGAATGCCATGACTGACCGCCCCTTCACCGTCATCGAAAACCAGTGGATCACGCTTGCCGACGGCACGCGGCTCGCTGCCCGTATCTGGATGCCCGACAATGCCGAGGCGGATCCGGTGCCGGCGGTGTTCGAGTTCCTGCCGTATCGCAAGCGTGATGGAACCAGCCCGCGAGACGAATCCACCTATCCAGTGTTTGCGGCTGCCGGCATTGCCGGGGTGCGCGTCGATATCCGGGGGTCGGGCGAATCCGATGGCGTCATCGATGGCGAATATACCGAGCTGGAGCTCGCCAATGCCTGCGAGCTGATCGCCTGGATTGCCGCCCAGCCGTGGTCGAACGGGTCTGTCGGCATGATGGGGATTTCCTGGGGCGGCTTCAACTGCCTGCAGGTGGCAGCCCTCAATCCGCCGGCGCTGAAGGCGGTGATCTCGATCGCCTCGACCGTCGATCGCTATAATGACGACATTCACTACAAGGACGGCTGCCATCTGTCGGCGCAGCTCTCCTGGGCAGCGACCATGCTCGCCTACCAGTCACGTGCGCCCGACCCCGAGATCGTCGGCGAGCGCTGGCGCGAGATGTGGATGGAGCGGCTGGAGAACGAGCCGTTCTTCATGGAGGAGTGGCTGCAGCACCAGCGTCGCGACGCATTCTGGCAACATGGATCGATCGGCGACGATTTCTCGGCCTTCAAGGTTCCGGCCCTTGTAATCGCCGGGTGGGCCGATGGTTACCGCAATACGCCGCTGAAAGCCGTTGAGGGACTGGGCGACAAGGCCAAGGCGCTGATCGGCCCCTGGGTGCACAAATATCCACATTTCGCCTGGCCGAAACCGCGTGCCGATTTCCATGGCGAGGCAATTGCCTGGTGGAACCGCTGGCTGCGCGGCGAGGACAACGGTATCGAAAACCTGCCGCAGGTGCGTGCCTTCATGCTCGATGCCCCGAAGCCTGCGACCCGCCGCGATGTCGATCCCGGCTTCTGGGTTTCCAAGCCCGAATGGCAGCAACCGGATATGCAGTGCTTCTATGTCGAGCAGTTCGGGGCGCTGATGGAAGGGATGCCGATCCCGCATGCGCCGGAGCACCCGGTCTTCCTGAAGTCGCCGCTCGACACGGGCACCGCATCCGGCGAATGGTTCACCCTCAAGCCGGATGCCGAGATGGCACTCGACCAGCGCGGCGACGATGGTGGCTCGCTGGTGTTCCAGACACCGGTGCTGACGGAAGCCCATGATTTCCTCGGGCGCCCCGAACTGACGCTGACGGTCCGCGCTAACGCCGAGCTTGCCAATCTCTGCGCCCGCATCGTCGATATCCATCCGGACGGTACCGCGACGCGAGTGACCTTCGGCGTTCTCAATCTCGCCCATCGTGACAGTAATGCCGAGCCGCAGCCGATGGTGCCGGGCGAGCCGACGCAGATCCGTCTGGTGCTCGATGCCTGCGGCTATCGCTTCCAGGCCGGCCACCGCATCCGCCTGTCGCTGTCGACTGCCTACTGGCCGATGCTGCTGCCGCCACCCGTCGACGAAGGCGTGACCATCGATCTCGCCTCTATAGGCCTTGCGATGCCGCTGCTCGGCGAGCACCAGATGTTCGAGATGAAGCAGCCGGATAACCCCGATCCGCTGCCGAAGTATATCGAGCACAAGCCGAGCGAGACGAAGCGCCAGGTGGTGCGCGATCTCTCCGCCGGTCGCACCGATTACTGCGTTTATGAAGACACCGGCCTGTTCGAGCATCCCGGCACCGGCCTGTCGACGCGCCAGCTGCGCGACGAGGTGTGGTCGATCTCCGCCAACGATCCGTTGTCGATGAAGGGCAAATCGGTGTGGACCTGCGACATGCAGCGGCCCGGCTGGTTCGTCCGCACCGTCTCGACCGCGACGATTGCCTGCACGGCGACGGAATGGCTGATCGGCGGTTCGGTCATCGGCTACGAGGGCGATGCGAAGGTCTTCGAAAAGACCTTCGACAAGGCCGTGCCGCGCGACATGATGTGATCAGAGCGTGTCGGCAAATCGGCTGACCGCGATGCAGACTGCGCGAAAGCCTGCCTGTGCGCCGTTGCTCATATGGCGGGCCCGGAGCCAGGCATGCACCATCTGCGGCTCCTCGCGGAACCAGATCTCGACGCCGTCAGCGGCAAGCCGTCCGGCATAAAGTCTTCCGTCGTCGCGCAGCGGATCGAAATGGGCGACCGTGATGTAGGCTGGCGGCAGGCCCGCACAGGTCCGGGCTAGCAGCGGATGAGCGACAGGCTCGTCTGCAGGCGCCTTGAGGATGGCGCGATAATAGGCGAGATCGGCGGTCGTTAGCCCCGGAGCGTCTGCCATCTCCTGGTAGGAGCCCGAGACGAGGTCGCCGCCGAGCGCCGGGTAGATAAGCACTTGGCCGACGATCCCATCCAGCCCTTCGTCGCGTGCCCTGAGCGTCAGGCCTGCCGCGAGGTTGCCGCCGGCGCTGTCGCCGATGACGACAACCGTCTCGCCATCGCCGAGCAGCAGCTTCAGCACCGTGAAGCAATCGTCCGTCTGCACCGGCCACACATGTTCCGGGGCCAGGCGGTAATCGACGGCAATCAGTTCGACGCCCGCAGCGTCGGCGATCTCGGCGCAGATCGAATGATGGCTCGACAGCGAGCCGACGACATAGCCGCCGCCATGCAGATAGAGCAGTTTCGTCGACGTCCGCACGTCGGCGGGGCGATATCGACGGGTCGGGACGGTGCCAATCGGGCAATCTTCTGCCGTCATGCCGTCCGGCATTCGCCTCTCGAACTGGGCGCAGAGTGCATCGTACCAGAGACGCTGCTGGCCAATCGACGCATCGACGGCATCGGCCGGGTAGAAGCTGTCGCACAGCTGCAGGAATTCGAGGATGCCTGCCTCGCCTGGCATCGGGCGGATGGTTTCCGGCATTGTCTTCTCCCCGTTTGCAGGCGCATTTCGCCAAAAATCACGCTGTGCGATTCCCGGACTCGATAAAAACCCGTTTTTAACGTTTACCGCTTATTCATCTCTCGGAAGAGAGTGAGTTTGCGATGCGTAAATTGTTTATCGCCGCCCTTGTCGTGTTGTCCAGTTGCGCGACGGCGCCCCATCAGATCCGCAACAGCTGCGCGATTTTCGAGCAGCGCGACGGCCTTTTCAACAACTGGCGACGTGCAGCTGACAAAGCCTCGCGCGAGTACGGAGTCCCCGTGCCGGTGCTGATGGCGACGATCTACGTCGAATCCGGTTTCCAGCCCTATGCACGGCCACCGCGCACACTATTGCTCGGTTTCATCCCATGGACGCGGCCTTCGAGCGCCTACGGTTATGCCCAGGCTCTCGATGGAACATGGTCGCGCTACCAGCGGGCGACCGGCCACTGGTCGGCCCGACGGACCAATTTTGCCGACGCGATCAATTTCATCGGCTGGTACCATGCGCAAAGTCATCTCCAGAACGGCATCGCGCTGAACGATACCTACAATCTCTACATGGCCTATTATGTCGGCCATGACGGCTACAGCCGCGGCAGCTTCCGCTCCAATGGCGAGCTTCAGCGCACCGCCCGCCGGGCCGCCGGCATTGCCTCGACCTACAACAGCCAGCTGCGCACCTGCGGCGGCTGATCGGCCGCCGTCCGACGTTTCGGCCCTGTGAAAACGGCTCTTCGTTCCTAGGTTAGGCTTATCAGCCCTTGAAGGAACAGAGATGAAAATCGCAGTCCTCGACGACTATCAGAATGTGGCCCTGACGCTTGCAGACTGGTCCGATGTGACCAGGCGGGCGGAGGTCACCGTCTTCAACGATCACCTCGCCGACCGGCAGAAACTCGTCCGGCGGCTGGCGCCGTTCGATGTGATCTGCGTCATGCGCGAACGCACGCCGATGCCGGCCGAGTTGCTGGCACAATTGCCCAACCTGAAGCTCATCGTCTCGACAGGCGCGCGCAATGCCTCGATCGATGTTGGAGCTGCGGCGGAACGCGGCATCGTCGTCAAGCACACGGGCTATGCATCGACGGCGACCGTGGAAATGACATGGGCGCTGATCCTCGGCGTTGCCCGTCACGTCGCCAGCGAGAATGCCTCGCTTCGATCCGGCGGCTGGCAGCGTTCGATCGGTTACGATCTCAACGGCAAGACGCTCGGGTTGCTCGGGCTTGGCAATGTCGGCTCACGGGTCGCCACCATCGCCCACGCATTCGGCATGAAGACCATCGCCTGGAGCCAGAACCTGACGGCTGAAAAGGCCGAACAGTTCGGGACGACGCTGGTCTCGAAAGAGGCGCTGTTCCGGCATTCCGATTTCCTGAGCGTGCATCTGGTGCTCAGCGATCGCAGTCGCGGACTGGTCGGGGCCGACGAGATTGCGCTGATGAAGCCTTCCTCCTTCCTCATCAATACCTCGCGCGGCCCTATCGTCACGGAGGCGGCGCTGATCGATGCGCTCGAGCGCAAGGCCATCGCCGGTGCTGCGGTGGATGTCTTCGACGTCGAGCCGATGTTGCCGGATCATCCATTCCGGACACTGCCCAATGTCCTGGCCACCCCGCATATCGGCTACGTCTCGCAGTCGCTGTACGAGACGTTCTACGGCGATACCGTTTCCCATGTTAGCGAGTGGCTGACCGCGAACGCCGGCTAGCCTTCGTAACGGGACGGTTTGTCCCGGCCCCTAATCGACCTCGTCCGGTGCAAGAGGCGGTGCGATCTGCTCGAATGTGCACTGGCGCGGGTCCTTGTCCGGTCGCCAGCGCACCAGCGTCGTTCCGTGCCGGAAACGTCGGCCTGTCACCTGGTCGAAGCGGACTTCCACGACAAGCTCCGGCCGCAGCGGCTGCCACGCGGCGCTGCGCTCGGTCGTCCAGCGGCTGGGGCCGCCCGGCGCCTTGCCAGCAAAACCCGGTGGTGCCTGCAGCGCCTCGAGCTGTTTTGTGAGATCCGGTCGTTCCTCGTCCGAAATTGTCGAGGTGTAGCCGACGTGATCGAGCTTGCCGTCCTCGTTGTAGAGGCCGAGCAGCAGCGAGCCGACTTCGGCGCTGTTGCTCTCGTACCGGAAGCCGCCGATGACACAGTCGGCGGTGCGCAGGCGTTTCACTTTCAGCATCGCGCGGATGCCCGGCTCGTAGGCGCCGTCTCGGCGTTTGGCGACGACGCCGTCGGTGGCACTGTTTCCCGACGACGAAAGCCAGCGCTCAGCCTGGGTAAGGTCGGTCGTGAAGGGCGACAGTACCATCTGTCGCGGACGGGGATTCTGCTTTGCGAAGCTTTCGAGTGCGCTACGGCGCTCGGACATCGGCAGGTCGACCAACGGCATTCCGTCCGAAGACAGCAGCATGTCGAACATGACGAGGCGAGCGGGCGTGGCAGCGGCGAGCTTTCGAATGCGGCTTTCCGCCGGATGGAGGCGCATCTGCAGGGCCTCGAACGAGAGGTGACCGTCGATTTCGATCACCAACTCGCTGTCGATGATAAATCGCTCGGCCGGAATCTCGGCCAGCAGGGCGAGAACTTCGGGAAAGTAGCGTCCGAGCGGTTTGCCGGATTTCGCATGAAGCGCGACTTCCTCGCCATTTTTGAACGCGAGGCAGCGGAAGCCATCCCACTTCGGTTCGTATTGCCAGCCATCGCCCTGCGGCAACGCCTCGGCGGAGCGCGCCTCCATGGGTGATGTGTCGAGCGCGATGCCGAGCAGGTCACCCTTGCTGACATCAGCCTTTTTGCCTTTCCGGCCTGCCTTCACCGCCATCAGGCCGCGTCCGCGCGCGATTTTGCGAGGCGCTTTACCGCCGGGGCGAGCGGGCGAGCGCCGTCGTTGTAGTCTTCCCAGGCCGAGCTCTTCTTCAGCAGGGCGGGCACGGTGCGGATGGTGAAGCGTTTCGGGTCGAGGTCGGACTTGACCTGCGACCACAGGATCGGCATCGACACCGTCGCGCCCGGTCTCGCGCGTGTCGAAAGCGGGGCGACTGCCGTCGCCATGCGGTCGTTGCGCAGGTAATCGAGGAAGATGCGTCCGTTGCGAAGCTTCTTTGCCATGTTGACGACGTAGCGGTCGGGGGCGTCATGGGCCATCTGAAGACAGAGGTCGTGGGCAAAGGTCTTCGCCTCCGGCCATGTCAGCGCCGTCTTGCCTTCCGACAAAGGTGTGACGACGTGCAGGCCTTTGCCGCCGGTTGTCTTGCAGAAGCTGACAAGGCCTAGCTCCTCGAGCCGGTCGCGCAACTCGCGCGCAGCCTCGACTACGGTCGAGAATGGCACGTCAGGGCCGGGATCGAGGTCGAATACCAGTCTTCCGGGCACTTCGGGTTTTTTCGGCAGGCAATTCCAGGGATGCAGCTCGAGTGCCGCGACTTGGGCTACCGCGGCAAGGCCTTCGATGCGGTCGATTTCGAGATAGGGCTTGCGATCGCCTGATACGGTGACGAGATCCAGCAGGTTCGATGTGCTCTGCATTGCATGCCTCTGGAAGAACTGCTCACCGCCGATGCCGTCGGGCGCCCGGATTATCGAGCACGGCCGACCGGCAATGTGGTCCATCATCCATGGACCGACTGCCTCCAGATACTGGGCAAGATCCAGCTTGGTGACCGGCTCGCCATCGCCGGCGTCAGGCCACATGGCCTTGTCTGGATGGGAGATCGCCACGCCCATGACCGACGCCCGGGCTGCTGCGCCCCGGCGGGTTGCGTGGACTTTCTCGTCCGGATGCTGCACCTCGACCTTTGCAGGCGATGCAGGCTTTTCGGCCTCGACCTCGGATGCGGGCTTGTCGTCGCGCAGGCCCTTGAACGCCGCCTGTCGAACCTGCCCGTCATTCGTCCAGCCGGCGAATTCGATTTCGGCGACGAGCTCCGGCTTTGCCCAGACAATGCTCGCATCCTTGCGCGGAGCACCGATGCCGGTAAATGGCGATTTGTCAGCTTTGACGGCTTCCAGTCTTGGTTCGAGCGTCTTGAGTTTCGCCTCGCCATATCCTGTTCCAACACGGCCGACATAGACGAAATGATCGCCTCTGTAGACGCCAACCAGCAGCGATCGGAACCGTCCGTTGGTCGTTGCCCATCCGCCGACCACCACCTCGTGGCCGGCGCGGCATTTTGACTTCGACCACGAGGCGCTACGGCCGGAATGATAGGGAGCGTCGAGCTTCTTCGAGATGATGCCTTCGAGGGAAAGCTGGCAGGCAGAGCGCAGAACCGCGTCGCCACCGGTGTCGAAATGCTCGACAAACCGGATGCGGGCATCGGGCTTTGCTTTGTCCATAACCTTTTTCAGGCGGATCTTGCGCTCGGAAAGAAGTCGGTCGCGCATATCCTCCTCGCCGTCGAATAGCAGATCGAAGGCGAAGAACACGAGATTCTCCGTTTTTCCCTCTGAGAGGGCTGCCTGGAGGGCAGCAAAGTCCGGCGCGCCATGGCTGTCGAGCGCGGCGATTTCCCCGTCGATGATGCCATCGGGCAGAGCCTCCGCGGCGCGGGCAATCGCGCTGAACTTGTCTGTCCAGTCGAGGCCCTTGCGGGTCTTCAGGCTGACGCTACCGTCCACTATCCGCATCTGGATGCGGTAACCATCGAACTTGATTTCGTGTACCCAGCCCTCACCGGACGGTGGCCGTGCGCCCGTGTCACAAAGCTGCGGCGGTATGAAATCCGGCATTGCGGAGCTGCTTTCCTTTGCGCCGGCTTTGCCCTTGCCCTTGCCCTTGCCCTTGCCCTTGCCCTCGGCTGACTTGCGCTTTGGCTCTTTGGTAGCGCGTTCTTCTGCAGCAAGCCCCTCGCTGGTGTCCCAGACAGCGCCGGCGGACGAAGTGCTCTTAGCAAGCATGAAAGGTTTTGGGGCTTTTCCCTTGCCTGCGGCAATCGTTTCCATCGAGCGGCCGGACGCGACGGAGCTATCCTTCTCGAGAATTTTCTCGCCGCCGGTGTCCACGGCATGATCGTCATGATGCTTGATCAGCAACCAGTTGGTTCGCTTGCCGCCGTTCCGGTCATGCTTCATGCGCACAAGCACAAAGCTGCCATGCAGCTTTTCGCCTTCGAGACTGAATTTGAAATCGCCGTCTTCAAGCGCTCTTTCCGGGGTCTTGCTGCCTTCCGGCTCCCAGTATCCGCGGTCCCACAGCAGCACCGTGCCGCCGCCATACTGGCCTTTCGGGATTGTACCTTCGAAGTCGCCGTAGTCGAGCGGATGGTCCTCGACCTCGACGGCAAGCCGCTTGTCGCCGGGATCGAGAGACGGACCCTTGGTGACTGCCCAGGACTTGAAGACGCCGTCGAGTTCCAGGCGCAGGTCATAGTGAAGCCGCGTCGCGTCGTGCTTTTGGATGACGAACCGCCTTCTGTTCGAGGCAGCAATCTCCGTTTCGCCGCTCGGCTCCTGCGTTTTCTTAAAATCTCGCTTGGCGCGATAGGTCTTGAGATTTTCGTCGCCGACCATGGGTGTCTCCAGAGTTCCGTCATCGACACAACGCAGGCGCGTGGCCTTTGTTCTGTGCCCGGATGCACTTTCGCCCCCTGCGCCGGAGTCTGGCGCGAGGGAGACGAAAGGATTGCGGGCGGATCAGCGGTGGCGGTTGACGCCGTGGAAGGCCAGTGCCAGGAGATATCCCATGCCGGCTGCGGTCAGAACGCTGAGGACCGGGTGCAGCCTGACGGTCTCGTCGACCACGGCCTCTACCGCATTCGCGTTTGACTTGAGCCTGGTGCGCGCCGCATGGGTCATATCGGCTATGGCAGTCGACAGGCTAGCGACCTCGGCCTTCAGCGCTTCAACCTGGTCGGCGACGGTATCTGAAAAGTCGGACTTCGGCTGCGCCAGGGCTTCATCGACGAGCGGCGCGTCGGAGGGCTCGATGATGCCCAGCGGCGTAGCGGGTTTCGGTGGGAATTCTTCGGCCATGATGTCCTCCTGAGGTTGAAAAGTAGCAACCAGTCAGGATGGGATATGTTCCCATGGTTAGGAGCGTGATGGTTTCGGTTCGCGCATGTGTAGGCACAGGTTTCAGCTTTGACCGCAAGCCACGGAGCAGCGGAAGCCCCTGGACGTCCGCGCCGGATCTGGGGATCAGGACTTCGGCTTGTGCTCGGCTTCGATAGCCGCGTCATGATACCAGCTGCCACCATAGGCAGCATCAGCATACGCGCCTTCGGAAAACCGATTGAGCTTTCGGTCGAGCAATACGACGGTCGCGTCACCACCGAGGTCGTGTCGGACCTTACGGGTGATGATGGGAAACTGGTAGATCGTTGCCGTTTCTGCGTGTGTGTTTGCCATTGATGTCTATCTTTCGTTTCCCCGTGGAGATCACGACTCCCGGCATTCTCAATGTAACATGTCTGCCTGCCATTTGCTCGAAATGATTAAAAAGAAATCATTATGTTGAATATGTAGGCAATTCGCCGTTTTCCGCAAGGGAAATCGTGGTGATATTGTGGCGTAAATTTACGCTGACAGATCATTGTCAGCGTTGTGCCGGCCTATGCCGTGAGCGAAGCGAACCGGAAGATGCGCTTCCATGCGGAAAAGGCCGCAGATGTCGCCACCAACGCAGCGCGCTGGCCTCTTGAATATGTGAATTTTAGAATATTCTGGTTAAAGAAGTGTGCCAACCGCTGGAAGATGGCGTTGCGAAGGGGTTGGCGCAGAAACTGGCATAGCAAATGCATGTCTCTTGGCAAACGTGGACGGCCACGATCCGGGGCCGCCGACGCCGATAGACTTTACTGACCTTAGCTTCGTAAACCTATGAGAGGTTCGCCATGACGAAATATAAACTCGAGTACATCTGGCTCGACGGTTACACGCCGGTTCCCAATCTGCGCGGCAAGACGCAGATCAAGGAATTCGCCGCATTCCCAACTCTCGAGGAGCTGCCTCTCTGGGGTTTCGACGGATCGTCGACGATGCAGGCCGAAGGCCGCAGCTCCGATTGCGTGCTGAAGCCCGTTGCCGTTTTTCCGGACAGTGAGCGCTTGAACGGCGTTCTCGTCATGTGTGAAGTCATGATGCCGGACGGCGTCACGCCGCATCCTAGCAATTCCCGCGCTACCATCCTCGACGATGCCGGCGCTTGGTTCGGCTTCGAGCAGGAATACTTCTTCTACGAGAACGGTCGTCCGCTGGGCTTCCCAGAAGCCGGCTATCCTGCTCCGCAAGGTCCTTACTACACGGGCGTCGGCTATTCGAACGTTGGCAGCATCGCGCGCCAGATCGTCGAAGAGCACCTCGACATCTGCCTCGCAGCCGGCATCAACCACGAAGGCATCAACGCCGAAGTGGCGAAGGGTCAGTGGGAGTTCCAGATCTTCGGCAAGGGCTCCAAGCGCGCCGCCGACGAAATGTGGATAGCCCGCTACCTGCTGCAGCGCCTGACCGAAAAGTACGGCGTCGATATCGAATATCACTGCAAGCCGCTCGGCGACACAGACTGGAACGGTTCGGGCATGCACGCCAACTTCTCGACCGCCTATATGCGTGAAGTCGGCGGCAAGGCCTATTTCGAAGCCCTGATGGCAGCCTTCGAAAAGAACCTGATGGACCACATCAATGTCTACGGTCCTGACAACGACAAGCGCCTCACCGGCAAGCACGAAACTGCTCCGTGGAACAAGTTCTCCTACGGCGTTGCCGACCGTGGTGCATCGATCCGCGTGCCGCACTCGTTCGTCAAGAACGACTACAAGGGTTACCTCGAAGATCGTCGTCCGAACTCCCAGGGCGACCCCTACCAGATCGCTTCGCAGATCCTGAAGACCATTGCAGAAGTTCCGACCGAAGGCAGCGTCTCCGCCGCCGCATAAGGTTAGTCTGTTGCGTCATCGATGGGCCGCCTCCTGAAAGGGTCGCGGCCCATTTTTTTGTTTATTGGCGGTACAAGGCGAACTGGTCGCGTCCTGCCGATTTCGCCCGGTACAGTGCGTCGTCGACATTCTTCAGAAGCGTCTGCCGATCATTGCCGGCCTCCGGTGCCACGGCCGCTCCGACGCTGACGCTGACGCGGATCATTTCCCCCTCGATCACAAAAGGCTCACGGAAGGCCCCGACTACCCGTTCCGCCAATGCGGCTGTTGCTCCGGGGTTGCCGAGTTCCGGAGAGAAGATGGCAAACTCGTCGCCGCCCATGCGCACGACGATGTCGCTCGAGCGGATGACTGCGCGGATGCGCTCCGCCCCTTAGCGCAGGATATCGTCGCCGCCGTGATGGCCGAGCCGGTCATTGATCGCCTTGAACCCGTCAAGGTCGATATAGAGCGCTCCGAACGGGCGGTCGGATTCGAGGGCCTTTGTCAAAGCGCTATCGACGAAGGCCGGCAGCGCCGATCGGTTGAAGAAACCGGTGAGCGGATCCGTCATCGCCGCCGTGCGGAGATCCTGCTCGGTGAGCGACATGACGATATTCGACTTTTGCAGCCGCAACAGAGCGCTGGCGACCACCGCAAAGTTTCGCAATGTCTCGATCTGCAAGACGTCGAGCTCGCGCGGATGGGTGTCGAGAATACAGAATGCGCCCACTGCCAACCCCGGATCGAGCTCGACCGGTGCTCCTGCATAAAAGCGGAAAAAGGGATTGCCGTCGACGAAGGGGAGATGCCTGAGCTCGGGATCTTCCTTCAGATCGGGGACGACGAGCAGGTCGTTGCCGTAGACGACCCGTGTGCAGATCGACTGGTCGCGGCCGCAATCGCCGAGCACCAGGCCCGCCTGTCCGGCTATGCGAAGCCAGTCCTCCTCTACGATGTTGATGGCCGCAAAGGCAGTTCCGAAAACATTGCGGGCAAGTCCTGCCAGAGCTTCCATTTCGGTGGTCGTGCCACCGCGTGCAGAACTCAGGGAACGGACGGCAATCAGCCGTTCCGCCTCGTTGTCTGGCTTCAGCCCAAGTCCTTGCACCCTTTCCTCCACCGCTTTTCGCCTCCTTTAGACATAAGGCAGATGTCATGGAAAGGTAGAGGGCGCGGTTGTGCCATTCCGGTCCCCTCGCCAAGAGACCGTTAACCAACTGCGCGTAAACAGGGAGCAGTAAACGAGGGTTTTGAGTCGCATGGCGTCGAAGTTGAGTGAACTGCTAAGTGTCGTTGGCAATGGCAATATCGTGGTGTTTCCGGTGGCAAGTCGTGCGGGTGATATCGAGCGTTGTGCGCGTGAACTGGACGACAAGCATGGCACCGACGCTGTCGATTACTGGAAAACGGAATGCCGCAGGCTGGCCGCGCAGCTGACGGCGGTGGGCCTTTCCGAAGATGACGTTCGCCGGCAGGTGATGCTGTTTCAGGACGAGGTGCAGGCCGAGCTTGTGCGCCGCCACCAGGATCGCCAGCATGACGAGGCGCCGGCCGAAAAGCAGGGCTGATCTCGGCTGACAGTTTAAGGTGTCGTCGAGACGGTGGTCGACAGCAACGGGTACGATGCTGTAGCCTTGGTGTCGGCAGTTGGCATGAGCCTTCGCGACAGTCGAGAAAATACCATGAGCCTGATCTACATCCTCAACGGCCCCAACCTGAACCTGCTCGGCAAGCGCCAACCGGAGGTCTATGGCCACGAGACCCTGTCGATGGTGGAAGCCGATTGCCACCGGGTGGCGCAGGAGTTCGGCCATACGATCCGCTTCGAGCAGAGCAACCGGGAATACGAGATTATCGACTGGATCCATGCGGCCCGTGACGAGGCGGCGGCCATCGTCATCAATCCGGCCGCATTCACCCACACGTCAGTTGCCATTCTCGACGCGCTGAACGCCTATGACGGACTGGTGATCGAAGTGCACATTTCGAATGTTCACAAGCGCGAGGAATTTCGGCACCATAGCTTCGTGTCGAGCCGCGCAGACGGCGTTATTGCCGGTCTCGGTACGGAAGGCTATCAACTGGCCATCCGCAGGATCGGCTCGCTGCTGAAGACCTAGCGTCTTGCTGCAGCAAACCTGAAAAAGCCAGCCGACTTTAAATCAGCTCGCCTTGAGTTCCTCTGCCTTGACC
Source organism: Rhizobium sp. B21/90 (assembly GCF_019355815.1). Lineage (NCBI taxonomy): Bacteria > Pseudomonadati > Pseudomonadota > Alphaproteobacteria > Hyphomicrobiales > Rhizobiaceae > Rhizobium > Rhizobium sp. B21/90. The sequence goes on along the minus strand of NZ_CP072165.1, from coordinate 130,601 downwards.
TCTGGGGCATCGAAGATTTCCTCGAGCAGCGCCAGGACCTTGCGAACACTTTCCGAATTGACGGTGTAGTAGACCGTCTGCGCATCGCGGCGGGTCTTCACCATGTGGGCCGAGCGAAGCTTCGCGAGGTGCTGCGACAGCGCCGACTGGCTAAGCCCGATCATATCGGCCAATGCGCCGACCGGCATTTCGCCCCGCGTCAGGATATCGAGAACACGCAGCCGCTGTTCATTGGCCATAGCGCTCAGGAACGTTGACTTTTGCTCGAAGATAGGGTTTTCCAAAATGAAATTCCTTGAAAATTTGTTTAAAAATTAGCATCCGGACCTAATAAAGTCCAATCTAAAATGTCGGACTGATTAACGTGAGCGCATTTAACCACTTTTACGCGTGCTAATTGTGTACTCTACCCCAGAACCATGCCGCTTGTCTCCCGTTCGCCCTGCTGGGGAGGCGATCTCGGCAGATATTTTTTGGACATCTCTCATACAGGCTTGCAGGCATTTGGCCCAACAGGCCTTTTTGCCTGAGGTTGGCCGACCAGCTTTCCTCGAAAAATGGGAACCTATCCAATAGGTCGTCGTTCGATTTTCAGGCTCCACCGCCTGAACCATCGAAGGACCTCCCCATGCGCGCACTCTGCTGGCACGGCAAAGAAGACATCCGTTGCGACACTGTTCCGGATCCGAAAATTCTCCATTCCCGCGACGCAATCATCAAGGTCACAAGTTGCGCCATCTGCGGCTCTGATCTCCATCTCATGGGCGGCTTTGCGCCCGGCATGAAGTCGGGCGACGTAATGGGCCACGAGACTATGGGAGAAGTGGTCGAAGTCGGCTCGGACAACAAAAAGCTCAAAGTGGGCGACAGGATCGTCGTGCCCTTCACCATCGGCTGCGGTGAATGCCGCATGTGCCAGTCGGGCATGTGGTCGCTTTGCGAACGCTCCAATCCTGCTGGCGCCGAACAGGCCAAGCAGATGGGCTATGCTACTGCCGGCCTTTTCGGCTTCTCTCATCTCTATGGCGGGTTCCCGGGCGGCCAGGCAGAATACCTCCGCGTGCCCTATGCGGATGTCGGTCCGATCAAGGTTCCGGAAGGCCTCTCCGACGAGCAGGTGCTCTTCCTGTCGGATATCTTCCCGACGGGCTACCAGGCGGCGGAGAACTGCAACATCCAGCGGGGTGACACCGTTGCCGTCTTCGGCTGCGGTCCGGTCGGCCTGTTCGCCATCAAGTCGGCTTTCATGCTCGGCGCCGAGCGCGTTATCGCCATCGACACCGTGCCGGAACGCTTGGCGCTGGCTCGCCAGTCAGGCGCCGAGACGCTCGATTATGCGGCAGGTGACCTGCAGCAGCGCATCGTCGAAATGACCAACGGCAAGGGACCGGATTCGGTCATCGAAGCCGTCGGCATGGAAAGCCATGGCGAAGGCGGCATCATGGAAACCCTGCAGACCGACCTCACTTCGATGGAGCGGCCCTATGCGCTGCAGCAGGCAATCATGGCCTGCCGCCCCGGGGGCACTGTTTCGCTGCCCGGCGTCTTCGTAGGCGCGGCTGTTCCGGTTGCGCTCGGTGCGGCGTTCGGAAAGGCGCTCACCTTCAAGATGGGCCAGACCCATGTCCAGCGCCATCTCGAGCCGTTGATGAAGCGCATCGTCGAGGGCGAGATCGATCCTTCCTTCATTATAACCCATCGCATCGGCCTCGAAGACGGTCCGGAAGCCTACAAGATTTTCCGCGACAAGAAAGATGGCTGCGTCAAGGTGGTCATCCACCCTAACGCCTGACCGATTTTCACAGGGCGGCCCTTGCTTGGGGTCGCCCTGCCCCTTTAAACCTCGGAGATAGTCTTTTCCGGGGATGCCCATGCCATTTGACTTCGTCATCGCCAATGCCCGCCTGCCCGGCCAACCGACGCCAGTGGATGTCGGTGTCGCCAACGGCCTGATCGCCGCAATCGCTCCCTCCCTCACATTCGAAGGCCATGTCGAAGACGCCAGCGGCGGATATCTCTGCAGCGGGTTCGTCGACAGCCACATCCATCTCGACAAGGCCGGCATCCTCGGCAGATGCACTATCTGCGAGGGGACGCTTGCCGAAGCAGTGCGGGAAACGGCGCGGGCGAAAGCCGGCTTTACCGTCGAGGACGTCTATGCCCGCGCAGCCATCGTGCTGGAGCGTGCTATCCTGCAGGGAACGACCCTTCTGCGCACTTTTGTCGAGATCGACCCTCGCGCCGGGTTTCGCTCTTTCGATGCTATCCGCCAGCTGAAAGCGGACTATGCATGGGCCATCGATATCGAGATCTGCGCCTTTGCGCAGGAGGGGCTGACACAGGAGCCGGAAACCGAGGCTATGCTGGCGCAGGCGCTTGCCGACGGCGCTGATCTGGTCGGTGGCTGTCCATACACCGATCCCGACCCCAAGGAGCATATCCGCCTTATCTTCGATCTTGCGGAGCGTTTCGGCACAGCGGTGGACTTCCATCTCGATTTCGATCTGGACCCAGAGAACTCCAACCTTCCCTCGGTGATTTCAGAGACGATGGCGCGCGGTTACAGTGGGCGGGTCTCGGTCGGCCATGTGACCAAGCTTTCGGCAATGCCGCCGCAGGCGGTTTCCGAGATCGGTAGCCGGCTAGCCGACGCCGGTGTCGCAGTGACGGTGCTGCCGTCCACGGACCTCTTTCTGACCGGCCGCGACCGAGATCATCTGGTGCCGCGCGGCGTCGCCCCGGCCCTGGATCTGGCAAAGCTCGGCGTGGTGACATCGATCGCAACTAATAATGTCATGAACCCTTTCACCCCCTACGGCGACGCGTCGCTGATCCGTATGGCCAATCTCTACGCCAATGTGGCGCAGGCTTCCCTCGATGCAGACATGCTGGGCGTCTTTGCAATGGTCACCGACGGCGCTGCGCGACTGATGGGACGGGAGCGTCATATCAAAATCGGCGCGCCGGCCGACATGATCCTCATCGATGGTAACGATCCGGCTGAGATCGTTCGCGAAATCAGGCCGGTACTGGCTGGCTGGAAAAGTGGCCGCAAGACTTTCGAGCGGCCGCGCGGACGGCTGATCAGGCCTTGACCTCCGCTCAAAGCACGCCCCATCCTCGGTAGCGCCCGCGCCCGGTCATTTCGCGGATGCCGAGATCGGCGACAAGATTAAGGGCGCCGCGCGGGGTTATACCGGCATGGCGGGCCACCATGCCGGCTGAGACGATCGGTCGCGACAGCACGAGGTCGATGGTTGCCGGCAGGCTGCTGTTGGAGCGGCGATCCTTGAGCCGTCGCTCCATCTGCGTCCTTGCCAGCGTCAGCCGGTCCAGTTCCTTCAGCCCCGCCTCGGCCGCCTCCGCCATTGCCTCGAGAAAAGCGGTCAGCCGCGTGAGGCGGTCGGGTGCGCGCCGGCGCTCGAAGCGGATGGCCTTCATCCCGACATTGAGGCAGAACAGGTGCGAGGTCACCTTGCCGCGCGACCGGAGATAGCTGGCCGTTAGAAGCCCCCCAAGCCAGTGCTGCCGACGCAGCGGCTCAAGGCGTTCCCAGGCATCGTAAAGCACTGCTGCGCCCAGTGCAGGCGGCATCCCGTCTGCATCACCGATCACGGAGCGCCATTCGCGCAGGCGCTCGCTTTCATCCCATTCATCGTCGTGGATCAGGCCCAGCGGATCGTGATCCACGGCTGCCTTGGTTTCCGGCGCGCGGCCTTTGGTCTCCTCCAGAAGCCGGTCCGAGCGGGCCAGCACCGCATCGATCGCTGCCATCTCCAGGCTGAAGGCATCTTCGGCCCCGGTCTCCGACTCGGGATCGGCGGTCGCAGTCGACGCTTCGCTGCCGCCCGTCTCGCCCGATCCGCGCAAGGCCGCAATGCCGGCTGGATCGAGCCCCCAGCCGGGCTCCGCCTGCCACAGCCGGCGCCGCGTGCGGAGCAGCGCGTGGGCGATGGTCAGTTCATGGGTCGGCGTGCGGGCATCCATATGGGCGTCGTGCAGCACGAGATCCTCGACATGCACCAGTTCACCGCCAACCCAGAGAGCCGCGACGGCATCGAAGAAATGGCCGCGCTCGCGAAATCCGTCGCCGATGGCGTGGCGCAGCACCCGTTCGTCCAGCCGGGCCAACCGGTCTTCGGCATGAATGATGGCCGGAAGGAGGGCGGACATCTGTGCCGCAGAAAGCTCATATCGCATTGGAATCATTTCGCACGTGTCGATTGCCTGAAGCTAACACACGAGCTGGCTTCCAGGTAGTTGCCGGTCTCGTTTGTCCAATGCAAAGAAACTGCTTGACCCTCCAGTCGCTGGAAGGTTCATAAAGCGAAACCTCAACGGGGTTTGGAGTACTGCCATGGCATCGAACGCCCACCATCACGACGCGCATCATGGTCACTCCCATGCCTCCGGCAATGGCATGCAGCCCGTCACCCGCGATCCCGTCTGCGGCATGATCGTCGATCCCGATGCGGGTAAGCCGCATCTGGCTTACGAAGGCCGCACATACCATTTCTGCTGCAACGGATGCCGGACGAAATTCGAGGCTGACCCGGGTGCATTCCTGACGGCCCGAGACCCTGTTTGCGGCATGTCTGTCGACCGGGCGACGGCGGCGCATTTCCTGCGGCACGAGGGCGCGAAACACTATTTCTGCTCGGCCGGTTGCCAGGCGAAGTTCGAAGCCAACCCGGCAGCCTATGTCGATGGAGCGGCCCCTGCCGCTTCGGCAATGCCTGCGGGCACCCAGTACACCTGCCCGATGCACCCCGAAATCGTCAGCGACAAGCCCGGCGATTGCCCGAAATGCGGCATGGCGCTGGAGCCGATGGGCGTTCCGGCCGCAGACGAAGGCCCGAACCCGGAGCTTGCCGACTTCATGCGCCGGCTCTTTGTGAGTGTGGTCCTTGCTGTGCCATTACTTGTTCTCGGTATGGGGCCGATGGTCGGCCTGCCTTTCGACACCCTGATCGGCGAGCGCCTGACTGGCTGGATCGAGCTTCTGCTGGCAACGCCGGTGGTGCTCTGGGCTGCCCTGCCCTTTTTCCGCCGGGCCTGGAATTCGGTGCTCAACCGCAGCCCGAACATGTGGACCCTGATCGGTCTCGGCGTCGGCGCCGCTTATCTCTATAGCGTCGTCGCCCTGCTGGCGCCCGATCTTTTTCCGATGGCCATGACGGCCCATGGCACCGGCGTGCCGGTCTATTTCGAGGCTGCGGCCGTCGTCGTGGCGCTGGTCTTTGTCGGCCAGGTGCTCGAACTCAAGGCACGCGAACAGACCGGCTCTGCCATCCGCGCCCTGATGGCCCTCGCGCCTGACACGGCACAGCGGGTCGGGCCAGATGGCACGGACCAGACGGTGGCGCTCGATCTGGTGCGCCTCGGTGATCGCCTGCGGCTGCGTCCCGGCGAACGGGTGCCGGTCGATGGCACGGTTGCCGAAGGCAGCTCGACGGTCGATGAATCAATGATCTCGGGCGAGGCCCTGCCCGTCGAAAAGCAGGTTGGCGCGATGCTCACCGGCGGCACCATCAATGGTAACGGCACCATGGTGATGGTGGCCGAGAAGATCGGCGCCGATACGACGCTGTCGCGCATCGTCGGCATGGTGGCGCTGGCGCAGCGCACGCGAGCGCCGGTGCAAGGCATGGTCGATCGGGTCTCGGCGGTCTTTGTGCCGACTGTCGTACTGACCGCGCTGGCGACCTTCGTCATCTGGATGGCGGTCGGGCCGGAGCCACGGCTCGCCCATGCGCTGATGGCGGCGGTCGCCGTGCTGATCATCGCCTGCCCCTGCGCGCTGGGCCTGGCGACGCCGATGTCGGTGATGATCGCCACCGGCCGCGGCGCGCGCGAGGGGGTACTCATCCGTGATGCCGAAGCGCTGGAGCGCTTTGCCGGCGTCGATACGCTGGTGATCGACAAGACGGGCACGCTGACCGAGGGCAAGCCCGAACTCACCGATCTCGTCGCTGTCGAGGGCATGACAGAGGACCGGCTGCTACAGCTGGCGGCAGGTCTCGAACAGGGCTCCGAGCATCCACTGGCCGCCGCCATCCTCGAGGCCGCGAAGCGACGGGGCATCGAGGATGCCGCCGCTACCGACTTCAAGGCAACGACCGGCATGGGCGTTGGCGGCGTCATCAAGGGAAAATCCGTCGGCCTCGGCAATGCGGCGATGATGGAGGCGCTGGGCGCCGATCCGGGACCGCTTCGCGACCGGGCAGAGAGCTTGCGCGATGAAGGCAGGACTGTGGTTTTCCTCGCCATCGACGGCAAGCTCGCCGGCCTGCTCGCTGTTGCCGACCGGATGAAGCCGACGGCAGCTGCAGCCATTGCTGCCCTGCACGAGAGCGGCCTGAAAATCATCATGGCGACAGGCGATGCGGCCGCGACGGCCGAAGCTGTTGCCCGGCAGCTGGGCATCGACGAGGTTCATGCCGGGTTGTTGCCGGAGGGCAAGAAGGCGCTGATCGATGCTCTGCACGCCGCAGGCGCCCGGGTGGCGATGGCGGGCGACGGTATCAACGATGCGCCGGCGCTGGCCGCAGCCGATGTCGGCATTGCCATGGGCACCGGCGCAGATGTGGCGATGGAGAGCGCCGGCATCACGCTGGTGAAGGGCGATCTTGGCGGCATCCTCAGGGGCCGACGCCTGTCGCAGGCGACGATCCGCAACATCCGCCAGAACCTGATCTTCGCCTTCGGCTACAATGCGCTCGGCATTCCGCTGGCCGCAGGCATTCTCTATCCGGTGTTCGGCCTGCTGCTGTCGCCGATGATCGCGGCGGCGGCCATGAGCCTGTCTTCCGTCTCGGTGATCGCAAATGCCCTCCGGCTGCGCCACGAAAAGCTTCAGGAGGCGACATGAACATCGGCGATGCATCGGAACGGTCGGGCCTGCCGGCAAAGACCATCCGCTACTACGAGGAGATCGGCCTTGTCAGCCCCGACCGCAGCGGCAACGGTTATCGCGACTACCGCGAGGCCGACATCCACAAGCTGCGCTTCCTGCAGCGCTCCCGGGGCCTCGGCTTCTCCGTCGAGGAATGCCGCCAGCTGCTGGCACTCTATGGAGATCGCGACCGCGCCAGTGCCGACGTGCGCCAGATCGCCAGCGCCAAGCTCAGCGAGATCGACCGGAAGATCCGCGAATTGAGCGAGCTGCGCCGCACCCTCGAAACCCTGGTGCACGCCTGCCACGGCAACGACCGTCCGGATTGCCCGATCCTGGAAGAGCTCGCCGAGGGCCCGGGCAACGGGCAGCCCTCTTAGAGCCAACGTCCAACGTCTCCAGACGATTTCTCCAGCCTGACGCTTGCCGAATGCCGCTTTCGACCAAGATAGCGCGATTGGAGAAATTTAGACCATGGCGTTTTTCGAGAGCCTGCTGACGCTGCTGCTGGTGGCAATCGTATTCCTGCAGCCATCGCGCCGGCTGATGATTCCCTATCCGACGATGCTGGCTGTCGCCGGCCTGCTGGTGGCGACCCTTCCCTGGGCGCCGACGATCTCGATCGATCCGCAGCTGGCGCTCGCCATCTTCATCGCACCGGCCCTGTTCGATGCCGCCTACGACCTGCCGCCGAGAGCGCTGCGTGAAAACTGGGTGCCGCTGATTTCGCTTGCCGCCATCGCTGTCATCCTGACGACGGCAGCCGTCGCCTTCGTCGGCGTTACCTTTGCCAGGCTGCCTGTTGCCGCTGCGGTTGCGCTCGGAGCCATCGTCGCGCCGCCGGATGCAGCGGCGGCAAGTGCGATGCTTAGCCGGTTCGCACTGCCGCGCCGAACATTTGCGGTTTTGAAAGGCGAGAGCCTGCTTAACGACGCCGTGGCGCTGCTGATCTTCGGCGCTGCCGTGGCGTTTTCCACAGGTGGAAATTCGGCGTCCGTCGTCATCCCGGAACTGGCGCTGGCAGCCCCCGGAGGCCTGGTGCTCGGCATAGCGCTCGGATTTCTCTACATCTTCATTGCGCCGCGGTTGGCAGGCACGCTGGGCGGCTCGCTGTTCGAATTCGTCGCGACGTTCGGCACCTGGGTGATTGCCGAGCGCCTGCATCTGTCGGCGGTACTCGCCATCGTCGCCTACGCCATGGTGATCGCCCGCTACATGCCGGAACGCCAGACGGCGCGAAATCGCATCCATTCCTATTCGGTCTGGGAGGCGACGATCTTCATGTTCAACGTGCTCGCCTTCCTGCTGATGGGCATGCAGGCGCGCGAGACGATCCAGCAGCTTTACCCGAAAAACATCGAATTCGCCTTTGCCTTCGGCGGCGCCATCCTGCTTGTGGTTGTTCTGGTCCGGCTCGGATGGGTGATGCTTTATAACCGCGTCATCAATTATCTGGCACGCCGCAAGCTGGTCTCCGAGGAGCCGCCGACTGTCGGCATGAGCCTTGTCGCGGGCTGGTGCGGCATGCGCGGCTTGCTGACGCTGGCAACGGCGATTGCTCTTCCGGCGGATTTCCCGTCCCGCGACCTCATCGTCTTTGCCGCCCTGACGGTCGTTCTCGGCACCCTGATACTCCAGGGGCTGACGCTCGGGCCGCTCATCCGCATCCTGAAATTCGGCAACGACGACTCCATGCGCGAGGGCATCACGAATGCTCGCATGATGCTGCTCGACACCGCCCTTGCCGACCTCGACACGCTGGAGGAAACAGACGAGGTGCGGACGCTCCGGGCGATCTACGAGGGGGACCGCAAGCTCACCGCCAACGGCATCCACCCGCGCGAAAAAAGCGAACTCGACAGCCTCCGGCGTCGCTCCATCAAGGCCAAACGCGTCAAACTCGCCCAACTCCGCCGCACCGGCTCCATCGACGACGACGTCTTCCACGCCCTCGAGCAGGAACTGGACTGGGCCGAAATGGCCGCCTCGCCACCGGACAGGTTCGAGATTGTCGAGGGGTAGCGGTGTCGCTAGCGGGTCTCGGGACTTATGATCTCGATTGACGGGAAGTATGTCCGATAGCGCGCTTGTCAGCGAATGAATCGGGTTCTATCGCGGCATGGGCACTTGTGAAAAAGTCGGTAAGCACCGAGGCGCCTGCACCCTTTGCAGACTTTGCGCGGCAAGGGTCGCGGCAGCAGGGCGCCGGCCTACTTTTCCCGACGTGCAAGAGCTATATAGGATCGTGCGCAGTTTAATGGCGCGCATTAGAGGCTGTTTCGAGCAGTCTGCATCAGTTGCGCTTAAATAGGTATGGTGCGCTCGCTATTGTCACCCAGCTTTGCACGATGGTATGATTTGAAATGGAAGAATTTGAGAGAATAACCAATAAGTATAAGCCGGATTATATCGAGAAGCATTTTGAATCTCTCGAAGAAATACACGTATTTTCGCTTCAATTTTTTAAGGACGTTGCAGATATCTATGATGGTATAACGCGGCTGCGCAATCTGGACCGCAACCCATCGGGATTTTCAATCGATGACGCCCCAATCCTCGGATTGCTTGTAAGAGTGTCAAAACTCCTCAAGGAATGCGTGAAATCTCACAAAGCTGAAAATGCTGAGGTGATTGCGATTTTCGAACGGCCTTTGATCGAGGCAACAACGATCGCGACCTATCTCATGCGTAACGATGGTGCAGTGATGGAGGACTATCGCAAGTGCTCCTATAAAGATCGCCTAAGATTGCTAAGAAAGCTAAAGGAAGGATCGCCCTTCTCTGATACCAAAGCGGGCAAGCGTTTGCTTGCTTCCGTTCAAGACAAGTTGAATTTTGAAGGTCTTACAAAAGACGATTTTGCCGAGCAGAGGAAGAATAAATGGCGGTTGCAAGGAAAGAGCTTCCGCGACATTTTCGCGTCGGTTGAACGCGATTCCCTTTATCCGGCAACTTACGGCATGATGTCGGAGTCCATACACGGCTCCTGGAACGAGTCGATGGATTGGGGCTTAGTGCGAAATGAAGATGGCACCTTCGCAGCTTTCACAGACTATCGTCCAGCCGATATTCGATCAATCACGCCCGTTGTGAAGTTCACGATCACGCCTTTCCGTCTGTGGCTTCAACGGATCGACTGCTATGACGATAATTTGCAACGCACGATGGGCTGGATCGAACGCCTGAACATCCGGCTCTTCCAAAGCTTCGACAATCTTTATGCCGGCGAATACGACTGAAAGATACCAAGCCGGCTTAGCGCCTTCATCACCTGCGTCCGCCAAACGGCCACGTCAGCACGCCGCCCGCATAGAGCGCCCACCAGACTAGTACCGGCTGCAAGGCGAGCCTTGGGGCGTGGTACCACCAGCCGAGAACAGGTGGGGTGGGGGCGGAGAGGCTGTCGATGGCGTGCTTGATGTTGGCGGGGTAGACGCAGACGGCGTAAGCGGCGAGAGCGATGCCGGCGATGGCGCGCGTGCGGCCGGTGAGCAGGGCTGCGGCGCCTGCCAGTTCGCAGATCCCGGTGACGATAATCACCTCGTGCGGCTTGGGGACCCAGGTCGGGGTGATGGTGACGAACACGTCGGGCACGGCAAGATGAAACGCACCGGCGACCGCGTAGATCACGGCGAGCGGGATGCGTGCGCCCCAGCGCTGCGGCTTTGCCTCAGATGCCAGCATACCACTCATAGCCCCTGTCCTCCCAGAACCCGCCCTTGCCACCCCAGAGGTCGTCGAAGCGGTCGCGGATTTCGATGCGCATGAGATATTTCGCGTGCTTGTAGCCGAGATGGCGCTCGACGCGCAGCCGCAGCGGCGCTCCGTGCTCTACTTCCAGATCCTTGCCGTTCAGCGAATAGGCAAGGATCGACTGCGGATGGAACGCGTCGATGAGGTCGATGCTCTCGTAGTAGACACCGCTGCCGTCGAGGGTCTGCTCCAGTTCATCGGCACAATGCAAAACCACATAGCGGGCGCCCGGCTTCAGCCCCGCCGTCTGCAGGATCAGCCCGAGCGGCACGCCCTGCCATTTGCCGATAGCACTCCAGCCTTCGACACAGTCGTGGCGGGTGATCTGGGTGCGCGACGGCAGCTTCTTGAGGTCGGCCAGCGAGAATTCCATCGGCTGGTTGACCATGCCGTCGATCTTCAGGCGCCAGTCCACAAAGCCTGTTTCGCTCATGCGGACGTAATCCGGGCTGTTTGGCTGGGTCGAGCCGTTCGGATGGAAGCTCGGCGATATCTCGGCTTCGGTGAACTCTGGCGCCAGCGCCTGGTGCGACACCAGCAGGCGCTGGCTGCCCATGGTCAGCTTTTCCGCCATGGCCAGCACCTTCTGGACCTGCTGGTTGCCGGCGACATCGTCGCAGCCGGTAAGGCCGATGGCGCCGATGCCTGCGGCCGAACCGATCAGGAAGCGGCGACGGGAGAGGATCTTGCTCATGGCTTGGTCTCCGCGGATATCGCATAGCGGCCGGTCACCATGGAGCGCATATTGTTCCAGAGGCCAGACAGAATGACCATGATCACATGGACGACGACGAAGACTACGAGGCTCCAGGCGGCGATGAAGTGGATACCGCGGGCCGACTGGCGGCCGCCGAATATGTCGAGCAGGAAGGGATAGCCGGCATCCATCGCCGGAGACATGGTGAGCCCGGAGCCGATCATCAGCGGCAGCAGGATGAAGATCACGAGGATATAGGTCAGCTTCTGCAGCGCGTTATAGCGGCGCGCCTTCTCTCCCTTGGGAAAGCGCAGCCGGGCATGATCCTTTACCTCCTGCCAGACATTGCGCAGGGCTATGTCATGGGTGGTCGGTGCGAGGTCGCGACGGAAGTGGCCGCCGATCAGGCCGTAGAGAACGTAGAGCAGGCCGTTTATGACGAACAGCCAGGCGAAGAAGAAGTGCCAGCGCCGGCCGGTCGCCAGATCCTGGAAGCTCGGAATGGTGGCCCAGGCCGGAAAGGCCCTTGCTGTCATCTCGCCGTCCACCCGGGACGCGCCGAGCAGGCCGGTGGTGGTCAGCGTCAGGCTGCCGATGCGGGTGGTGCCGATGACCTTGTCACCGTTCTCGGTGCTGGCAATCTCGAACCATGATGGGTCCTCGACCGCTCCGTATTGTCCCCAGTGAAGCTGCGGATGGGCATTGAAGATCTGCATGCCGCTCATCAGCAGCAGCGTCAGACAGAGTACGTTGATCCAGTGGGTGACGCGGGTTACGACCGAGTGGCGCCTGATGTAGATCTTTGCCGGCGCTGGCGGCGGAGCGACCCCAATATCTTCGATGCTGGCCATGGGCAGTCCTCGTGCGATGCCGCTGACGCAGCCGGGTCATTTTGAAAGGCGACGGTGCTGTAGCGGACGAACAGAACAGCCCGACTGCATGATGCAGCCGGGCCGTATGACGATAGCGCATGAGCGCTGGATCACATAGGCGGAACGACGCCGTTGATGCCGACGACGACGCGGTCAGCCTCGACCATGTTGTCGCCTGCCGTAGTGCCGTTGATGATCACGCCGGCGCCAGCCTTAATGTCGCTCTTGGTGGCCGGGGCGATCGTGACGACAGGCGTGCCTGGTGGGATGGAGATCTTCTTCTCGCCGCCCTTGTAGGTCAGTGACAGCGTCGGACCGTTAACGGAGGTCACGGCGCTCGCAACCGTTGCATTGGTCATCGAGCTTTTCGGCTTCAGGTCCCAGCCGTAGTCGCCTTCGCCGGTGCCCTTCATGGCGGCCGGGAAGATCAGCACTTCCAGCGCGCCATTGACGCCGCTGTCGGTCGGCATGGAGGCAATCCCGACGAAGTCGCCTGGCTTGATGTCGCTGACGTCGGCCTTGACGATGCCGTTGACGGCCCAGCCGGACTTCAGCATGATCATCACATCCTTGCCTTCGCGCGACTTGACCTTCAGCGTATCGCCGCTCAGGCTTTCGACCACGCCGCGCACGCGGATCTTGTCGGCAGCCTGCGCACCCTGCAGGCCGATAGCGGAAATCATCAGTCCGGCGGCCAGCGCCAGGGCGCCCGTCTTCATCTGTTTGCTGTTCATGATTTTCTTCCTTGATTGACCGCCCAACCGGGCGGACTTCGGGCAATCGAGCACCTGCTGCCATGCCAATTTCGGGTCGCATGGCCAAAAAGCAAATTCGGACGTGCGCAATACATATACCGTATCGCTCAGGTGCGAGAGCAGCCAATCAATCTATAGTGAGACAGGAAGGCGAGTTTTACTGAAACTCCCCGCCCCCGGCCGCCGTTACCTATTTCTGTTTTTCACGGGCTGAGAGCGCCTCGGGCGAGATGGCCGAGGACATGGCAGACGAGGCGACCGACCACGATGGCGGAGATGTCGCTGATATCCGCCCGTGGCTGGAATTCGACGATGGAGAACCCGGCCAGCCGGCGACCTCGTAACGCTTCGGCGATCAGCGTGGTCATTTCCTCGAATGAAAATCCGCCCGGCGATACGGCGTTGACGCCCGGGCACGTTCCGGGATCCATTGCATCGCAGTCGATATGGATCAGCACCGCACCGTCTCTCGGAATGCCGCCGATCACGGTACCCAATCCCAGCCGTCGCGTTTCCGACACCGTCACCAGCCGCGAGCCCCAGGCTTCCGCCGCTTCAACCTCCGCCTGCCGCGCGCTGCCGACGGCGCGGATGCCGACCTGCATCATGGATGCAACGAACGGCAGTTCCGACGCCCGGCGCATCGTGCTGGAGTAACCGAGCCTTTCGTCGCCAATGTTGTCGCGCCAGTCGATATGGGCGTCGATCTGGAGAACATGCAGCGGCCCTGCTGCTCCGAGGCCGCGCATGAACGGGATGGCGACGGAATCGTCACCGCCGATCAGCACGGGAATGGCACCGGCGGCAAGGACGGCGCGCGTCGTGCGCTCGATATTTTCGCGGTTGGCGGCCGCATCCTGTGGATCGGTGACGACATCGCCGAGGTCAATGACCTCGAGCGCGCCGTCATTCAGCAAGGGGCCGCCGAAATCGAAGTCCCAGTTTTCGAGATGGACGCACGCAGCTGTAATTGCCCTGCGAACTGCCTCGGGACCTGTCTCGCCCTCTTGATTAGTGGCATCTGGATAGGGTGTGCCGTGCACGGCACCGAAGATCGCAACCGAGCCGGCGCGTGGCATGACTGCAGCCGGAATGTCGAGGAATGTCTGGCGCGCACCCTTCAATGTTTCGGTGAGATCGGTGTGCATATATTGCTCCTCGTTCGATGGTGCATCGCTCTGGACTTGCCTAGGCGCTCTTCCTCAGATGCTCGCGCATCGCTGGCAACGTGTCGATAGGGGGCAACGGACCGAAATAGTTTGAGTTCGACCCATTTCTCAATCAATGTGCCTTGAGTGTTTCCGCGGCGCAAAGCCAAGAGTGTCGTTTCCGCCCACTATGCTGTCAGCAGGAAAGGCATCGAAGTGAACAAGCCTATTGCTGCTATACCTGCATTCGAAAATGAAACGGAAGAGCGCGCGTTCTGGGAAGATAACGATTCCGCGCTTTATCTCGATTGGAGCAAAACCCAGACCGTAGTGCTTCCCAACCTGAAAAAGAGTGCAATGTCGTCTGAGCCAGATAACGGGCCGCGCACTGACTCATAAAAACTGTGGCCGCAAACGGCACGCAAGCCATCACCATGACCCTCACTTCCGCGCCGCGAGAAATCTCTCCATCGTGCCAAACGAGAATGCGGAGATCGGCAGGTCTGTTCGGCCATCGAGAGCGAGGTCTGCGAGTATTTCGCCGATGACGCTGGTGAACTTGAAGCCGTGGCCGGAACAGGGCGAGGCGACGACGATGCGCGGGTTGCCGGGCATCAGGTCGATCAGAAAATCCTCGCTCGGCAGCATGGTGTAGCGGCAGGTAATGGCGTTGACGCGCAGCCCGTTCGCAGCGGGCAGGCGCCTGGCGATGAAGGCGTCGAGGAGCGCCGTATCGGCGTCGTTCACCGGTGGATTGGGCTCGTTCGGATCGATCGGTTCGCGGAAATGCGCATGGCGACCGATCTTGACCCCGTCGACGCCGATGGCCGGAAATCCGAAATAGGAGCCGTCGTCGCCTTCGTCGCGTATGAAGGCGGGCATGCGCTGCGGCTGGGTCACGAAGCCGTCGCGCGGCTGGTACCAGGCGACCACCTGCCGGATCGGCACTGCATGCTCTTTCAACTGCGGCACGAGTTCAGAAATCCACGACCCGGTGGCGACGATCACCTTGTTTGCCCGATACTTGCCCACGGCAGACGTAACAGTCACGCCGGCGTCGTCAGGCTCGATCCCGGTGACTTTCTCGCCGAAATGCAGCACGGCACCGTCTTCGGCGGCAAGCCTTATATAGCCCGCGACAGCCGCTTCCGGGCGGATATAGCCTCCCTGAGGATCGAGCAGGGCGATCTCGCCGGCATCCAGTGAGAACACCGGAAACCGCGCCTTCATCGCCGCCCGGTCCAGCTCTTCGATGGTAAGATCGTGCAATTTGCAGGAGGCGCGCGTGCCTGTCACGATAGTGCTGTCGGGCGCGCCGATTTGCAGCACGCCGGTGATTGTCAGGACTTCGCTGCGCAGCCGCCCTTCCAGTGCCCGCCAGTTGGCATAGGCCCGCTGCAGCAGCGGCACATAGGACGGGTCCTCGAAATAGCCGAGCCGGATAAGCCGGCTGTCGCCATGGGAAGAGCCCAGCGTATGGGCCGGATAGTAGGCATCTATGCCGATGGCTTGCACGCCGCGGGCGGCAAGATGCGACAGGGCCGCGCTGCCCATGGCACCGAGACCGATGACGGCGACGTCGAATTGCGGTGTCATGGCTACATTCCCGATTTCAGTGAGGCGGCGGTGGCACGTCGCGGATCAGCGACCTGATCGCCTCGATGTCGCCGCCAAGCGGACGGTCGTCGGCATAATGCGCGACGCGGCTGCGGACAAGCCGGTAAATCGTCTCTGTGCCATCGGCGCGTGCTGCCACGTGGGACACGAAATCGTGTGCCTGTGCGGCTGCCATCAGTTCGATCGCAAAGATGTACTCGGCGTTGTCGAGCACCGCGAGCAACTTGTTGGCGGCCGCGGTCGGATGGGCGAGAAAATCCTCCTGCAACGCC
This sequence comes from Rhizobium sp. B21/90, assembly GCF_019355815.1. Classification (NCBI taxonomy): domain Bacteria; kingdom Pseudomonadati; phylum Pseudomonadota; class Alphaproteobacteria; order Hyphomicrobiales; family Rhizobiaceae; genus Rhizobium; species Rhizobium sp. B21/90. The sequence continues at coordinate 114,592 of NZ_CP072165.1, read as the reverse complement.
GATGTCAGGCCGCCATCGGTGCTGGCGGGAGCAGCCAGTCGACGGTTTTCGTTGGCGAGCGCTGCCGCACTGTACTGGGCGATCATCAGGCCGGAATGGCTGCCTGCGTCGCTGGCGAGGAACGGCGGCAGGCCGCTCACCAGTGGATTGACCAGTCGGTCCATCCGGCGTTCGCTCATCGCAGCGATCTGCGCCAACGCAATCGCAAGGCCGTCCGCTGCCTGGCCGAGTGCCGGCGACACGGCATGGGCCTCCGAGGAGACGACGGGATGGTCCGGCGTGCCGTAGACGGCCGGATTGTCGGTGACGGAGGCCAGTTCCTGGTCGACCACGCGGGCGGAATTTTCGAAGACATCGCGGGCTGCGCCGTGGGCATGCGGGATTGCGCGCAGGCTGAGGGCATCTTGCGTGCGTTTGCCGAGCGATGCCGCAATCAGACCGCTGCCGGCGAGCCGCCGCCGTAACGATGCGCCGACTTTCTGGACGCCATCCGAAACCTTGAGGGCGAGCACGGTCTCGTCGAAGGCTGCCATCTGTCCGCCGGCTGCCTCGAGCGTCAGCGCGGCAATGGCATCCGCCCAGTCGAGAAGATTGGCTGCACGCGCCAGTGCCACGCAGGAAAGCCCGGTAGCGCAGGCCGTACCGTTGACGAGGCTGAGACCCTCCTTGGCGCCCAGCACCAGCGGCGCAAGGCCGATTGCCGCAAGCGCCTGTCCACCGGTCATCGGCTGTCCTGCAACATGGGCCGTCCCCTCGCCGATCAGCACCAGCGCCGTGTGGGCATTGTGGGTGAGGTAGCCTGCCGAGCCCCTGGAGGGGACGTCGGGAATGCAGTCCTTGTCGAGAAACGTCCGGAGGTGGTCGACGATCTCGCGGCGCACACCGGAATAGCCGTGGGAAAAATTGGCGATCTGGGCGGCGATGATCGCCCTGACTTCGCGCCGGGACAGAAGCGGTCCGACGCCGCAGGCATGGCTGAGGATGATGTTGCGTGACAGCTTGCTCTGCGATGCGAGGTCTACCACCGTATCCGACAGGGCGCCGACGCCGGTATTGATGCCGTAGGCCCGCTGGCCCGTTTCGACGATGCGGGCAACGATGCGGCTGGCATTGTCGATGCGCGCCCAGACTGCGGGGGCGAGCGACAGGCTTTCGCCGCCTGCGATGGCCGCGACGTCGCGCCAGCCGAGCTTTGCTTCGAGAGTGACGGTCATGGGATCAACTTCCGAAATTGCCGATGAACTGGCGGAAAGCCGGCGAGCCGCCGCCGCCGAACATCTCTTCCGGGCTGCCGGAACTGTCGATCAGCCCTTCGCGCATGAAGACGACGCGGTTGGAGACGTTGCGGGCAAAGCTCATCTCGTGGGTGACGACCAGCATGGTCATGCCCTCTTCTGCCAGCGCTCGCATGACGCGCAGCACCTCGCCAACCAGTTCCGGATCCAGCGCCGAGGTTGGTTCGTCGAACAGCATGACCTTCGGCTTCATCGCCAGCGCCCGGGCAATCGCCGCGCGCTGCTGCTGGCCACCGGAGAGATGGGCCGGATAGGCATGACGCTTGTCCGCGATGCCGACCTTCTCGAGCAGCGCCTCGGCGTCGGCGATGGCTTCCGCACGAGGCCGCTTCAGCACGTGGATCGGGCCTTCGATGACATTCTGCAGGATTGTCATGTGGGACCAGAGATTGAACGACTGGAACACCATGCCGAGTTCCGAGCGGATATGGTCGACCTGGCGGTTGCTCTCCGGCTTGCTCCGCCCGTTCTTGTGGATCATGCGGATCTGCTCGCCATCCACCCAGATTTCGCCGTCGTTGGCGACTTCGAGAAGGTTGATGCAGCGGAGGAATGTCGACTTGCCGGAGCCGGAAGCGCCGAGCAGGGATATGACGTCGCCGTCCTCGGCATCCAGCGAAATGCCGCGCAGCACCTCGTGGGTGCCAAAGCTCTTGCGGATATTGCGGACCGAAAGTCGGTTGACGCGGGCCATGGTCGCTCCAGTTCAGACTGCAATTATGCCTTCAAAGCCTGCGGCGCGGCGCGGCGATGGCGGGAGAGGCGATATTCGAGCAGACCGAAGGCCTGCAGGATGATGAAATTCAGGACGAGATAGATGACGGCGGCGCAGAGAAACACCTCCATCGTCCGGTAGGTGTGCGAGATCAGCCGCTGTGCGACGCCGGTTACCTCCCAGACGGTGACGAGGCTTGCGAGCGCCGTAGACTTCAACATCAGAACGATCTCGGTCGAATAGGCCGGCAGCGCATGGCGGAAGGCGATGGGTGCCAAGATGCGGCGCACCAGCAGGAAGCCGGACATGCCGATCGAGCGGGCCGCCTCGATCTCCTTCGGCGAAACGGCGCGGATGCCGCCGCGAAAGATTTCTGCCGTGTAGCCGGCCGTGCAGAGCGCCAGCGACAGCACGGCGCAGACAAAGGGCTCGCGCAGCAGCGGCCAGAGAAACGAGTAGCGGATGATCCCGAACTGGCCGAGGCCGTAAAAGATCAGGAACATCTGGATCAGCAGCGGCGAGCCGCGAAACACGAAGATATAGGCCTTGGCGAAGCCCGAAAGGATCGGATTGCCGCCGGTGCGCATCCAGACGAGCCCCAGCGCCAGCAGGCCGCCAAGGGTGATCGACGTGATGAACAGGGCCAGCGTCATCGGCAGGGCGGCGAGCAACGTGGCCATGGTCGATGACAGGAAGGCGATATCCATGGCTCAGGCCTTCCCCATCGTTGCCGACGGCATGCTGCGGTTGGCGCGACGTTCGGCGCGGTTGAAAACCTGGTCGGAAAGGCTGGTCAGGATCAGGTAGAGGCACCCGCCGGCGATGAAAAACAGGAAATAATGCCGCGTCGAGCCGGCCGCCACCTGGCTGGTGCGCATCAGTTCGGCGAGCCCGGTAACCGAGATCAGGGCCGAATCCTTGAGGCTCAGCTGCCAGACATTGCCGAGGCCGGGGATGGCAAGCCTGAGCACCTGCGGCAGGATGATCCGGCGGAAGCGCAGTCGCGTGCCCATGCCGATCGCCGAGGCGGCTTCTAGTTCGCCCTTCGAGATCGCCAAGTAGGCGCCGCGAAACACTTCAGCTTGGTAGGAGCCGGAGATGACCCCCACGGCAAGGGCGCCGGCGGCAAAGGACGGCAGGCCAAGGAAGCCGTCGTAGCCCAGTGCCTTGCCGATGGAGGTCAGGGCGCTCGAGCCGCCGAAATAGATGAGATAGATGATCAGCAGTTCAGGCACGCCGCGAAAGACGGTGGTGTAGGCATGGCCGAGCGCCCACAGAAGCCTGTTGCCGGAAAGCTTGGCTGCGGCGACGAGGGTGCCGAGAATGGCGCCGATTGCCAGCGCCGCTGCAGTGACGGCGAGCGTCAGCAGCGTTGCCACGAGAAGCAGGGCGCCCCACCCGGTCGAACCGAAGCCCAGCAGTTGCAATGTCGACATCTGTTATTCCGAAATGGCGAAAACAGCGGATGCCCCCGGCCCTATCGACCGGAGGCATCGGTTCGATAGGTTATTTCGGGCTGACGTCGGTCTTGAACCACTTCATCGACAGGGCTTTGACGGTGCCATCGTCGAGTGCCGACTTGATGGCTGCGCTGAACATGTCGCGCAGGTCTGTATCGGACTTGCGAACGCCGAGGCCTTCGCCGATACCCCAGATGGGTCCCGCAATCTGCGGGCCGGAGAAGCCGAGCGCTCCGTTGGCAGCTTCGAAGGCGGTTTCGAAATAGACGGCGTCGTCGAAGCCGAGGTCGATGCGGCCGTTCTGCAGGTCGAGGTCGCGGTCTGCGCCGGTCTTGTATTCGCGGATCGTGGCGATGTCTGCAAAGTTGTCATAGACGAACTTGGCGTAGACGGTGGCTGCCTGGATGCCGATGGTCTTGCCCTTGAAGGCTGTCTTCAGCGCTTCGATCTCCGCCACGCCGGTCTGGCCGGGCGCCATGGTGATCGTCTTGCCGGTACCGGCTGCGTTGGCCAGCGGGCTGTCTTTGGCAACGGCAAAGGCTGCCGGGGTGGCGGCATAGGGAATGGTGAAGTCGATGACCTGCTTGCGCTCGTCGGTGATCGACAGGGCATCCATGATGATGTCGAACTTGCCGGCGTTGAGCGCCGGGATCATGCCGTCCCAATCGGAGGCCACGAGCTTGCACTCGACCTTGGCCTTTTCGCAAAGCACCTTGGCAAGCTCCGGCTCGAAGCCGCCCAGCGTACCGTCGGCATTGGTCATGTTCCAGGGCGCATAGGCGCCTTCGAGCGTGATGGTGACGGTTTTCCAATCCTTGGCTTCGGCGGCAGGTCCGGCAAGGGTGGCCAGCGCCACGGCGCCCGATAGTAGCAATGCATTGATTTTCATGGTCTCTCCTCTGGGGCAAAATTGGCCGCGTCGTTGCACTGCCGGTCTGTGCCAGGTTGCTGCCTCGACATGGCCTCGGTGGAAAATGGTTTAAAGCCAATGCACCATATGAGATTTCGGAGGCGCGGCAAGCCGCCCCTTATTTAATATGCAAATTTGATTGCTGCTCAAGGATTGGGCGATCCAGTCTGCGTCTCGCATAGGCCTCGCTGCGACATAAGTCTATATTTATGAAAATGCCGGATATGCCTCAGAAACTTCAAGCATTTCTGATAGATCTATGATTCTCAAATTTCGGTGATGAACGGAGACAGCCGCCGATGGCCATTCGCCCCCTATTGATCGGTCTCACTCTCATTCTTGCTCTGGTGATGATCGTGCTCAGCATTCTGCTGGTCAATCCGACGCACACCATCCGCCAGGCCGAGCCGTTTGCGCCGCAGCAACCTGGTGCAAATCCGCAGCAGTAAGCTGGTATTGTCGGGCGGAGGACCCCACCTACGGAACTGTCTACTACGCGGTGCGTTTGTCGGGCAAGTTCACAAGGAAAAGTCCAATGCGAGTAATGATAGCCGTCGTAACGATCATGGTGGTGTCTGTTCTCAGCCTGTCGATGCTGACACCGGCGGGCGAAGAGCTGACCGGCAAGGGTTCCAAGCTGGAAGCGTCCATCAACTAGGTAATAAGCTTGCACCTGCTCTCGCGGACGGGATATCTTTTTTCTAAACTGAAAGCAGACGCGTCATGGTAGCGACGAACCGCTTTCGGATCCCGTCTCGCCCGATATGCCTTCCACCGCTGACCTGCTTCCGCCCAAGTGCCCAGACACTGTCGACCCGTACGCCTCCGGCAAACATCCAGTGATCCAGCAACTGGTCGCCTTCCAGATAGGGCACGGCCGATACATCGAGTGACACGAGATCGGCGTAGTTTCCTTTTTCCAGCCCTGTCGCGGTTTGGAGCGCGATACCACCGCCCACCAACGCCTGATCGAACAGAGCGCGACCGGTTGAGCCGTTTTGCGGTGCGACTACGTTTCGGGCGCGGAGGTCGAGGCGCTGTGAATACTCCAACTGGCGCAACTCCTCAGGCACCGAGATCAGGACGTTCGAGTCCGAGCCGATGCCGAACCGCCCTCCCTCTGACAGGAACTGCGGGGCAGGAAATGTCCCGTCTCCAAGGTTGGCCTCGGTGATCGGGCAGAGGCCTGCCACGGCGCCGCTCTTCGCCATGCGTGTCGTTTCATCCTCCGTCATATGTGTCGCATGGATCAGGCACCAGCGCGCATCGACATCGGCATGGTCGAGCATCCATTCGACGGGCCGTGCGCCGGACCACGCAATGCAGTCCTCGATTTCCTTGACCTGCTCTGCGACGTGGATGTGGATTGGCCCGTTCCGCCCAAGCTCTGCGGCAAAACTCAGTTCTTCCGGCGTCACCGCCCGCAGGCTATGCGGCGCAAGGCCGAGCACGCCGCCTTCCAGTGCGCCAATCACCTGCCGGCATCCCTCCATCAGCGTCGCAAAGCTATCCGGCGTATTGATAAAGCGGCGCTGGCCCTCGATCGGCTGACCGCCTCCGAAACCGGACCGCGCGTAAAGCACCGGCAGCAGCGTCAGTCCGATGCCGGCTTGACTGCTGGCAGCGCCGATGCGTTCGGCCAATTCGGCGATGTTGGCATAGGGCCTACCGTCCTTGTCGTGGTGCAGGTAGTGGAATTCCCCGACGCGGCAAAAGCCGGCCTCCAGCATCTCCATATAGAGTTCGGCCGCGACCGCCTCGACATCCTCGGGCGTCATCGTCAGGGCGAACTTGTACATCACCGTCCGCCAGCTCCAGAAACTGTCGCTGCCGGGGCCTCGCACTTCGGCAAGACCTGCCATCGCCCGCTGGAAAGCGTGGCTGTGCAGGTTTGGCATGGCGGGTACGAGCACTGCGTGGCGCTCGTCGGCTGCCTCAGCCGGTACGCCCGCAGCGATGCTGACGATGCGCCCGTCGGCAATCTCTATGCGTACGTTCTTCTGCCAGCCGGTTGGCAAAAGGGCTGATCCTGCGTGAAGTCCAACCATCGGCATTCCCCTTCTATTTGCGGGCGATCCGTCCTAGGTTCCTCGCCAGCTGCCATATTTTTGCTTGTCACACGACTATTATGTATATACATGTTAGGCCATAAAGAAAGGCGCAAAGCTGATGACCGGGAACAATTCCTCCGAACAGAATACCGCATTTCTAGGCCGCCCCCGTCTGCTGCGCAACGCCCGCCTTGCGACGCTGGACAGCCGCCTGCCCGGCCTTGGCATTATCGAAAAGGCTGCAATCGTCGTCGAAAATGGGCTCATTGCCTATGCGGGTCCGGAGAGCGAATTGCCGGTCTGGGCTATCGAGACCGCCGATATCCTCGACCTTGAAGGTCGCTGGGTGACACCCGGGCTGGTAGATTGCCACACGCACATCATCTATGGCGGCAATCGCGCCCGCGAGTTCGAGATGCGGCTCGAAGGCGCTACCTACGAAGAAGTTGCGCGCGCCGGTGGCGGCATCGTTTCCTCGGTCAATGCCACCAACGCCCTGTCCGTCGAAGGACTGGTCGCGGCCGCCTTGCCGAGGCTAAATACGCTGCTGGCCGAAGGCGTGACCACTATCGAAATCAAATCCGGCTACGGGCTGAACGTCGACGCCGAACTGCGGATATTGCGCGCCGCCCGAGCCATTGAGCGCATCCGTCACGTCCGCGTCGTCACCTCCTATCTCGCAGCACACGCGACGCCCGTCGACTACAAGGGGCGCAACGATGCCTATATCGACGAGGTTGTGCTTCCCGGCATGCGGCAGGGCGCGGCGGAAGGCCTCATCGATGCCGTCGACGGATTTTGCGAAGGTATCGCATTCTCGCCATCAGAAATCGCCCGGGTGTTCGACGCTGCCAAGGCGCTCGGCCTGCCGGTCAAGCTGCATGCCGAGCAGCTTTCCAATCTCGGTGGCGCCAGGCTCGCTGCATCCTACGGGGCCCTGTCGGCCGATCATCTCGAATATCTGGATGCTGCAGGCGTGGCTGCACTTGCCGCGAGCGGCACGGTGGCCGTGCTGCTGCCCGGCGCCTTCTATGCCATCAACGAGAAGCAGAAGCCGCCGGTCAAGCTGTTGCGAGACGCCGGGGTGAAGATCGCCATTGCCACCGACAGCAATCCCGGCACCTCGCCGCTGACATCCCTGCTGCTCACCATGAACATGTCGGCGACCCTGTTCGGCCTGACGGTCGAGGAGTGCATTGCCGGGACGACCCGCGAGGCCGCGCGGGCCCTAGGCGTGCTTGCTGAAACCGGAACTATCGAGGTCGGGAAATCGGCGGATCTCGCCATCTGGAACGTCGATAGCCCGGCCGAACTTGTCTACCGGATTGGTTTCAATCCGCTTTATGCGCACCTGTTCAAGGGCGAGAGGATCGATCGATGACCATCACACTCCATCCAGGCTCGGTGACGCTCGCCGATCTCTCGACTATCTACTGGACGGGCGAAGCTGTCGTCCTCGATCGCTCGTTCGACGCCGGTATCGAGCGCGCCGCCGCCCGTATCGCCGAGATTGCCGCCGGCAATGCGCCGGTCTATGGCATCAACACCGGCTTCGGCAAACTGGCGTCGATCAAGATCGACCGTGCCGATGTCGCGACGCTGCAGCGCAATCTGATCCTCTCCCATTGCTGCGGCGTCGGCCAGCCCCTGGCCGAGAATATCGTCCGGCTGATCATGTCCCTGAAGCTGGTGTCGCTCGGGCGCGGCGCCTCTGGCGTGCGGCTCGAAATGGTACGGCTGATCGAGGCGATGCTTGAGAGGGGCGTTATCCCCGTCATTCCGGAAAAAGGCTCTGTCGGCGCCTCCGGCGACCTCGCGCCGCTCGCCCACATGGCGGCGGTCATGATGGGTGAAGGAGAAGCATTTTTAGCCGGCGAACGAATGAGCGGTGGTGCGGCATTGGAAAAGGCCGGGCTGACGCCGATAGTGCTGGCCGCTAAGGAAGGCCTGGCGCTGATCAACGGCACGCAGACCTCGACGGCGCTGGCGCTCGCAGGCCTCTTCCGCGCCCACAGGGCCGCCCAGGCGGCGCTGATCACAGGAGCGCTGTCGACCGATGCGGCGATGGGCTCGTCGGCGCCGTTTCATGCCGATATCCACACCCTGCGCGGCCATCAGGGCCAGATCGACACGGCGGCGGCGTTGCGGGCGCTGCTCGACAATTCGGTCATCCGCGCAAGCCATATCGAGGGCGACGAGCGCGTCCAGGATCCCTATTGCATCCGCTGCCAGCCACAGGTCGACGGCGCCTGCCTCGATCTGTTGCGCCAAGTGGCGAAAACGCTGCAGATCGAAGCCAATGCGGTGACCGACAATCCGCTGGTGCTGTCAGACAATTCCGTCGTCTCCGGCGGTAATTTCCACGCCGAGCCCGTGGCCTTCGCCGCAGACCAGATCGCGCTCGCCGTCTGCGAGATCGGCGCCATCGCCCAGCGCCGCATTGCGCTCCTGGTCGATCCGGCGCTGTCGCATGGCCTGCCGGCATTCCTTGCCAAAAAGCCCGGGCTCAATTCCGGACTGATGATCGCCGAGGTAACATCTGCCGCGCTGATGTCGGAGAACAAGCAGATGTCGCACCCGGCCTCGGTCGATTCCACACCGACCTCCGCCAACCAGGAGGACCACGTCTCCATGGCCTGCCACGGCGCCCGCAGACTGCTGCAGATGACCGACAACCTGTTTGGCATAATCGGAATCGAAGCGCTAACGGCGGCCCAGGGGATCGAGTTCCGCGCGCCGCTGGTCACCAGCGCCGAACTCACCGCCGCAGTCGCCGCCATCCGCCGCGTCGTGCCGACGCTCGACGAGGACCGCTACATGGCAAACGACCTTGCAGCAGCCAGCGACCTGGTATCATCTGGCACACTGAATGCATCGGTGTCGCGCGGCATCCTGCCGGCGCTGGAGGGTTGATCACATGGAGGCTATTCCAAGCGGCAGTTTATGGACGCCAAGGTCGCCCAGGCCGTGGGGACCAGCGGGCGCCCTCCCAACTTCCCTCATCCCTGTGCTCGTCACAGGGATCCAGTGCGCCGCGTCTGCGGCGCAGGAGGCTTCCTTCGCTTCAAAAGTGTCCTTTCACGGCGCAGACGCGCCGTGGCTAGATTCCTGTGACAGGCACAGGAATGAGGGTGTGGTTGGTGCCGTCGCGGGTGCAGCGGCCATGCGTAGTCTGGACGCCAACGAGCGGATAGTTGGCCACCGGGGTGACGGGGTGGGCGTTGCGTATGCCGATTTTACATCTGCGCAAGCCAAGGAGACCAGTCAATGAGCGTACCTGTTTTCGAAGTCCGCCAGGGCTCCTCGCCCGTTGTGCTCGCCTTCCCCCATACAGGCACCGACGTACCAGCGGATATCTGGGAGCGGCTTAACGACAATGGCCGCGTTCTCGCCGATACCGACTGGCACATCCACCGGCTCTACGACGGCCTGCTCGACGACGCGACGACTGTGCGGGCCACCTTCCATCGCTATGTCATCGACGCCAATCGTGATCCCGATGGATCGAGCCTTTATCCCGGTCAAAATACCACCGGCCTGATCCCGGGTACGGATTTCGACGGCAAGCCGATCTGGAAGGATGGTGCCGAGCCTTCCGACGGCGACACCCACGCCCGGCTGTCCGCCTTCCATGCACCCTATCATGCGGCCCTCGCTGCCGAGATCGCACGCGTCAAGGCGATCCATGGCATTGCCGTGCTCTATGACTGCCACTCGATCCGTGCCCACATTCCCTTCCTGTTCGAGGGCACGCTTCCGGATCTCAACATCGGCACCGATATGGGCAAGACCTGCGCGCCGGAGATCGAGGCTGCAACCGTGGCCATCGCCGCTGGAGCGGTCGGCTACACCAGCACGCTGAATGGCCGTTTCAAGGGCGGCTGGACGACCCGTCATTATGGCCAGCCGGCATCGGGCGTCCATGCCATCCAGATGGAGCTGGCGCAATCGACCCATCTAGCCGCCGAAGCTCCGCCCTTCGCCTATGATCCTGAAAAGGCCGAGGCGCTGCGCATTCCGCTCAAATCCATCCTGTCGCGCATCGAACAGATCGCGCTCGACCTCATCAGCTAAGGGGATTTCGCCATGACCAATTCACGCCACAACATCCGCGAGATCCGCGCGCCGCGCGGGCCGGAGCTCACCACCAAGAGCTGGATGACAGAAGCGCCGCTGCGCATGCTGATGAACAATCTCGACCCTGACGTCGCCGAAAACCCCAACGAACTCGTCGTCTACGGCGGTATCGGCCGGGCGACACGCACCTGGGAAGACTTCGACAGCATCGTCGCGACCCTGAAGACGCTCACCGAAGAAGAGACGCTGCTGGTGCAATCCGGCAAGCCGGTCGGCGTGTTCCGCACCCACAAGGATGCGCCGCGCGTGCTGATCGCAAATTCCAACCTCGTGCCACACTGGGCGACATGGGATCATTTCAACGAGCTCGATAAAAAGGGCCTTGCGATGTATGGCCAGATGACGGCCGGCTCGTGGATCTATATCGGCGCCCAAGGCATCGTTCAGGGCACTTATGAGACTTTCGTCGAGGCAGGACGCCAGCACTATGGCGGCAGCCTCAAGGGCAAATGGATCCTCACCGGCGGTCTCGGAGGTATGGGCGGCGCGCAGCCGCTCGCCGCGGTCATGGCCGGTGCCTGCTGCCTCGCCGTCGAATGCGACGAAACCCGCGCCGATTTCCGCCTGCGCACCCGCTATGTCGACGAAAAGACCGACAGCCTCGACGAGGCGCTTGCCAAAATCGATGCCTGGACCAAGGCCGGCGAGGCAAAGTCGATCGCGCTGATCGGCAATGCCGCCGAAATATTCCCCGAGCTTTTCAAGCGCGGCGTCCGGCCGGATATCGTCACCGACCAGACCTCCGCCCACGATCCGCTGCACGGCTACCTGCCGCTTGGCTGGACCGTGGCCGAATGGAAGTCCAAACAGGAGACTGCGCCGAAGGAAGTCGAGGCCGCTGCGCGCGCCTCGATGAAGATCCACGTCGCCGCCATGGTCGATTTCTGGAACGCCGGCGTGCCGACGCTCGATTACGGCAACAACATCCGCCAGGTCGCGAAAGACGAGGGTCTGGAGAATGCCTTCGCCTTCCCCGGCTTCGTCCCGGCCTATATCCGGCCGCTGTTCTGCCGCGGCATCGGCCCGTTCCGCTGGGCGGCGCTGTCGGGCGATCCGGAGGATATCTACAAGACCGACGCCAAGGTGAAGGAACTGACGCCCGGTAACACCCATTTGCACAACTGGCTCGACATGGCGCGTGAACGCATCGCCTTCCAGGGCCTGCCCGCCCGCATCTGCTGGGTGGGTCTCGGCGACCGCGACCGGATCGGTCTGGCCTTCAACGAAATGGTCAAGAACGGCGAGCTTTCGGCGCCCGTCGTCATCGGCCGCGATCATCTCGATAGTGGCTCCGTCGCCTCGCCGAACCGCGAGACCGAGGCTATGAAGGATGGCTCGGACGCCGTCTCCGACTGGCCGCTGCTCAACGCCCTGCTGAATACCGCCTCGGGCGCCACCTGGGTATCGATCCATCACGGCGGCGGCGTCGGCATGGGCTTTTCACAGCATGCCGGCATGGTCATCTGCTGCGACGGCTCGGAAGACGCCGCCCGCCGCATCGCCCGCGTCCTCTGGAACGACCCCGCCACCGGCGTCATGCGCCACGCCGACGCCGGCTACGAAATCGCTATCGACTGCGCCAAGGAAAAGGGCCTGCGCCTGCCGGGAATTCTCGGCAACTGAGCTCGCGAGGTCGGTAAAGGCCGCCGCCTTTGGTGGCGGCCTTGGGGGATTGAGTCGCAGCGGGGCGTGGATTGGCGATTTTTTCCGGCACGACGCGAGTAAGTCCCGCTGGTGATCTAGGAACGGTGCCAAAAGCGGAGAACTTCGCGTGACAACGCCGACATGGCGCGCGCAGCATCTTCACGTTTCATCTGCAACGCATCGCAAACGTGCTGTAATTCCACCCTGTCGGCCAACCTGTCAACGACCCACAAAGCTTTGCGTCCGATATCGCCGCCATAGGCATTTTCCGCCTTCGTGACTGCGTCTTGCGAAATCGCGCCGTGATGATCTATCAGCATGCCGAGATCGATTGCATCGCGATATGCGACTGCGCGATCCTGGCACCGGTCGGCATTGGCAAGCAATTTCTCCGCCATCATGTCGCTCGGCAAAAGGACTGGTACGCCGAGCCCAGCATTCATTATGCCGTCCAGCGGAATGCGGCTTTCCCGAACGATTTCGAAACGGATCGTTTGTTCGTCGAGCGAGAGCAGCGTGCGTACGCCATACTGATCTGCCCTCACTTCGCGTAAGGCTGTAACCGGCGCCGCAAACAGGCCACCGACACCCTTTTCGACGGCGAGGCTGCGCATGGCACGGTAGCCATCCATATCGGCACAAAGGAAGTCTACGTCGAGGGAACGACGGTATTCGCCGTGCATCATGACAACGGCCGTGCCTCCGGCAAACCAGCAACGATTTAACACGAGAAGTGTCGGATCCATAAGCCTCAATGCCTTGGCAATTATCCGATGCTCCGGTCGCTGGAAGTCAGTCATGTGGTTCCTGCCCTCTGTGGCGACCGGGTGCGTGGCGGCTACCTTGAAACCAATAGTTCCCCGTGTCCGAACCGAGCGGTCAGCTCTTCGATAAGGGCTTTCTCACTGGGTGTCAGTCGCTGCCGATCGACAAAGCGCCAGTTCCGCTCGTAAATTGCAAACGCCTCGGCTGCGGCAACCGGGCGTGTCGCATCCCGGCTCCACACTATCAGGGCAAGCTCCGGGTAATCTGCAGGAACGATCATCATATCGGCATTGATTGTCATGGTGGCATAATAGGCCAAGATCGGTGTCCGGGGAAGAGCGGCCGATTTTTGTAATCAAGTTCGAAGGCATTCGAGGCAGGGTCGTGAAGTTAATTGCGTGACTGTCGTTCACTTGTTATGGATGTCATAAGAGCTATGAAAGCTCGGGTCTTTATCTAAGATATCGTAGTTTTTTGCTGATTGACGAAACGGCTTGATCCCGGTCTTTCAACGAAAAACAAAAGGAACCGCGGCACCAACGCCCCGAAAAAGATCCACCACCGCTCGCTGGCGCAGACAGTGTTGTCGCGGCGCGTATGGTCGGGTAGTTCTTGTTCTTCACGCGGCGGAATGACGAGGGACATCAGGATGACGGACGAGCCGGTTTCGGATAGCAAGCTGACCACTTCCAAGCGGCGGTGGGCGGCGGAGGGCAAGTTTCTGACCGGTCGCATCAGCCGGGCGGAGAGCGAACGTTTGCCGCCGGGGCAGCATCTGGTGAAGAACTGGCCGGTGCTCGATCTCGGCACCCAGCCGGAGATCGCGATTTCCAGCTGGCGGCTGGAGGTCGGTGGCCGGGTCGAGGCGCCGCTATCGCTCGACTGGGCGGCATTCGGCGCCCTTGAGCAAAGCAGCAAGGTCAGTGACATGCACTGCGTCACCACATGGTCGCGCTATGACAACAAATGGGACGGGGTTTCCACCCGCGATCTTCTCGATCAAGTCATGCCCAAGGCGGATGCCGACTACGTGATGCTGACCAGCTATGACGGCTATACGACGAACCTGCCGCTGGCCGATTTCGCGGCCGAGGACGCCATCCTTGCGACCGCCTGGGAAGGCCAGCCGCTTAGCCGCGATCACGGCGGACCAATGCGCCTCGTTGTGCCGCATCTCTATCTCTGGAAGAGCGCCAAATGGCTGCGCCGCATCGATCTTATGAAATCGGACAAGGCTGGTTTCTGGGAGAAGAACGGCTATCACATGCGCGGCGATCCCTGGCGGGAGCAGCGCTACACGGAAGACTGAACTCGACATTACGCCGGCAATTTGCCGATACCTCAAACGCACTCGGCGCAATTGAGCCGAGAGTGACGCCTGTCGGCTCTTCAATTTTACCGTGATCGCAGCGGGGCACGGAACTTAGCCCCGCTCCATGTGTTCCCCTGCCATCGCATATCACAATGACAGGAGAGCATGATGTTTCTCAAATTATTTGCCGCCTCGACACTCGCTTTGAGCATGGCTACCGCTGTTGTCGCGGAGCCGCTCACCCTGCGCGTCACTCCAAAAGGTCCGCGCGTAGTTACCGTTTACAGCGCCGTTATCGATCACTCCAAGGATGCAATCTCGCCAAGCGGTATCATCAATGTCGACCTGCCGTTCACGGGCACCACCAACCGCACGCCGATCCGTATCCAGTGCGATTCAAACCCGACGACGTCTGTGATGCGCAGCAACACTTTCGATGCTGCACCGCTTTCTGACTGCCCGTAAGGGCGGCGTGGCGCGGTCTCGCCTCAAGCGGCCTCTATGTCCGTAGCAGCAAAGCCGTTGCCAGAAAAAAGCAACGGCTGGCGGTACAATCGTCCTCCATTCCCGGTCGTCTGTTGACGCCGGGCTGGCGCTTGCAAGCATGCTGCCGATGGCGACCTATATCCAGGCCGATCTCGCTGTCGATGCCGACAGGGCAAGGCTGGTCGCCGGGGCGGTTGCCCAATGGGGCCGGCTCGACGTGCTTGTGAACAATGCCGGCATCAGCCGCGTCATTCCCCATTCCGATATGGCTGCGGCCACGCCGGCGATCTGGCATGAGCTCTACGAGGTCAACGTCGTCGCGCCGTTCCGGCTGGTGGCCGAGGCAGAACCGGCGCTGCGAGCAGCCGCTGGCACGGGACGACCGGGCTCTGTCGTCAATATTTCCTCCCATGCCGGTATCCGCCCCAAGGGTGCCTCCATCCCCTACGCTGCTGCAAAGGCGGCACTCAACCATGCGACGCAGCTGATGGCCCTGTCGCTGGCACCCGATATCCGCGTCAATGCCGTCGCGCCCGGTCTGGTCGATACGCCGCTGACGGCGGACTGGACTGCCGCACAGGATTTGTGGCGAAACCATTCGCCGATGCGCCGGGCGGCGACACCGGAAGACATCGCGCACGCTGTCTGGATGCTTGTCTCTTCGGACTATGCGACGGGAGAGATACTGTTGCTGGACGGCGGTATCAATCTCACCTAGTCCCAGCCCCAAAAGCCGTCCTGGCCCTCAGTGCGGGTGGTGTTGAAGCCGCGCTGGCGCCGGCTCCTCGGCAAGGTCGTCGAGAACGTCACGCAGTGTCCTTGCGATATCCAGCCGACCGCTTTTCAGCGCGGCACGGTGGGCTTGCGAGCAGAGATCCTGCAACGTCGCGCTCTCCTCGACGACGGGCACGACGGGGAAAACGATGCCTGCATATTGCGAGGGTGTGCCGTCTGCGTTTCGAAAGCAGCGGCCGAAGGCCATGATCTCGGTATAAAAACCTCTTGCAGACCGGACGCGGTAATTTTGCTGGCAGGGATACCCCGAAACCACGGCTTCATGCACGGCTTTTGCCACACGCGCCTTATCTTCCGGATGGACGCGATCGAGGTATCGCTCCATCGGCAGGCCGACCATCGTTTCTGACGGATCTAGGCCGAAAAGGGAGGCGAAAGCGCTATCGGCGAAGAATTGGTCGGTTTCGATATCCCAGGTGAAAACTCCCGAGTCCATCGGAGATGGCTGCGAATTCCGGACCAAAATCTTGTCTTTTGCCATGTACCTCTCCATGCCCGTTATTCAACATGAGCGCGCGGGCAGGCCTCTGCAAGGGACAAAAGGGCATGGCGCTGAAAAATATCGACGTTTCCTCGTCAGAATGCGTCGTAAGTACCCGCGTCATGCCGGAAAATCATCGACTTGCCGACGTGCCTGCCTCACCGCCCTTGCATTTCACTCGCGTGCCGGACAGCGGCCACGAAGGAGATCTCAGTCTTGATCTCCCGCGTCGACATCGACGTGACCGTTCGGCGCACGCCCGGCAGGCGGCTGAGCTCCTGACGCAGCTGGCGATCGAGTGCCACCATGTCGACGGCCAGGATATGTAGCAGGTAGTCGGCGTCGCCGGTCGTCGCATGACAGCGCCAGATCAGCGGGTTTTTCCGGACTGCTTCCTCGAACGCGTCCGACAGTTCGAAATCGATAGATACCTGGACAAACGCCTCGAGGCCGAAGCCGAGCTGGGCCGGATCGAGCGTCGTGGTGTATCCCCGGATGAGACCGGCAGCCTCCAGAGCCTTGACGCGCTTCCAGCAGGGCGTCTTGCTCAGCCCGACCTGCTCGGCCAGCGCTGCGAACGACATGCGGGCATCGCCTTCCAGCGCCGAAACGATTTTGAGATCCACCGGGCTTAAGATCATCGTTCTCTCTCTTCGCGCTAAAACAGAGCGATCGTTCTATCAGCTACGCATACTGCATGACAGAAAGGAACAATGTTCGAGAGAATATTTCGTATTCTTCCGAAAAAGAGCTGCTCAATAAGGGGACCAAAATGGATAAGCAGGAATACTGGGAGCGTATCGAGACACCCGATATGAAGGATTACGGCGTCTATCTGCAGTGCGACAAGCTGCTTACCTGCCAGAAGCCTCTGTCTGAAATGGCCAATGCAGACGAACTGCAGTTTCAGATCGTCCACCAGGTAGAGGAGCTGTGGATGAAGCTCATCGCCTACACGCTGGTCGAGGTGATCGGCTACATCGAGGAAGACAATCCCCACCGTATCGTCACGTTGATGGGCCGGGTGCACCGGCTGATGCGGATGATGACCACGCAACTCGATATGCTGGAAACGATGTCGCCGAAGGAATACCAGGAAATCCGCCTTCAACTCGGCAATGGCAGCGGACAGGAGTCACCGGGCTTCAAACTGCTGCTGCGTATGCCTGCCGATCTCTGGCGAGCCTTCAAGGCGACCTATCTGGATGGAAAGGGCCTCACCGTCGACGATGTCTATGACGGCAAGTACGACCATGGTGACAGCTATGTGGTGGCCGAGGCGCTGATAGAGTTCGACGAACTTTTCCAGAAGTTCCGCGCCAACCATGTCTACCTCATCCACCGCTCGATCGGGCTTGGATCAAAATCGCTGAAGGGTCGGCCGGTAGATCTTCTGCAAGCCGGCGCCCGGCACCGCTTTTTCCCCGATCTCTGGGATGTCCGCTGTTCGATGACGGACGCCTGGGGTAGCCAGTATGGCGTCGTCAGGGACAGTATCTCGAAGCCGGAGGCCGTGGCAGAATAAGGCAGCTCGCCGCGCAACTCCGCTGAAACTTGCGCCTGGGATGTGTAAGCGTCTCGAAACTTGCGCAGGGATTGTGTCAGGCTGTGTATATTGACGACGGGTGTCGGCTCGCCTAGTTTTGGCCACGTTCTCCCATAATTTGGGGCGAGCTAAATCCGAGGGCAATCCGTTTTCATGACTGAAGGTCCGCTTTACGTCCAGTTCCCCGCGGAAGCGGCGATACCGGCGCAGCCGCATCATGAAACATTCCACCTGCCGTTTTTTCCGCGCTCCGCCCATGCACGTCATCTCATCGCGCTCGGACTTGCCAGCGCCGGATCGATGGCGCTGCTGGCAGGTGTGCTTTATCCGCTGATCACCCGCAGCGCCGTGGCGTTGCCGGTGTTCGTTCCTCCCGCCCAGATCGTCCAGCCGATGCCTCTCGCACTGAAGGGCAACCGTCTCGAGGCGAAGCGTCACTTCGACGGCTCGCGCTTTGCCCAGGTGGCCGAAAAGCTGTCGACGGGGGAAACGCGTATTTTCACCTATCACCGGCTGACGCTGGTCTTCAATGGCGATAGCGAGCAGCGGGATGCGCCGGTCGCCTCTTCCTTCACCGAGGAAAACGAGGCCGACACACCGATTGCGACGCCAGCAGTGGCAACTTTTGCCGACAGCATCTATCCGAGATCGGCAAATTTTGCCTCGCAGCGCCGGTCGCGTTTCCCGATACGCGGCGTTCCGCTGAATGTCAGTGTGGCGACGGCGGGTACCACGCAGCCGCACCGGGAATTCCAGCGGCTGGTGTCCATGCCGAAAAGCCGCCAGGATCTTACCGATATCCTGAAGACCGCCGGTATCGCGGAGGACCGTCGTGAGCAACTGGTCCAGGCGCTGGCAACGGATACGGTCGTGCCGGGCGATAGTCTCGAACTGCTGATGGAAAAGGGCCGCGCGGAGGGTTCGCCAAAGCTGGTGCTCGCCAAGTTGCGGAGCGAGAACGGCAGCGAGCGGGTGGTGGCCAGCGACGATTCCAACGGGTTCAAGCCGCTGGCAGATGACCGGCTGTTTTCAACGCTTTACAGCGAAGGCCAGCCGGATGCGCCGTCTTCCTCAGAAGTCGCTGCCGTCGACCTGAAGGATCTCGGCAGTGGCGACCAGAAGGACGTGCGGGAGCGCCTGACGAAAGCCGGCTTGTCGGACACGGCAATCGAGCGCCTCGTAAAGCTTGCCGCTGCCAAGGGCATTCCGCTGGCCGGCACCACCGGTACGCCTGACAGCGTCGATCTGCTGTTCCGCAAAGCCGATGACAGCGACAGCGAGCTGATGTTCATCGAGTTTCACTCCGGTGACGAGGCGCACCGCTTTTATCTGCACAAGGACGGAACAGACTCGTCTGAATATTATGACGAAAAAGGCCATTCGGTCGCCAAGGTGCTGAATCCCAAGCCTGTCCCCAACGGACAGCTGGGAGACGGCTTTGCTTGGCGCATCCACCCGATCCTCGGAGTGCGGAAATTCCACAACGGGGTCGATTTCCGCGCACCGATGGGCAGCCCGATCATGGCGGCAGGCGACGGCACGGTCGAACTGATCTCCACCGAGGTCGGATACGGCAAATATATCCGCATCCGCCACGATGGCGGCTATGAGACCACCTACGCGCACATCTCGGCCACGCCCTCCGGCTTGAAAGTCGGGCAGCGCGTCAAGCAGGGCCAGGTGATCGCCTATGTCGGGTCGACCGGCTATTCCACCGGCCCGCATCTCTACTACGAACTCCGCGTCAATGGCCGCTACGAAAACCCGCTGACGGCCAAGCTGCCGGCCGGGACAAACCTGACCGGTGCCTCCCTCGACAGCCTCCGATCGCAGGTCGATCATGTCGACAGCATCATGAGCTACCTTGACGTGCCGACACCGGAGGTTTCACGCTCCTCGCTGCCGATGGACAGGCCCTTCGGCCTGTTCCAGGATCATGCGGGCCACATCCACCGTTGAGCGGCCTCTTGATGCGTTAAGTTGGCGACAACGCTTGAGTTATTCCTGCTCTCTCAGCGCAGCGTCTCACCGAAGAAGTCGAGTAGCCGTTTCCAGTGACGTTCCGCTGCCTTCTCATTATAAACGCCGGCATGGTCGGGGATCGTCCAACCATGATCGGCGCCGACATAGTTCTCGATGACATGATCGACTTCGGCAGTCCGCAGAGTTTCTGCCAAACGAGCCGATTGCTCCGGCGGAAAGCTTCCGTCGACCCCCGCCGTACCGACGTAAATCCGGGCCTTGCCCTTTGCCGCCGCCTTGTGCGGGCTGTCGTCCGCATCGGTAGCAAGACCACCGCCGTGGAAGCTGGCGGCAGCTGCGATCCGCTCCGGATAGGCGCCGGCTGCCGTCAGTGCACGGCCGCCGCCCATGCAATAACCGACGGCCCCGACCGGCCCCGTGGCACCTTCGTCGTCGAGGGTCTTGAGAAAGGCGGCTGTATCGCTTTTCGTCATCGCCTGGGTCGTGCCGTGCAGCATGCCCATGATCTGGTCCCGCATCACAGGATCGGCAAATGCCGACGACTGGAACGGTCCATATGCACCATAGCGATAGAAGAGGTCGGCAAGCAGCACGATATAGCCAGCGTTTGCCAGACGCTGCGCCATTCCATCCATCGCCGGCCGTGGCCCGAGTGCATCCATGTAGAGCAGAATGCCGGGCGCGGGGGCATCCGCCGGCTGTGCGTCGCTGCGGAAAATCGCTGCCTTGGCGACGCCATCGGCGGTCGTGATATCGATGGTCTTCTTCATGGGCTCGTCCTTTTTGTCGACGGTCGGTCGGTTGTTGTTGGTCAGACGGCGCTGATTGCGCGCAGAAGGCTGCGGTTGTTATAGGGCTTTTGCAGCAAAACAGGTTTCGGACCGACGGAAACGGCAGGCATGTCCGCATTGCCCGTTGCGAAGATGATGCCCATTTGTGGGTAGATTGTCCGGATCTTCTCGGCCAGTTCGCCGCCGGAGAGGCCCGGGAGGCCGAGATCGGTCAGCAGGATGTCGAAGCGTTCGGACTTTACCAGGACCAGCGCCTCCTCGGCGCTACCGGCATCCACCACGTCGTGGCCGGCCTCCTGGAGCTGTTCGACAGTGTCGAGCCTGATCAGTGCGTCATCCTCGACGACCAGTATCTTTAGTGGTTTGGGCGATGGAGCGGAGACAGGGGACGGCGTGATCGCAGCTTCGGCGGCGGCGGCCATGTCGATCTGCCGTTGGTCGAGCAATTGGCGGATGCGCCGGGCCAAGGCGTCGCGGCTGTAGGGCTTCGACAGCAATTCGACACCGGCATCGAGCCGCCCGCCGTGGACGATGGAGTTCTCGGTGTAGCCAGAGGTGAAAAGAACGGCCATGTCGGGCTGTCGTTGCTTGGCCTTGCGAGCCAGTTCCGCGCTCTTCAGCGGGCCGGGCATGACGACGTCGGTAAACAGCAGATCGATCGGCAGGCCGCTCTCGATGATGGTCAGGGCACTTGCGGCATCGACGGCCTTCAACACCCGGTAGCCGAGGTCTCCGAGCATCTCGACCACTGTCGCCCGCACATCCTCGTCATCCTCCGCCACCAGGATAGTTTCCGTTCCGCCACTGGCGGGGCCGAATTCCGTCTCGGTCAGCCGGTCCTCGGCCTGCATCGAGCGTGGCAGATAGATACGGATCGTCGTTCCCTGGCCGTTTTCGCTATAGATCTTGATATGTCCGCCGGACTGCTTGACGAAGCCGTAGACCATCGACAGGCCCAGGCCGGTTCCCTTGCCGAGCGGCTTTGTCGAGAAGAACGGCTCGAAGACCTTTTCGATGATGTCGGCAGGAATGCCGGTACCGGTATCGGTCACCGCCAGCATCACATACTGGCCCGGATCGACGTCGACGTGCTTGTGTGCATAGGCCTCGTCGATAAAGGCGTTGCCGACCTCAATCGTCAGCTTGCCACGGCCGTCCATGGCATCGCGGGCGTTAATGGCAAGGTTTAGTATGGCGTTCTCGATCTGCGCGGGATCGACGAATGTGTTCCACAGGCCGCCCGCCTGGATGGTCTCGATCTCGATTGCCTCGCCGATTGTCCTGCGCAGCATGTCTCCCATGCCGGCGACGAACCGGCCGATATTCATCACTTTTGGCTCCAGAGCCTGGCGTCTGCCGAAAGCCAGCAGCTGGGCGGCGAGCTTTGCACCACGGTTGACGCCGGCCAGCGCATTGTCGATGCGCGCCCGTGCCCGAGCGTTGTCAGCCACTTCCTTGCTGAGCAGATGCAGGTTACCGGATACCACTTGCAGCAGGTTGTTGAAATCGTGTGCCACACCGCCGGTAAGCTGGCCTATGGCCTCCATTTTCTGGGCCTGTCGGAGTTGTTCCTCGACCCGATCAAGCGCCGCAGCCTGCTCTCTTTCCGCTGTTATATCGCGTCCATAGGCGAATATCATACCGTCTTGGGAGGAGATCCGCCAGGAAATCCAGCGGGGCGAGCCGTCCTTGTGGCGATTGCGAGCCTCGAAGCTTTCGAGATCTGCGACCGATGCGGCGCCTTGCAATGCCCGCTTTGTGAGCCGCAGATCGTCCGGCCAGACGAAATCGAAAAATGATCGGCCGATCACCTCAAGCTTGGCATGCCCAAGCACTGCCGGCCAGGCGGGATTGACGGCGTGTAGCAGCCCGTCGCTTCCGATGATCACCAGCAGATCCCGGGAGTTTCGCCAGACGCGGTCGAGATCGGCGGTACGGGCAGCCACCTGTCGCTCCAGCGAACTGGCGAGTTGCTGGAGATCCTGCTCCGCTCGGCGACGCTCGACGGCGGTACGGGTGCGCTCGGCGACTTCCCGGATGAAGACAAGCTCCTCGGGCTTCCAATCTCGCGCAGTCGCATGGTTGAGATAGAGCAGCGCGACAAGTCCACCGTGCTCGGAGATCGGCATGTTGACGACCGACTGGGCGCTGATAGCAATGAGTTCGGCCGCATTTTCGCAGGTGCGGGTATCTTTCGTCGCGTCGGAAAAAACAACAGTTTCTCCTCGCTTGAGGTCCTCGATGTAGCTGCCGTAGTCGCGAAAATGCAGTACACCGGCCAGCGTCTCTATGCCGGGGGCATTCCAGTCACGCTCGATGGTGATGGTTTCGCGTAACGGGTCGATTGTGCCATAACCGACACGACTGACATTCATTGTCTGCCCGAGTATCCTGGCGGCGTTGAATGCAATATCTGCGGGATCGCCGACGTCGCGAAGGCTGTCGTTGAGCAAAATCAGCGCCGAGCGATAGACTTCCTGCAGGCGCGTGTCGGTGATGTCATTGTCGACGCCAATCAGCCCCAGGAAGTCCCCCGCCACGTCGTATCGTGGCTGGGCCTCGGTCTGTATCAACCGGTAATTGCCGATAGCATTGCGATACCGTGCCTCTAGGGTGACCCGGCTTTGATGGCGCATCGAACGGTCGAGCTTGGCAAGGAACGCCTCCCGGTCGTCGGGATGCACGGTCGCGCCCCAGTCAAATGTCGGGACTGCCGCCTCGGAAATATTCCAGAATGCGCGCTTTCGGGCGTTGAAATAGACACTCTGTCCGTTCGCATTCGCCATCCAGAGCATCACCGGAGCGTTTTCAGCGATAAGCCTGAACCGGGATTCGCTTTCTCGAAGCGCCTCTTCGGAAACGCGGCGGTCGGTCACGTCATTGCCCTGCACAAAAATCCCGGTGACTGAGCCCCATTCGTCGAACGTAGGTTGGTAGATGAAATCGATATAACGCTCCGCCTGCTCCCCGTTGCGCTGCTTCAGGGCGATCAGTGCAGATTGACCGATGAACGGCTTGCCGGACCTGAAGACGTTGTCGAGTAGATCCACAAACCCCTGCTCGACAACTTCCGGCAGGGCCTCGCGAACTGGTTTGTCAAAAATGTCGCGGTTGCCGATGAGGTCGAGGTAGGCCTTGTTGGCGATCTCAAAAATGTGGTCCGGCCCGGAGACGGTTGCAACGAAGCCGGGCGCCTGCTCGAACATCTTGCGCAGACGATCGCTTTCGCCTCTCAGCCTCCGCTCTGCGCGTACCTTGCCAGTGGTCTCGACAACGATGGCGATAACACCGACAGGCTTGCCGTCGTCGCCCAGCAATGGCGAGTAGTCGAGGTTGAGCCAGACCTGCTCCGGCTGTCCGTTCCGGTGCAGGACGAATTCCTGGTCGCGGTAGGCCAGGCGATCTCCGGAGAGACAGGTCCTCATGACATGGTCGTTGAAATCTGCGGCTTCTGGCCAGCCTTCCCGCACCTTCGATCCCAACAGCGCAGGATGGCGTTTTCCGGCCACCACCGAATAGGCATCGTTGTAGATCATTATGCCGTCTTCGCCCCAAAGGGTCGCGATCGGTACGGGCGAGCCGAGTATGAGGCTACAGGTCGCTTTAAGTCCATGCGGCCATCCTTCGATTGGTCCAAGGGGTGTTTTGGACCAGTCGAAACTGGCTATAACGGAGGCAGCCTCGCCCCCTGAAGCCAGGAATGCAGGAGCCGGTTTGGTTGGTTTCGCGCCCTCGGTCATGGCTGGTCGCCTTTTCCGGCGTCTACGGGCATCCCCTGCATAGATATACTCTCTGTTCGCATGACGTGCCGCCTTTCCAAGGGCGGCGACAGACAGCTTTGAGAGATATAAAAACGCCGTCGATTGGCAAGGTTCTCGTGGCGTTTATTATCGGTTGCAAGAGGTGCCGGCGAATAGCGAGAACGACGGTTGGCGGACAAAGCGGTGCGCCGGTCTTGCATAACCCAAATTTTCGATTATCTTCATCTCATCATTAACGCAACGAAAGGAAGGTGATCCAATGTCTAATGAGATTTCGGTACTCGTGATGGACATGGGAATTGTTGGGAACGAAGCGGGGCAGCCCTCGCTCTGATCCTACCTTCCTGAGGATTGCCACTGCAATCCAGGTCTTTCACAGACCAAAGCTCATGGAGGGCCGCGTCAAGCGGCCCTTTTTGATTCCGGAGAACAGGTCGGGCCAGAAGTCTCCGACGAAAGCGATCGTCTGTGTCACGCGACCTTGCGTTTCGGCTTTTCGGGCTCGGCTTTGCGCCTTGCGATATCCTGCCGAGCACGACGGTTCTCGATAAAAGCCTCTGCATCCGCGCGCGCCATGGGGTGCCCGATCAGATAGCCCTGCCCTTCCCCAAACCCCTCGGCCTTCAGCGCTCGCATCTGCTCTTCGGTCTCGATGCCCTCAGCTGTCGTCGTCGCGCAGAAGCCGATACCGATCCCCACCACGGCGCGGATGATCGACAGGCTGCCGGGGTCCGTTTCTATGCCGGAGACGAAACTGCGGTCGAGCTTGATCTTGTCGAAGTGAAAAGCGCGGAGATAACCGAGCGATGAATAACCGGTGCCAAAGTCGTCGATTGCTATGCGGATACCGAGAGCCTTCATCTCGTGCAGCAGGGGAACGCTCTGGGCGCTGTCGGAGATGAACACCGATTCTGTAATTTCAATCTCAAGGCGGTCCGGCCTGAGATTGGTCTCGTCAAGGGCGGACGTGATGGTTGCCAGAAGGCCCTGATGGCGGAACTGGCATACGGACAAATTGACCGCAATTCGCAACTGATCCGGCCAATTGGCAGCGGTAGCGCAGGCTTGCCGAAGGACCCAGGCGCCGATGGTCGTGATCAGCCCGGTCTCCTCGGCTACCGGAATGAACTCTTGCGGCGCAATGAGGCCGCGTTGCGGATGTCGCCACCGCAGCAGCGCTTCGAAGCCGACCAGGGTGTCGTCCTGCAGCGAGACGATCGGCTGATAGTGCAGTTCGAATTGCTGCTGGTCGATCGCCTGACGCAATTCGCCCATGAGATCGTGGCGACGCTTTGCGGCCAGCCGCATCGAAATTTCATAGAACCTGTAGGTCGAGCGTCCTGCCGCCTTGGCGGCATAGAGGGCGAGGTCGGAGTTGCGCAACAGCACCTCGGCGTCACCACCGTCCTGGGGCGCGACGGCAATGCCGATGCTGCAACTGATGTATTCCTGGATTCCTTCCAGATCGATCGGCTGTGCAAGCGATGCGAGCAGTCGGTCGGCGAACTCACGGGCGCGCTCGACGCCGGCATGGACCTGCAGGGCAACGGCGAATTCATCGCCACCGAGACGGGCTATCAGGTCGTCGCTGCGTGTGATGCGTCGAAGGCGGGTCGCAACCTCGCGCAAAAGCGCATCTCCGGCGGGATGGCCGAGGCTGTCGTTGATATGCTTGAAGTGATCGATATCGAAATAGAGCAGCGCAATCGGATTTTCTTCCGTCGCCTGATCGGCGAGGTCGCGGATGCGGTCTGAAAAGAACGACCGGTTCGGCAGCCCGGTCAAAGCATCGTGCATGGCGATATGCGCCATCTTGGCCTCGACCGCCCTCGCGACGGTCACGTCCTCCGTGATGCCGAGAAGATAACGGGGACGTACGCCGTCCGGGGTCGGAAGGGCGCGTTTGAACGTCCGCACCAGTCTCTTCTCCCCGTCGAAGCCTTCCACTTCTTCCTCGACGGTCAATGTCTTGTCGGCGTCGAGGATCACTTGGTCCTGCTCGCTGAAACGCATGGACTGGCGCGGCGAAAACAGTTCCTTGTCTGTCTTGCCGACGATCTCGCCCGAGGACAGACCGACGATATCGCTGCTCGCCTGGTTGTGGAGCACGTAACGACCTTCATCCATCAGGTCCTTGACGAAGACCCCGACGGGCAGGTTTTCGACGATGCTGTTCAACAGGGACTGCGTGTCGCTCGCCTGCTGGTGGGCGGCGTTGACCTCGGTCCTGTCCTGGACGACGGCAAGAATAGCCGCCGATCCCTCGAAGCGGACGCTGCGACCATAGGTTACGACCTCGAAGACCTCGCCATTGGCTTTCAAGTGCTGCCAGCGCTTGACGCGCTCCATATCAGTGCCGCCCGCGACGGCTTCGATCATCCGCTGGCGCTCGCTGGCCGGGCGAATGTCGAGTACCGTCATCTGCAGGTATTCTGCGGGGCTGTATCCGTAAAGTTCGACAGCCGCTTCGTTGACGATCAGGAACCGCAGGCTGATCGGATCATAGACCCACATCGGGCTCGGATGGGTGGCAAACAGCGAACGGAAGTCGTCATCGGACGATGCCGCATGCGGTCCGAGCTCGTGACTTTTCGATTGCTTCGTTTTCCCCAATGCCCCGCTCCACCGCAATCGCTGGCAGGCGCATGGACATCTGCCCGTTGCCGCACTGCACCGACTGACGGTAGAAAGTATGCGCGAAACGTGAATATTTTGCCAACTAACTCCTTGATTAAATTGGCGGCAGAGGCGCAAAAGATGAGCATTTTAGCGATTTTTTCGGCACATCCGGAGGTCGCCTATCCCGGGATATCGCAGCGGGCGAAGTGTACCTCCAGGGCTCTCAGATGATCCCGCCACTGCCGCCCGTGGATGCCGGCCGGATGGCGCTGACCGTCGCGCGATATCCGCTAGCCCGGTAGGTCGCCATCGGATCGATGGCGCCCCCAGCGCGGCGGCGGGCCTCGGCCAGGATTGGCTCGACATCGGCGCGATAGGCGCGCTTCAGCGTATCCGACGCCATCAGTGCGTCGTTGGCATCCTGATAGCCTGATAGCGCCGTGCGATCGACGAGCAATGCCTGGGCATAGGCGCGGCGGATTTCGTTGGCGCTGGAGATCAAGCTTTCGATCGGATCGGTGACGTTGTGCGACTGGTCGATCATGTGCGCCGGTTGGAAGCCCTTGACGCCACGGTGCTCGGCGTCGACCAGTTCGTTGAATACCAGGAACAGCCGGTAGGGATCGATCGAGCCGGCGTCGAGGTCATCGTCGCCGTATTTAGAATCGTTGAAATGAAAGCCGCCGAGCTTCTCGAACTGGATCAGCCGCGCCACGATCATCTCGATATTGGTATTCGGGGCATGATGGCCGAGATCGACGAGGCAGAAAGCCTTGGGACCGAGCGTCTGGGCGATCAGGTAATTGGTGCCCCAGTCCTGGACGATGGTCGAATAGAAGGCCGGCTCGTACATCTTATGCTCTGAAAATATACGCCAGTCGTCCGGCAGCGCCTTGTAGACCTCTGCCATCGACGAAAGGTAGCGCTCGAATGCCTTGGTGAAATTGCTCTGGCCCGGAAAGTTCGAACCGTCGCCGATCCACACGGTCAGGGCCTTGGAGCCGAGCGCGTTGCCGATCTCGATACATTCGATGTTGTGCTCGATTGCCTGCGTCCGCGTTGCTGCGTCGACATGGCTGAGCGAACCATATTTGTAGGAGTGGTCCTGGCCCGGTGCGTCGGAGAAGGTGTTGGAGTTCATCGCGTCGAAGGAGAGCCCCAGGCTTTCGCCCTTGGCCTTGAGATCGCGGACGTCGGTCTTGTCCCACGGGATATGCAGCGACACAGCGGGTGTTGCGCGCGTCAGCTGATTGATGACGGCGCAGTCGTCGAGCTTGTCGAAGATGCCGCGCGGCTCTCCGGTGCCGGGGAAACGGGCAAAGCGCGTGCCGCCGGTGCCGACGCCCCAGGACGGCACGGCGACGAAAAATTCGGAAACTTTCTGCGTGACGGCCTCGATGTCGATGCCACGGCGATCGAGGCTGGCGCCGAGCGCCTGGTAGTCCGAGTCCAGCGCGCCGGCACGTTTTTCGTTCTCCTGCGCAACGACATCCTGCGCGATCTTCAGCTCAACCATAAAATCCTCCCTTGGTGCGGCGAACAAAAGGGCTCCCCCTGCGTTCTACCGCCCGAACTCCCAATTCATGAACGAGGCGACCTTGGATATCATACGCATTCTGCTCGCAATCTTCCTGCCACCGGTTGGCGTCTTCCTGCAGGTCGGTCTTGGCCTGCAATTCTGGCTCAACATCCTGCTGACCCTCTGCGGCTACTTTCCGGGCATCATCCACGCCCTGTGGGTAATCCTCCGGAAATAACCCCTAGCGGGTGAAAGCCTGCGCGTTGCCTGCGTCGACGTTGATGATGTTGCCGGTCGACTTGGCGGACGCGTCCGACGTCAGGAAGTAGATTGCCTCGGCAATGTCTTCCGGAAACACGTTGAGCTTCAGCAGCGAGCGCTTGCGGTAGTGCTCCTCGAGGTCGTCTATCTCTATCTTCGAGGATGCCGCACGCTGCTCGCGCCATTCGCCATTCCAGATCTTGGAACCGCGCAGCACCGCGTCCGGATTGACGGTGTTGACGCGGATTCCGGCGTCTGCACCCTCTAGCGCCAGGCAACGGGCAAGGTGGATTTCAGCCGCCTTGGCCGTGCAATAGGCTGCCGCACCCGGTGACGAGGCAAGCCCATTTTTCGAGGCGACGAATACGACATTGCCGCCGAGATTTTGCCTGCGGAACAGCCGGAAGGCCTCGCGCGACACAAGGAAATAGCCGGTCGCCAGAATATCAATGTTGCGATTCCACATCGACAACTCGGTAGTTTCTATCGGTGCCGAAGAGGCAATGCCGGCGTTCGAGACGAGGATATCGATGCCGCCAAATTCGACACACGCCTCGGCGAAGGTGGAAATGACCCCCTCTTCCTTGGTGACATCGAGCCTGACGCCGCGCACCGCATCGGCGCCGAACTGTTTTGCGAAATCAGCCTTTGTGGCTTCAAGCGCCGCTTCGTCGATGTCGGCGAGCACGACGCACGCGCCCTCTGCTATCAGCCGCGAGGCTGTGGCGCGTCCGATGCCGCCAGCACCGCCGGTGACGAAAGCGACACGGCCGGCAAGGCTCTTCGGTTTCGGCATGCGCTGCAGCTTGGCCTCCTCGAGCAACCAGTATTCAATGTCGAATGCCTCCTGCGCCGGCAGGCCCTGATACTCGGAGACCGTCGATGCGCCGCGCATGACGTTGATCGCGTTGACGTAGAATTCGCTGGCAATGCGGGCGGTCGCCTTGTCGCGGGCAAAAGACAGCATGCCGACGCCGGGGATGAGGAAAATCACCGGATTGGCGTCGCGCATGGCTGGGGAATTCGGATGTTTGCAGCTCTCGTAGTAGCTGGCGTAATCGGCGCGGTAGTCTTCCAGTGCCTTGTCGAGACCGGCAATGACCGCATCGACGTCAGGCATGGAAGGATCGAAATCGACGATGAGCGGCTTGATCTTGGTGCGCAGGAAATGGTCGGGGCAGGACGTGCCCAGCGCACCCAAGGGTGCTAGATGCTTGGAGTTGACGAATTCGAGCACGGCATCCTGGTCATCGAAATGCCCGAGCTTGCGCTCTGCCTTGCCGATGCGACCACGAATTTCCGGCATCAGTTTGGCAGCGATAGCGCGGCGGTCTGTTGCGGGCAAGCTCTTCGTCACCGCACCGCCGAAAATCGTCTTGCCTTCGGTCTTTTCCGCAAACCAGAGGATTGCCTTGTTGATGATATCGAGCGTTAGCTCATAGCAGGCCTTGGCGTCATCGGCCCAAGTGAATAGGCCGTGGCTTTCAAGGACGACACCCTTGGAATTAGGATGGTCCTTGACGAAGGCGCTGAGATCGAGGCCGAGCTGGAAGCCCGGACGGCGCCAGGGTAACCAACCGATGTCGTCACCAAAGATCTGTTGCGTCAGTTCCTTCGAGTTTTTGGAGGCGGCAATGGCGATAATGGCATCTGGGTGCATGTGGTCGACATGGGTAAAGGGCACGAAACCATGCAGCGGCGTGTCGATCGAGGCGGCGCGGCTGTTGAGATTGAAAGTGCAATGGGGCAGGAAGCCAACCATGCGGTCCTCGTCATCG
This sequence comes from Rhizobium sp. B21/90, assembly GCF_019355815.1. NCBI lineage: Bacteria > Pseudomonadati > Pseudomonadota > Alphaproteobacteria > Hyphomicrobiales > Rhizobiaceae > Rhizobium > Rhizobium sp. B21/90. Next base: position 84,283 of record NZ_CP072165.1, on the reverse strand, counting down.
AGACCCTTGTAGAGGCCCTTCAAGGCGTCGAGCTTGTCCTGGTAAAGAGTGGCGAAACCATCGAGCTTGATCGTGCCGACATCGCCTCCGGAACCCTTGACCCAGAGCACCTTGACCTTCTCACCGGTGAGCGGATCGGTTTCCATCACCTTGGCTGACGTGTTGCCGCCACCGTAATTGGTGATGCGCTTGTCGGCACCGAGCAGGTTGGAGCGGTAGAGAAGCTTGCCCGGCTCATCCAGCCCGGCAGCGTAATTATCGTCCCAACGATTATCGAGAAGCCTGATATCAGCCATGTCTTCCTCCCATGTCGTATCCGGGCGTTCTGATCGCAATTTGCCGCCCATTGTTGCGAGGGTATCGCTCACTGAAACTCTCTTTGTCAATCGAAAACGATCATATTCGATTATGTTGCGGCGCAATATGAAATTTTATGATCGTTTCTGATTGACACATTGTCACCGTTAAGAAATAAACGGCGCCAGGAGGGGACGATGCACGAACGCGAACGCCATCGCATCATCATCAGCGCAGTCCAGGAAAAGTCGGTCGTCACAATTCAGGATATTGCCGAATTGACCGAGGCTTCCGAGGCGACGATCCGCCGTGATATTGCTGCCTTGCATGTGCAAGGCAAGATCCGCCGCGTCCGTGGCGGTGCAGAGGCCGTGCATCCGCCGCAACTGGGCAATCTCGCCGGCCGTCCGTTCCGTGTGTCCGAATCCGTCAATATCGACAAGAAGCGCGCAATTGCCCGCCAGGCTGTCGAGCTCTGCGACCCCGGCGATGCGATCATCATCAACGGTGGTACGACGACGTTCCAGATGGTGCATTTCATGGCCGCCCATCGGCTGCAGGTGATGACCAATTCCTTTGCCATCGCCGAGCATCTGGTCAAGCATTCGAAAAATTCGGTGACGGTCCCGGGCGGCGCGATCTACCGCGAGCAGAGCCTGATCCTTTCGCCCTTCGACAACGACACGACGCGCAATTTCTATGCCCGCCGGATGTTTATCGGTGCCCAGGGCGTTGGCCCGTTGGGGATCATGGAGGCCGATGCGCTGATCATCCAGAGCGAGCAGAAGCTGATGCATCAGGCGGACGAACTGATTGTCATGGTCGATTCCAGCAAGTTCCATCGCCGGTCGAGCCTGATCTTGTGCCCGCTCGACCGGGTGACGACCGTTATCACCGACGACGGAATCTCGGAGGAGTCCGTCAGAATGATCGAAGACGCAGGCGTGGGGCTCGTGATTGCGAGCGTCGCGGCATCGCAGTCGGGCAGGGAGGATTCCTCGTCGGTCGCATAATCGAACCGGCGTGGCGTGACGCAGACCAATCAACTCGGGAGGAAGAGACATGCATATTGTGAAAAAACTGGCGATCGGCGTTGCGCTGGTCGCAGCCTTGATGTCCGGCACGGCAAACGCCAAGGACATCAAGATCGGCCTCGTGGTCAAATCGCTCGGCAACGGCTTCTTTGAAGCGGCCAACAAGGGCGCTCAGGAAGCAGCCAAGGAACTCGGCGGCGTCGAGGTCATCTACACCGGCCCGACCACGACGACGGCCGAAGGCCAGATCGAAGTCATCAACTCGCTGATCGCCCAGGGCGTCGATGCCATCGCTATCTCGGCCAACGATCCCGATGCTGTCGTACCGGCCCTGAAGAAGGCGGCCCAGCGCGGCATCAAGGTGATCTCGTTCGATTCCGGCGTCGCAAAGGCCGGCCGTATCTTGCAGCTCAACCCGTCGTCCAACGAGCTGATCGGCAAAATGTGCCTGACGCTGGTCAAGGATCATCTCGACGGCGGCAAGGGTGACTTCGCCATCCTGTCTGCCACGACCACCTCGACCAACCAGAACATCTGGATCGCCGAGATGAAGAAGCAGATGAAGGACTTTCCGGGCATGACCCTCGTCACGACCGTCTACGGCGACGATCTATCTGACAAGAGCTACCGCGAAGCACAGGGCATCCTGACCTCGCATCCTGAAGTCAAGGTCATCGTTGCGCCGACCACCGTGGGTGTTCTCGCCGCCTCGCAGGCTGTCAAGGATGCCGGCAAGATCGGCCAGGTCTATGTCACCGGTCTCGGCCTGCCATCCGAAATGGCCGGCGCCATCAAGTCCGGCGCGACCAAGGAATTTGCCATCTGGAATCCGATCGACCTTGGCTATTCGGCCACGCAGATCGCCTATCGCCTCGTCAAGGGTGAGACCAAGGGTGCGCCAGGCAGCGAAATCCCGGCCGGCCGCATGGGCAAGATCAAGGTCGACGACAAGGGCGAAGCCGCCATGTCCGATCCCTTCGTCTACAACGCCTCCAACATCGATCAGTTCTCGAAAGTCTTCTGATCGCCTGTCAGCCAAAGCTCACCACCCGGCGGCACCGTGCCGCCGGGACTGGAAATCCTTAACCGGTAGAACGCTGATGACTGCTGCCCTTCAATACCCCGTCGTGGATAGCCCGCCGGCGCCGGAGACGGCGATCCTGGAAATGCGCGGAATTTCGCAGATCTTTCCGGGCGTCAAGGCGCTCGACAATGTCAGTATCGCGCTCTATCCCGGCAAGGTGACGGCGCTGATCGGCGAGAATGGTGCCGGCAAGTCGACGCTGGTGAAAATCCTGACAGGCATCTACCGTCCGAACGAAGGCGAGATCCTTGTAGACGGCAAGCCAACAACGTTCTCCAGCGCCCAGGCCTCGATCGACGCCGGCGTCACGGCCATCCACCAGGAAACCGTGCTGTTCGACGAACTCACGGTGGCGGAAAACATCTTTCTCGGCCACGCGCCGCGCACGGCATGGCGGACAATCGACTGGAAGACGATGAACAGCAGCGCCAAGGCGCTGCTCGTGTCGCTCGAAAGCGCCATCGACCCGACGATCCGCCTGAAGGACCTGTCGATCGCCCAGCGCCATCTCGTCGCCATTGCCCGTGCGCTGTCCATCGAGGCGCGCATCGTCATCATGGACGAGCCGACAGCTGCCCTCTCGCGCAAGGAGATTGACGACCTCTTCCGCATCGTCGAGGGCCTGAAGGCGCAGGGCAAGGCGATCCTGTTCATCAGCCACAAGTTCGACGAGGTCTACGAGATCGCCGACAATTTTGCCGTCTTCCGCGATGGCCGGGCTGTCGGCCATGGCCGACTGAAGGACACGCCGCAGGACGAGATCGTCCGCATAATGGTTGGCCGCGACGTCAAGGATGCCTTTCCGAAGATGGCCGTCGACATCGGCGCCACCGTCCTTGCCGTCGAGCGCTATTGCCACGCGACAGAATTCCGCGACATCTCTTTCGAGCTCCGCCGCGGCGAAATCCTTGGCATCTACGGGCTCATCGGCGCTGGCCGCTCCGAGCTCTGCCAGTCGCTGTTCGGCATTACCAAACCTCTTTCCGGCAAGCTGACGCTTGACGGCAAGGAGATTACCATTCGCTCGCCGCTGGATGCGATCCGGGCCGGCATCGTCTACGTGCCGGAAGAGCGCGGCCGCCATGGGCTGGCTCTGCCGATGCCGATTTTCCAGAACATGTCGCTGCCCTCTCTGGTGCGCACATCGCGCAAGGGTTTCCTGAACGCTGCGAGCGAGCTGGCACTGGCCCGCAAATACGCCGAGCGGCTGGACCTGCGCGCGGCTGCCCTGTCCGTGCCTGTCGGTACGCTGTCTGGTGGCAACCAGCAGAAGGTGGTGATCGGCAAATGGCTGGCGACGCTGCCGAAGGTCATCATTCTCGATGAGCCGACCAAGGGCATCGATATCGGCTCCAAGGCTGCCGTCCACCAGTTCATCAGCGAACTGGCCGCCGAGGGCCTGAGCATCATCATGATCTCGTCGGAGCTGCCTGAAATCATCGGCATGGCGGACCGGGTGCTCGTCATGAAGGAAGGCCTGTCGGCCGGCCTGTTCGACCGCGATGCGCTGACGCCGGAAACCCTGGTGCGCGCTGCCACCGGCAATGTTTAGGATAAACCCATGTCCCGTCTCCTGAAAAAGCGCGAAACGCTGCTGTTCATCATCATTCTGGTGATGATATCAGGCTTTTCCACCCGCGCCGCGGGTTTCGCCGCGCCCGGCAACCTCTCCAACATCTTCAACGACACCTCGATTCTCATCATCCTGGCACTGGCCCAGATGACGGTAATCCTCACCAAGTCCATCGACCTGTCGGTTGCCGCCAACCTTGCGCTGACCGGCATGGCAGTTGCCATGCTGAATTCCAGCTTCCCCGGCATTCCGCTGGCTGCCCTCATCCTGGTCGCCATCGTCATCGGCGCAGCACTCGGCGCTATCAACGGCTACCTCGTCTGGGCGCTGGAAATGCCGCCGATCGTCGTTACCCTTGGCACGCTGACTATCTATCGCGGCATGGCTTTCGTGCTGTCGGGTGGGGCGTGGGTCAACGCGCACCAGATGACGCCGGTCTTCCTCAACGTCCCGCGCACGATGATATTCGGCCTGCCGGTGCTCGGCTGGATCGGCATCGTCGTCGTCGCGCTCATATACTTTGTCTTGAAATTCACGCCCTTCGGCCGCGCCGCCTATGCTGCCGGCGGCAACGCCGTTGCTGCCGTCTATGCCGGTGTCGATGTCGGCAGGACGCGCTTCTTTGCCTTCGTGCTGTCGGGAGCACTGGCGGGCCTGAGCGGCTATCTCTGGGTGTCGCGCTATGCGGTCGCCTATGTCGATATTGCCAATGGCTTCGAACTCGACAGCGTCGCCGCCTGCGTCATCGGCGGCATCTCGATTGCGGGCGGCGTCGGCTCTGTGGCCGGTACCGTGCTCGGCGCGCTGTTCCTCGGCGTCATCAAGAACGCGCTGCCTGTGATTGGCATCTCGCCGTTCACGCAGATGGCAATCTCCGGCACCGTCATCATCCTCGCCGTCGTCTTCAATGCGCGCCGTGAACGCAATCGCGGCCGTATCATCCTGCGCGACAAGGCGGCCCGCGACACCATCACCAACGAGGTGGCAGCATGAGTGCCGTTCCCGAGACACAGACCCAGCGACGCGCCATTCCCGACCGGCTGGGAACGCCCTTCCGGCGTATCATGGCCAGCTGGGAGGTGCTGCTGTTCGGCGTCGCCATCCTGATCTTCATCTTCAACTCGCTGGCCTCGCCTTATTTCCTCGACGCCTACAATCTCTCGGACGCGACATACAATTTCACCGAAAAGGCAATGATCGCCTTTGCCATGGCGCTGCTGATCATTGCCGGCGAAATCGACCTGTCGGTGGCAGCGATCATTGCGCTTGCCTCGACGGCGATGGGCTATGCTGCGCAGGCCGGCGTCGATACCGTCGGGCTGGTTGCCATCGGCCTCGGCGTCGGGCTGCTCTGCGGGCTGTTCAACGGCATTTTGGTCTCCGTGCTGAAGCTGCCGTCCATCGTCGTCACCATCGGCACGATGAGCCTGTTTCGCGGCATTTCCTATATCGTCCTGGGCGATCAGGCGTTCGGTAGCTATCCCGAGGATTTCGCCTTTTTCGGCCAAGGCTACGTCGTCTGGGTGTTCTCCTTCGAGTTCGTGCTGTTCCTCGTGCTGGCGATCCTGTTTGCCATCCTGCTGCATGCCACCAATTTTGGACGGCAGGTCTATGTGATCGGCAACAACGAGTTTGCGGCGCGGTTCTCCGGCATTCCGGTCGAGCGGATCAAGTTCATCCTCTTTCTGCTCACCGGCGTCATGAGCGGCCTGGCCTCGGTCTGCCTCACCTCGCGGCTCGGCTCGACGCGGCCGTCGATAGCCCAAGGGTGGGAGCTTGAAGTGGTGACCATGGTCGTGCTCGGCGGCGTTTCCATCCTCGGCGGCTCCGGCACCATCGGCGGCGTCGTCATTGCGGCCTTCGTCATGGGCCTCGTCACCTTCGGTCTCGGCTTGCTCAATGTTCCCGGCATCGTCATGTCGATCTTCATCGGCCTGCTGCTGATCATCACGATCGCGCTGCCGATCATCGTCCGGCGCATCAAGGCCATGAGCGGCAAATGACCGGCGATCTCGAAAAGCACGCGTTCAAGATGCGGCTCCATCCCGGCATGGAAGCCGAATACCGCCGGCGTCATGACGAGATCTGGCCGGAACTGGTCGATTTGCTGCACACCTCCGGGGCCAGCGACTATTCCATCCATCTCGACCGCGAAACCAACACGCTGTTCGGCGTGCTGACGCGGCCGAAGGGTCACACGATGGCGAGCCTTCCGGCCCACCCGGTGATGCAGCGCTGGTGGGCGCACATGGCCGATATCATGGCCACCAATCCGGATAATTCGCCTGAGCAGAGCGATCTCGTGACGCTCTTTCATCTGCCATGAGCGCGGCCTTCCGGCGCATCGCCGTCCTCGACATCGGCAAGACGAATGCCAAGGTGGTCGTGCTCGATGCCCGGACCGGTAGGGAGGTCGCCGTCGTCAAGACCGGCAACAGCGTGCTGCAAGACGGCCCCTATCCACACTACGATATCGAAGCCTTGTGGCGCTTCACGATGAAAGCGCTGGCCGATTTCGCGGTTGCGCCGGGTTTCGATGCTGTGTCGATCACCACCCATGGGGCTTGTGCCGCATTGCTCGATGCCGACGGCGCGCTCGCGCTGCCCGTGCTGGATTATGAGCATCCCTACGACCCGGCCATTCGCGCGGACTACCTCGCTCTGCGCCCGGATTTCGCCGAAACGTTCTCGCCCTCGCTTGCCGTCGGCCTTAATCTCGGGGCGCAGTTGCATTACCAGAAGACGGTCTTTCCCGAGGCCTTTGCCAGGGTTGCGACGATTCTTACCTATCCGCAATACTGGGCCTGGCGGCTGACCGGCGTAGCTGCCAACGAAATGACATCGCTCGGCTGTCATACGGATCTGTGGCTGCCGGCATCCGCAGACTACTCGCCGCTCGTTGACCTGCTTGGCATCCGTGCCAAAATGGCGCCGATCCGTTCGGCGTTCGATGTCCTCGGGCCGATCTCTGCTTCGCTCGCCGCCGAGCTCGGAGTTGGGCGTGAAATTCCTGTCTTCTGCGGCATCCATGACAGCAACGCTTCGCTGCTGCCACACCTGATCGGCCGCCCCTCACCCTTCACTGTAGTCTCGACCGGGACATGGGTGGTCAGCTTTGCCGTTGGCGGCGATATGGACGGGCTCGATCCTGGCCGCGATACGCTCGCCAATGTGGACGCCTATGGTCGCGCCGTTCCCTCGTCGCGGTTCATGGGCGGTCGGGAGTTCGAAGTGCTGGTGAGAGCGTTCGGCGATGTCGCCCCCGAGGATGCCGAGAAGGCGGTGAGTGCCGTCGTCGAGCGACGTCTGATGCTGTTGCCAAACGTGGTCCCCGGTTCAGGTCCCTTTCCCGGCGCGCAAATGCAATGGTTGAACGACGCGGAGGCGACACTTGCGGAGCGCTGTGCTGCCGTCGGACTGTATCTCGCCCTCATGACGCAGGCCTGCCTCGATCTGATCGGCGCCGGCGGCAGCATTGTCGTCGAAGGACCGTTTGCGCTCAACCGCATCTATATAGCGGCGCTTTCCGCCCTGACCGGCCTCGATGTCGTCGCGCTGCCGGGCTCCACGGGCACCAGCCTCGGTGCTGCACTGCTGACGGGCATTGCGCCGGCGGGTCTGACCCTGCGGGCCCAGGCCGGTTTCCCCCTGCCCCCGCTCGATGACTACAGCGCGCTATGGCATCAGCGCACGCGCCAGCGCTAGCCTTCTAGTCGCACTTCCCCACTGCCGGCGATTTTGGCCGGGATTGCGTCTTCGTGTCTTGCCAAGAGTGGCGGTTACCACAGATAGTATATGAGATGGTTGGCAGCTATGAGGCTGCCGCGTTTCGATCAAGCCAGCAACGACCCGTGAAACCAAGGCCTCGCGCTAGGGGACGCTATGCCAAAAACGCCAAAGAACCCTCTGCTGCTTGCCGACGACAGCAACTGGCGCTGCCGGGAGTCGCTTCGCCGTGCGGTAGAACGGGTAGTGCGCGAGGCCCTCGACGAAGGCTGGAAGCCCGAGGACATCGCAATTTCACTGGTCGAAGTGGCTGACGAGCACATGGACCAGATGATCGGTGAGGCGATCTGCCCCGGTCACCCCATCGTCATTCACTGAACGCTTTTGCGCTATCTTTTGGAGTGAGCGCAACGACTTCGGAGCCAATCCGCACAGACTTGCGCAGATGCCTGACGCTCCAGGCCAATATCCCCTGAAAAATCAATTTTCCTGCCCGCCCGAAAGTTTCTGCCGGAGGATAAACCTGCTCGTCGGCGGAACAATGGAGGCTGCCTACCGTTCCACTTGGCAAACCAAAATCCGGTCGCAGCCCTCCGGCTCGGCCAGCGGGGCCGAGAACGATGCAAGCGTCTACCCTACGGAACGATCAGCAAACACGGCGTCGACCACCACGCATTTATTACGTCCATCCCCTGATGCTCGACGGCATGAGCGCCTGGTCGGCTGTCTTCGATCACGCCTCAGCCCTGGGTTTCGACACCGTCCTTTCAGCCCCGCCGTTCCTGACGGTTCCGGGCGAAAGCGTGTTCGTTCCCAGCGACCTGGATCGGCTGACGCCATCGCTGCAAAGCCTCGGGAATACCGTCGAGGGGCTTCAGGCCCTCGCCGCCGCGGCCCGCCAACGCGGCCTGAACTTCATGATCGACATCGTCATAGATCGCATTTCAACTGTAGAATTGACGAACGGCGGCGTAGTTTCCGATCCGCGCATTTCGCCCGAAGAAAGGCATGCCAAGCACTTTTCAACCGGCAGCGAGGCGGAGGAGGAAAACCTGCGCCAATGGCAGGTCCGCCTCGACGCACTGGTATCGGCAGGCATTTCGGGCTTCCGTTGCCTCGGCATCGACAGGGTATCTTCAGCTGCCTGGACGCGGTTGATCAGCGCTGCCCGCGAGATTGCGCCAGACACCCATTTCTATGCCTGGACCCCGGGCACGGCCTTCTCTGTCCGCCGCGCTCTGCAAAGCGCGGGATTTGACGGTGCCTTTTCGTCTATCTGCTGGTGGGACCAGCGTGGCGATTGGATCGTCGAGGAGCATGATCTTCACCGCGCAATCGGTCTCGATATCGCGTTTCCAGAAGCACCGTTCGGTCGTCGGATCGCCCATGGTGCGGAAGACCTGGAGACGATTGAGCGCAAAGCGCGTCGTGCACTGCTGATAGCAGCTGAATTCGGCGACGGCCTGCTGATACCGATGGGGTTCGAATTCGGCGCGTCTCTCGCACTCGACATGACGGCCGGCAACGGACGCGGTATCTCCTCCTTGCGTCACGATGGTCTTCTTGACCTTTCGGGCGAGGTCAGGCGGGTCAATGCAAACCTTCAGAAGCAGAACGCGGCGTTCGAAAGACAGTCGGTCCGCGTGGTCGTGGGTTCGTCGACGCCGGTCTCCATCCTCATCCGCTCAGACGCGGCCGATGCGCGCTTTGCCAGTACGCAGAGGCTGATTGCAGTCAATAGCGACCTGCGCAAATCCGCGCTAGTGCCAGTGGGAATGCTTTCCGAAAATTCGGCTGGCTTCCTGCCGCTTTTGGGCTTGGCCGATGGCGCGACGCTGGACGCGGAGAAATCCGTAAGGCTGCTTCCCGGCGAGGTCCGGGTATTCGAGGGCAAGGCCAGCAAGGCGATTTTGTCGCAAGCTCCCCTGCCTGCAACAGACGCTGCCGCTACGCCGAGACTGGCGATAGAGGAGGTGACGCCGTCCGTCGATGACGGGCGCTTCGCGGTGAAAATCATCGTCGGACAGACAATCCGTGTCGAGGCTGACATTTTCGGCGATGGCCACGATCCGCTCTCGGCATCTCTCATGTGGCGCGCCGTCGATGAGGACACCTGGTCGGAAGTCCGCATGCAGTTGATCGGCAATGATCGCTGGTGGGCGGAATTCGAACTTCAGCGCATGGGCCGGCATGAATTCGTCATCGAAGCCTGGCGCGACCCGTTTGCCATCTTCCGCTACGAACTCGTGAAGAAGAACGACGCCAAGCTCGACCTGAAGCTCGAGCTTCAGGAAGGCCTCGGTCTCGTCAAGTCTGCGATCGCCAACAATAGCGGCGATATCGCCACGCGGCTTGAAACGTTGGCGGACAGCCTCACCAAGGCGGACGAAAAGGCTCGCGTGCAGCTTTTGCTGGCTGGCGAAACATCGTCGCTGATGAAACAGGCGGATCACCGCCCGTTCAAGGTGCGCAGCGCAGCGTACCCGGTGGACGCCGAACGGCAGGCAGCAGGTTTTGCCAGCTGGTACCAGATCTTTCCGCGCTCGCAGAGCGGCGATCCGAACCGTCACGGCACATTCGACGACGTGATTGGTCGCCTGCCTGCCATCCGCGACATGGGTTTCGACGTTCTGTACTTCCCGCCGATACACCCTATCGGCAAGACGAACCGCAAGGGTCGCAACAACACCCTGAACGCGTCGGAGCAGGATCCGGGCAGCCCCTACGCCATCGGCGCTGCCGATGGGGGTCATGATGCCATCCATTCGGAACTCGGAACTTTCGCCGATTTCGACCGGCTGGTCGAGGCGGCTCACGAGCACGGCCTCGAAATCGCACTCGATCTTGCCATCCAGGCCTCGCCAGACCACCCATGGCTGAAACAGCATCCGGGCTGGTTCGACTGGCGACCGGACGGGACTGTGCGCTATGCGGAAAATCCGCCGAAGAAATACGAGGACATCGTCAACGTCGATTTCTACGCCAGGGACGCTGTGCCGGGGCTTTGGACGGCGTTGCGCGATGTGGTCCAGCTTTGGGTCGATCACGGTGTAAAGCTTTTCCGCGTCGATAATCCGCACACCAAACCTTTCCCTTTCTGGGAGTGGATGATCGCTGATATCCGCAGCCGACATCCAGACGTGGTGTTCCTGTCGGAAGCCTTCACCAAGCCGAAGGTGATGTACCGCCTCGCCAAGGTCGGGTTCTCCCAGTCCTATACGTACTTCACCTGGCGCAATGCCAAGTGGGAGCTGGAAGCCTATATGCGCGAACTGACGGAAACAGCACCGAAGGACTTCTTCCGCCCGCATTTTTTCGTCAACACCCACGATATCAACCCTGATTTCCTGCAGAACGCGCCGCGCTCGGCCTACCTGATCCGCGCTGCACTCGCTGCCACGCTTTCGGGTCTCTGGGGCGTCTATAACGGTTTCGAGCTCTGCGAGGGCCGTCCGGATGCCAAGCGCAAGGAATATGCCGACAGCGAGAAGTACGAGATCCGGGCCTGGGACTGGGATCGGCCGGGCAACATCATCGCCGAGATCACCCGGCTGAACGGCATCCGCAAGCACAATCCGGCGCTGCATTCGCATCTGGGCCTGACCCTGCTGCCGGCTTGGAACGATAACATTATCTTCTTCGAAAAGGCAACGCCGAGCCGAGACAACGTCGTGCTCGTGGCGGTCAGCCTCGACCCTCATAACGTGCAGGAAGCCGACGTTGAAATTCCGCTGTGGGCCTCGGGCCTTCCAGATAGCGGCAGCCTTTTCGTCGAAGACCTCATGCATGGCAATCGAATGACCTGGACAGGCAAGCGGCAACATCTCCGGTTTGAGCCGGGCGTGCCCTTTTCCATCTGGCGTAGCAGTGTTCGGGAGATTTAAATGGACAATATCATCATCAACGAAAAGCTTGGCCAGGATCCGCTCTGGTACAAGGACGCCATCATCTACCAGCTGCACATCAAGTCGTTTTTCGACAGCAATGGCGATGGCATCGGCGACTTCCAGGGCCTGACCCAGAAGCTCGATTATATCGCGGCGCTCGGCGTTACTGCCATCTGGGTGCTGCCGTTCTTCCCCTCGCCGCGTCGCGACGATGGCTACGACATTGCCGACTATACCAATGTCAGCCCTGACTACGGGACGATGGACGATTTCCGCGAGTTCGTTGCCGGTGCCCATGAGCGCGGTATGCGCGTCATCATCGAACTGGTCATCAACCACACGTCGGACCAGCACCCCTGGTTCCAGCGTGCACGCTTGGCAGCACCGGGTTCGCCGGAACGGGATTTCTACGTCTGGTCGGACACGGACCAGAAGTTCCCGGAAACCCGGATCATTTTCATCGATACGGAAAAGTCGAACTGGACCTGGGATGCGGCGGCTGGCCAGTACTATTGGCATCGCTTCTATTCGCACCAGCCTGACCTGAACTTCGACAATCCGGCTGTCATGGACGAGTTGATGAAGGCGATGCGCTTCTGGCTGGATACGGGCATCGACGCCTTCCGCCTCGACGCAATCCCCTATCTCGTCGAGCGCGAGGGGACCAATAACGAGAATCTCGAGGAGACGCATGCGATCCTGAAGCAGATCCGTGCCGCAATGGACGAGAGCCATCCCGGCAAGATGCTGCTTGCCGAGGCGAACCAGTGGCCGGAAGACACGCGCGACTATTTCGGCGATGGCGACGAGTGCCACATGGCGTTCCACTTTCCGCTGATGCCGCGCATGTACATGGCGATTGCCAAGGAAGACCGCTTCCCGATCACCGACATCCTGCGCCAGACACCGGATATTCCGGACAATTGCCAGTGGGCGATCTTCCTGCGCAATCACGACGAGCTGACGCTCGAGATGGTGACCGACGAGGAGCGCGATTACCTCTGGAACACCTACGCTTCAGACCGTCGCGCGCGCATCAATCTTGGCATTCGCCGCCGGCTGGCGCCATTGATGGAGCGTGACCGCCGCCGCGTCGAGTTGATGAATGCGCTGCTGCTGTCGATGCCCGGCACGCCGGTCCTCTACTACGGCGACGAGATCGGCATGGGCGACAACATCTATCTCGGTGACCGCGACGGCGTGCGTACGCCGATGCAATGGTCACCCGATCGCAACGGCGGCTTCTCACACGGGGACCCGGCACGGCTCGTCTTGCCGCCGATCATGGACCCGATTTACGGCTACGGCGCCCTCAACGTCGAGGCACAGAACACCGACGCCCATTCGCTGCTGAACTGGACGCGGCGCATGCTTGCGCTGCGCGGTCGTCACACGGCCTTCGGTCGCGGCACGATCCGGTTCCTGAAACCTGCCAACCGCAAAATTCTCGCCTATCTTCGCGAGTACGGCGACGAGACGATCCTCTGTGTGGTGAACCTGTCTCGCCTGCCGCAGGCGGTGGAGCTCGACCTTTCCGAATTCGAGGGCCGGATACCGGTCGAGATGACCGGTATGTCAGCCTTTCCCCCCATCGGTCAGCTGACCTATCTCCTTACGCTGCAGCCTTATGGCTTCTTCTGGTTCAAGCTTGCGGGCGAGACCGATGGCCCGGTATGGCGCACTCCGCCACCGGAACAGATGGACGAATTTGTCACCATTGTTCTGAAGCACAACCTGCTGGAACTGATGGAAGACGGTCGCAACGCGGCTGTGCTGTCGCGCGATATCCTGCCTTCCTATCTCGCTCGTCGTCGCTGGTTTGGCGCCAAGGGAGAACGGGTAAAGAACGCGACCTTGGTTGCGGCGACCCCCATGCCGTTTGCAGATGGCGTGATCATGTCTGAGCTGGAAGTAGAGTTCGACGATCGCTCGGAGCGGTACTTTCTGCCCCTTGGCTTTGCGTGGGACGACATGCACCCGCCCATTTTGGCCCAGCAGTTGGCGCTAGCTCGCGTTCGTCAGGGACGTCGTGTCGGCCTGCTGACCGACGGCTTCGCCATGGAAAGCATGGCGCGGGCGACCCTGCAGGCTCTGGCTGAACGCTCGACGATCTCGGGCAAGGCCGGCACTCTCGACTTCATCGGCAGCGAAAAGCTCGATGAAATCGCTTTGCACGGCGACCTGCCGATCGTCTGGCTCTCCGCCGAGCAATCGAACAGCTCGCTGGTGATCGGCGACCTCGCCATGGTCAAGCTCATCCGCCACGTGTTCGAAGGAGTGCATCCCGAAGTCGAGATGACCCGCCATCTGACCGAGGTCGGCTATACCCACAGCGCGCCGTTGCTGGGCGAAGTAACCCGTACGGATCCGGAAGGTCACCGCTACACGCTGATCATCGTCCAGGGCGCTATCCGTAATCAGGGCGATGCCTGGAACTGGATGCTTGATGGCCTGCGCCTGACGACGGATCAGCTCCTGGTCTCAGAAGAAGAAAGTCACACCGAGAGCGACAACCCGTTCCGTCCGCTCGGCGACTTCACTGCCGTGGTCGGCCGCCGCCTTGGCGAGCTGCATGCAGCCCTTGCCGCGCCAAGCGACAACCCGACCTTCGCGCCCCTCAAGGTGGATCAGGCGACTGCGAACGAGTGGCGTGACAGCGTGCTGTCACAGCTTTCGAACGCGCTCGATATCATCGAACAGTCGCAGGACGGCCTCGATCCGGCCGGGATGGCTTTGGCCGACCGGGTGTTGTCGCGCCGCGAGCGCATCATCCCGGCCATCGGCAAGCTCGCCGATGCCGCTGTCGGCACCCTGATGACCCGCATCCACGGCGACTTCCATCTCGGCCAGATCCTGGTATCGGAGGACGATGCCTACATCATCGATTTCGAGGGAGAGCCGACGCGCGATCTCGAGGAACGCCGTGCCAAGACCAGCCCGCTGCGCGATGTCGCCGGTTTCCTGCGTTCGCTCAACTATGTGGCTGCGTCTGCCGACAGCGACAAGCAGGTGCTCGTCGACAGTGCCGGCGAAACGCGCCGCGCGATGATCGACCAGTTTACGGCAGAAGCGGAAGTACGCTTCCTCGAGGAATATTTCGCAGCCTCGGCAAGTTCGCCGCAGCTGGCGATGCCGTCGGAGCAGCGTAGCCGCATCCTCGATCTCTTCCTGATCGGGAAGGCTGCCTACGAAATCGCCTATGAGGCCGGCAACAGGCCGAAATGGCTTCCTATCCCGTTGCGTGGCCTGTCGATGATTGTCGATCGCCTGCTGGAGAACGACCTATGACGCTTGCCAACGCCGATCTTCTGGCGGGAATAGATCAAGATGCCCTGTATGCTCTCGTTGAGGGCCGCCACGGCGATCCGTTTTCCGTCCTCGGGCTGCATGGTTTCGGCAGCGGATATGTGATCCGTGCCTATATCCCGGGTGCCATCGCCGTCGACGTCATTGCAGTCGGCAGTGGCGAGATCCTCGCGCAACTGCAGCCGGTCTTCCAGAATGGGCTCTTTGCGGGGGCAGTCGAAGGACGCCCGGAATATCGTCTGCGCATTCACTGGCCGGACGCCATCCAGGAGACGGAAGATCCCTATTCCTTCGCTCCGCTGCTGGGCGACCTTGACCTGCACCTTCTGGCCGAGGGCAATCACTACGAACTCGGGAAGGTTCTTGGCGCGCAGGCGATGTCCGTCGAGGGTATTGCCGGCGTCCGGTTTGCGGTCTGGGCTCCGAATGCTCGGCGTGTTTCCGTGGTCGGGGATTTCAACTCCTGGGACGGTCGGCGCCACCCGATGCGGTTGCGCCCGAATGCTGGCGTGTGGGAAATCTTCGTGCCGCGCCTCGGTCCCGGCGATCACTACAAGTACGAGATCATCGACTCCGGTGGTACTGTCCTTGCGCAGAAGGCCGACCCCGTGGCCCGGGCCAGCGAAGCTGCGCCGGCAACCGCGTCTATCGTTGCGCGCAGCACGCCCTTCCAGTGGAACGACGCCGAATGGCTGGCCTCCCGCAAGGCGCGACAGGACGATGACGCACCGATGTCGGTCTACGAGGTGAATCTCAGTTCCTGGGTCCGGATCCCCGAAGAAGGCAACCGGCATCTGAACTGGATGGAACTCAGCCAGAGGCTCATTCCTTATGCACGCGACATGGGCTTTACTCATCTCGAGTTCCTGCCGATCATGGAATACCCCTTCGGCGGCTCCTGGGGTTATCAGCCGCTTGGCCTGTTTGCACCGACGGGGCGATACGGCACCCCCGAGGATTTCGCCTATTTCGTCGACCGCGCCCATGCGGCAGGCATCGGCATCATCCTCGATTGGGTGCCGGCGCATTTTCCGACAGATCCCTGGGGTCTTGCCCGTTTCGACGGCAGCGCGCTTTACGAGCATGAAGATCCGCGCGAAGGTTTTCATCGGGACTGGAATACGCTGATCTACAACCTCGGACGCAACGAGGTGAAAAGCTTCCTTATTTCCAGCGCTCTGGAATGGATCGAGCGCTACCACATCGACGGGCTGCGGGTCGATGCCGTTGCATCGATGCTGTACCGCGACTACAGCCGCAATGCCGACGAATGGATCCCCAACAAATACGGCGGCCGTGAAAATCTCGAATCCGTCGATTTTCTGAAGCACCTGAATGCCATCGTCCACGAGCGATGCCCCGATGCCCTGATGATCGCCGAGGAATCGACGGCCTGGCCAGGCGTCACCAAGTCGCCGGAAGACGGTGGCCTGGGCTTCGACTTCAAGTGGAATATGGGGTGGATGCACGATTCGCTCGATTATATCGAGAAGGATCCGGTCTATCGCTCCTACGTCCACGGCATGATGACGTTCGGACTGGTCTACCAGTATACCGAAAAATTCATGATGCCGCTGTCGCATGACGAGGTGGTCCATGGAAAAGGCTCGCTGATCGGCAAGATGCCGGGCGACGACTGGCAGCGCTTTGCCAATCTTCGCGCCTATTTCGGTTTCCTCTGGGGCCATCCGGGCAAAAAGCTGATATTTATGGGCGGCGAGATTGCCCAGACCACCGAGTGGAACCATGACGCCTCGGTTGTCTGGGACCTCCTCGACCAGCCGCAACACGCCGGCATGCAGCGCCTCGTGCGTGACCTGAACCACCTCTATCGCGATGAAGCCGCGCTGCAGTTCAGCGATGTCCATGGCGAGGGCTTTTCGTGGGCGGTGCCCGACGATGCGGTCAACTCCGTAATAGGCATGTTGCGCCGCTCGGCCGATGGCGACGAAATAATGCTGGTACTCTGCAACTTCACGCCGGTGCCGCGCCACGGCTACCGTGTCGGCGTGCCGAAGGCTGGGCATTGGGCGGAGGTGCTAAACTCCGACGCAGCCGTCTACGGCGGCGCCAACATCGGTAACGGCGGTGGTGTGTGGACCGAGGACGTTCCGGCGCATGGCCACGATGCGTCGCTGTCGGTGATGCTGCCGCCGCTGTCTACGCTGTTCCTGCGCTGGTCCGCAGAAACAAATGCATCCGTTCCGGAGCGCTGAGTTCGCAGGCCAAAACATGCCCTGGAATTGACGGCGGCCAATACCTGACTTAATGAGTTAGGTATTGGCCGCCGTCGTCTGGTGCGGCCGCTGGAATGAGCGATGACATTTCACCCACGCATGGACAACAAGATCGAAGGCTTCTCCGTCATCGGCGGGGTGCATCGTCGCGTCTGGAATGGAATCGTTGCCGATGTCTGGGACGTCGATTGCGCCCCCTATGCCGGCGGCTACTACGTTTCCGACGATCCCCGGCTGTTCGTCCTCCTGGACTCGCGCGGCTCCGGTCAATGCAGCCTCAAGCTGTCGCCAAAAGCGGCCGGCGTGCAGCAGGGAAATGCGCCGCGTGCCTCCTACATACCGGCCGGGCTGGAAATGTGGGCCGATATGGTGGATATCGATTTCGTCCGTCATCTCGATATCCACTTCAGCGCTGAAGGGCTCAGCCGCCGCCTGATGGAGGACCTCGATCCCGCCAGGCTAGGCAATCCCCGCCTGCTGTTTTCCGATCCGCGCGTGCTGGCGCTGGCAGGTCTTATCGCGGCGGAATGCGAAAATCCTGCGCCGCTGCACGATCTCTACGGCGACGGACTGGCTGTCTCGCTGTTGATCGATGTGCTGCAACTCTCCCGCACAGCACCGCGCAAGCGCAGCAGACTTGCTGCGTGGCAATTGCGCCGGGTCGTCGACTACATCGAGGAAAATTGCCTCAGAAATATTCGGCTGGAGGAACTGGCGGCGTTGACCAACATGTCGCAATCGCACTTCAGCCACGCCTTCAAGGCCTCGACCGGCATTCCCCCGCACCAATGGCAGACGAAGGCTCGGCTCGATCGGGCCAAGCAACTGATGATTTCGGATACGCCGTTGACGGACGTGGCCGTCGAGACAGGGTTTTCGGACCAGGCGCATTTCACCCGTGTTTTTCGCAAGCACATCGGCACGACGCCGGCAAACTGGAGAAAGAGCCAGCTTGTGTGAGGCTTTTGACACAGGGCCCGGGCAAATGCCGACATCTGCCACAATTGCCCAAAAACGTTCTATTTTGCGAAATTGCGACAAGCCCTTCGATTTAATATGAGTTAACAAATCATCTTATATTGAGACGGCGCCGCCTTGAGGGTGAAGGGCGGCGCGCAATGGGGCGCAGGACATGACGTATTTGACCAAGGGAATTTCATTCAAGGCGCGGCTGGCAGTGGGCGTGGCGATGGCGAGCCTTGCGCTTGTCACATCGGCGACGGCAGAGGAGACGCAGCCGACCGAACTCAAGCCACTCGTGGTGCAGGGCGGTCAGGGCGGCAAGGCCGGCGCGACCGACACCGGAAGCGATACGACCGGCCGCGATCCGGTCAAGGGTTATGTTGCCAAGACCACGACGGCGGGATCGAAAGCGGATATTCCGATCAAGGACCTGCCGCAGTCGGTATCGGTGGTCGGTCAGCAGGAAATGCAGGATCGCGGTATTACAAACAAGGTGGATGAAGCCCTGCGCTACACGCCGGGTGTCAACACACAACCGTTCGGCAATGACGGCGACACCGACTGGTTCTATATCCGCGGCTTCGATGCGACCCAGACAGGCGTTTTTCTCGATGGCCTGACGCTGTTCAGCTACGGCTTCGGCGGCTTCCAGATCGATCCATTCTCGCTCGAACGCATAGAAGTGCTGAAGGGCGCATCGTCAGTAACCTATGGCGGTACCAATCCCGGCGGTATCGTCAATATGGTCCGCAAAGAACCGACCGATCAGCCGCTTTACTACACGGAGATCGGGATCAACAACAACGGCAATGCCTATGCCGGCTTTGACTTCTCCGACAAGCTCAGCGCCGACGGAGTGTGGAGCTACCGCCTGACCGGCAAAGTCGCCGGTGGCGACCAGTACAGCGATTTCACACACGACCTGCGTGGCTTCGTTATGCCGCAGATCACCATCTCGCCAGACGAATCCACCAAGTTTTCGGTCTATGCCTATGTCAGCGGCCTCGACGAAGTGCACAGCGGCAATGGCTTTTTCCCCTATGTCGGCACCGTCGTCGATGCCCCGTTCGGCAAGATCGACCGCAAGGCTTTCTACGGCGAACCGAGCATCGACAAGGAAACCTACAGCCAGGAAATGGTCGGCTACTCCGTCGAACACGAATTCGATGGTGGCTGGAAGCTCTCGCAGAACCTTCGCTATGGCCATTTGAAGAAGGACGAGGAAGGCCCGTATCTCAATGGCTATGTTGGCGGCGACCCGAATGCTGCCGGCTACAGCGACCCGAGCTACGAACTGGCGCGCATCGGCTTCACCGAGCATAGCAAGGCCGATTCCTTCTCGGTCGACAACAATGCCCAGCGTGAGTTCGACCTGGGCGGTATCAGCCACAACTTTCTGATTGGCACTGATTACTCGCTCTATCGCCTCGATAACGTGCAAGCCTGCTGTGGCTCAAACCCTATCAGCGCCACCGACCCGGTCTACAACAGCACCCAGGGCGCCAACTTCGTCTATCTCGACCAGGTAATGACGCAGCAGCAGCTCGGCGTCTATGCTCAGGACCAGATGAAGTTCGGCGACGGCTGGCTGGTGACCCTCAACGGCCGCTACGATTTCGTCGACGAGAATGTCGACTCCCGGATCTCCACGGATTCCGGGTCGAACAGCAAGTCGCCCAGCGGCCGAGCCGGTCTTGCCTACGATTTCGGCAACGGCATCACGCCTTACGTCAGCGTCGGAACGTTCTTCAACCCGCTGATCGGCACGACCGCTACCGGTGCCGGACTGGTCCCCGAAGAGGGCGAACAATATGAAGCCGGCATCAAATACCAGCCGACCTTCATGGACGCCCTATTTACCGCCTCGGTCTTCAACATCAACCGAA
Organism: Rhizobium sp. B21/90; assembly: GCF_019355815.1. NCBI lineage: Bacteria > Pseudomonadati > Pseudomonadota > Alphaproteobacteria > Hyphomicrobiales > Rhizobiaceae > Rhizobium > Rhizobium sp. B21/90. The sequence goes on along the minus strand of NZ_CP072165.1, from coordinate 64,290 downwards.
AGAACATGGCGCTGACCGATCCCGCCACCTTCCTGCAGTACCAGCTCGGCGAAGTGCGCTCGCGTGGGGTCGAACTGGAAGGCAAGGTCAATCTCGACCAGAACTGGAAGCTGCTCGGCTCATACTCGTACACAGACCTGGAGGTCACGAAAAACCTCGACACCAGCATCGTCGGCAATTCGCCCTACCTGGTGCCAAACTCGACCGCCTCGCTCTGGCTTGATTACGCCGTTACCGACGGTGCACTCGAGGGCGTCAGCCTCGGTGCCGGCATGCGCTACCAGGGCAAGTCCTGGGCCGATGCCGCCAACACGCTGCGCGTGCCCTCGGCCACCGTCTTCGATGCGGCCGTGCGTTACGAAAAGAACGGCTGGGGCGCAGCGCTCAGCGTCGCCAACGTCTTCGACAAGGAATACGTCTCGGGTTGCGCCGGGGTGAATACTTGCGGTTACGGCGATGCTCGGACCTTCACCCTGAAACTCAGTAAGAAGTGGTAGGCGGCTGACCGGAAGCGGGTGGCTGGCGCCACCGCTTCCATCTGGCGCAGAACGGGGAGATACGCAATGATGAACGCCGCCGTGTTTACCGCCTCCGGCGTTGCTGTTCCCGCCGATGCAGCGAAGTTGCTGGACCAGCTTTGTGCCCAGTTGCCGGATTACGTCGTCCGCACGTCTGATGGCGCGACCATCGAGACGACGATCGGCGGCGGCGACATCGCGCTTGCCGACAACCGGCTGATCATCAACCTGCAATGCCCAACGGCCTCGATGCTGTTCACCATTCGCTGCATGGTGGCGGAGCACCTGTTCAAGTCCGCTGAAAACGACGAACTCGATCTCCGCTGGGTGGATGGCCCGCAGGTGGCAGCGGTCCCTGATCTGCGCGAAATCACCGTCGTCGGCGCCCGCGATATCACGCCCCATATGCGCCGTGTCACTGTCGCCACCGATGATATCGGCCATTTCAGCCGCGGGGGGCTGCATGTCCGGTTGTTGATACCGCCCCGTGGCCGTCAACCCGTCTGGCCTCAGACGATGCCGGATGGACGTATCCAGTGGCCGAAGGGCGATGATGCGCTGATCGTCCGTCCCTACACGATCCGCAATCTGCATACTGATCGCGGCGAGCTCGATATCGACTTTGTCATCCACGAGGGTGATCATGGGCCGGGTGCAGCCTGGGCACTATCCGCGAAGTCCGGCGACCGCGCCGCTCTCATGGGGCCAGGCGGCGGCGATGTGCCGGATGTCGGCGACATCATTCTGGTTGGCGATGAAACCGCCTTCCCCGCCATCGCCCGCATTGCCGCAGCCGCACCTTCAGATGCGCGGTTGCGCATTTTCGTGGAGGTGGGCAGCAGGGCGGACGAACAGCCTTTGCCAACGGTCGCTAGGGCCCAAGTCGTCTGGCTTCACCGCGATGATGGCTTTTCCGGGCGGCTGGAGGCAATCGTGCGCGAGCAGGTTGCCGCCGGAGGAGAGAAGCCGTTCGTCTGGGTTGCCTGCGAACAGGCAGAGGCCCGGGCGATCCGGATTTTCCTGAAAACGGAAATCGCCTATGACCGCGATCGTTTCAGTGTCGCCGCGTACTGGCAGCGTCAATAGTTGCCGGTCGCTTAATCCGAAGGCCCCTGCCCTTCGCTACGCCATTTTCAGGCCGGCTCGAACAGCGGAACGATCTCCATTTCCGGCACCAGCACGAGGCCTTTGTCGGTGATCCGGATTTCCGGAATGACCGAAAGCGGTATGAGGTTGAAGCCCATATAGGCGATGGTGCACTCGGCCTTTTCCCACTCGATCTTCAGCAGCTTGGTTTCTTCGGCTACCTCGTGGACCCGCTTGTCGGACAAAAGCCCCGCAATCGGCAGCGGCACCATGGCTGTCACCTTGCCATCCATGACGACGCAGACGCCGCCCTGCCTTTCCTCGATGGCCGCAAGCGCCACCTGCATGTCTGCCTCGTTGGTGCCGGCGACGATGATGTTGTGGCTATCATGGCCAACCGAAGACGCGACCGCACCCTTCTTCAGCCCGAAGCCGTTGAGCAGTCCGTGGGCGACATTGCCGGCTGATTTGCCGTGGCGCTCGATGACTGTCACGAAGCACAGGCCGTGGCGCTCGAAATGCGTCTGCCAGTCGTTCGCCGGCTCAAGACTGACGGTGACGTGGCCGAGGGTGATGCCGGGAAGCTCGGTCTTGATGGTGTGTGCGAGTACCGGCGTGGTCGGCAGGTCCGGCGTCAGTTTCAGATTGGCCGGCAGCTTCACCGTATGGTAGGCGGCCTCGGGATACCGGTATGGTTTTGAAAGCGCCTCGTCGAGGACAGCGGTGATCTTGCGGTTGTCCACGACCAGTTCGCCACCGTACCACGTGCTAACCGGCTTCAGTTCGTCGGTCAGCAGCACGAGATCGGCGCGCCGTCCACCGCCGAGGCCGCCGATTTCGTTTTCCATGCCGAAGCGCGTCGCTCCATGCAGCGAGCCCATCGACCAGGCCTGCTCGATCGTCATGCCGGCCTTGACGGCCTCGCGCGTCACCCAGTCCTGTCCGAACAGCAGCAGGTCATCGGCGTCTCGGTCGTCGGTGCATACGGCGATGCGTTTGTGCGAGGCGCCAAGTTCGGTAATGGTCTTGATCGCCAGCGGCAGGCTGTGCCATGGCGTCGTCGGCGGGCCGCCGCGCAGGAAGAGCCAGATGCCTGCCTCCAGCATATCGTCGGCAATGTCCCGGTCGATGGCTTCATGGGTGTCCGTGACACCAGACGCAGCATAGGCCGACACAAATTCGCGGCCGTAGACGTGCCCGGACACCGGTCTGCCCCTTTCCAGCGCCGCAGCAAGGATGGCGTGGCTGCGCTCGTCACCCATGGCGACCTGGACGAAGTCCATTTTCTCGCCAAGAGCGACCGCCTCGGGCCATTTGTCGAACAGGGCTGCAATTTTCGCAGGCGTCAGATCGCCCCCGGCCGTCTCGAACACTGGCGAGGTTGCCGGCACGGTGCTTGGCACCGTCAGGAAGATCGACAGCGGCGCCTGTCGCGCGTCTTCCAGCATGGCTTCGACACCGGCGACATCCATGGCGTTACCGATCTCGTGGCTGTCGCAGAAAATCGTCGTCGTGCCGTTCAGAAGAGCGGCCTCCGCATAGGCGCAGGCCGTGACCATGCTCGATTCGATGTGGATATGCGGATCGACCAATCCGGGGGCGATGATGCCGCCTTTCGCATCGTAGCGTTTGGCCTGTGTCCCCTTATAGGTGCCGTTCGGTTTGACCGCAGCAATGCGGCCGCCGGAGATCCAGATTTCCTTGCCGGGCAGAATGCGTTCCGAATAGGTCGAGAGCACGCGCGCATCGCCGATGACCAGATCGGGCTCGCGACGCGCCGAGGCGACGTCTGCAAGAGTGCGCGTCATGGTGGAGAGCGGCTTGATGGAAAAGCGGGTCAGCGTTGTCATGGAAATCCAATCTCTTGTCGGGGCCGAACAGGGATGCATGCTCGCAAACGCAAGCGGCGAATGCAACGGGTGTTGCATTCGCCGGGAGACTTCTGTGGGTGTCGGATGGAGAGCCGTTACTCGGCAGGAATCTCGTCGGTAACCACTTCAAACCGTACGAGGTTAGCCGGCCCGAAATTCGTGGTCAGGGCGACGTCTGTGGCATCGCGACCGGTTGCCATCAGGATACGGCCAATGCGCGGCTTGTTGTGACGAGCATCGACCGTATGCCAGTTGCCACCGAGATAGACTTCGAACCATGCACTGAAATCCATCGGGTTAACATCGATGGGCACGCCGATATCGCCGAGATAGCCGGTGCAATAGCGCGCCGGAATGTTCATGCAGCGGCAAAGCGTGATGGCGAGATGCGCGTAGTCGCGGCAGACGCCGACCCGGTCTATGAAGCCGCCATAGGCGCTGCGGGTGGAATCGGCCTGCTGGTAGTCGAACCTGATCTGGTTATGGGCAAAATCGAGGATCGCCTTGACGCGCTGCCAGCCGAAAGGTGTATTGCCGAATTGCGACCAGGCGAAATTTGCCAGCCGATCCGTGTCGCAATAGCGGCTGCCCAGCAGGTAGACGAGCACGTCGTTCGGCAGATCCTTGATCTCGTGCTGCACGGCATCCACCGGAATATTGTCCGGCAGGCCGGTATCGTAGATTTCGAAGGCAGTGGAAATTGTCGTTACGCCGGCGGGCGCCACGATGCGTGTGCATGCGTTGCCAAAACCGTCGGTGTAGCCTGAAGCTTCGATGTCCCTGTCAAAGGTAAGGACCTGGTCGGACAACAGGTCAATGCGCCGCGACGGGTGAATGTTCAGGCACAGCAACATAGGAGTTGGCTGCGGGCAGTCGTACGCAATGCTGAAGCCGGCACTTATTTTCATCACTTAGCCTTTGTTTATGGGAAACCCATGCAAATTGGCATGAGCTACCGTTGAACGTTGCAGGAGAGAGACTGTTCCATGGCTCTTTCGGCCCTTTCAGGAAGCGTACCCGCACTGCGCTCGGTTGTCACGTTCACCTGTACCGTCATGTCGTCATAATCCTCAGCTTCTCCGTCATAGCTGCCGGTGAGCGGGATCGCCTGGCGCGGATCGCGAGCAACGCCGACACGGATCAGATCGCGATTTCCGACGATCCCGTTGGTCGGGTCGAATTCGACCCAACCGGCGCCGGGCAGATAGACCTGGCACCATGCGTGGGTGGAACCGCCGCCGCGTATCGACGAATCGTTGCGGCTGGGGACGAAGACGTAGCCGGTGACAAAGCGGGCAGCGAGGCCGAGGGAGCGGGCCGCCTCGATCATCAGCAGTGCGAAATCGCGACAGGTTCCCTTGCGCAGCTTCAGCGTCTCGATCGGCAGCTGCGTGCCGCGCGCCGAGCGGCGGGCGTAGGCGAAGCTTTCATGGATGGCAAAGCACATCGTCATGAGCAGCTGGCCGGTCGCCGTCGGCTGCCCGATGCGGACGAACTGGCGTGCCCATTTGCCGACTATGTCCTGCGGATCAGGATAGTGACGCTCGATGGTCGGCCTAAGGTCTGCGACTTCGTCGGGGTCATAGGCGAACGGATATTGCAGAGCGGTCTCGTCGATCTGTAGGTTCAAGGCCACCTGGGGCGTATGGTCGAGACGAATCCGTGTCTCGAAACGCAACTCGCTGGCCGGCTCGGAAATGTTTACCAGGGCGACGCAGTTTCCGAAGACGTCGAGAATCCATCGAACGCTGCTGGGTTTGGGCTCGACCAGCAGTGTCGATTCGAGGAGCCGCTGGTCGAAGCTGTCGCGCGGCCGGAACATAAGCCGGTGCTCCCCGAAAGCGACCGGCTTCTTGTAGCGGTAGACCGTGATATGTTTGACGGAAAAGACAGTCATCGTTCAAATGCCCTTCACAGCCTGCTTGCGCCGGAGGCTGCATCGATTCTGGAAAAGCGGCCATGCTATATTTTTTCGCCGGTCATGGAAGCGATGATCCGATTCGTGCGTCATTCCCGTTCATATTAGCGGACGATATATTAATGCGTCGAAAATCTAGCCGGAGCTTGCGAAGGTGGTGTGGCCAGAGCTCTACGGGGGCGAAGAGTTGACAAAGAGGAGCCGTTCGGCTAGTAAAAATCATCGGTAGTTGTTTGCGATATTTGTGTTTGCTGGCGCTTGACGCTTTCTTTACGAAATTCCCCTTTCAAAAATCGAAAATTTATTCGCCGAGTATCGCTCTGCGAAAAACGATGTTGCAATGGAAAGGGTTCGTCATGACCACCGGCACAGTAAAATGGTTCAACTCCACCAAGGGCTTCGGCTTCATTCAGCCTGACAACGGCGGCGCAGACGTGTTCGTACACATCTCGGCTGTCGAGCGTGCAGGGATGCGCGAAATTGTCGAAGGCCAGAAGCTTTCTTTCGAGCTTGAGCGTGACAACAAGTCTGGCAAAATGTCTGCCGGCCAGCTCCAGGCTGCTTAACGGTCTTTAGCCTCGCCATGACCACGGATGTACTGGCATGATGCAGGGGCTTTAGTCCAAGGGAAGGTCAGACCTATAGTCTGGCCTTTTTCGCTTCAATACCGACGACACGCTTTGAGGAGGATTGAAACGTGACGGAGAATTCGAAATCCCGCGAACAGGCTGAAATCGCTTTCAGCAAAACGCAAACGGAATACCTGGCTCGGACCAGGACAATATCCGAAATCGACGAAGTCGCCGCCGATCGCGACGCCAAGACAGCCCGTCTTCGGGAATTGCGACTTGAAAAAGAAGCCAATGCTGTGCCACAGGTAGGCAAGCCGAAGAAAGCCACAAAGCGCTGAGAAGCCATGAGGCAAAACCACCAATAAGGACGACGACCGCTTGAGACACGTAAACGATAATGGCTTTGCCGAGCGCCGCAAGGCTGCCACCGAAGCCAAGAAGCAGCTTTTGACGAAATTCGCCACCGCTCCGAAGCCGACCGACCCGGATGTGGTCGCCAAGCGCGCGGAACGTGCGGCAGCAGCGGAAGCGCGTGAAGCGCGCCGTGCCGAACGCGAGCAGGAAAAGCGCGAGGAATATGCGCGGCAGTTGGCCGAAGCAGCAGCTAAGACCGCTGCCGCCAGTGCCGAAGCGAAGGCTCATGCCGAAGCCCAGGAAGCCGAAGCTGTAAAGAGCGTCGAGCAGATGGCCGCCGACGAGGCAGCCCGCAAGGCCGAACGCGACCGCCGCTATGCAGCCCGCAAGGCCCGTCAGCGCTAGGTTTTCCACAGCAAATTCAAATGCTAGCCGGCCCTCGAGAGGCCGGCTATTTGCGTTGTGCTGCGGTCTTTCCGACCATTGGGTAAGTTCGACCAGCGATCCGGACCGCTTGGCTGCGCGTCGTGGGCAAAAGCTGGTGCTTGCCGCGAGCGTGGAAAGGGCTATCGTGCCCCGTCATAGGGGTGCGGGTGGAGTAAGGCGTTGGTGTATGATTGGTATGGCGGCCGGACGCGTCGGCTGCGTCAGTTGAAACGCGGACTGTTCTGGTGCCTGGCGTTTCTCGTCGTTTGTGCGGCCGCAATGGTCTTGATGCGCTTTCGCTGACTGCGACAACGTTCTTTGATGGTCGGGATGTGCCGGCGGAAGGTCCGCCGGCCGGTTTTTGGCTTATGCCAGCAGGGCGGCGGCGTCGCGGAACGATACCAGGCGGCGGTTCTTTTCGTCCCACAGGACGAGCTTTACGCAGCGGATGCTTTCCATGATCGTAATACGCCCGACATTGCGCAGTTGCGGATGGTCGCGCAGCACTTCCGGCAACCGGTAATAAGGCACTCGGCTGGCAAGGTGATGGACGTGATGGATACCGATATTGGCGGTGATCCACATCAGCGGCGCCGGCAGATCGTAATTCGATGCACCGTGCAGGGCTGCGTGGGGGAACTGCCACTCCGGCGGTTCGGACCAATGGGTTTCTTCGAACTGGTGCTGGACGTAGAATAGCCAGATGCCTGCGGCGCCAGCGAGCACGACGATAGGCAGGTGCACCATCAGGAACGGCACGACGCCCACGGCCCACATGAGCAAGCCGGCAACCACCGCGACAGCGGCGTTGGTCGCCATCGTCGATACCCATGGCTGGAGCCCGGAGCGCATCATGCCGAATGGCAGCCGCTGCTTGAAGAGAAACAGCCAGATCGGGCCGATGCCGAACATGACCACCGGGTTGCGATAGAGGCGGTATGTCATGCGCCCGCGAAACGACAGAGCGTTGTATTCCGCGATCGTCAGCGTGGCGATGTCGCCGACACCGCGTTCGTCCAGATTGCCGGCAGAGGCGTGGTGTTCGGCATGAGCGCGACGCCAATAGTCATAAGGTGTCAGCGTCAGCACGCCAATGATACGGCCCGTCCAGTCGTCAACGCGACGGCGCGCAAAAAACGAGCCATGGCCGCAATCGTGCTGGATCATGAACAGACGCAGCAGAAACGCCGCTGCCGGAACAATCAGGATTAGGCCGGGCCAGAAGCTGTAGTGAACTGCGATCCAGGACAGTACCCAGAAAACGATAAAGGGGATGACGGTCACTGCCAGTTCGAACGCGCTACGAGTACCGCGTGGCTGGCGATATTTCGACAGGATCTTGAGCCAGGCTTTTTCGTTGGTAATATCAGCAGGAGCGGATGAAACGTCCGCAAGAGCGGGCTTAGTCGTGGCGTTATGCACCGGCATTGGACTTTCTGCGCAATGGAAGGAAGAGCTAGCTGACAGTGTGGAACTATCTGCCTATGAAACGAGACCGATTTTATCTCGCCGGACGATCCCCGTATATCCCATGCGGCCATCTCGGATAGGTGTATACAACCAATGAGGCCGTTTCGTGTTTAATTCGACGCTGGACTTTCTGCCGGATCCGTCGACTGTCCGCCGCCATGCTTAATCCGCTGTCGGCTCGAGCCGGCGCCGGCGCTGAAGATTGGCATCGAGTTGCGACATCACGCGGAGGGTTGCATTCACATCGTCTTCGCTTGCGCCCTCGAAAAGCTCGGCACGGAGCTTTGCCAATACGTTGCTCAACTCGGTATTCCGCGCCTGTCCGGCGGCTGTCAGACGCAACGTTTTGGCGCGTCGATCCTGCGGGTCTTCGATACGATCGATATAGCCCAACTCCGTAAGCTGGTCGAGAACCCGTACCAACGTCGGTCCCTCCAGATTGAGGACATCGGCAAGAGTGCCCTGACGGATGTTGTCGCCGAGGCGGGCAATGTAGCGCATTGGCAGAACGGTGGCCTCCGATAGCTCGTAAGGCTTCAGAGCACCATCCAGGGCCCTACGGTAAAGGCGGGCCAGGAGCACAAGATTAACGCCCATCCGCTCGTGCAACTCTCTCATCGGCATAGCATTCACTCTGATTTCGACGCTGCATTTTCAAATATTGTCTTACGATAGACAATGGCTATCGCCCGTAGTTGTTTCCTTTAAACGGATGCCGCCTTTTAAGCACGAAAATTGCGACGGGCCGACGTTTTTTATCGGTAAAAAAGTCTTCCTCGATTGTCGGCAAGGCGGCTGACACTGCGCCCCGGCAAAAGTTCTGGCAGTGAGACCGATCTGGTGCCGAAATGGTGAATGCGCGCCGCGTAAATCCCACTGTCGATCTGGGGCATCCCGTGTTTAATGATGTCCTTTTAATCGGAGACACAAATGCTGTCGCAGGCAGTCGTCCGCCGCGAGGTGGACGTGATCATCATCGGCGCCGGCGCCGCCGGCATTGCCGCCGGACGCCACTTGCAAACCGTCCGTCCGGACTTATCGCTGCAAATTCTTGAGGCCGGCGCGCATATCGGTGGTCGGGCGCTCACGGTTCGACCGAAACTCCTGGCAAGACAACCTGTCGATCTCGGTTGCGGCTGGCTCCACGGCGCACAAACCAATGCATGGACTTCTGTTGCAGGTGACCTGGGGCTGGCCGTTGACCAAACACCGGCGCCATGGAGCGACGGCGGCCGCCGGCTGCAGAACGACGAAGCGGCAGATGCGGCAATCGGCGACTTCTTCGAGCGCACCGAGAATTATCGGGGAGAGTCCGACAAACCACTTTCGGACTTGCTCGAGCCGGATAACCCCTGGAACCCTCGGATCGAGGCGATCGGGACCTATCTGAACGGCGCAGCGCTGGATCAATCCTCCCTTCTGGACTATGCCAACTACGCGCCTGGCGAGGGTCCCGACTGGCGGGTGCGTGAGGGCTACGGGGCGCTGATAAGCACTTACGCCGGTACATTGCCCATTTCACTTCATACAGTCGTGACCGGCATAGACCACTGCTCTCGCACGTCTGTCGTCGTCGAGACCAATCGGGGGGCGTTGACGGCGCGCTGGGTGATCGTCACGCTGTCCACCAGTATGCTGGCGCGGGAGACCATACGTTTTACGCCAGCCTTGCCGCACAAGATCGAGGCGGCGACCTCCCTGCCCCTTGGTCTCGCGAACAAGCTTTTTCTGCGCGTGCCTTCCGATCTCGATTTGCCGGTGGATACGCAGGCCTATGGCTCAGCCAAGACGAGTGCAACTGGCAGCTATCATATCCGTGCCTTCGGTCAACCGATCATCGAAGCCTACTTCGCCGGTCCGCTTGCCCATGATCTCGAAAGGGCGGGCGATGCTGCCGCGCTGGCGTTTGCGCGCGATGAACTGGGAGGCGTCTTCGGAAGCGCAATTCGCGGCGATCTGGAATTTGTGACGATGTCCGGCTGGGCAACATCACCGCATATCGGTGGCGCTTATGCCTATGCCAGGCCGGGCGCTGTTTCTGCGCGCGGCGTGCTCGCCGAACCCGTCGACGGACGCTTGTTGTTTGCCGGCGAAGCTTGTTCCGTGGCGCGTTATTCCACGGCCCATGGCGCCTTCGAGACAGGCGTTGCAGCGGCTGAAAGGATTATCGATGCCGCGCCATCACCTGCGGCCAATGCACTTGCAAACGAAAGCTAGCCTACCATATTTTCCGCGAGATACTTTTGAGCGCGACACAGCCTTATATCCGGCCTATCGCCGCACCTTACGTATTCGATTCGACAATCGATAAGCCGTCATATGGCGGCTCCACCATGCTCTTCTGATGCCCTGTCTTGGGTTTCGCAGTATCGACAGGGATTAGACATGCTCAATCGCTTCACTTTCAGTCGCCGGGCGAGCTTCTGGACGGCCGCTGCAGTCGTTGCCCACACGCTGTGGACCAGTGCTGCACCGGCCATGACCTACCCGCTCTATGCCAGGGAGTGGGGCCTGACGCCGTTTGCCACAACGGCAATCTTCGCGATCTATCCCATCGTGGTGGTCCTGGTCCTTGTGGGTTTCGGCGATATTTCCGATTATGTCGGTCGTCGCAAGACGATGTTGTTCGGGTTGGCCGCTTCGCTGATCGGCGTGTTGCTGTTCGCGGTGGCGCCGGATGTCTGGTGGGTGCTGGTCGGACGCGCTTTTATGGGCGTCGGGGTCGGACTTTCTGCCGGGCCGTCGGCTGCCGCACTCGTGGAATTCAGTGCACCGGGTCAAGGTCAAAAAGCCAGCGCCATTACTACGCTCGCCCAGGTCACCGGCCTGATATGCGCAGCGCTGGTGGGCGGCGCACTTATCCAGTATGCACCGTTTCCGACGCGGCTGAATTTCATCGTGCTTCTCGTGGTTCTTGCCGGCATATTTGCGGCGACCTGGTTTCTTCCCCGCCATCTCAGCACGGAGGCCTCCGGCCCCTGGCGGTTCAAGGCCATCGTCATCCCGCGCGGCCTGCGCAAGATCTTCGCGACATCGACGATCGCGGTCACCGCGTCCTATGCAATGGGCACCATCATCCTGTCACTCGGGGCACAGATCGCTCATGACGTCATCGGTTCGCCGAATGCCATGGTCAACGGCGCGACCATTGCCCTGTTCGCCTTCGTCGGTGGCGTGGTTGCTATTCCCGCCAGAGGCCTCAGGTCATCTGCCACAATCCTTATCGGAGGTCTCTCTTCGCTGACTGCAGTTGGCCTCCTTGCCTTCTCCGCCAGCCAACATTCGCTTAGTCTGTTTGCAACGGCGCTTGTGTTCGGCGGCATTTCCTACAGCCTTCTGTTTTCCGGCGGGCTCGGGCTGTTGAATGCCAATGCGCCGCCCCATCATCGCGGCGGCACCTTGTCGGCTCTGTTCCTGGTTGCCTATCTCGCGCAGGGGCTGGCAGCACTCCTGCTCGGGAAGATTGCCACACTCTACGGCTTGAATTTCGCCGTCGATGTGGGATCGGCTATCATTGCCGGCCTGTCATTGTGCGCCATGTTGCTTGCTGTCCTCTACGCCTCCCCTACCCCCTCCTCCCGACACGTGATTGGAAACCGTCCATGAGCACCCTTTTCTCACCTTTTGAACTCCGCAATCTGACCCTGCCCAACCGGATCGTCGTTTCGCCGATGTGCCAGTATGTCGCCGACAACGGCAAGGCCACCGCCTGGCACGAAGTACACCTCGGCGGGTTGGCGCTTTCGGGCGCAAGCATGCTGTTTCTGGAAGCGACAGCCGTGGAAGCAGCCGGCCGTATCACGCCCGGCGACCTCGGCCTGTGGAACGACGAAACGGAAGCCGCTCTGAAACCGGTGATCGATGCTATTCGTCTCGTCTCAAAGACGGCTATCGTCATGCAATTGGGTCATGCCGGCCGCAAGGCGTCCAGCCATTTGCCTTGGGAAGGTGGCGAACTCATACCGCTTGCTGAAGGTGGCTGGGAGAACTTTGCCCCCTCCCCTCTTCCTCACAAGGATGGCGAGCGCGCGCCGACCGCTCTCGATGCTGCCGGATTGGCGCGAGTTCGCGATGCTTTCGCAGCGACTGCTGCACGGGCAGCAAGACTTCGGCTGGATGGTGTCGAGCTACATGCCGCCCACGGCTATCTCCTGCATCAATTTCTGTCGCCCCTCTCCAACCAGCGGACGGACGAGTACGGCGGGTCTCTCGAAAACCGCATGCGCTTTCCGCTCGAAGTGTTCGACGCTGTCCGCGCGGCGTTCCCGTCGGACAAGGCCGTTGGCGTGCGGATTTCCGCAACGGATTGGGTCGAGGGTGGATGGGATGTCGCTCAGAGCATTGCGTTCGTCAATGAACTGCAAAAGCGCGGGGTTGATTGGATCGATGTGTCCTCGGCCGGCGTCTCGCCGTTGCAGCAGATCACTGCAGGACCGGGCTACCAGGTGCCCTTCGCCGACGAGATCAAGCAAGCAACAGGCGTTACGACTATCGCGGTTGGTCTGATCACCGAGGCCAAACAGGCGGAGGAGATCGTCTCGAGCGGTAAGGCTGACTTCGTGGCACTCGCACGCGCGATGCTCTACGATCCACGCTGGGGATGGCATGCTGCGGCGGAGCTCGGTGCGACCATCGAGGTTCCGCCCTCGTACCTGCGCGCTGCTCCGCATGGGAAATCTAAATTATTTCGTCAGGGTTGATTGATGTCGGTTTGAAGCTGGAGGTCCGGGCCAAGTGGCTCGGACTTTGTTGGGGTGAAAGCGCTAGCCTGTACTCTGTGCCACGTTGAGGCTTTTCGCGATATCTGATCGCTGCAGTCCACAGGCTAGCTTGAATTTTTCACAGTGCTGTCGAGACAGCCTCTTATGGGTCAGGCTCTTTCGCTGACTTTGGCCTCGTTCGCCAAGCGCAGGGCGCGCAGCCGGGCCGTTTTTTCTTCGCGCGCTTTCCGACGCTGTTCATTGTCTGCGAATGCTGCCTCAGTTGCAGCGTCCGCAAGCACTCTTTTCTGCTCTTTTGAAAGCTGAAGTCTGCGTTTTTTCTGCTCTTCCATTGAATCCTCCGTGGGTCGGTCGCAACGTGCCAGCCCCATTGCGGTCAAGCGCGCGGATGCACTCGCCATTGATAAGGCGACCTTCGTTCAATGCGAAGGTCCGCGGAAGGTTTCATCGCTTTTCAGGATCGTCCGTTGGCGGACACTCGCGTCTGGATTGTTGTTTTCTTTAGGGGCCGGTATTTCAAACGCGGGCGCAGGTCTGCTCGCTATATCGGTTAGCTGGGCTCACATGATAAAGATTTAGAGACGGTGATCATTAAAAGAGAGCAGGAAATCCTAAGAATTCGCACTTGGCGCGTTCAGGAACCATCGCTTGATAAGCGGGACGACATGTTTACTGCGGTAAACTTCTCCACCGGTCATATGTGTCCAGAGCCATCGTTAACGATAAAGCCCTTGCCCGCCAGTGAGAATCGGTCTCAAATGCGCTTTGAGAAGCCAAGTAGCTTACAAAACGCATTTGCGAGAAAATTAGATGAATATGGCAGCAACGCTCGGAAAGCCTATTTCGGAGGTCGACCAGCTTATCATCGGCCAAGCCCGAGAGCTGTCCGACAAGCTGAAGCAGCACCGGCTCGAGATGTTTCCGCCGACCGCGCAGAAGACGCTCAGGCAGTTTCATCTCAGCGAAGCCGCGCATTTTCTTGGCGTCACCAGTGGCCATCTGCGTAACCTGTCGCTCGAATCAAAGGGGCCGCTGCCGCAGGTTACACCATCAGGCCGTCGCTCCTACACGGCGGAGCAATTGCTGGAGATGCGTCAGTATCTGGAGCAGAATGGTCGCGCCGGCCAGCACTACGTACCGCATCGCCGCGCCAAGGACCATCTGCAGGTCATTGCGGTCGTGAATTTCAAAGGCGGGTCGGGCAAGACAACCACGGCGGCCCACCTCGCCCAGCATCTGGCTTTGACCGGGCATCGCGTTCTGGCCGCCGATCTCGATCCGCAGGCCAGCCTTTCGGCGATCCACGGCTTCCAGCCCGAATTTGATCTCGATGAGAACGAGACGCTTTATGCTGCGATCCGTTATGACGAGCGTCGGAGACCGCTTAGGGAAGTCGTGCGGAAAACCAATTTTCCGGGTCTCGACATCGTGCCGGGCAACCTCGAACTTATGGAGTTCGAGCACGATACACCGCGTATCCTGGCGCAGGGGCAGGGCAACGACTACGGGCGCATCTTTTTCGCACGGCTGGACGAGGCCTTGTCATCTGTATCCGACGATTACGACGTCATCGTTATCGACTGCCCTCCCCAGCTTGGATTTCTGACAATGAGCGCGATTTGCGCCGCCACGGCGGTGCTCATCACGGTACATCCGCAGATGCTCGATGTGATGTCCATGTGCCAATTCCTGCAGATGCTCGGGGAAATCCTGAACACCTTGAAGGGTGCGGGCGCCGATATGAACCTCGACTGGATGCGCTATCTCGTGACGCGCTACGATCCGACCGATGGACCGCAAACGCAGATGGTGGCGTTCATGAGATCGATGTTCAAGCAGCACGTCCTCACCAACCCCATGCTGCGAAGCGTTGCGATCTCCGATGCTGCGCTTACCAACCAGACCCTCTACGAAGTAGATCGCAGCCAGTTCACGCGCACCACATACGACCGTGCGTTGGAATCGATGGAGGCTGTGAATGCTGAGATCGCCGCGCTGGTCCACAAAGCATGGGGTCGCTGATTATGGCCAGGAAGAACGTCCTTTCCGGATTGATTTCCGAACCCGAGGCAAAGTTTACTGCGGTAAACTCCAGTCAACAGACCTCCGTGCCTGAGCGCCAGACGAGCGGCTACAAGGGCGTTGGGGCACTTGGCGCAGTGACACGCAGTATCGACGCGCTTGCAGCCAAAGCCGATGCGGCCAAGGCGATCGAGGCAAAGCTCACGGCCGGCGAGGTGGTCATCGAGCTTGATCCGGATATGATCGAGGACTCCTTCGTGTCCGACCGCCTCGTGCAGTTGGATGCCAAATTCGACGAACTGGTCGAAGCAATACGTCTACGCGGCCAGGATTCACCGATTCTCGTGCGTCCTCACCCATCCCGAGACGGCAGATACCAGATAGCCTTTGGCCATCGCCGTGCTCGCGCCGCAAAGACACTGGGCCGCCCTGTCCGGGCTGTCGTCAAGAAGCTGGACGATCGCGATCATGTCATCGCGCAGGGCCAAGAAAACAGCGCCCGGGCAGATTTGTCCTTTATCGAACGCGCCATGTTTGCAGGTCGGCTGGAGAAGCGAGCCTTTGACCGCGAAACGATCATGGCCGCGCTCAGCGCCGACAAGACTACGGTTTCGAAGATGTTGTCGGTCATCAACCGCATCCCCACCGCGGTTGTTGATGCAATTGGACCGGCCTTGGCTGTTGGCCGCGACCGTTGGCATGACCTGGCGACGCGTTTCGACACGCCCGAGAATGTCATGCGAGCGGGTGAATTTATCACGCGTCCGGAATTTCTTGGTGCCGTAGCAGACGACCGCTTTGATTTGTTGAGCGCATTTCTTGCAGGACGGGGAGAGGCGAGGTCTGCGACCGTCGTGAAACCTGTTTCGGAGTGGCGCGAGCAAAGCGGTGCTGCAAAAGCGGAAATCAAGGCTGGTGGCAAGAAGTATACGATTGCCTTGAAGGCGGAGAACGGTCCGGCCTTTGGCGCTTATATCACCAAAAATCTTGATCGGCTTTACCAGGCCTTTCAGGAAGAGACCAAGTTGGAAGCAGGAGACTAAACGCAAAAGAAAAAGGCCCCCAAACGTTGCCGTCGTGGAAGCCCTTCTCGTAGTTGGCGCTTAGAGAATCACATTTCCACGAATCTTAGTCAAGAGTCTTTGGCACCAAATTGGGTGAGCGGATTTCTTTTGCCTTGAAAAAGGTGAAGGACGATGCAGACCGGACATATATCGACGCCCTTTGGTGGGCGTTCGATGACGCTTGGCATGCTGGCAAGCCAGTACGACGCGAGTGAGATCGACGCTGACGCCTCGGTCGACAAATGGAAGTTATTTCGAGCGCTGTGCGAAGCGCGGCAGATGCTCGGGGTCAGCGATCGCGCGCTGGCTGTTTTGAACGCATTATTGAGTTTCTACCCCGGTAACTTGCTTTCGGCAGCCAACGGACTGGTGGTCTTCCCTTCCAATGAGCAATTGGCCTTGCGTGCCCACGGTATAGCGCCTGCGACATTGCGCAGACACCTTGCCGCTCTCGTAGAGACAGGCCTGCTTATCCGCCGGGATAGCCCGAACGGCAAGCGCTACGTCCGCAGGGGCGGCGATGGTGAAGTTGCGCAGGCT
The DNA here is from genome assembly GCF_019355815.1 of Rhizobium sp. B21/90. Classification (NCBI taxonomy): domain Bacteria; kingdom Pseudomonadati; phylum Pseudomonadota; class Alphaproteobacteria; order Hyphomicrobiales; family Rhizobiaceae; genus Rhizobium; species Rhizobium sp. B21/90. Next base: position 47,728 of record NZ_CP072165.1, on the reverse strand, counting down.
TTTGGTTTCAGTATTGCTCCGCTGATCTCCCGGGCTGAAGAAATCAATGTGCTGGCGGCTGAAGTGGTCGCCGAACGTCAATTTCTCCGTGTCACGCGAGAAAAGCTCACATTGTGCCGACGCGATGTCGGCAAACTGATCGAGACGGCCATGGAGGAGGGCGCACCTGGCGATTGGGCAAGCATACACGAGCACTTTCGACGCTTGGTGACGCGGATTCCTCGACTGCCGACGGCAGCAGACATCGAACCGATTCTGGAAGAGATGAGCATGTTGCGTGATGAGGTCGTCAACCTACTGGAAACATGCCTGAAAACACAAAAACAAAGCGGCAATGAGTCCCGAAACGAGCAGCACATACAAAATTCAAAATCCGAATCTAACACTGAACTTGAACCAGCTTTAGAAATAAAGCAGGCCGACGCTGAGGGGGCAGAGCAAAAGCTAAGCCTTGTGCCTGTTACACAAGACCAGCGGGATAATAGCAGCCAACCGGTGGAGAGCGGCGGCAGGCAATTTACGGATCTGGGCGGTTTGAAGTCCTTTCCGCTCGGCCTGGTGCTTCGGGCTTGCCCCGAGATTGCGATGTATGGCCCGGGAGGAACGATCTCGAGTTGGCGCGACATGCTGACGGCCGGCGTTGTGGTCCGATCGATGCTCGGCGTCAGTGCCAGCGCCTATGAGGAGGCCTGCCAGGTCATGGGACCGGAGAATGCGGCAACTGTCATGGCCTGCCTGCTGGAAAGATCCGGTCAAATCAACTCGGCCGGCGGCTATCTGCGCGACTTGACCAGAAGGGCGGAACGAGGGGAATTTGCCATTGGGCCAATGCTCTTGGCGCTGGCTCGTAGCCATGGCGCAGAAGACAGGAGGTCAGCATGATTGCCTTCGCCCCGCCTGCACCGTTAAGCTTCACGTGGATAGCATGCCGGTATATGGCGGACTGCTCTGTACTTTTGAACGGAGACCACGTATATGCCGGGCTCATGAAGAGGCCTGCGACGTGCTGGCCGCGGCGATCTGCGCCTTCCGGGTTTTTTTCTGCCGGCGCGAACACCGAATTCCGAAAGACCAGATATGACTGAATTCGAAGGCATCGTTCCTCCGATTGCGCAGGCGTTGACCAAACGCGGTTACGAAGCGCTCACCCCCGTGCAAAAGGCGATGCTTGATCCCAAGCTCGGCAATTCGGACGTTCTCGTTTCCGCGCAGACAGGCTCGGGCAAGACCGTGGCATTTGGCCTCGCTCTTGCCACGACGTTGCTTGGCAAGGGTGAACGCTTCGGCCAGGCTGGTCGTCCGCTGGCGCTGGCGATCGCTCCGACCCGCGAATTGGCTCTGCAGGTGCAGCGCGAACTCGAATGGCTGTTCGAACTGACCGGTGCCACGATTGCTTCCTGCGTCGGCGGCATGGATATGCGAACAGAGCGACGTACGCTCGATCGTGGCGTTCATATCGTCATCGGTACACCTGGCCGCCTTTGCGACCATATTCGCCGTAACTCGCTGGACATTTCCGAGCTGCAGGCTGTTGTCCTCGACGAGGCCGATGAAATGCTCGATCTCGGCTTCCGCGAAGATCTTGAGTTTATCCTCGAGAATTCGCCAGCCGAGCGACGCACGCTGATGTTTTCGGCCACCGTGCCGCGCTCGATCGCGGCGCTTGCCAAAAGCTACCAGCGTGATGCAGTGCGTATCAGCACCGCCGCTGAGACGAAGCAACATGTCGATATCGAGTATCGCGCCCTGACCGTCGCCGGAAGCGACCGCGAAAATGCGATCATCAATGTCCTGCGCTTCTACGAGGCGCCGAATGCCATCGTATTTTGCTCGACGCGCGCAGCCGTCAACCATTTGACAGCCCGTTTCAACAACCGTGGTTTCTCGGTCGTTGCCCTTTCCGGCGAACTCAGCCAGAGCGAGCGCACTCACGCGCTGCAGGCTATGCGTGACGGGCGCGCCCGCGTTTGTATCGCCACCGACGTCGCCGCTCGTGGTATCGATTTGCCCGGTCTCGACCTCGTCATCCATGCGGATCTGCCGACCAATCCGGAAACGCTGCTGCACCGCAGCGGTCGCACAGGCCGTGCGGGTCGCCAGGGCGTTAGCGCCATGATCGTGCCCACCAGCGGTCGTCGCAAGGCAGAGCGTCTGCTCGAGGCTGCGCGTATTAATGCGACATGGGCAAAGCCACCGTCGGCCGACGATGTTACGCGCCGTGACGATGAACGTTTGCTCGCCGATCCCTTGTTCACCGAAGCCGTTCGCGAAGACGAGATTGATTTCGTCAAGAAGCTGCTGGAGCAGCACAGCGCCGAGCAGGTGGCTGCTGCGTTCCTGCGCCAATATCGCTCTGCACACTCCGCGCCTGAAGATCTGCTCGATGTTGCGGTCCCTGACGACCGCAAGAAGCCACGCCGCGATGAGTTTTCTGCGCCCCGTGACGACCATCCTGCCGAGACGCGCGCCGACTTCACCGATGGCAAATGGGTTTCGCTATCGGTTGGGCGCAAGCAGAGTGCAGAACCACGCTGGTTGATTCCGATGATCTGCCGTTACGGCGACCTGACGAAGCGCGATATCGGCGCGATCAGGATGCAGCCTGACGAAACGTTCGTGGAGTTTTCGGGCGAGGCGGCAGAGCGTTTCCTTGCTGCGATCGGACCGAACAAGACACTGGAGAAGGGTATCCGCGTCAAGGCTCTCGACAGTGCGCCTGAAACCGGACGCCAGAGCCACGATGGCCCGAAGCGCAGTTTTGCGGAAAAGAACAACCGTCCGCGGACGGACGCCAAGCCTGCAGCGAAGTTCGAGCGCAGGTCTGAAGGTGCACCGGCAGCACCGGGTGAAAAGAAGCCTTGGAGCAAGAAGCCTGATTTTGCACGCGATGGCGCGAGGCCAGCTGGCGGTAAGCCGAAGTTCCAGAAAACCACGTAAAAGCGGCGCTGATTTTCAAATATTTCGAGTAAGCTGAAGGCCGGGTTTCCGGCCTTCTTTTTTGCGTGGCCGTCAGGTCCGCAATTCTTAGAGAGCCTGAAGCTGTTCGGCAGAAGATTTCCCGGACCGCTTGTCCTGGACGATTTCGAAGCTGACCTTCTGGCCATCCTTCAATGTTCCGAGGCCCGAGCGCTCGACAGCGCTAATATGCACGAAGACGTCTGCGCCGCCGTTGTCAGGCTCGATGAAGCCAAAACCCTTGGTGCTGTTAAACCATTTCACAGTGCCGGAAGCCATTTCGTAGTTCCTTCTAGTCTTGTTTTCCATGTGCCGTTTAGAAGCGGCGTTGTGACCAATATTGAAGCGCCATGACGTTGCATCAGCGCGCTTGCAATAGACCATTTGTAGAGGTAGGGCGTCGAAATGCGGTTGCAAGATGGCAATTTGCACCGTCGATATGGGACGCCTGTTGCTTAGTCCCGGATTGAAACATATCGACGGTAGGGCGGAGTTCGAGCTCAAAGGTATTGTGAGCTCGGAAAAGTTCAGCGTACAACCACAGGGGCCCTTCCCCATTTATGGTTAACCAACTGTTACGGAAGTAATTTACTTGCTAGGTTCGTATACAGAAGAAAATATCGCTTTTACAAAGATATAGCAGTGTGCGAGACCGCTAAAACCTAAGCCCGCTTTGAGATCGATGGCACCAGCTGTCGGATTCGTCGATTCCCTTCTTTCTATCCACTACCTTCACGCGCCTTATTTGCCAGGAACCAACTGAAGCTTGGAGACGTTTATCGGCTCGTGAAATTAAATTGATGTGTGGAGTTACTGTGGAGCAGCGCGACGACTGGCACCTGACCGACAGACTCAACTACGCGCATGGCAGGGGAGACCCCTTCGCCGCAGCAGTGCGCGCGACGAGGATGCCGATGGTCATCACCGACCCGTCTCAGCCCGACAACCCGATCGTCTTTTGCAACGAGGCGTTCCAGGCACTGACCGGCTACGCGCAGCACGAGGTGCTAGGTCGGAACTGCCGTTTCCTCCAGGGTCCGGAGACAGACCGTTCTGCGGTTTCAAAAATTCGTTCTGCAATCGCCAGCGGAGAAAGCGTCTCCGTCGAATTGCTTAATTATCGAAAAGATGGATCGACATTCTGGAACGCTCTGTATCTCAGCCCCGTGCGTAACGACCTCGGCGAAATTCAGTTTTTCTTTGCCTCGCAGCTTGATGTGACCAAGCACGTGGCTTTCAGCCGGACGGTCCTCGAACAGGCGGCTTTGGTTGAAAAGGAAGTCGAGCGACGGACTGCTGAACTCGAAGCGGCTCTCGAGGCAAAGACGGTGTTGCTTCACGAGGTAGATCACCGCGTCAAGAACAACCTGACGATGATTGGCTCATTGCTGAGGCTTCAGGCGCGGACGATCGGCGACCCGGTCATTACGTCGAAGCTGGAAGCGATGATGGAGCGGATCGATGCGCTGGCGACGGTGCACCGGACCCTCTACCAGTCCGGCGACGTGACAAAGTTCGACATCGGCGAATTCGCCACGAAACTGGCGGAGGATGTCATCGGGTCGAGCGGGAGAGGGGACATTGTGCTGAAATGCGATGTTGACCCCATTCTCGTGCCGGCCGGCAAGGCATCCTCCCTCGGCCTGGTTCTGAACGAGATTCTCACCAACGCCATCAAGCACGGCCTTCGCGATGGCCGGGCAGGGACGATTGCGGTTACCGGCCGCTCCGAGGGAAGCAGGGCGACGATTACTGTCGAAGACGACGGTATAGGCATGCCGAGTGAGCCGCCGACAGGTTTGGGTCGTACCCTTATTAACAGACTTGCCAGACAGACGGACGCGACGGTCGACTGGTCGACGCTATCGGCCGGCACCCGCGTGACGCTGTCTCTGCAGAACGGGAATTAATCGATGGAACGCCCCAAGCCGCCCTTGAGTGTCCTGATCGTCGAAGATGAAGCCCTCCTTGCCATGGATGTGGGAATGATGGTCGAGGATGCTGGGCATACCGTCATAGGCGAGGCGGCATCGCTCTACGAGGTGGAGGAACTGGAGCCCCCTAAGGCCCCAGACATTGCCTTCGTCGACATGCAACTCGCCCGCAACACGACAGGGCTGGATGTGTGCGCGCATATCCAGAAGCGCTGGTCCCACACGATCATCATTTTTGTGACGGCGAATCCCAACAAGATACCGGACGATTTCGCGGGAGCCCATGGTGTCATCCCGAAGCCATTCTCCCGTCACGGCTTTATGAACGCTCTGTGGTATCTCCAGGAAAGCGTCTGCAGACCGCCGCCCAATGCCGCCCTTCCGGGCAGCTTCCTTGCGTCTCCCCACCTTGCTTCCACGTGGTGAGAACAGAGCTGAGGTCTTGCACAACAACGACAGCGCTGCAGCAGTGCGTACCTACGGGACAAGCGCATATTGCCTTGCGTTGCGGAGAGAGCGCCGTTAGCTTGCGTTTATGACATCACCAAGCACGGCAAACATGCTCAACCGCCTGATAAATCATCTGGACAGTCGAGATAGGGAATTGCTGGTTCCGCACCTGATACCGGTCACGCTGCCGCGACTTCTGGTGATGGCCGAGCCGCATGTCCCGGCCGATTACAGCTATTTTCCGGAAACGGGCATCGGGTCGATCATAGGTATTTCGCCGGCTGGCAGCGAAGTCGAAGTTGCCATTTTCGGTCGCGAGGGCATGTCACCGCCGAACAGCCTGTTCGAAGACACCCAAGCGCCGTTCAAGGTGTTCATGCAAGTGGAAGGCCACGGGCACAGCATCAAAAACGAAATCCTGTTTGACCTGTTGGCAGAGAGCCGCTCTCTCCGACGAACTCTCAGCCGCTATGCCCAGACGTTGTTCGTCCAGACAGCCTATACGTCGCTTTCCAATGCCACTCACTCTGTCGAGAAGCGGCTTTCGCGCTGGCTGCTGATGGTCCATGACAGGTCAGAGGGAGCTGCCTTGCCCCTGACGCACGACTTCCTGTCTTCCATGATGAACGTCAGACGCCAGAGCGTAACGGACTCGCTGCACGTGCTTGAAGGCGAGCATTTCATTTCGAACACGCGCGGCTTGGTCACAATCAGAGACCGGGATGGGCTGCAGGCTTTCGCGGGCGATGCGTATGGAGTTGCCGAAGCGGAATTCGAGCGGCTTATCGGAAGCATGAGATAGCTATCCGGAACCAATTCGTCCGATACAGTTTTGTCCTGTATGGCGAGATTTTACTTTCATATCCGGGAAGGCGACATAGTGATCGAGGATCCGGATGGCTCCGAGCTACCGGATCTGCATGCAGCAGAACTGGAGGCTGCACTTTCAGCGCGTGCCCTTGTCGTCGAGCGCATTCTGGCCGGCAAATGCATTGGCGACAGAATTCTGGAAGTGGCGGACGGCACCGGCCGGGTCCTCGCAACCGTCAATCTCCGGTCATCCGTCGGCATTTAGAGCCTCCGAGCTAACGCCACGGCCCGCCGCGCATTCTCCTTACAAGCTACCAGCACAAAAAAACGCCCCCCGAATCCGAAGGGCGTCTGTTTTTGTTGCACGCTTCTGGATTAGTCGAGCAGTTCGGCTGGGACCTTGCCGCCATTCTCAGACAGTTTCTGCAGCAAAGCCTTGTGCAAGAAAGTATTCATCTTGGCGCTGTCATGGACGTCTCCCTGGTAATGGAGTTCAGCTGCGAGCTCCTTGCGTTCTTCAAGGCTGGCGTCCATGCCGAGTGCCTTCATAAGGTCGACGATGGAGTGTTTCCAGTCAAGCTTCTGGCCGGACTTCTGAACAGCGGTATCGAGGATCGGGGCGACGTCAACGGACTGTGCGGGGATGGATGCCGATGGCGCGGATGGTGCCGGTGTGGCGGCGCTGGGGGCGGGATTTGAAACCGGGGTTGCCGCCGCGGTCGTGCTGGCAGTCGATGCCTGTGTTGTGCCTGCAGCCTGCGCCTGGCCGAAAATGGCGTTCTTGATGCGGTCGAAAATGCTCATGGGATATCCTCCGTTGTTTGCTTGCACATCCACAACGCAAGAGGGTCCTCACCGTTCCGTGATGAAGAGCGCCGGCTAGGAGATATGGTCATCGCAGATGGTGAAGCTCTGGTGTCGTGATTGGTAGATGATCAATGCAGATTGGGCACTCAACCACATCAAGGCGTCAAAAAAGTATCTTTAATAGATCTGCGCTGAGGTAGAGGCCCCGGCAAATGAGGGATATCGTTGTGGCAAGCGTTGGATCTGCGAAATTGGAGGTTTGCAGATTTTGCCAGGAAACTGGAAGGCGTGAGTGGGAGGAGTAAACATGCAGCCGGATCTCGAACTGGTTCACATCCGCAAGGGCGAGTCCTTTGCCGCGTGGAAGCACGGATACCCGTTTCGCACGGTGCGCTGGCATTATCACCCCGAATACGAGATCCATCTGGTCGTTGCGACGTCCGGGCAATTTTACATCGGCGACCACATCGGGCGGTTCGAGCCTGGCCAGTTGATCATGACCGGCCCCAATCTTCCCCAGAACTGGATTTCCGAGATCGCAGCGGGCGAGATCGTCCCAACGCGCAATCTGGTTATCCAGTTTCCCGAAAAACTAATTCAGGATTGCATTGCCAGTTTGCCAGAGATGGAGGCGCTCGGACCGCTCCTGAAACGCAGCAGTCGCGGACTGCTGTTCGATCCGGCTGCCGGCGTGGAAGTACAGCCGTTGATGGAGCAACTGATCGAAGCGCAGGGTATGAAGCGGCTGGCGCTGTTCTGGGAGATCCTCGACATCCTCGCCCGTGCCCCCGAACCGGAAGTGCTTGCCAGCCTGAGCTATGAACTCGACCTCCCAAGCATCAACGACTGTGGCATAAACCGCGCCATCGCCCATCTGCGGGACCACTTGACGGACGACATCGACGAGCGCGAACTGGCCGATCTCGTCGGACAGAGCCCCAGTTCTTTTTCGCGCGCTTTCAAACGCCACACCGGCACGACGCTGGTGCGCTACAAAAACCAGCTGCGCGTGGATCTCGCCTGCCTGATGCTGCTGACGCAGCCGGAGGTGAAGGTCGCCGAGGTCTGCTTCGAGATCGGCTTCTCGAACATATCCAATTTCAACCGGCATTTCCTCAAGCAGAAGGGAATGTCGCCATCGCAATTCCGCACGACGTTTGCTGCCAACGGAGAGCTGATGGCGGCGGAGTAACAGCGAAAACCCGATACCCCGGAAGGGGTTTGCATTCGGAAGGCATGGTGCCTTCCGGAAAGGGACAGGCTTTGCCTGTCGTCATCTAAGGGAGGAAGACCGAGATGAAGAAGACTTTGATCGCGCTATCGATTGCGACCTTGGCAATGGCCACCGCGCCAGCCATGGCGCAGGACGCCAAGCTCAAGATCGGCATGACGTTTCAGGAGTTGAACAACCCCTACTTCGTGTCAATGCAGGAGGCTCTCAAGGAAGCCGCGAAAAGCATTGGCGCCGACGTTGTCGTCACCGATGCCAACCATGACGTCGCCAAGCAGATTTCCGATATCGAGGACATGTTGCAGCAGAAGATCGACATCCTGCTGATCAACCCCACGGATTCCGCCGGTGTCGAATCCGCCGTCAAGATGGCAAAGGATGCGAACGTCATCGTCGTCGCCGTCGATGCCAATGCCAACGGCCCGGTCGACACCTTCGTCGGCTCGAAAAACAAGGACGCCGGCTACCAGTCCTGCCAGTTCCTAGCCAAGTCCCTGAATGGCACCGGCGAAGTCGCCATTCTCGACGGCATTGCCGTCGTGCCGATCCTACAGCGCGTCGAGGGCTGCAAGCAGGCGCTTGCCGAATTCAGCGGTATCAAGCTGGTCGATACGCAGAACGGTCGCCAGGATCGCTCGGTTGCGCTCGGCGTCGTCGAGAACATGATCCAGTCGCATCCTAACCTAAAGGGCATCTTTTCGGTCAACGACGGTGGTGCGATGGGCGCGCTCTCGGCCATCCAGGGATCCAACAAGGACATCAAGCTGACCTCCGTCGACGGCGCTCCCGAAGCGGTCAAGGCGATTGCCGACGGCACGGCCTTCATCGAAACGACGGCGCAATTCCCGCGTGACCAGGTGCGTGTCGGTCTTGCCATGGCGCTCGCCCAGAAGTGGGGAGCCCGCGTTGTGCCGAAGGAAGTTCCGATCGACGTGAAGCCTGTGACCAAGGAAAATGCTGCCGGCTTCAGCTGGTAATCGATGTAGGCGCGCCCCTGCCACCTCGCGGGAGCGCGCCATCCATTCAAACGCGGGAGCGAGCGATGCTGGAATTGAAGGGTATCAAGAAGAGCTTCGGCAGGATTGCGGTCCTGCACGGGGTCGACCTGACCGTTCGCGCAGGTGAAATCCATGCTCTCCTCGGCGAGAACGGTGCGGGAAAGTCGACGCTGACGAAGGTGCTGTGCGGCATCCTGCAACCGAGCGAGGGGGAAATCTTCATCGATGGCGAGCGTCACCGCTTTGCCGATTACAACGAGGCGATCGACAACGGTATCGGCGTGGTGTTCCAGGAGTTCTCGCTGATCCCCTATCTCGATGCTGTCGATAACATGTTTCTTGCCCGCGAGCTGCGTAGCTCCGTCGGCCTGTTGAAGCGCGGCGCCATGCGCAAGCGCGCGGCCGAAATCCTCGCTCAACTCGGCATCGATATACCCCTCAACGTGCCGGTCCGTACTCTTTCCGTTGCCGAGCAGCAGTTCGTCGAGATCGCCAAGGCGCTGGCGCTGAATGCCCGGATACTGGTGCTGGACGAGCCGACAGCAACGCTGACGCCATCCGAGGTCGAGCATCTCTTCAGGGTAATGAGGGGCCTTCGGCAGCAGGGCGTCGCCATCGTTTTCATCTCGCACCACCTCGAAGAGATTTTCGAGATCTGCGACCGCATCACGGTGCTCCGCGATGGGGAATATGTGACCTCCTGCGATGTCAGCGAGGTCGACCAGCACCGCCTCGTCGAATTGATGGTCGGCCGGCGGATTGAAAACAGCTTTCCGCCGAAACCTGTCATGAATGCAAACCCTCTGGTCGTCCTCGACGTCAAGGCGGTACAATTGGCGCGGGGAGGGCCGGTATCCAGTTTCCAGCTGCGTTCAGGCGAGATTCTCGGTTTTGCCGGGCTGGTCGGCTCCGGCCGGACGGAAACGGCGCTGGCGATGATCGGTGCCCACCGCGCCGCCCGCTGCGAGCTGTCGCTCGATGGCGTCGAGAGACGGTTTACCGATCCAGCGGAGGCGCTTGCAAGCGGCATAGGGCTGCTGCCTGAAAGCAGAAAGGAACAGGGGCTGATCACCAGCTTCTCTATCCTCCATAACGTTTCGCTGAATAATTACGGCAAATATCTATTCGGGCATTTCTTCATCGATCGCCGTCGCGAGCTTGAGGATACCGTCTCCGCGATGGCACAGGTGCAGGTCAAGGCGCAGGGGCCGATGGCGCGCGTCGATACGCTCTCCGGCGGCAATCAGCAGAAGGTGGTCATCGCCCGTTGGCTCAATCACAACATGAAAGTGCTGATCTTCGACGAGCCGACACGCGGCATCGATGTGGGCGCCAAGACAGAAATCTACCAGCTGATGCGCGAGTTCACCACGCGCGGATATTCCATCATCATGATCTCCTCCGAACTGCCGGAAGTCATCGGCATGTCCGACAGGGTGTGTGTCTTTCGGTCAGGCGGCATCGTCGCGACAGTCGAAGGCTCAGCCATCAATGCCGAAGAGATCATGATCCACGCTACCACCGGGAGGATAAAAGATGTCGCATGATGGGATCGCTGAAAGCGATACTCGCGCCAAAGGCGCAGCAATTTCCGCATTCAGATCGCTTATTCACTCGCCTTTGGCGCTGCCGCTGGCCGGGCTGGTCGTCGTGTCCATCCTGATGGGCTTTGCGTCTGACAGCTTTTTCTCGGTGTCGAATATCCTGAATGTATTCCGCCAGGTCTCCGTCGTGGCGATCCTCGCGGTCGGCATGACCTTTGTCATCCTCACCGGCGGCATCGACCTTTCCGTCGGCGCGGTCATGGCGCTGGCGGGAACGATGGCTGCGGGCCTTATGGTCCATTTCGGCCTGCCGGGCTGGGTGGGGCTGTTGGCCGGGATGGTTCTCGGCATCGGGCTTGGGATTTTCAACGGCCTGCTGGTCGCTTGGGGACGCATGCCGGCTATCATCGTCACCCTGGCGACGATGGGGATCGCCCGTGGTATCGGGCTCATCTATTCCGGCGGCTATCCGATTTCGGGCTTGCCGTCCTGGATTTCCTGGTTCGGCGTCGGCCGCGTCGGCATCGTCCCGGTGCCTGTCATCATCACGGTCGTCATCTATGCACTCGCCTGGGTGCTGCTCGAGCGCACGCCGTTCGGCCGCCATGTCTACGCCATCGGCGGCAACGAACTGGCAGCCAAGCTATCCGGCGTGAAGACTGCCAGGGTCAAGCTTGCTGTCTATGCCATTTCCGGCCTGACTGCCGGCCTGGCTGCGGTGATCCTCACCGGACGCCTGATGTCCGGCCAGCCAAATGCCGGCGTCGGCTTCGAGCTGGATGCCATTGCAGCAGTCGTTCTCGGCGGTACCGCCATTGCAGGCGGTCGCGGGCTCATCATCGGGACCCTGATCGGCGCTGTGCTGCTGGGCATCCTCAGCAACGGCCTCAACCTGATGGGTATCAACCCCTATCTGCAGGATATCATCCGGGGCTTTATCATCCTGCTCGCCATCTACATCGCCCGCGAGTGGCGCTGACCCGTAACCATATTGATAATTCAGGACATAAAGGAGAGCACGAATGTCTCAGTCACTTGAAGGAAAGATTGCCGTCATCACTGGAGCCGCTTCGGGGATTGGCCTTGCCACCACGGAAAAGTTGCTGGCCGCCGGCGCCTGGGTCGTCATGGTGGATTGGAACGAGGAGAGCCTAAAGGAACTGACGGGTCGTCTCGGCGCAAAGGCTATCGCCCAGGTGACGAACCTGCTGGATGCCGAAAGCTGCGCTGCGATGGTGCCGGAAATCCTGGAGAAGGTCGATCACATCGACATCCTTTATTGCAATGCGGGCACCTATATCGGCGGCGAGCTGACGGAGACGACTGGCGAGGCGATCGACAAGATGCTGAACCTCAACGTCAACGCCGTGATAAAGAACGTCCATGACGTTGCCCCGCACATGATCGAGCGCGGCACCGGCGACATCGTCGTCACCTGCTCGATTGCCGGCCACTATCCGACCTATTGGGAGCCGGTCTATGCCTCCTCGAAGTGGGCGATCACCTGCTTCGTCCAGACCATGCGTCGCCAGATGATTCCGCATGGCATTCGCGTTGCCCAGGTATCGCCCGGTCCCGTCGTCTCGGCGCTGCTGGCCGACTGGCCGGAAGAAAACCTCCGCAAGGCGAAGGAATCCGGAAGCCTGATGGACCCGAGCGAAGTTGCCGATGCGGTCGAATATATTCTCACCCGCAAGCGCACTGTGACGATCCGCGACATGATCGTCCTTCCGACGAATTTCGACCGGGTGTAAGACGGCTGAAGGCGAGTTCGCAGAGCGTGGAGGAATGATATGACGAGGTTCTTGATCGGCGTCGATGTCGGCACCGGTTCGGCACGGGCAGGCGTGTTCGACCGCGAGGGCTTGCTGCTCGCTCATGCCAAACGGGATCTGGTGATCTTCCGAGACGATTCCGGCCATGTCGAGCAATCGAGTGCACAGGTTTGGCAGGCCGTCTGCGAGGCGGTTTCCGAGGCTGTCGCTTTGGCGGGCGTCGATCCGGCCGATGTGGCGGGGATCGGCTTCGATGCGACCTGCTCGCTTGTCGTCGATGGTGCCAGCGGCGGGGTGGGGGACAGTGCCCATCCCGAGCGGGACATCATCGTCTGGATGGACCATCGCGCCCTCGATCAGGCCAGCAGGATCAATGCCACCGGACACGAGGTTCTGTCCTATGTCGGGGGCACGATTTCGCCGGAGATGGAGACGCCGAAGCTGCTCTGGCTGCGCGAGAACCTGCCCGAGATCTACCGCTCAGCGGTGAACTTCTTCGACCTCACGGACTTCCTGACCTGGAAGATGACCGGCGCCCTCGACCGGTCGTCCTGCACCGTCACCTGCAAATGGACCTACCTGGCGAAGGACAACCGCTGGGACGAGAGCTTCTTCCGCCAGATCGGGCTGGAAGATCTCGTCGAGGATGGCTTTGCCAGGATCGGCCGGAGCGTCGTTCACCCCGGCACTGCCCTTGGCCGGGGGCTGACCGCCGAGGCGGCTGCACTCATGAACCTGCGGCCCGGCATTGCCGTTGCGGCAGGCTTGATCGACGCTCATGCCGGCGGCATAGGCACCGTAGCGGCGAGGGGAGGGGCGGAAGACCCGACCTTATGCCTCGGATATGTGTTCGGGACGTCGTCCTGCACCATGACAACCACCGCAGAGCCTACCTTCGTGCCCGGCGTCTGGGGCCCCTATTATTCGGCCATGGTTCCCGGCATGTGGCTCAACGAAGGCGGACAATCCGCAGCCGGCGCTGCAATAGACCAGCTCGTCAGGATGCATCCCGCCAGTCCGGAGGCAACCGCTATGGCGGCGCGCGAGGGCAAGAGCCTGCCGCAATGGCTGGCGGATCGGGCGCTCGCCTTGTCAGCCGTGGTATCTGAGGCTGTCCGTCTTGCCGATCATCTGCACGTGGTGCCCGAGTTCCTCGGAAATCGCGCGCCATTTGCCGATCCGCAGGCCCGTGCGGTGATCATGGGGCTCGGCATGGAGACGGGCTCCGACAGTCTCGTTGCGCTCTACATCGCCGGCATTTGCGGACTTGGCTACGGCTTGCGCCAGATCGTCGATACGCAGGCCGCCAAGGGCGTGGCGATCCGGACGATCTCGGTATCGGGCGGCGCAGGGCTGCATCCTCTCATTCGCCAGATGCTGGCCGATGCAACCGGAATGCCGATCGAGGTGACCGCTTGTCCCGAGCCGGTGCTGCTGGGGTCGGCGATGCTGGGTGCGGTTGCTGCTAACGTCTATCCCGACCTGCAGGCAGCGATGCCGGCCATGTCCGTCATCGCCTTGCAATGCCAGCCGGCGACCGGGCCCATCCGCGCGCTGCACGATAGACGATACCGCGCTTTCCTGGACCTGCAGGCGGTCAGCCGAAAAATCCGCACTGAAGCCGAGCCGCTTTCCCAATAAGTTTTGTGCCTGAGGAGGAGACAGATATGCAGTTTGCCGGGAAATCCGTCATCATCACCGGCGCAGGCAAGGGCATCGGCCGCGCCTGCGCGAAAATCATGGCGGAGCGGGGCGCCGAGGTCATTGCACTCAGCCGCACGGCGTCCGATCTGGAAAGCCTGCGAGAAGAAGTCGGCGGACGCTCGATTGCCGTCGATCTCGCCGACCCGGCTGCGACACGGGCGGCGATGCGGGAAGCGGGTACCGCCGATTTCCTGATCAATAGCGCCGGTATCAACGTGCTCGAATCGAGCTTCGACATGACCGAGGAGGGATACGAGGCGGTCATGGGCATCAACCTTCGTGCCGCCCTCATCACCTGTCAGGAGTTTGGCCGGGCGCGTGTCGCAGCCGGGGGCGGCGGCGCCATAGTCAACATCACCTCGATTGCGGGCCATCGCGGTTTTGCCGAGCATCTTTGTTACGCCGCCTCCAAGGCCGGGCTGGAAGGCGCCACGCGGGTCATGGCCAAGGAGTTCGGCCCGCACGGCATTCGCGTCAACGCAGTCGCCCCGACGATCACGCTAACGGAGCTTGCCCTCAGAGCCTGGAGCGACCCTGTCAAGTCGGAGCCGATGATGGTGCGCCATCCCATCGGGCGCTTTGCCGAAGTCGAAGACGTCGCACGGACCATCGCTATGTTGTTGTCGGAAGACACGGAAATGGTCACCGGCGTGGTCTTGAATGTCGATGGGGGATTTCTCGCAGTCTAGGCGAGGCGTCATACCCGATACTCCATTTTTTCAACCGCAAGATGCCCGGCATCTTGCGGTTGACCTTGCTCACTCCAGCCCCACATCGATTTGGTCTGTATCGTTTATTCAAAATAGATTTTCGTGGGGAATAGGTTTGATGGGATATCTGAAATCCTTGGTTCTGGCGGCGGGGGCCGCACTCTTCGCACTCGGTGCGCAGCCAGCTCTGGTGTGGCAGCCAGCCTACGCGCAGGACGCCAGCGCGTCGGTCAGCGCCACTCAGTTGGCGGTGACCAAGATGAACGCCTACGTCAAATTCATGAACGACACGCTTCGCGCGACGGACTCGCTTCAGCGCTATCGCTTGTGGGTCAACATGAGCAAGGGACCGACCGGCAAGGAGAGGACCATTTACGGTCTCTACTCTCTGTACGATGTCGGCCAGCAGATCGATGTGGTTAAAAAAGCTGCTGTCTCCGAGCCGAAAATGCCCGACCTCGATGCCGCCATGATGGCATATCTCGATGCCTATCAGAAGCTGGCGCCGGTGATCGAAAAGGCCAACACCTATTACGAGCGCGGTGACTACAAGGTGGATAAAATGGAAGGCGGCAAAGCCCTCCATAAGGATATCGCACCGCTAGGCGCCGCTTACGAAGCGCGCCGGAAGGACGCAGAGACCGCCTTGCGCGTAGAAAAGCAAAAGACCGATCTTGCTGCTCTGGCGGCCATCGAAAAGGCTGAAGGCAAGAAGGCGGCCTGGCAGGTTCGCAACACCATGATGCATGCCGAAACGATGATCAATCTCCTGCCGAATGCAGAAAACCCCGTAGTCGACATGCAGGCCTTCAAGACAGCACTGGACGGTTACACGGCCGCGACGACCGAGTTCGACGATTTTTCCTCGGCGAACCCCGGCGCATTCATTGGCTTTGAATCGCGGCCCGATACCATGCTTCGGAGATGCGTGACTTTTATACACTGCTGGAAAAAGCCAAAGGCGACGCTCGCAAGGGAGCCGGTGAAAGTCTCGAGAAAATTGTCTCTGACTACAACCTGATGGTCGAGATGTCAGATACCGCAGTCTCTGATATGGCCCGATAGGGACAGACAAGACAGTTGCTTTGCCGATCGTGACAACGGATCGATGGCAGGCTGCCCACCTGTCGCAATAACGGGACCCCGGAGGCTCTGGTCGTCACTGGCCGGGGCCATGCTCTCCCTCGGTTGATTGAGATCAAGCTGGCTGGTCGGGGTGCATGCTACTTGGCGATAACCCAAGGAGCATTCCATGACGAAAATGATGAAGGCCGCTGTTCTCCACGAATTCGGCAAACCTCTGGTGATCGAGGATGTGCCAGTGCCAGAGCCGCGTGCCGACCAGATCCTGGTCAAGATTGCCGCGACGGGCGTCTGCCATACCGATCTCCATGCCATCAAGGGTGACTGGCCGGTCAAGCCGACCGTGCCGTTCATTCCGGGCCATGAAGGCGTGGGAACCGTCGTCGCCATCGGACGCGACGTCAAGCGCATAAGGGAAGGCGACCGCGTCGGCGTCCCGTGGCTTCATACTGCATGCGGCTATTGCCCCCATTGCCGCACCGGCTGGGAGACGCTCTGCGCCGACCAGCAGAACACCGGCTATTCCGTCAACGGCAGCTTTGCCGAATATGCGCTCGCCGATCCGAATTACGTCGGCCGCCTTCCGGACAATCTGGAGTGGGGTCCCGCAGCACCTATCCTTTGCGCCGGCGTGACGGTTTACAAGGCGCTCAAGGAAACCGAGGTCAAGCCAGGCGAATGGGTGGCGATTTCAGGCGTCGGCGGTCTCGGCCACATGGCAGTTCAGTACGCCAAGGCCATGGGAATGCATGTTGCGGCCATCGACGTTCATCCCGACAAGCTGGCCCTTGCGACAAAGCTCGGGGCGGAGATCGTCATCAATGCCCGTGAGGTCGACCCGGCTGCAGAGCTGCAAAAACGTCTTGGCGGCGTGCATGGCGTTCTCGTCACGGCGGTGTCGCCGGCAGCCTTCGAGCAGGCCTTCGGTGCGCTGCGCTCGCATGGCACGATGGCGCTCGTTGGCCTGCCACCGGGCAAGTTTGCGATGCCGATCTTCGACACGGTCCTGAAGCGCATCACCGTGCGCGGTTCCATCGTCGGCACGCGGCAGGATCTGGAGGAAGCACTGGAATTTGCCGGTGACGGCGCAGTGGCAGCCCACTTCTCCTGGGACAAGCTCGAAAACATCAACGCCATCTTTGCCCGCATGGAAGAGGGCGGCATCGACGGCCGCATCGTTCTGCAGATCGACTAGGCATTTTTATCACCAGTCCCTTACCCAGACCGCAGCCACAGCATTCTCCCGGGGAGGGAACGCTGTAGCCCGGACAACCGTGAAAGTTCGATCCCCATGAAGATTGCAGTGCTCAAGGAAACAAGGGCGGGCGAGAAGCGCGTCGCGCTGGCACCGGCGGTGACGGGCAAGCTCGTCAAGCTCGGCGCCAAACTTCATATGCAGTCTGGTGCCGGCGATGCGGCAAAGCTCCCCGATACAAGCTTTCAGGACGTCGCGTTCGAGCCAGACCTGAAGGCGCTGCTCGGCGATGCCGATATCGTCCTTTCCGTTCAGGCTCCAGCCGTTGCCACCGTCAAGATGATGAAGCCGGGCGCGATCCTGATCTGCCTCGTCTATGCCAACCGGGAGCAGGAACTGGTCAAGGCGCTGTGCGAGGGCAAGATCACGACCTTCGCCATGGAGACGGTGCCCCGCATCAGTCGCGCCCAGGCGATTGACGTGCTTTCGACCCAGTCGGCACTGTCCGGCTACTATGCGCCGCTGCTGGGTGCGGCCAACATGCCGCGAATCCTGCCGATGATGACGACGGCCGTCGGTTCGCTCAGGGCTGCGAAGGTCCTGGTCATGGGGCTCGGCGTTGCCGGGCTGCAGGCACTTGCAACGGCCCATCGCCTTGGCGCGATCACCGAAGGCTACGACGTTCGCCCCGAAACCAAGGAGCAGGCGCTGTCCGTAGGCGCCAAGTTCGTCGAGACCGGCGTCGATGCACGCGGCGAGGGCGGCTATGCCCGGGAATTGACTGCCGAGGAGAAGCTGAAGGTCAATGCGGCCCTGACGCAGCACATCCAGGAGGCCGATCTCATCATCACCACGGCCGCCGTGCCCGGCCGCCCGTCTCCAAAGCTGATCAATGCACAGCAGCTCGCCGGCATGAAGCCGGGGTCAGTTATCGTCGATCTCGGCGCGGAAGGCGGTGGCAATTGCGAGGCAACGAAGCCGGGCGAAACCGTCGAGATCGGGCCGGTCACCATTCTCGCGCCGCTCAATGTGCCGTCTCATCTCGCCCAGCATGCGAGCGAACTCTACGCCAAGAACCTCCTCAATCTCCTCCAACTGATCGTGCGCGATGGCAAGGTGGTGCTCGATTTTGACGATGAGGTCATCGCCAAGACAGTCCTCACTCATGAAGGCCAGATGAGAAACCAGCCACTGCCGAGCGTGGTCCCGGTGAAGACCCCCGAAGGAGCAGCCGTATGATCGCCGACACATCCCTTACCTGGCTCATTGCCCTCTACATCTTCATGCTCGCCGCCATCACCGGCTACGAGGTCATCAGCAAGGTTCCCTCCATCCTCCACACGCCGCTGATGTCCGGCTCCAACTTCATCCACGGCATCGTTGTCGTCGGCGCGCTGCATGCCCTGTTCACGGCGACAAGCATCACCGCGCAGGTTCTCGCCTTCGTGGCTGTGATGCTCGGAGCGGCCAATGCCGCCGGTGGCTACATCGTGACAGACCGGATGCTCGCCATGTTCCGTCCCAGCACCGAAAAGAAGGTTTGATCATGTTCCTTCAACATATCGAGGGGCTGAGCGGCCTTGTGGCCGCAGCTCTCTTCATATTCGGGCTAAAACGCATGTCGTCCCCCGTCACGGCACTTTCGGGGATCGTCGTTGCCGGGATCGGCATGGTCATAGCCGTCGCCGCGAGCTTTCTCGTGCTGGCCGATCTGCCAGAGGCAGCACAGCCGCGCATGCCGGCAAATATCGTACTTGCCGTTCTTGCGCTCGGTCTCGGCGGTGGCTGGGCATGGTGGAATGGCCGCAAGGTCGCCGTCACAGCGATGCCCCAGATGGTTGCGCTCTATAACGGCATGGGCGGCGGTGCGGCGGCGGCCGTTGCTGCAGTCGAACTGCTAAAGGTTGCCACGGCCGAGCCGCTGAATGCCTCCGTCACCATCGCCGGTGCGCTGATCGGCTCTATCTCGCTGACCGGCTCGGTCATCGCCTGGGCAAAGCTCGACGGCCGCATCGACAAGCCATGGCGCTTCACGGGCCAGCGCCTGGTCAACGGGCTGGTGTTCCTGCTCGCCATTGCGCTCGGGACCCTGCTTGTCCTGCAGTACGATGGCCTGCCCACCGTTGTCATCGCGCTCCTGTTCTTCGGCTGCGCGCTGGCGTTCGGCATCCTGATGACGCTGCCGATCGGCGGCGCCGACATGCCGGTGGTGATCTCGCTCTACAACGCTTTTACCGGCCTTGCTGTCGCGCTCGAAGGCTATGCCCTGCAAAATCCTGCGCTGATGATTGCCGGCATGGTGGTCGGCTCGGCCGGCACGATGCTGACCGTGCTGATGGCGAAGGCCATGAACCGGTCGCTTGCAAATGTGCTTTTCAGCAACTTCGGGGACGTTAGCGCCGCCTCGACATCAGACATCGCCGGTAGCATGAAGCCGGCAGACGCCGGCGATGCGGCCATCGCCATGCGCTATGCTTCCAGCGTCATCATCGTTCCGGGCTACGGCCTCGCCGTCGCTCAGGCGCAGCAGAAGCTCTACGAACTGGTGAAGATGCTGCAGGCGGCCGACGTCGATGTGAAGTTTGCCATCCATCCGGTGGCGGGTCGCATGCCGGGGCACATGAACGTGCTGCTTGCCGAGGCTGGCGTTCCCTACGACATCATCTTCGACATGGAGGACATCAACGATGCGTTCGCGACGACCGATGTCGCCCTTGTCATCGGCGCCAACGATGTCGTCAATCCGGCGGCGCGCACCGACAAGTCCTCTCCCATCTACGGCATGCCAATCCTCAATGTCGATCAGGCGCACCAGGTCTACGTCGTCAAGCGAGGGCAGGGCAAAGGCTATGCCGGCGTCGAGAACCTGCTGTTTTACGGCGACAACTGCAACATGGTCTATGGCGACGCCCAGGCCGTGATTACCCAGATGGTCCAGGCCATCAAGGAGCTCGGAGGCTGATCCGGCATCCGCTTCTAACCGGTGGCGCCATGGGAAATCGGACGCGCCACACACTGCGAAAGGTAAGTAACATGGCATATGCAACCATCAATCCCTACACGGGCGAAACGTTGAAAACCTTTGCCGACGCCACGGACGCCGAGGTAGGCACGGCAATCGACAAAGCGCACGCCGCCTTCCTGTCGTGGAAAACGGCACCGTTTGCGGACCGCGCCGAGGTCATGCAGAATGCGGCCGACCTGTTGCGTCGGGATGTCGACAGCTACGCCAATCTGCTGACCCTCGAGATGGGCAAGGTGATATCGGAAGCCCGGGCAGAAGTGGAACTGTCGGCAGCTATCTTTGAATACTACGCGAACAACGCTGAAAGGCTGCTTGCCCCACAAAAGCTGCCGGTGGCCGACCCTGCGGAAGGCGACGCCACTCTGGTGCACGAACCCCTCGGCGTCCTGCTCGCCATCGAGCCCTGGAATTTCCCTTATTACCAGATCGCGCGGATCATCGCCCCGCAGCTGTCGGCGGGCAACACCATGCTGCTCAAGCACGCCTCGAACGTGCCGCAAAGTGCAGCGGCGTTTGAGGGGCTGATGAAGGAAGCTGGCCTGCCCATCGGTGGTTTCCAGAACCTCTATGCCACCCGCTCGCAGATCGAGATAATTCTCAACGATCCCCGCGTGCATGGCGTCGCCCTGACGGGTTCCGAAGGCGCTGGCGCCATTGTCGCCTCCCAAGCGGGCAAGGCCCTAAAAAAATCCACCATGGAACTCGGCGGTGCCGACGCTTTCGTGGTGCTTGCCGATGCCGACATGGAAAAGACCGTCAAATGGGCAGTCTTCGGACGGCACTGGAACGGCGGCCAGGTGTGTGTCTCCTCCAAACGCATGATCATCCTCGATGGCGTCTACGATGCGTTCCTCGCGAGATATATCAAAGGCGTCGCAGCCTTGCGTGCCGGCGATCCCTTCGCACCGGAAACCACGCTCGCGCCAATGTCGTCGCAGGTTGCTGCCGATGAAATCCGCGAGAAGATCGCGCAAGCCGTTGCGCTCGGCGCCACGGCCACCGAAGTCGGGCCCAGCGTTCCCAACCGGGGCGCATTCGTGCAGCCGACGATCCTCACCAACGTCTCGGATGAGAATCCCGCCCGCTATTGGGAATTCTTCGGTCCCGTCTCCATGCTGTTTCGCGCCAGTGACGAAGACGATGCGATCCGCATCGCCAACGATTCGCCTTTCGGCCTCGGTGGCTCGGTGTTCACCTCCGACACCAAGCACGGTGCGGAAGTTGCGGCGAAGATCTCTACCGGCATGGTGTTCGTCAACCATCCGACGATGGTGAAGGCCGATCTGCCCTTCGGCGGCGTCCGTCGCTCCGGTTACGGGCGGGAGCTACTCGACCTCGGGATCAAGGAGTTCGTCAACCACAAGCTGATCAACATCGTCGACATAGACGCACCCTTCTGAGCAGAAATTTCTCCCTGTCGTAGCCGATGCTTCGGTGCCACGACAGGGAGGCCTTACCCCTCCTCTTCAGACCTATCCAACCCCGGGGCCAGAATGTTCGAGACACGCATCCGTCGCAAATCGCTGCTGGACAAGATCACCACGCCGGAGGCTGCGGCCGCCCTGATCAAGGACGGCATGATCATCGGCATGAGCGGCTTCACGAGGGCAGGCGACGCCAAGGCGGTGCCGCTCGCCATGGTCGAACGTGCCAGGACCGATCCATTCAAGATCACCCTGATCACCGGCGCATCGCTCGGCCATGACATCGATCGGATGCTGACCGAGGCTAAAATTCTGGCGCGCCGGATGCCGTTCCAGGTCGACACGACTTTGCGTGCCGCGATCAATCGCGGGGAGGTGATGTTCATCGACCAGCATCTGTCCGAGACGGTCGAACATCTCCGCTCCAACCAGCTCGGTCCGATCGACTACGCCGTCATCGAGGCGACGGCGATTACCGAAGAGGGCGGCATCGTGCCGTCCACTTCGATCGGCAACTCGGCGAGTTTCGCGATCCTTGCCAAGCAGATTATCGTCGAGATCAATCTCAGCCAGCCGCTGGCGCTCGAAGGCCTGCACGACATCTATATCCCCACCAAGCGCCCGTCGCGAGAGCCTATCCCGGTCGTTTCCTGCGATAGCCGCGTCGGTCTTCCCTATGTGCCGATCGATCCGGACAAGATTGCCGCCATCGTCATCACCGGGCAGAAGGACAGCTTCTCGTCCGTCGAGGCACCGGACACGGAAACGGAAGCAATTGCCGGGCACCTGATCCGCTTCATGGAGCAGGAGGTGGCATGCGGCCGGCTCGACCTTTCGCTGCAGCCATTGCAGGCGGGGATCGGTACGATCGCCAACTCGGTGCTTTCAGGATTGGGGAAGGGGCCTTTTCATCACCTCAGGATGTATAGCGAAGTCCTCCAGGACAGCACCTTCGATCTTTTCGATGCCGGAAAGCTCGCATTTGCCTCGGGCTCCTCGATCACGCTCTCGGCCGGATGTGCCGAGCGGGTGTTCGGTGACTTCGACAGATACAAGGCCAAGCTTGTGCTGCGCCCGCAGGAAATCTCCAACCATCCGGAGGTAATCCGGCGTCTCGGGGTAATCGGGATCAACACCGCGCTGGAGGTCGACATCTACGGTAATGTCAATTCCAGCCACTTCAATGGCACGCACATGATGAACGGCATCGGCGGCTCCGGGGATTTCGCGCGCAATGCCTATCTGTCCATCTTCGTCACGAAGTCGCTTGCCAAGGGCGGAAGCATTTCCTCGGTGGTCCCGATGGTCAGCCACGTCGACCACACCGAGCACGATGTCGATATCATCGTCACCGAACACGGCCTCGCAGACCTGCGCGAACTCGCGCCGCGCGAGCGGGCGGCGATGATCATAGCCCGGTGTTCCCATCCGTCCTATCGCGAGCAACTCGAGGATTACCTGGCACGCGCCACCGCGCGCGGCGGCCATACCCCGCACCTGCTCGAAGAGGCGCTATCGTGGCACATCCGCAAGCAGACGACGGGAACCATGCTGCGCTAATCTCGGACCTCGCCTAAAGCGCGGTCATTTCCCCGCGCAGTTTCAGCGCCAGATCCGGGGCATCCGAGGTCAGGTGACCGATGCCGCGCGCAAGCCACCGGCGGATGGTCTCCTCGTCGTTCACCGTCCAGACGCACAGATCTTCGATCGGAACAGCGCCGGTGATGACGTCCCATTCCGCCTCCAGCAATTCGTGGTGTACGGCGACCAGCTTGGCGAGGCCGTCGATCTTCTCGAGGAATCGCGAGATTCCGCCATGCTTTTCTGCCGATATGGCGCTGATCGAGACGAGGCGGGCGATGGCTGGCGCCTGGCGGCGGCAATCCTCCAGAACGGACGTATCGAAGGATGTCAGGCAGCTACGACTGCCGATGCCGAAACGTCCGATCTCACCAGCGACCCGCTCGACGATGCCCTGATAGGGCGTGCCGTTCTCGTCGGCCTTGATCTCGATATGAAAGGCGAGCCGGTTGGCCGGCGCCAGCACTTCCAGCACCTCGGAAAGCGTTGGCATCGCCTCGTGCGTATCCTTCAGCATCACCTTCTGGCGGGCTTCAGGCGAGAGGGTGCGAACCGGGCCGGTATGATCCGTCGTTCGGTCCAGCGTTGCGTCGTGGATGACGACGAGTTCACCGGCCGTGGTCAGGTGGACGTCAAATTCCACCGCGTCGACGCCGAGATCGAGAACGTTGCGAAAGCCCGTCAGCGAGTTTTCGGCCCAGAGATTGCGGGCGCCGCGGTGGCCGGTGATGAGTGTCATTGAGGATGTTTCCTGTTGAGTGGGTGTTAGCGTGTTGTCGGGTCGAGCTTGTCGCGCAGCCAGTCGCCGACAAGCGAGATCGACAGGGTGGTGAGCATGATGACGGCCGAGGGCGCCAGCATGATCCACGGTGCGCGGGTGAGGTATTCTCGCCCGAAGCCGACCATGTTGCCGAGGCTGGATTCGGGCGGCTGGACCCCGAGGCCGAGGAAGGACAGGCTGCTTTCCATCAGGATGATCTCCGGAAATGTCAGCGTCATCGAAACGATCAGCGTCGAGGCGACGTTCGGCAGGATGTGACGGAGGTAGACGCGGAACGGGGATGCGCCGAGCTGCACGACCGCTGCTGCATAACCTTGGGCGCTGGCGGAAATGGCCAGCCCGCGGGCGATACGGGCATAGCGTTCCCAACCGTAGAAACCCATGAGGCAGACGACCAGTGTCATCGACGAGCCGAAGAAGGCCAGTACCGCCAGAGACATGATCAGGAACGGCAGGGCCGCCTGGAAATCGGCTAGCACCAGCACGAGATGTTCGACGATGCCCCGGAATTTCGCGGCAGCAAAGCCGAGCGCCGTGCCGAAGAAGGCCGATATCATCGTCGCCCCGAAGGCAATGATCAGCGACACCTTGATCGACTGCAGCAACCGCGAGAATACGTCCCGACCAAGCTCGTCCGTGCCGGCCCAGTGCTTGAAATGGCCAGGTGCGACAAGACGGCTGCTGAGGTCCATCGCCGTGATGCCGTACGGGCGCAGTTGATCGGCGAAAATCGCGACGAATATCATCACAAGAAGCCAGACGATCCCGAGCCCGATGCTAAGGGGGACATTGCGCCATAACCAGCCGAGCGGCCCCCGTCTCTTGCTCGTCCTCACGGGAATGGATGTCGCATCTACCGTCGTCATGTCCGAAGTCCTCAATGTGCCGACTGGGCGCGCAGGCGTGGATCGAGCCAGCCGTAGAGCATGTCGACGATCAGATTGGAGATAACCATCGTCGCGGCGATCAGCAGCAGGATGCACTGGACGACCGCGAGATCGCGGTTGCTGACCGAGACCACCAGAAGACGACCGATGCCCGGCCAGGAAAAGATCGACTCCACGACGACGGCGCCGGCAATCAGCGTGCCGACCAGGAAGCCGACGATTGTCACGATCGGCACGGCGGCGTTCGGCAATGCATGTTTCCACACAACGTCGCGCCATTTCAGGCCCTTTGCCGAAGCTGTGCGGACATAATGCTGGCCCATCACCTCGATCATCGCACTGCGCGAAAAGCGTGCCAGGATACCGATATAGCCGATGCTCATGGTCACGATCGGCAGGATCATCTGCTGCCACGTGCCTTGGCCACCCGATGGCAGCAGACCGAGGATCACCGAGAAGATCAGCACCAGCAGCAATCCCATCACGAAGGAGGGAACGGTGAAACCGAGGATCGCGGCCATGATGACACTGCGGTCGGCAAAGCTCTGGCGATGCAGGGCGGCATAGACACCCGCCGGAATGCCGATCAGGAGCTGCAGGCAAAGAGCCGGGATAGTCAGTTCCAGTGTCGCCGGTATGCGGTCGATGACCAGATGCAGGGCAGAGGCCCTGTCGCGCATGGAAACGCCGAAATCACCAGTGAGGATGGATTTCATGTAGGCGAAATACTGGACCCACAGGGGCTGGTCGAGACCCCATGCTTTGCGAAAGGCATCGACGGCTTCCTTGGGCACATCGGGACCGAGCATCACCTGCGCCGGATCGCCGGACATGCGCAGCACGACGAAGGCGAAGGTGACGACCGCCACAATGGTAATCAGTGCCCGAAGGATCCGGACGAGAACGAAACGCAGCATGTTTATCTCCCGCTATGCGGCAATCGAGGCGTCGTCGGTCTTCACCAGGTGACAGGCGGCAGTCCGGCCATCGCCGATGGTCTGCAAGGCAGGCACTGTCGTGCGGCATATCTCGGCTGCAATCGGGCAGCGCGGATGGAAGGCACAGCCGGAAGGCCGGTTGGCAGGGTTCGGCGGCTCGCCCTGCAGGATGACCCGACCCTCAAGCTGTCTGCCCGGAACAGGCACGCTGGAGACGAGAGCCTTGGTGTAGGGATGCTGCGGCGAACTGAAGATCACGTCCGAGGAGGCTTCCTCGACGATCCGCCCGAGATACATTACGGCGACGCGGTCGGCGATGTTGCGAACGACCTTCAAGTCATGGCTGATGAACACCATGGCGAGCCGGTTTTCCGCCTGCAGGTCGCTCAGCATGTTCACAACTTGCGCCTGGATCGACACATCGAGCGCCGAGACGGGCTCGTCGCAAACGATCAGCTTCGGGCGAGACGCCAGCGCCCTGGCGATGACGGCGCGCTGCCGTTGGCCGCCGGAAAGTTCATGGGGATAGCGATCGGCCTGGTCTTGGCGCAGCCCGACTGCGGACATCAACTCGGTCACACGCAGATTGCGCTGTTCCTTGGGCACGAGCTTGTGGATATCGAGGGGCTCGCGGATCTGGGCGGAAATCGTCAGGCGCTTGTCGAGCGCTGCCAGCGGATCCTGGTGGACGAATTGCATCTTTGCCCGCCATGCCCGCCAAAGGCGGGTCGCCACGGCCGGCATGGGCTTGCCTTCGAACAGAACCTCGCCCGACTGGACAGGATCGATGCCGAGCAACATCCGGCCAAGCGTCGACTTGCCCGACCCGGATTCCCCGACGATACCGAGCGTCTCGCCGACGTTGACGGATAGCGATATGCCGTCGACGGCCCGCACAGGTGTGGGCCTGCCGAAAGCACCGGTCGGGATATGATAGGTTCGAACGAGGCTTCTGGCCTCGAGAAGCGGCGTCACGAGGCAACCTCTTCCGCAACTCTGGACGGAAAACTCACCAGCTCACGCGCAGGCACGGGGCGCAGGCAGGCGAGCTTCCTGCCATCCTCCATCGTCTCGAAAGCCGGCATCTCATGACGACAGTTTTCCACGGCGCGCGCGCAACGTGGCGAAAATGCACATCCGGATGGCATATGCTTCGGGTTCGGGACAGTGCCGGGAATGGGGACCAGGCGCTTGCGTGGCCCGTCGATGGTCGGAATGGCGTCGAACAGGCCGCGTGTATAGGGATGGCGCGGTTCAGAGAAGAGCTGGGCAATGCTGCCCTCTTCGATGATCCGTCCGGCATACATGACGCAGATCCGTTCGCAGACCTGTGAGACCGCGCCGAGATCGTGGCTGATGAACACGGTCGCCATACCGGTCTCCGCCCGAATCTGGATCAGCAGATCGAGAATCTGCGCCTGGATCGTCGCATCGAGCGCCGTTGTCGGCTCATCGGCAATCAGCAGATCGGGTTCGCCGGCCAGTGCCATGGCGATCATCAGTCGCTGACATTGGCCACCGGAAAATTCATGCGGATAGAGATCGACGCGACGGCGGGCGTCGGGGATGCCGACGATGTCCAGCAGCCGCAGTGTTTCGGCCGCTGCCGCTGCTCCGTGCAGTCCGCGGTGGAGCGCAAGAGCCTCGGCAATCTGCCGACCGATGCGCTGCACGGGGTTGAGCGAACTCGACGGATCCTGGAAAATGATCGCGATGCGGCCGCCTCTGACCTGTTCGAGCACTGAGCGGGGGGCGCCGCAGAGTTCCCGGCCTTCGAGCGTCACGGAGCCGCTGATCTGGGCCCGGCGCGGCAGCAGGCCTAGTGCCGCGAGCCAGGTCACGGACTTGCCGCAGCCGGATTCACCGACGAGCCCGACCGATTCCCCTCGTCTTATGTCGAGATCGATGCCGTGAAGCACAGGAACGCCGTCGAAGGCGACCTTCAGATTGCGGAGCTCTACGAGATTGGTTAGCAACGGGACGGTCTCCCTCTAAATGACGGCGCTCGTATCGAAGTCCGGGCGGGAGGCGCTTGGACAGGCCGTGTCTGGTACAAAAAAATGCCCCGGCAGCATCATGCAGCCGAGGCAAATAGATCGGGGTCTCAGCTGGCCCAGTTGTTGGCGCGGAAGTCCATGGCGAAGGCGGGCGCTGCCTTCCATTTCAGGGACGATTTCATGCCGGTAAATACCGCGTTCTGGTGGAGGACCTGGTAGGCCGGATCTTCGCGCTCGCAGATCTCGAGCATGCGAGCAAATGCCTTCTTGCGTGCCGCGCGGTCTGTCGATGTCTCGAGAATTCCAGACATCTGGTTTGCCTCGGCGTTGAACCAGTCCTTTTGCTGCTGGATTTCGCTGTTCGGTCCGAACTGGCTGACAATGCAGGAGACCGGATCGTTGAAGGCCGGGGATGCGGACCAGTCGCGCACGCCCTTCATGCTGCTTGCGTCCTGGATCTGGGCCCAGTTTTCCTTCATCTGGATCTCGACATTGATGCCGACCTGCTTCCACATCTCCACCATGATCTGGCCGTTGGACGTCTGGTTGGTGTAGTAGTTGTTGAGCAGGCGGAAGGGGATGGCATCGCCCTTGTAGTTGGCCTGCTTCAGGAGATCCTTGGCCATCTCCGGATTGTATTCCGGAACCGTCCATCCCTTGACGAACATCTCGCCATAGGAGTCAAATTGCAGGCCGGCCGGGATGTTCGTCTTGCCGGCCCACAGGGCATCGACGATGGCCTGGCGATCGATCGCATGGGTCATGGCACGGCGCACCAGCGGATTGGCGAGCACCGGGTTCTGAGTGCTGAAAACCGAGATGCGGTGGTTGAAAATGGTCGAGCCCTGAACCTCGAAGCCCGAAGTTGCCTGGACGGCACCTATCTGGTCCGGCGGCAGGTCGCAGGCGAAATCGAACTGGCCGGAGAGAAGGCCGTTCACGCGCGACGAGACTTCAGGCACTTCGACGAAGCGGATTTGCTCGAGCGGAGGGCGGCCGCCCCAGTACTGGTCGAAGGCCAGCAGCGTCAGGGATACGTCTGGCTTGTACTCGCCGACCATGTAGGCGCCTGTCGTGATCGGCTTGCGTGCCCAGTCGAGATAGGAGGGGGCTTCATCCCAGGCGCGGCGATTGGCGATCTGGCTGCCGAAGGCGTAAAGCCGGCCTTCGAGCGTGACATCCGGCGTGACATTGTGGAACCGTACCGTGTACTTGTCGACAGCCTCGACACCGGCCAGTGCCGGCCAGAGACGTCGTCCGACGCCCGGGAAGGTGGCCGGCAGTTCCTTTGCCGTCGTCGGCTTGTTGTCGGCCTCGAAAATGGTCTTGCCGCCTGCAGGCTGGCTGTTGCCGAAGACGCGCTGCGGCGAGAAGCTGAACACGACGTCATCGGCAGTCAGCTCGTCGCCATTGTGGAATTTGACGCCCTGGCGGAGCGTCAGTTCGAGTGTTTTTTCGTCGATGCGTTTCCACTCGGTGGCAAGACCCGGGATCGGCTCCTGGTTACCCATCCAGTTGCGGACGATCAGGCCTTCCCACAGATTGGGGAAGAATATGCGCTCTCCGACGTTCGACTGCTCGTACCAGATATCCAGCGTGTTGTTGATGGTGATCTTCTGGACTGCGACCGTGATGGACGGGCGCTTGCCCTGGCCCATCGACAGTTTCGGGAGCATGAGACTGCCGGCGGTCCCGCCGATCAAACCGAGGGCTGCACGCCGATTGAGTGAAATCATGGTAATCTCCTGTGAGCGGCATTTCGCCTCGTCGCAGGGGAGGGGTATCCGCTCGCTGGATGTCACGTCGTTGAAACTGGGGTGAATTTTTGGTGACACGGGTGCATCAGGCGGTCATCCGTTCAACCATGGGAAAGAGGAGCGCAGAGCTGAAGAGCAGATTTTTGCCAGCGCCGAAGGCGCAAAACTGCGCTCGTGCGGCCGTAAGCGACGGTCGGGGAAAGGCGCCTTGGCGAGCCGTTCCCTTCGATCGACATGCCTATGCCCGCCAGAAATACTCTGGCGGGCATAGGTCGTTCGGTAGCGTTGTTGGCTAGAGGTTGCCGAGGAGGTCGTTGACGCGCGACTCCATATCCTTGAGGGCAGCGCCTACATCCTTCTGGCCGGTGACGGCCGAGCTCATTTCCTGGCCGATGATGTCCTGAATGGCGAACTGGCGCTGGACTGCGGAGGGAAGCGGGGTGCCGAGTGTCGTGATCGATGAAATGGTGTCACGATGCGGCAGCGCCAGGAATTCCTTGGATGTCAGCACGGCCTTGATCGCCGGCAGATGGCCGGTGCGTGACCAGTCAAAGTCGTTGTCGTGGAAGAATTTCAGGAATTTGCCGATTGCGGCTATCTGTTCCGGCGAGCGATCCTTCTGCGATACCGCCCAGCTATGTCCATCGGCATACTGCGCCTTCTTGCCGGGGAAGAGCTGCGGATAGGGATAGACGGCATAGCCGCCGGCATTGAGCGAGGTTCCGGCCTTTTCCGACGACGCAGTGTAGTCGCCGATCATCCACGTGCCGTTCAGATGAACGCCGCCTTCGCCGGCCAGGAATGCATTGATGCTGGCGGAGTAGTCGAGATCCTTGGTCGTGTCGCCATTGTCGAAGATAGCCTTGTACATCTCAACGACTTTTCTGGCTTCCGGCGTATCCAGCTTCACATGCTTAGGATCGGCGAAGAAATTGGAATCCTGCTGAAACAGGTAGGTGTAGAGATTGCGGGTATAGAGAGCGACCTCGTTGGCAAGGTTCTGGACGAAATAGGGCTTGCCGGTCTTTTCCCGGAATTGCTTTGCCTGCGCCAGAAGCTCGTCGACGTTTTTCGGCAGTATCGGTGTGCCGTCGGCATTGACGAGACCGGCCTTCTTGAAGAGACCCATGTTGATGTGGAAGAGCATGGTCCAGTTGTCGATCGGCAGGCCGTAGATCTTGCCTTCCTTGGTAACGCCGCTGAGGCTTGCCTCTGTGAAATCGGTAGAGGCGACGCCGACAGATTTCAGGACATCGTCGAGCGGCATCAGCAGGCCTCTCGAGGCATAATCGCCCAGCACTGACTGGTGGATCGTGACGATATCCGGCGGGTCGCCAGCGGCGAACTGGGCCGTCAGCTGATCGTAGCCCGGCCATTCCACAGTGGTGACGCTGACGTGCACATCGGGATTGTCGGCGTTGAACTTGTTGATCAGCGACGTCATGATGCCGCATTCGCCCACCGCCTTGGATACATCGGTGTTGGTGCCGAAATCCGCATCGCAGGCGCCGAAGAAGCGCTGCACCGAGAGTTCGGTTGCGGCAAAGGCGGGACTAGCCCCGGCGAGAGCAACGACCGAAGCCGCCGCCAGCAGATATCTCCTGAAAATATGCGTCATATCATCTCCTCCTCGTGGGGTCGTTAACCCCTGTTGGCCCCTCCCAGGGCATTGTCTCGACGTGTCAGGCGCGTAGTAGTTCATCGGACGGCGTTACCGGAGACCGCCGTGACGATGTACTTCTGGAAAAACAGGTAGAGAACGAGCACCGGCGCGCCGGCAAAGACCGCCTGCGCCATCAGGAAGCCCAGTCCCTCCGACTGGGCAAAATTGCTTTGCGTCGAGGCCATGCCGACGGTCAGCGTGAACATGTCCTTGCGCGTGCCCGAGATCAGCGGCCAGAGGTATTCGTTCCAGGAATTCAGGAAGGTAAAGATCCCGAGGGTCGCCTGTGCCGGGATGGTGAGCGGCAGCAGGACCTTCCAGAAGATCTTGAACCGGCTGGCATTGTCGAGCAAAGCCGCCTCGTCGAGCTCCTTCGGAATAGCACGGAAATACTGGGTCATCAGGAACACGCCGAATGGCGCCGAAAGGCCAGGCAGGATCAGCCCCTGATACGTATTGTGAAATTTCAGCCAGCTGAAAATCTGGTGGCGGGCAATCAGCACGGCCTGCTCGGGAACCGCAAGGCCGAGTAGGACAATGATGAACAGCACGTCGCGGTAGGGGAAGTTCAGCCGGGCGAACCCATAGCCGGCGAGCGAGGCCAGGATCAGGGTCATGATGGTCATCGTGCCCGACACGATCAGGCTGTTGAGGATCCAGCGGAAGACCGACGACGTGCCGAGGATGTCGATATAGTTCTTTATCGTGTAGGGAGCGCGAAAGACGGCATTCATATCCGTCATCAGCTCCTTGTTTTCCTTCAGCGACAGGGCGACGACCCAGACCACCGGCGCCATCATCACGATGGCAACGGCAATCACCAGCCCCAGGATAACGCGGTCGCCGACGGAGCTTCCGATCGTGGTGGATGTCGGGTTGATGCTCATCCTTCTTCCCCTTGCCGGCGAGAGAACAGGTATTGCGCCATGGCCGCAATCAGGATCAGCACGAACAGCACCTCGGAAGCGGCAGCCCCGAGGCCGAGATCCCACTTGGTGAAGGCGGTCTCGTAGATGTAATAGACGATCGGCTTCGAAGCGTTGTTGGGGCCACCCTGGGTCAGCAGCTTGGACTGGCCGAACAGCTGGAACTGCAGCACGATCTGGATGATGACGACGAGCACGAAGGTGCGCCGTATCGAGGGCAGGGTGATGTACCACAGCACACGCCAGCGGCTGGCATTGTCGAGCGCCGCAGCCTCGTAGATATCGCCCGGTATCTGCTGCAGTGCCGAAAGGAAGAGCATCATCGGCAGCCCGATGCACCACCAGATGGTGGCGATGGCAATGGCGATCATCGCCAGGTCCTGATTGGACAGGAAGGCGGGCGCGGTTGCCCCGAACCAGCCGTAGATGGTCGTCAGCAATCCGAAATTCGGCACGAAGACGATCCGCCAGATCAGCGTCACGATCGTTACCGACAGCACCGAGGAGGAGAAATAGACTGCGCGGAGGATGGTGGCGGTGCGCGTCTTGCGGTTCAGCCCCAACGCCAGCAGCAGGCCCATGACCGCGAGAAGCGGCACGGTGAGGGCAACGAAATAGAAGGTGTTGCCAATCGACTGCAGGAATATCTTGTCGTTGTAGAGCCTCAGATAATTGCCCAGGCCGACGAATTTTCCGACGCCGAAGGTGTCCGCCTTGTGGACGCTCAGCCATATGCCCCAGAACAGCGGCACGACCAGCAGGGTCACGAAGAAGAACAGGAAGGGCACGATGAAGAGCGCATTGCGCCACTGCGGAGCGTTGACGCCCAGGTGACGGCGGCGTCCAACCGATGATACCGCAGGACGTGCGAGGGACAGCGCGACCTCAGCCATGAAGGCGCTCCTCGCAATGCCACGCGCGTCCATCCGCATCGAAGAGATGCACCCTGGTTCCGTCGATGGCGAGGGAGACGGTATCGCCGACAGCCACTCGGCTGTTGCCGATGTCTTCGGCGACGATGATGCTTTCGTCAGCCAGCCGCACGTACAGCAGCGTCCGGTCACCGAGCCGTTCCAGCACATCCACCTTGCCCGTCACGGCAGCTGGCGCCGATCCGGCGAGCTTCACCGCCTCGGCCCGGATGCCGAGCGTGTAGTCGCCTCCGGCAGCGATGCCACCGGGCCGGATGGCGGTCTCCACCGTGCTGCCATCGGCAAGGGTCGCCTGAAGAAAACCGTCGCGCTCCGACAGCTTTACGGACAGGAAGTTCATTGTCGGCGAACCGACGAAGGCGGCGACGAAACGGCTGGCTGGCCTTGTATAGATATCCATCGGCGAGCCGATCTGCTCGATCCGGCGGTTGTTCATCACCACGATGCGATCGGCCAGCGTCATGGCTTCGATCTGGTCGTGGGTTACGAAGACCATCGTCGATTGCACGCGGTTTCTGAGCTGCGCCAGTTCAAGCCGGGTGCGCACCCGCAACGCCGCATCGAGGTTCGACAGCGGTTCGTCGAAGAGAAAGGCTTTCGGTTCCTTGACGATGGCGCGGCCGATGGCAACGCGCTGGCGCTGGCCGCCGGAAAGCTGGCCGGGTTTTCGATCGAGCAGATGACCGATTTCCAGCATGCGGGCTGCTTCCGCCACGCGGGCGTCGATCACATCGGCTGCAACCTTGATGTTGCGCAGGCCGAAAGCCATGTTGTCGGCGACGGTCATGTGCGGATAGAGCGCGTAGCTCTGGAACACCATGGCAATGTCGCGCTGGCCCGGCGGCAGCGTATCGATCCGCTGCCCGTTGATCGAGATCGTGCCCTCGTCGACGGTTTCGAGCCCGGCAATCATGCGCAGCAGAGTAGACTTGCCGCAGCCGGAAGGCCCGAGGAAGACCATGAACTCGTTGGCCTTGATCGTCAGCGACAGGCTGTCGAGCACCGTCAGCGCTCCGAAACGCTTGCTGACATTGAGAATTTCGATATCAGCCGTCATGTCGGCACCTGCGCACCGGACGCTGAAACGAAAATTCTGATATCGATATGCGAGCAGCAACCGTTACAGATGAACCCGCCAGCTGTTGCGGCGAAGTTCTTCTCGGTCCACGACTGCGCCAAAATAGAAGCTATTGCTTCCATCTTCTCCTCCCAGAGACGTCAGGCATCGCTGCAAAGACGTTAAGACAAACGATGACAATGTCAACAGATAGGCGATATGTATCGCCTATCGTGATATATAAAAATCAGGCCTGAAGCCGAATCATGCGGTAGGAAAGCGGCGCAATCGACGCGCTGAGCGTTCCGTCCGAGACGCTCGCGCCGGCCGCCTTGCGCGGGACGACGTTGTCCGGCTTGCCGGCGGTGTTGGTGATTGCGAGATCGGGGTGGGCAATCTCCTGGTCGTCGATCACCGCCAGGGTGCCGAATTCCAGAAGGGCGATGCCCAGATCCAGCGCTTCCTGCTGATGCCGGTTGACGATGAAGAAAGTGATCGTCCGGGACGTATCGTCATGGACGGCCGAGATGTCGAGATAGGGGATGTCGCCAAGGCCATCGGCTGCATAGGTCGGGCTGTCGACGATCAGCTTCAGCGCGGTGCCGCGGCCATAGACCGATGCGAAATAGTAGGGGTAGTAGATGGTCTGTCGCCAGGCCGGCCCGCCCGGTACCGTCATGATCGGGGCAATGACGTTCACCAGCTGCGCAAGGCAGGCGATCTTCACGACATCGGCGCGGTTGATGAAGGTGTTGAGGATGCAGCCGACCTGCAGGACATCCTCGAAATTGTAGTCGTCTTCCAGAAGCGCCGGCGCATGGGGCCAACCGCTGGCGCCTTCGAGGATCGCCTTGTCGCGCTCCTTTGAGTGGTACCAGACGTTCCACTCGTCGAAGGAAATATAGACATCCTTGGTCGAGCGCTTCTTCGCCTTGATGAACTCGATGACGCCGGCGACCGTGCCGATGTAATTGTCGAGTTCGACGCTTTTGGCGAGGAAATTCGCAGTGTTTTTGGCGCGATTCTCGAAATACATATGCAGCGAGATATAATCCACCTCGTCGTATGTATGATCCAGCACCGTTGCTTCCCACTGGGGGTAGGTCGGCATGTGGGCGTTGGACGAGCCGCATACGACCAGTTCCAGCGAACTGTCGAAGGCCCGCATGGCTTTCGCGGTCTCGTGCGCCAACCGTCCATATTCGTCCGCCGATTTGTGTCCGATCTGCCAGGGGCCATCCATCTCGTTGCCGAGGCACCAGAGCTTGACGTCGAAAGGTTCGGCGCGGCCGTTGTCGCGTCGCTTGTCGCTCCATTCGCTGCCGCCGGGATGGTTGACGTATTCGAGGAAATTGCGCGCCTCGTCGAGGCCGCGCGAGCCGAGATTGACGGCGAGCATCATTTCGGTGTTGGCGGATTTGCACCAGTCAGCGAATTCGTGAATGCCGACCTGGTTGCTCTCTGATGTGTGCCATGCAAGGTCGAGCCGCGTCGGACGGCTCTCGCGCGGACCGATGCCGTCTTCCCAGTTATAGGCCGAGACGAAGTTGCCGCCGGGATAGCGCACGACCGGAACGTTCAGCTCCTTGACGAGATCGATGACGTCCTGGCGCATGCCGTTGGCATCTGCGGTCGGATTGTCCGGTTCGTAGATGCCGGTATAGACGGCGCGGCCGAGGTGCTCGATAAACGAGCCGTAGAGGCGCGGATCGATTTCGGAAATCGTGAATCGGCTGTGCGCGGTGACCGCAACTTTCATGGCATCCTCCACTATATCTTATTTCGTGATTTATATCACGATTTAGGGATAATAAAGCGGATGCCCCTGGCGGGGTCAAGTGGAATTTTATGAAGCTTTTGGCTCGCGGCGGGTCTTCAGTCGCAGCAGGATATCCTGGTCGTAATTTCCGAACCCTCGTCCGAAGATGTTGATCCCGCCTGGATGCTTGGCATCGTCCCGCACCCCTATACGCAGGCGGATGGAGTGGTGCTCCTCGAGTTTCAGGTCTGCCAGCGAAATGTTGGAGATGCGCAATCCGTCGACAAAGGCGCCGTCGTCCGTGATGCGGAAATTCTTGAGCTTTCCGTATTGCGATCCCTTCAGCTTCCACCAATCAGGGGTGAAGACGCCGCGTTTGTCGCCGAAATCGCCGGGCGACGTCCAGGTGCCGACATCGACGCCGTTGACCGAGAGAGTGATATCCGAAGGCCAGTCGGCGCTGGTGCCGGGCACTTCCGAGCTCAGTTCCATGACGAATTCTATTTCGCGGACGCTGGTATTGGTCAGCCGCGCATTGTTCGGGAACTGGTATTCGACATGGCCGCGAGTGAACCAGATGAGCGCTGTTTTCATCCGGTCGGGGTCGAGAAAGGTGCTGGGAACATCGAGCAAGCCGATGATACCATCGACCGAACAGAGGCCGCAGGGAGCTGTCACCTCGAAGCTGGTGTAGAGACCAAGCGGCATGGAAACTTCCACGGCGTCCGCTTCGGTTTCCTTGATGTCGTTCTTGAAGACAACGAGAACTTCGTCGTAGACGCTGTAACAGACCTTCTGGTTGCCTTTTCGAGCCTTGTGCGTCTCGGTGCGGATGAGGCCGGCCTCTTCGAGCATCTGGACATTCGTCGATACGCTGGATTGCGGCAGCGACAGGATATCGGCGATCTCGTTGACATTGAGAGGCCCCTTTTCGTGCAGCAATTTGAGGATGGAAACCCGCGCAGGCGAGGCGAGGCCCTTCAGCACGGACATGTCTTCCACGGGGTCGACGACAAGGAAATTGCGGCTCATGAAAGTCCGATCAGCCTTCAGGAAATGGATGATCTTCTATATCGAGAATTTTGATTTATTCAATCGTGCATCAAACGGCACGTTCAACTGACGGGGGTCGGCTTGGTGTCGGACCTGGTGCGGCGGCAGCGCTCCGAGCAGAACTTGACATCGCTCCAGCTGGCAGCCCATTTCTTGCGCCAGGTGAAGGGCAGGCCGCATGATGCGCAGATTTTCGTCGGCAGGTCCGCCTTCTTTTTCATTTTCGGCATGGTGCGGGTCTCGTCATGGAGAGGCGGGGCTTCATTAGACTTTCTCGCCGGTATCGAGTTTCTGGAGAAACGCTGCAGCGCTGGCCCTGTATGCTTGTCGCTTGCCATCCTCCATGCGGTTCCAGGATGCGTAGACCTGCGCCAGACGATGATTTTTCGACAGGACGGATTTGTTGCGATCGAGGAAGTCCCAGTAGAGCGCGTTCAGCGGACAGGCATCGTCGCCGACCTTCTTCGATACGTCGTATCGGCAATCTTTGCAGTAATCGGACATCCGGTCGATATAGGCGCCGCTGGCGGCATAGGGTTTGGACGCCATGAAGCCACCATCGGCAAACTGGCTCATGCCGATCACGTTTGGAAGCTCCACCCATTCGAAGGCGTCCGCATAGACAGACAGATACCATTCGTGGACGGCGTGGGGATCGAGGGCAGCCAGCATAGAGAAATTCCCGACCACCATCAGGCGGTGGATATGGTGCGCATAGGCATGGGTCATCGTTTGCGTGATGACAGTCGAAAGGCAGGTCATCTCGGTGTCGCCGGTCCAGAAAAACGCCGGAAGCGGCCGGCTGGCTTCGAAGACATTGCTGTTTTCATATCCTGGCATCTTCAGCCAGTAGATGCCTCTTATATATTCCCGCCAGCCGATGATCTGGCGGATGAAGCCTTCCACCGCATTCAGCGGCGCCGATCCTTCGAGATAGGCCCGCTCTGCTGCGCGGCAGACAGCCAGCGGGTCGAGCAGGCCGATGTTGATATAGAACGATAGCAGTGCGTGGTTGAGAAACGGCTCGTCTCTCAGCATCGCATCCTGGGTTTCGCCGAAGTTCGGTAGAAAATCACGTATGAAAGCCTCGGATGCGGTCTCTGCATCGGCGCGGGTGACGGCAAATCCGAAGTTCTTCGTCGAGCCCATGTTCCCGGCAAATGTCCGCTCGACGAGATCGAGGACCTCGGTGGTGATCGCGTCAGGTTGGAAAACCGGGTGCTTCGGGCGAAACATATCCGGTTTTGCCGGCTTTCGATTTTCGGCATCGAAGTTCCATTTGCCGCCCTCGGGTTCCGCGCCTCGCATCAGCAGGCCGGTTTTCCGGCGCATGTCGCGATAGAAATATTCCATCGTCAGTGAGCGTCTTCCCGCTGCCCATTCCCGGAACATGTCTACGGAGCACAGAAAACGGGTGTCTGTCCTGATTTCGAGAGGGACTTCGAGGGTCGATTTCCAACCCTCTTGCGACTCCAAGACCCGCCATTCGGAACCCTCGGTGACGACGACGCCCCGAGGCGACACGGCGGCGACGGCGCGGGCGAGTTCACCGGTAAACGAGCCGGCATTCTCCGGGTCGTCCAGTCGCGTATATCGCAGTTCGAACCCCTTGTGGCGAAGTTCCTCGGCGAAATGCCGCATGGCCGAGAAGATCAGCGCGATCTTCAACTTGTGATGCGGCACATAGCTCGCTTCTTCGATGACCTCGCACATCAGGACCACATCCTGCTCAGGATCGGCGTTCTCAAGGCTGGAGAGGGAGGCGGACAATTGATCGCCGAGAACGAAGATGAGATGACGGACGGGCTTCATCGAAGGGCTTTCAGGTGAGGGACATCGTCTGGTGCAATCCCTTACGCTGTCGGGGCGTCAGCGGATCTTTTGAAAGCTGCGCTCTCCGCGGCAATGTTAGAGGTTGACGCGTTGAATTCCGGCGGACACGCCATATGTCCACTCCGGGACAGATCGGACGGGTGTTGCCCTGATGCCGATCGGAACGAGGAGACTCTCTTGAACAAGCTGGATGGAACCGTGTGCCTGGTGACAGGTGCGGGCCGAGGCATAGGCCGCGAAATCGCCCGTCATCTCGCCAAAGCCGGTGCCGCGGTCGCAGTTGTGGCACGGACTGGCAGCGAGATTGCCGAAACGGAATCGCTGATCCGCGAGGACGGCGGGACGGCGTTCGCACTGCCAGTCGACCTCGTCGATCGGCATGCGGTAGCGCGCGCGACTGCGCTCATCGCCGAAAAGCTCGGCCCGGTCGACCTGCTGGTCAACAATCACGGCTCCTTCCGTGCGTTCGGACCGATCTGGGAATGCAATCCCGATGTCTGGTGGCAAGACGTCGAAATCAATCTGCGTGGCAGCTTTCATACGTCGCGGGCGCTCGCACCCGCGATGCTTGAGCGCGGCAAGGGCCGCATCGTCAACCTTGTCGGCGGCGGAACCGGCAACAGCTTTCCGAACGGCTCCGGCTACGCATCCAGCAAGGCAGCGATTATGCGCTTTACCGAATGTCTCAACGATACCACCAGGGAAGGCGGTGTTCTCGCTTTCGCGGTGGATCCGGGACTGGTGCGGACGACTATGACGGAAATGCAGCTCCTGTCGGAGGAAGGGAAAAAGCACCTTCCCGCAATCCAGCAGCTGTTTGCCGATGGCGTAGACGTGCCTCCGTCGCGTGCCGCCGGCCTCATCGTCGATATCGCCAGCGGTCGCTTCGATGCGCTGTCGGGGCGTTTGCTGCGCGGCGCCGACGATCGCGATCTGCTGGAAAAAGAGATGAACAAAGTGGTCGCCACCGGCGGCAGGGCTTTGCGTTTCACCAGCCTGTTTCCCGAGTAGATGCGATTTCGCACGCGGGACCCTGCGGTTACTTTCTCCGGGCTCGGGTGACTCTCTTCTGGATTGCGGATGAGTATCGCTACTCGTGGATGCAATCATGGCGAGGTTGCCAATGAAGAGTGTTTTTGACAATTTGGACTTTTAACTGCGCATAGAGCTATACCGCATTGCATTGCCAGCAGCCAGATTCCGGAGTTTCCATGACCACGACAGCAGAAGCCTTGAAACCTCTTCTTTGGGAACCCAAAAACCTGGTACGCGCGATTCAGGCGGCCGGCGTCACATTATGGTCGTGGAATGTGGACACGGATGCCTTGGCTATGGACGATCATGCCTATGACTTGTGGGGAATTCCGCGCGGCCAGGATATCAATTTCGAAGACCTTTCTGCCCACATCCACCCGGCTGACCGTGATCGCGTCCGGGCTGCCTTCACGGCGACGAGGGCTCTCATCGGCGCCTACGAGATCGATTTCCGCGTTATAATCGGCGAAGAGCTCAAATGGATTTCGGCGCGCGGCCAAGGTGACGATGCTGGAATGGTCAAGCGGATCATGTTCGGTATTTTTATCGATGTCACCGGACGCAAGCAGGCGGAAGAAGGCCGTGAACTGCTGGCTGGCGAGATGAGCCATCGCGTCAAGAATCTTCTGGCGATCGCTGCAGGGTTAACGGCTATCACTTCCCGCTCGACCGAGACCACCAACGATATGGCGCGAGAGCTGACGCTGCGCTTGACGGCTCTCGGTCGTGCCCACGATCTGGTGCGGCCCGTACCCGGCCAGACGAAGGAAGCGTCGGCGCTTCTCGGCGACCTGCTTACCGTTCTGCTTGCGCCCTACGACGATCTCGGCGCATTCAGCGGGCGTATCCGCGTTTCCGTACCGCGCATGAGCGTCGGGGAATCGGCAACGACAATCCTGGCGCTGATCGTCCATGAACTGGCAACCAATTCCCTGAAGTACGGTGCGCTGTCGGTGGATACCGGAATACTCGATGTGTCCTGCTCGGCGCATGATGAAGCCGTGACGATCGTTTGGACAGAGCGGGGGGGACCCAAGGTCCGCGCACCCACCGGCGTCGGAGGCTACGGCAGCAAGCTCGTCGAGCGAAGCGTTACCGGCCAGCTTCAAGGTTCCATCAAGTACGAATGGTTCGAGGGCGGCGTTGTGGTCACCCTTGTGGTCAATCCGTTGCGGCTTGCGAAGTAGCGCGGATAGCTCGGTTCCGGCTTATGACGCTGGCGTCATCCCGGAGAGCACCAATTTTGCCCATCTAACGGCAGCGTCGTCATCCGGAAGTTGCGTTGTATCGACATCGTAGACCGGGCCGACTGCGGAGGGGCCGGCCCGCTTGGCGAGCTCGATCAGTTCCGGGATATAGGAAGCCCCGGGATGGCCGGGAAGGCGCTTCTCCAGCCGGGCAGCATATCGCTCTGCGAGGATCTCTCCCGGCGCATGACACCAGATTTCGGCAATGTCGGTGGCGCCGGACATTTCTATATGCTCCCTGAGGAGCTCGAGCGGCTGAAACCCAAACCACGCATCGACAATGAAGGTCGAACCGTCGGGCGCATCGCGGATAACCGACCATATCGCCTTGTAGCTTGCCTTGCCGAGCGTCCGGTTGAACAGCCGGTCGACGTCTTCGATGTATTCGAGAAATGGGTTCTTGACAGTATCGAGGGCAAGGATCGGCCATCCCGTTGCCTCGGACACCGCATGCGACAGACGGCTCTTGCCCGATGCGGGTATGCCATTGACCATGAGCACACGTTTGCCGCTGGCCTGGCGCGAAGGCCAGCCTTGCCGCTGCCTGGCGAGTTCGTGGGCTGCGAGCCCTGCGCCAACTATGCCCGCATCGTCACCGAGTGCTGCGGCTCTGACCGGCGTGCAGTTCCAGCCTGACACGGCCGGAAGAAACGCCAGCGCCTCGACTGCCGCCTGTCCCATGCCTCCGCCGAGCAGCAGCATGGCCGGATCGAAGGCTGCCGATAGTGTTCCGAGCGCCGCGCGAAGCGGTCCCGCCCAGTTCCTGATGACGCCGAGGGCGCGGTCGTCTCCGTCCCGTGCTTGGCTGAGGATATCCTCGAACCGCGTTCCGG
Source organism: Rhizobium sp. B21/90 (assembly GCF_019355815.1). NCBI lineage: Bacteria > Pseudomonadati > Pseudomonadota > Alphaproteobacteria > Hyphomicrobiales > Rhizobiaceae > Rhizobium > Rhizobium sp. B21/90. Next base: position 5,804 of record NZ_CP072165.1, on the reverse strand, counting down.
CCGGATATCCGGCTTCGTCGAGGTGGCGCCCAAGCGCGGTTCCCGAAGATTCGGTTTCGACGCATCCCACCTGTCCGCAGATGCATTGCCGGCCGCCGTGGTTGACGACGATATGGCCAAGCTGCCCGGCACTTTGCTTGCCGTTGACGATGCGCCCGTTTTCCATTGCCGCACCGCCGATTCCGGTGCCGATCGTCAGCATCACGGCGCTGCGGGCGCCGCGTGATGCGCCGACGCCGGTCTCGCCGAGCAGCGCCATGCTGCAGTCATTGGCAATGGCCACCGGCTTGCCGAACGCGCTTTCGATCAGCGTCCTGAAATCGCAGCTGGACAAATCGAGATAACCGCCGGACAGCACGGCCCCCGCATGGGCATCGACGCGCCCGGGAACGCCGATGCCGATGGCCACGACCTGTGGACCATCGATTTCGCGGATGAGGCCTGAGATGATGTCGATGGCCGTTTCCCGGTCGCGGCTCCCGGGAACGACCTTCTTGCTCAGGATCTCTCCGGTCGCGGAGATCAGTGCAGCGCGAATATTCGTACCGCCGATATCGACGCCGATTGCACATTGCTGCGTTTTCATGTCTGCGACCGGACCTTATGCTGCCTTGCTGGTGCGCGTATTGTAATAGCGCGCAATGATCGCCTGGATATCCTTCAATCTCGAGACCGCGATCGTCGAAAGCTTCTTTTCCGAGATTTCCCGGTCTATCGAAATGCAGTCCTTCCAAAGCGAACGGCCTGCAATGACGCCCGAAGCGCCGTTCTTCATGGCTGCTTCGACCTGGACGAGAAAGGTCTCGTGATCGACACCGGCCGACAGCACAGCCCATGGAACGTTGCCGGCAAGCTTGGTGATGTTGGCGCAGGCTTCTTCCGAGCCAGGGTAAGGGATCTTCAGAACCTTGGAACCCAATTCCAGGCATGCGCGCGAGCCCTCGAAGATCAGAGCCGGCACTTTCGCTTCGTATTCCGCAGGGCTTTCACCTTCGAGCCGGTAGGTCAGGAACTCGACGACGAGCAGCAGATCCTCGCGACCGAAATCCTCGATGAAGTGCTTCAATGTTGCAAGGTTCTGCGTGTTGGCCTCCGGAACATCCATGCGCAGATAGACCATGATCTTGCCGCCGGTGCCGCCGAGTTGGCGAACGCGCCGGGCATCGATGCCTTCCACCATCTTGGAAATGCGGTAGCCTTCCGGCGATGTGTCCCATCCGGATGCGTCGAGGCCGATCAGAAGCCCGGTATCGCGCGGAAGAATGCCGCGATCAACGAGATGCGGTACGGCGCAGATCGGATCGACCAGCACGCAGCCGGCGTGGGCGGCGAGGTGGCGGGTGATATCGGCCTTGGTATCGCCGAGCATGTCGTTGCCGATCTTTGCCTGCTCCTCGGGCGTGGAGGCGAGAAGCGACCGCATTCCGCCGCGCTGGTCGCACGCGATCACCATCATCGCGCCGTTGGCCCCGCAGATTTGCTGATACGCGCGCTGTTCCGCTGTCGTCATGGCTGTCATCACATCTACTCCCTGTCCGCTGAATTATGGGCGGTTGCTGATCAATTGCTCGACGGAGCCTCTGAAAACGGTCACAATTCTGCGATGCGCCACCGGGTGCGGTTGGCGATGGGATAGCCTTGATTTTTAGGCATTTCGGCAGGATTGCGGTTTAGCCGCTTTTCAGCGATAACTCCTCCAAGTCTCGTTCATGTAACACGTTTCAGAAAGGAATTGCAAGAGTGCCTCCGCAGCCTTCGCAAGAAACTCCGGCATCGCGCGCCATGCTGCACATGGTTGCAAAGCTGCACTATGAGGCAGACATGTCGCAGGTTGACATTGCCAAGAAGGTGGGTGTCTCGACGGCAACAGTGTCCCGCCTGCTGCAGAAGGCCCGTGCAGTCGGGATTGTCAGGATCGAAGTTCTGGACCTCGCCTCACCGGACGAGATCAGGCTCGAACTGATCGAGGCGCTCAAGCTGAAGCGCGCTGCGGTGATCGATACGCCGGCCTCGGGTGTTCTGGGGTCTCTCGCTGCCCCCTTGGGAAACCTGCTGAAAGAAGAGGGCCTCGGAACCGGCTCGGTGCTCGGCATAGGCTGGGGGAGGGCCATTCGCGAAGTGCTGATGGTTGGCCTGCCCCGTATTCCCGGTATGCTGGTGGTGCCCTTGAACGGCGGGATGCAGCAGGCGGCGCAGCACTTCCAGATCAATGAGTTTGTCCGCCTGGCTGCCGAACATGTCGGCGGCACGCCCCGCTTCCTGCACGCGCCGTATCTCTCTTCGACGGATTTGCGCGAGGCATTTCTCAGCGACCCCTTCGTGCGCGAGACCACTGGTCTCTGGGACCGCATGGATTGCTGCATCGTCGGAATAGGACTTCCCCACGCCATAAATCCGCCCGAAGCGAGTGCCGCCACGCTGAACGAGCAGGCGCTGAGTGCCGTCGGCGATGTCATCCGCCACTATGTCGACATCGATGGCCGGATGCTGACCTGGGTAGGCGAGGAGCGGATGATTGCAGCTTCGCCCGAGCAATTGCGTCGTACCGGATTGGCGATCGGCGTCGTTGCCACCGTCGAGAAGGCGGCCGGCGTCATCGGCGCAGTGCGGGCGGGCATGATCAATGCCCTCGTTACGGACACCGCCACCGCGCAGGCCATCCTGGACATTCTGCGCGCGGAAGCGACAAGCTGAGCATTTCGGAAAGTCCATTTGCATTCATTCAAAAATAAGGAAATTCGTTTCAGGAAGAAATTTCACTTGACGAGAGGTGCATCTCGGCATGAGGATCGTGTTGGCCGGTTTCCAGGAGGGGACGCCGTCTAGCATAGAACACTAGCTCATAATGGAGGAGACTATGAAGCGTCGTTCATTCTTCAAGGTTGCCGCTGCTGCGGCAATTGTAACATCCACAGCCCTGACCGCAGGTCACGCCGGCGCTGCGGACAAGAAATATACAATCGCACTCGTACCCGGCCTGACCACAGACGCTTTCTATATCACTATGCGCAAGGGTGCCGAGGCTGCTGCCAAGGCTGTTGGCGCTCAACTGGTGTTCCAGGGTGCCCCCGATTTCAATCCGGTCACGCAGGTGCCGGTGCTGGACGCGGTCATTGCCAAGAAGCCTGATGCCATCCTGATCGCCCCGACCGACAAGGACCAGCTGGTCCAGCCGCTGAAAAAGGCGAGCGACGCCGGTATTCCGGTCATCACCGTCGATACGTTCATCGGCACGGGCGTGTATCAGACCGGCGCCGGCAATGCCGATTTCCCGCTCTCTTACATCGCATCCGACAATGTGCTCGGCGGTGAAATCGCTGCCCGCGCGCTGGCAACTGCCGTTGGCGACAAGGGCAAGGTCTATGTCTCCAACGTCAAGCCGGGCGTCTCGACGACCGACCAGCGCGAGCAGGGCTTCAAGAAGGAAATGGCCGCCAACCATCCGAACATTCAAGTGCTCGACACGCAGTTCAACGACAACGATGCCAACAAGGCGGCGTCCCAGGTTCAGGCAGTCTTTGCCCGTAACCCGGATCTCGTCGGTGTGTTCGGCGCCAACCTGTTTTCGGCTCTCGGATCGGCCACAGGCGTCAAGCAGGCTGGCAAGACGGGCGCGGTCAAGGTTGTCGCCTTCGACGCACCGACCAGCATGGTCGACAATCTCAAGTCCGGCCTGGTCGATGTTGCCATCGCCCAGCATCCGGCCGAGATCGGCTATTTTGGTGTCATGGCCGCCTATGCGCACCTGACCGGCAATTCCATCCCGACCGCAATCGGCACGGGCTTTACCATCATCAACAAGGCCAATGTGTCCGACCCAAAGGTCGCGAAGTACATCTACTCTGACTAATCCAAAGGGCGCCCGCGGTCGGTCTCTATCCTCCGCGGGCGGTTTCCAGCGTCAATTTGTAACGCATGCAGCCTTAGGCCGCAGGCCCTGCTCCTGGATGAAAAAATGACAAGCACTGTCGAAACCCCGCCGAAGGCGGACCTGCATGTCGCGCCTCAGGCGGACCATGCCGACCAGACCAAAAGCCTGATCACGCGGATCGCCCAATTGCGTGCCTGGTTGTTTCTCGCCGCGCTGATCCTCGTGTTCGAGATCTGGTCACGCCTTTCGTTCGGCGGAACATTCGTGTTCTCGCCTTTCAATTGGCAGTCGATCGCGATCTTTGCCGTTGCGCCGCTGCTTCTTGCCATCGGCCAGACCTTCGTCATTATTTCGGGCGGCATCGATTTGTCGATGGGCTTTATCATGGGGCTTGCCGCCGTGGTGGCTGCCCACATGACCAATATAGCCGGCCTTTACATGCCGCTGCCGGCTGCCATGATCTTCGGCATTCTCGTCGCCATCCTGGTCGCCACCATTCCGGGCGTCGTCAACGGGCTGCTGATATCGCGGCTGAAGGTTCCGCCCTTCATCGGCACGCTCGGTATGTTCGGCGTCGCACGCGGCGCGGCTTTCCTGCTCGCCGGTGGAACGACGGTGCCTGTCAACAACGACTATTTCGCCATCCTGGGCAACGGCCGCATCTTCGGCATTCCCTACCTGGTCATCGTCACGGCGGTGTTTGTGCTGCTCATGCATTACCTGCTCAGCCAGACCCGCTTCGGCCAGCATAACTACGCGATCGGCGCCAACGCACAGGCTGCCCGTCGCGCCGGGATCGATATCAAGCGCCATCTGATGCGGCTCTACATGCTGTCGGCGGCCTGCGCCGGCCTTGGCGGTGCGCTCTATGCCGCGCGCTTCACGGCAGGTGCTGCCCAGGCGGGCGAACCGCTGTTGCTCGATTGCGTTGCGGCCGTGGTCATCGGCGGCGCCAGCCTCTTTGGCGGATCCGGATCGATCCTCGGAACCGTTGCCGGCGCGCTGGTCATCGCAGTCATCCAGTACGGTCTCGTCTTCCTCAATGTCGAACCCTTCTGGCAGTTCATCGCCGTTGGCGTCGTCATCATCATTTCGGTTCTCATTGACCAGGCCCAGCGCCGGTTCACCGGAGCAAAGCAAGATGAATAGCCAGACCCCCCTGCTCGAAGTCCGCAACCTGTCCCGCAGCTTCGGCGCGGTCAAAGCGCTGGAAAACTGCTCGCTGGTCGTCCATCCTGGCGAAGTGGTAGCGCTGGCTGGAGACAATGGCGCCGGCAAGACGACAATGATCAAGACGATTTCCGGCGTCTATCCGCCGACCTCCGGCGATATCCTCATCGAGGGCAAGCCTGTGTCGTTTTCCTCGCCGCAGGACGCGCGGGAAAAAGGCATCGAGACGATATATCAGGACCTGGCGCTTGCTGATAACCTGACCATAGGTGCCAATATCTTCCTTGGCCGCGAGCCGATGAAAAAGGTCTTCGGCTTCCTGCCAGTCATCGATCGCCAAGCTATGGCCGAGGCTGCCCGCAAGACGATGGCGACACTGGATTTCCACGTAAAGCGGCTCGATGCTCCGGTCAGCAACTTTTCCGGCGGCCAGCGCCAGGCGGTGGCAATCGGCCGTGCCGTCTACTGGAATGCGCGGATCCTGATCATGGACGAGCCGACGGCAGCACTCGGCGTGCCCGAGCAGCGCAAGGTCGTGGCGCTCATCAAATCCCTGAAAGCGCAAGGGCGAGGCGTGGTTTTCATTTCCCATAACCTGCAGGATATTTTTGCCGTCTCCGACCGGATCGTCGTCCTGCGTCGCGGCATCGTTGCCGGCGAAAGAAAGATTGCCGAAACCACTCATGACGAGATCGTCAAGCTGATGATCGGCGGATAGCTGCAGGTCTCCTGGTTTCTCCGAACGGCGATGCAGGTCGCCGTT